>NZ_CP009279.1:615080-1230160 GCF_000758545.1 Paenibacillus sp. FSL H7-0737 | reverse complement strand
TTGTAGTCGGTAATGCCGTTGAGGTGTTACGGCGTAGTCCCTTAGGAGATCCTATAGCTTTTCGGGTAAGCAACACGACCATTGCATTACGTAGAGAAGAAAGCTCTTTAATATTTGGAGAAGTCATCGGAGGTGTAGAAGCATGAGTCATTTCACAGTCGCTTTTGCAGGCAATCCTAACACTGGCAAAAGCACGCTTTTCAATCTGCTGACCGGCATGCGCCAGCATACAGGAAACTGGGCAGGTAAAACCGTCATTACTGCTGAAGGCGAGTTTAAGCATAAGGACCATACGTACCTCGCAGTAGATCTTCCTGGTACGTATTCGCTGTACTCGAATTCTGCTGATGAAGAAGCGGCTAGAGATTATATTATTTTTGAACAGCCCGATGTGACACTAGTTGTTCTTGACGCTACCTCGCTAGAACGAAATCTCAACCTTGCCTTACAAGTGCTGGAGATTACCGGGCGGGCTGTAGTCTGCATCAACCTCATCGATGAAGCCCGTAAACTCGGTATCGACATCAATCTAAAACGTATTTCCAAACGTCTCGGCGTGCCTGTTGTAGCGATATCGGCTCGCAATAAAATCGGTATTGAGGCGTTATTGGATCAGGTGGAGCGAGTGGCTACAGGCGCATTCACTGCACAGCCACTGCGTATTACGTACAACGAGGAGATTGAACGAGGAATTGCAGAGCTTACACCGCTGGTAGAACAAACCATTGGCAGCAAATACCCGGCCCGCTGGATTGCATTGCGCCTGTTAGATGGTGATGACAGCCTTCTTACCTCACTTAAAGAGAATATGAAGAATAAAGAATTACCTGAAGCAAAGGAGGTCATCGGTCATGGAGTCACCGCATATCACTAAGGGATTAGATCCTCTAGATTCCTTGCTGTCCACCGCGAAAAAGCTCGCTGACGGCGGAGCGATACGGGATGAGATTGTCAGTGGTATCTATGGCGTATCCGCAGGCATCTGCGGGGATGCAGTCACCTATAGGGATAAGAAGAAGCTGAACAGCACTTATAAGCTAGATAATATCGTAACTTCAAAAATATGGGGATTCCCCATTATGCTCGCCATCCTCGGTATCGTGTTCTGGATTACGATTGCCGGCGCCAACTATCCTTCAAGCTGGCTTGCTTCCTTCTTCGGCTTCATCGAAGGCTATCTCACTGCCGGATTTGAGGCGATCCATGCCCCCGCTTGGCTACACGGTGTACTTGTTCTGGGATTATATCGAGGAACCTCTTGGGTCATCAGCGTCATGCTGCCACCAATGATGATATTTTTTCCAGTGTTTGCGCTGCTTGAGAATTTCGGATATCTGCCGAGGGTTGCTTTTAACATGGATCGGTTGTTCAAAAAATCAGGTGGTCACGGCAAGCAAGCTTTGACCATGTCTATGGGTTTCGGCTGTAATGCCGCCGCGATCCTCTCCACACGAATCATCGAATCGCCGCGTGAACGGATGCTCGCGATTTTGACCAACAATTTCGTTCCATGTAACGGCCGCTGGCCGACATTGATTCTATTATCTTCCTTATTCATGGCAGGAGCGGCTACGACAGGCGCACTCCGTACCCTCACCACCGCCTCCGTACTTATGGGGATGGTGCTGATCGGCATCATCGTTACTCTGACGGTTTCCTGGGTCATGTCCAAAACTGCGCTACGCGGTGTTCCAACGCATTATACACTAGAGCTCCCGCCCTATCGTCGTCCACAAATTTGGAAAACCATACTTATTTCCTCTAAAGATAAGTCCCTTAACGTACTTACTCGTGCCATCGTCGTTGCTGCCCCTGCCGGTATTATCACTTGGATTCTTGGCAACCTGTTTGTTGGTGGAGATTCTGTTCTGAATCATATGGCTGCATTCTTCGATCCTTTTGCACACATGCTCGGCATGGATGGCTTTATCATCATGGCCTTTATTCTAGGACTTCCTGCGAATGAAATCGTACTGCCCATTCTGCTTATGGGCTATATGTCCTCAGGTGCTATGGTCGATATCGATAGCTTGGGCAGCATCAAAGATGTCTTTTTATCACATGGCTGGACTTGGCTGACCGCACTTAACATGATGTTGTTCTCCCTGCTCCACTATCCTTGCGGCACTACACTCGTGAACATCTACAAGGAAACGAAAAGTATGAAGTGGGCTGTACTCTCAGCTGTCATCCCACTCGGCATCGCCATTGGAGTAACCTTTGCTGTCGCTCAGCTTGCTCGGTTGTTTGGCTGGGTGTGACGTAAGCCTGTAGCATGAATTCATCTTACAGCAGCGAACTTTAACTGATTTCAACTTACATTAGCTAAATTTACTTTGTCTCACCTTACAACATCTAATGTTCACCGTATTTCACAAAATTCTGCTCTCCTTGAACTCATAATTAAGGAAATTCTCCCCCAAATTCGAACTTTATAAGCGCAAATTAAACTTTTTGCGGAAATTCTCCCTAATAATTAGTCGATTATAGGAAAAATAGGGCATTTCCGCAGAATTTCAGGGAGGAATTCCCCAATTATCGATCATATAGAGTAAAATACGATTAAATCAGGGAGATTTTCCCTAATTATCGATAATATCGAGTAAACCACGACAATTTTAAGAAGGATTTCACTTACTTCGAGTTTTGATGACCCGAGCTATACTTAAGCACCAGTACCCACACCGCCCACCACCTACTTAAGGTCAGCTCAAACAAATAAGCGGTCGCCCGAACAACTCCCGGGCGACCGCTTATTTCATCACGACATAACGTGAACCTACAGTTAAAGCGTTATTTCTTACGCGTTCCACCATCTCTACGACGGTAGAGTACAGCGCCAGCTATCGCTATCAAAACGATAATGACTCCACTGATCCCTACATTCACAAGTGGAAAAGAGTCACTCTCCGCAGCTGGTTTCCCCTCAACTTCAGTCGCCCCATTATTCCCAGTTTCGGATTTCGGCGAATCATTTGATGTTACCTCCGGAGAAGCTGTAGGAGTACCTGCCGATATACTAGGTCCAAGCTCCTTCAGATCCTCTGATGCCGAGGCAAGCAGCTTCGTTCGGCTGCATAAACTGGCCTCTAATTTACCAGAGTCATCTTCGTCATTAGCATACGCATAGACGATATAACTTTCCCCTTCCACGAATTCAAACCCACAGCTGGCAGACGATAAAGCAGTACTCAAGGTAACTTTATTCCCCTTAACCCCTTTCCAGCTGGAATCGACTTCAAAGGTTACTTTTACTGAATCCGCAGATGAGATTATAGTCCCCTTTGGCTCCTTTTTGTCCACTACTTTCCCAGTAAAGACGGCTGAACTTGACTCCAGCGCCTCAAGTGGCTCCGCAGGTACAACACAGGAACACGCATAAGTAACGGAGGGACGCACCGTCAGCAAGGCCATAAATATTAACGTTATACTTAGGAACATCATAAGTGGACTGCGTAACTTAGCCTTAACCATCATAATAACCTCCTTCTTTACTCTACAGACGGAACAGAAGAAGAAAGTGTTACAACAATTTCCAAACAAGTTATACAAGTCTAATCTATTCCATCCTAAATAGTCTTCATTAGTTCCTCATGTCTACTGTACCTACTCATAACCCCCGCGCAATTGCAATCATCCGCTGAATCCCCTCACGTAGCACCCCTTCGCTTGCAAAGGAGTAACTTATTCGAATCCTCGACCTCATCTCACCAAGCGGATCAAACAACTCTCCTGGCACAAAAGCAATAGACTGGGCCATACTTGAGACAAACAGTCGATCCGCCGAAAGATGGTCCGGCAGCTTCACCCATAAATTCAAGCCCCCTTGCGGAGGCGTCCACTCCCACCCAGTCCCAGCCAGCTCCTCCTCTACAATCTCCTTATGCACCTGAAGTGCAATGCGTAGCTTACCGAGATGCTGTTGCAAACGTGATGACGTGTAGTAATGTAGGAATATCTTCTGGTTAAGCAGCGGAGTACCATTGTCCGCGAGTGATTTGGCCGTGATCAAGCGCTCCATAAACGGATAGCGACAAGCCACCGCACAGATCCGTAAGCCTGGGGCTACATATTTACTGAAGCTGCTAATATAGATCACCCAACCTTCGGTATCGTAAGCAAAAAAGGGCGGCGGGGGCTCCTCTTCAAAATACATATCGCGGAACGGATCATCTTCGACTAACAAACAGCGATAACGCTCGGCAAGCTCGACCAACAGTTTACGTTGCTGCGCTGGCACCGTATATCCAGTTGGGTTATGATGAGTCGGATTGATATAGAACATGCGCGGTCTATGCTTTTTCATCAGCGCTTCAACTTCCTCCAAGTCGTAGCCCATCGGAGTGATCTCCACCGGAACCAGCCTTGCCCCCTCCCGGCGAAAAATATCCATGGCCACACTGTAGGTTGGTCGCTCCACAAGCACCGTGTCCATAGGCCCGAGCACAATTCGCGCAATCAGATTGATCGCCTGCTGCGCACCTGAAGTAATAAGCAGCTCTTCCGAAGATAACTGTAGCCAATGCTTCTTCCGAAAATGACGACTTAGCGTCTCCCGTAACTCCTCATCTCCCTGAACCGAAGAGTACGTCCCCATGACCTTGGGATATAAATCGAACACTTTTTTGACATAGTCGGATAGAAAAAGATTTGGCAAAAGACCTGGATCAATCAGCGCCTGTGAGAACTGATACTTAGCAGGCATTCTCTGTATATCCGAAAGAGGATTAGTGAGCGCATAGGCAGTCACTGCTGCTCCTTTTTCTACAATAGGAACCAAGCTAACAGGCGATACGTAATAACCTGATTTATCTTTTACATAAACTTTTCCATCCTCTGTCAGCATTCTATACGCTTTGAATACTGTCAGTCGATGTACCTGTAATTCCTCCGCCAGCAGCCGTATAGAAGGAAGCTTATCATGTGCCCCCCACTCCCCTCGCTCCATGCGATTCACTAGAAATTCATATACCTGCCGAAACAAGGGATGATTATTCTCCACGCTCGCTGACTTTTTCACCTCACTGCAACTCCTCTCCGAACAACTCCTATTTACAGTATTGTACACGATTTTCGAAGTCATCTGTTCTATTCAACATCATCTGTTCTGTGTTCTCCCCTATATGATTAACGAACTGGTTCAAGGATCGTTATATACACACACTAAAGGGGACTTTCAAAATGATCTTATTCGCTTATGCACTTGTATGTCTGATCTTCGGCACGACCTTTCTAGCTATCAAAATCGGTGTGGATGCCGGTGCGCCGCCCTTCTTTTCAGCAGGCTTGCGATTTTTTGTTGCAGGCGCTGTTCTATTTCTATGGATGGTCTGGAAACGAAAAGCTAGCTTCTCCCTGCTCCTGCGTAAAGAAATGCTCTTCACCGGATCTGCGTTAACCTTTGGCACCTTTGCAGGTCTCTACTGGGCTGAACAATATGTATCTTCCGGGTTAGCAGCTGTACTCTCTGCCACAGGTCCGATTATGATTCTGTTGCTCCAAACTTCTATTCTTCGTCAAAAAGCACCTGCCATCTCCCTATATGGTTGTATCATCGGGTTGACCGGCGTACTGCTGCTCGTTCTTCCTAATCTTGTCGTAGATATTTCACCGTTATGGCTCATCGGCTGCGCAGCTGTCCTCATTGGGGAATGCTGTTACGCAGTAGGTGCGATTTATTCTAAAAAAGTAATCAACAGTATGCCTGAGGTCTCTCCAATCGCACTAAATGCAGCCCAAATGATGTATGGTGGAGTGCTGTTATTCATTCTTTCCTTAGCCACCGAAAATGTACATCCTGAGTTTCTGCTCTCTTACGAAATCGCAGGTTCACTGCTCTATCTAATCGTAATCGGCTCGATGGTCGGTCATTCGTTGTTCTACTGGCTCGTCGCTAAGACAAATCCTGTGTTTCCCTCTACCTGGCTCTATATCTCTCCACCGATTGCCGTAGGGGTTGGCTTTTTCTTTTATCATGAAGCCGTGAATTGGGTTACGATCCTCGGTGTATTCACTATCATTGCTGGGACCATCCTGGTCAATGCTGATGCCTTGAAACAATTAATGTTAAAGCGTAGGGTCCGAACATCTGCGTCAAAAAAAATGAATATATGACGTACTATATATTGCAATTATGACCACTATTGCGTATTATATAACCAAGTTAAATTAAAAACATCTATATATGACTCATATATGAAAGGAGGATTCGCTTAACGGCGCTTCTTTTCTAAAGAGGAATGCCTTTTTATCTGAAGTGGAGGGAATTGCGATCGAACTGACATCACGTCAACTAGAAATCATTGATATTGTGAACAAAAGAGCTCCGATTACCGGCGAACAGATTGCCGAATGTCTGAATTTAACACGGCCAACGATTCGCTCCGATCTCTCTGTTCTGGTTATGCTCAAATATATCGATGCTAAACCTAAAGTCGGTTACTTCCCGGGACTCAAATCATCTAATCGTCTGGGAAGCAATTATTTGTTGCAGGAGACAAAGGTAAAAGAGATTCAAAGTGTACCTATTATTATCCGTGAGACTACTACGGTTCAAGATGCCGTAGTTACGCTATTTCTACAGGATGTTGGCACCCTTATTATTTGTGACGAAGAGGGCAAGCTCACCGGTGTTGCTTCACGTAAGGATTTCCTGAAGGTAACTCTTGGCAATCCGGGTGCTGTCTCCATGCCCGTAAGCATGGTCATGACACGCCAGCCCAAAGTAGTCACAACTTCACCAGATGAGACGGTGCTTGATGCCGCACATAAAATGATTTTTCACGAGGTAGATAGTTTACCGGTAGTTGTTCCCAGCGCCACAGAAGACAATGGTACGAAACTGGATGTCATAGGACGCTTGACGAAAACTGCTATTGTAAAACTTCTCCTCGAACTAGAAGCCAAAGGATAACAGGAGGAATTCATGAGCATCGAGCAATCTTCCAACCTAATAACGATCTGCTCAGATTCTATAGGAGATACGGCGGAAGCTGTCGTGCAGGCCGTCATTCATCAATTCCAGAATCAGCAGATCACCATCAAAAGATACGGGAACATTAGACATGAAGATGAGCTCCGGAAGCTTATGGAAGAAGCCGCGCAGCATAAAGGTTTTGTCGTCTATACGCTGGTGCAGCCGGAGCTAAGAGAGATGATTAAAGAAGAGGCTGTACGGCTTGACCTTCGTATCGTCGATATCATGGGCCCAATGATGCAAGCTTTCATTGATACGTTTGACGACGCTCCTCAGCAGCGACCGGGTTTATTACACCAGCTTGATGAGAACTACTTCCGCCGTATGGAGGCTATCGAATTCACAGTTGCCTGTGATGATGGTCGCGATCTCGGCGCTATGCTGAAGGCCGATATCGTTCTACTAGGGATGTCCCGTACTTCAAAAACACCACTTAGTATCTTTTTGGCCCATCGGGGGAAAAAGGTCGTTAACTATCCGATTATTCCAGAAATTGCTCCTCCGCAAGAGCTGCTAAGCTTGCCGTCGAACCGACTGATCGGACTAACCATGAAGCCGGAGTATATGCTGAAGATTCGCTCCGAGCGGCTGAAGGTGCTTGGGTTACCGACTGGCTCCCAATATGCAAGTCTGGAGCGGATTACAGAGGAGATGGAATATGCCACTTCTCTGTTCAATAAGCTAGGCTGTCCTGTTATCGATATTACCGACAAAGCTATAGAAGAAACCGCCGGTATTATAATGGGTTATATCTAACATTCAGTTAAAATTTATGGGATGTACTGGAGGGAATTAGAATGGATCGCGAACTGGCTCTTGAGATTGTACGGGTAACTGAACTAGGTGCATTATCCTCAGCTCGCTGGATCGGGCGGGGAGATAAAAATGCGGCAGATGATGCAGCCACGACTGCCATCCGCTCCATGTTTGATTCTGTCTCCATCGACGGAACGGTCGTCATTGGTGAAGGAGAGATGGATGATGCTCCAATGCTCTATATTGGCGAGAAAGTCGGGAATCAAAAGGGTCCGTCTGTCGATGTAGCCGTCGATCCTCTGGAAGGCACTGAAGTGGTGGCCTGTGGTCTTCACAATGCCCAATCCGTGATTGCCATAGCAGATAAGGGCAGTCTGCTGCATGCTCCAGACATTTATATGGAGAAACTCGCTTGCGGTCCTGAGCTTGCCGGGAAGCTTAGTCTTGAAGACCCTGTGGAGGTCACTCTCCAGAAAGCATGCCTCTTCAGTGGCAAGTCCCTCTCCGAGCTCACAGTAATGGTACTTGACCGCAAACGGCATGAAGAGCTCATTCATAGTCTTCGAGAAGCGGGTGTACGGATTAAGCTACTCGGTCACGGCGATGTGGCTGGCGCTATTGCGGCAGCCCTACCGGATAGCGATGTCGATTTGTACATGGGCTCGGGCGGAGCACCTGAAGGCGTCCTTGCCGCTGCCGCACTGAAATGTCTTGGTGGAGAAATGCAGGGCCGTTTGCTTCCTGATGGACCTCTTGAGCAGCAGCGCTGTGTCCGTATGGGAATTTCTAATCCTACGCGAGTGTTATACATGGAGGACATGGTTGGCACAGGCGACGTACTCTTTGCCGCCACTGGCGTCACCTCAGGTGAATTTCTGAATGGTGTCCGTTTTATCGGCAAAGAGCGCGCTGAGACGCATTCGGTCATCATGCGGGCACAGAGTCGAACAATCCGCTACATCCGTAGCATTCATTTCCTGCCTGGCAAAGAAATACCGGATGGACTAACCGTTAGACAGAATGTTGCCTCTCTATAGCATTACACAAAAAAACAGGCTATCTCACCAGCTCACCCTTGGCTAGTGAAATAGTCTGTTTTTATTACTAAATAGATAATCATCTCTTATTTATTTCTAATGCGCTCACTCGCTAAGGTATCCATGGCATCCATGGTTCCGGTAGCTTGAGCCAAATTTCTCGCCTCTTGTTGATCAGCGGCTCTGAGCGCATCGCTTTCCTTTACACTACCATCATAATTTCGATTTTCAGCTGTATTCATATTCGCAATTTCCTCAAAACGGTCTGTGTTCAGACTATTATGCTGTACGAAGATCCGCTTCACTTCTTCCTCTTTCTGCTCGCCCTCCACATCCACCATTACAAGAATATGGCCTTCATCTACATAGTTATCGTACCGCTTGGCTTCCTCTTCAGGAATGCCAAGTCCAATAAGACCGCCAACTAATCCACCGCTGCCTGCACCTATTGCCGCTCCAGCAAGTGTTGCCGCAAGCGGTCCGGCTGCAATGATCGGTCCGATGCCTGGAATAGCCAGAGCGCCTATCCCCATCAAGAGCCCAGTTAATCCACCCAGCAGACCACCCGTAGCTGCACCAGTAGCTATTCCTTCCGGCGCTTGGGTCCCTGATTCATCTCTAAGCGTATCCGCACTCTCTGAATTTCTCGCGATAATCGATATGTCCTCTGTTCTGCAGCCTTGACGTTTCAACTCTTCAATAGCCCTCGAAGCTTCGTATTCGGCAGCAAAGACACCCACTATTCTCTTATTCATCTCCATTACCTCCTAGTGATCGAAGTTAGCTCATACGTTCAGCTTCATAGCTTACTTAACCAAACTGGGCAGGGATAAACTTCTATCTCAGAATTCATAAAGTATTCCAAGTAATGTCCCTGCTAAAATATACTGTATAATAAAAGAAGACGGGCAAATTGGCCCTTGGTTAACTCTATAAAAGAAAGAGACTGAAGCATTCATGGCGATATTTAATTATAATTCTGAGCGTCCCTTCAGAGGTAATCCCGATCTGCATCTCCATTACTGGGGGCGGGAGCAGTGTCTACCTGGGCATTTTTTCGGACCCGGAGTTCGTGACGTGTACAAAATACATTTCATTCATGAGGGAACTGGAAAGGTATCTGTAGGTGAACAAACCCATATCCTGCAAGCGGGACAAGCTTTTCTTACCTACCCTCATATCGTTACTTCTTATGCAGCGGACCTGACCAATCCTTGGATCTATTCCTGGGTAGCCTTTACCGGAGAACAGGTATCATATATTTTATCCAAAACCTCCTTGACCCCTGAGCAGCCAATCTTCCCGATGGATAAACAGCTTATGCCTAATCTCTACGAACGCCTGACAGAAGCAGCCGACAATTCGGATTGTCTTGACCTGCCGCTAAAAGCGATCATGTATGAGTTTTTCTCCCTCTTGCTACAAGCGGTGCCAGCTGTTCCGGATGTACTACCTTTACCGCGTCAAAAGAGTATTTATGTCGAGCAAAGTCTCCACTTTTTGCATACACATTATTGTGAGAACATTTCGGTGGAAATGCTGTCTTCTTCTCTCAAGCTGGATCGCAAATATTTATCTTCCTTGTTCAAACGGACCATTGGTATGCCACCACAGCAGTATTTATTGAATTACCGTGTCGCTAAAGCATGCGAGCTTCTGACAGAAACCCTCTGTACTATCGGTGAGATCTCGCGTTCCGTCGGCTATCAGGACCCCTTACTCTTTTCGCGAATGTTCAAGAAGGTGAAAGGTTGTTCTCCAAAAGAATACCGTGTCCGTCATCTCGAAAATGACATTGTGCTATAAACTTCTTCCTTGCTGACATACGTTTGTCCGGGATCTTTCGCTACAATAAGGACGTAACGTAATCAGAAAAAAAGTCTTTTTAGGAGGAAATAATGATGTATAACGCAAGCGCTACCAGATATGACAATATGAAATATAACCGCACTGGAAAAAGCGGTCTACTCCTTCCGGCGATCTCGCTAGGACTTTGGCATAACTTTGGCGGAAACGACTTATTCGAGAATGGCCGCGCCATGGCAAGAAGAGCTTTCGATCTTGGAATCACTCATTTTGATCTCGCTAATAACTACGGTCCTCCAGCTGGCTCCGCAGAAGAAAGCTTTGGTCAAATCCTTAAGAAGGATCTTGCTCCTTATCGTGATGAAATGGTCATCTCGACTAAAGCCGGATATTATATGTGGGCCGGTCCTTATGGCGAATGGGGCTCCAAGAAATATCTCGTCTCCAGTCTAGACCAAAGCTTGAAACGTATGGGCCTTGATTATGTAGATATTTTCTACCATCACCGTCCAGATCCGAATACACCACTGGAAGAAACTATGGCTGCGCTGGATCTTATTGTACGTCAAGGTAAAGCGCTGTATGTTGGGATTTCGAATTACAACCCTGAACAGACACGTGAAGCGGCACAAATTCTGCGTCGACTTGGAACGCCATGCCTGATTCATCAACCTAACTACTCCATGATGTCCCGCTGGATTGAAGATGGCTTGCAGGATGTATTAACTGAGGAGGGTATCGGATCGATTGTGTTCTCTCCACTACAAGGAGGCATTCTGACCGACCGCTATCTTAACGGAATTGCTCCTGATTCTCGCGCTGCTGGACCAAGTGTATTCCTGTCCGAAGATGCCATTACGGAAGAGAAGATCGCTAAAGTTCGCAAACTGAACGAGATTGCTGCTGCACGTGGACAAAAAATGTCTCAGCTAGCGTTATCTTGGGTACTCCGCGGAGGTAAAGTCACTTCAGCTTTGATCGGTGCAAGTAAGGTGAGCCAGATTGAAGATGCAGTCGCCTCCTTGAATGCACCAGAGCTAAGTGCAGAAGAGCTGGAGCAAATTGAGACGATTTTGCGAGGATAATTATAGATTAAACCATAAAGACGGCCAATGAGGTCAGGTAGCTTAAGCTGCTCTGGCACTTCATTGGCCGTTTTTTCCCTACTCACCCAAATATCTGCGTGATATACACCATAATTAATAATCCAAAGATAAACGAATACGTCGAAGGCCGTTCGTAACCATGACCATGACTCTCTGGAATAAGTTCCTTGTAGACGATGAATAGCATAGCCCCGGCTGCAAAAGCAAGACCATAGCCCACTACATTCTGTAGGTAACTCGCCGTAAAATACCCAATAACCGCAGATACCATTTCCATAAGTCCGGTAAGCGTAACGATTCCCAATGCTTTTAACTTAGTTGTTCTAGAATTCATCAGAAAGACTGCGAGAATCAATCCTTCAGGCATATTTTGCGCACCAATCGCTATGGCCACGGTGGGACCCAGACTCGCCTGCTCACTGGCATAACTGAATCCCGTACTAAGACCTTCTGGTATATTGTGAATGAACAATGCAATCAAAACGAGCAACGCCTTGGAATCCATATTGGTATATCCGGGTTTATTCTCCACGTCGATATGCGGGATGTTCTTTTCAATTAAATCAAGCAGTAGAACTCCTGTAATCAGGCCCAAGGTTAATGCGATAATTCCCGATTCTTTAATCGCTTGCGGCATGAGTCCAAATGTAGAAGCCGATACCATTATACCTGCAGTAAAAGCAACTAGAACGTCCTTCCATTTCTCAGATAACCTCTTCACGAACAGGATCGGAAACGCTCCAAGAACCGTAGCCATTGCTGATACAAAGCTGCCAATAAGCGCAGATTCCAAACCTTCAACTCCTTCATTACAATTCTGATAGACCAACATATGTTAACACAAAAAGTATTATTACTTCTATATAGCTTTTCCGAATAGTACGCTAATCATAAAAAGACCCCCATAGGCTCGATTCATACCCTAAGGAGGTCTTTGTCTAACATGTAATTATGCGATTCTGTTACACTAGCTTCTTCCGAATCATGCCGGAAATCAGATCAATAATCGTAATCATCGCAATGATACCTAGCAGGATAATTCCGACACGGTCCCAATTCCGTGAACTGAGGGCGAAGATTAACGGTGTGCCAATCCCGCCTGCTCCAATCACACCCAGAATCGTAGCTGAGCGAACGTTAATTTCGAATCTGTATAAAGTGTAGGATAGAAAGCCTGGCAATACCTGCGGCACAACAGCAAACCATAACACCTGCATGCGGCTGGCACCAGAAGAGATTAAGGCTTCGAGCGGACCGTTATCAATATTCTCAATCTCATCCGCGAACAATTTGCCGAGCATGCCGACGGAATGCAGTCCTAGAGCCAGTACACCCGCAAATGAACCCGGTCCAACAGCCTTGATGAACAGCAAAGCCATAATGATCTCAGGGAATGTCCGTATAAAGCTTAATATTAGCTTGCCGGAGCCCGAAATCGCCTTTCCCTTGCTCATGTTGACCGCAGCCCAAAAAGCAAAGGGGATACATATGAAGGTCGAGATAAAAGTCCCTAAAATTGAAATAGCTAACGTCTCAAGTAATCCTCGAAGCAGATCCTCCCCATCTGGTAAATAAACGAAGGCCCAGTCAGGAGAGAATATCCCGGCAAAGATGGCCTTAGTAATGATCCCAGCGGTTTCTTTAAATCCATTAAACGGCACTCCCGAAAAAGCCCAGATGTACACTGCCGCTAATGCTACATAAATCAGCCATCGGAAACGATTTTTACGAGGTTTGGGTACTAGGGTATTCCATGATTTACTCATATTAATTTCTCCCGCAGCTTAGTGCTTACATAATCAATAATCAAGACTACTGCTAATGTGAACAAGATGATGGTGCAAGTCTTATCGTATTCTAAAAAGCCTAATGTCACTTCATAGTAATGGCCGATTCCACCCGCGCCTACCAAACCTAAAACTGCTGCAGCACGGACATTAATCTCAAAGGCATACAACACATAAGACATGAAATGAGCCTGTACCTGCGGAATGACGCCGAACATAATTCGTTGAGTCTTATTCGCTCCGACTGAAGTCATTGCTTCCAAAGGTCCCTGTTCAATCGTCTCCAACGATTCATAGGTAAGCTTGGCGATCAGCCCTAGCGAAAATACCGTCAAAGCAAATATTCCCGGAAGCGCACCGAGGCCAAAAATGGCGACAAAAATAGAAGCCAGCAGTAGATCGGGAATTGTGCGGATCAAATTCAGCAGCATACGTACCGGATAATGAAGCCATCGGCTTTGCGTAATATTGCTTGCACACAGCAAGGCAATGGGAACCGCCAGAATGGCACCAAACGTTGTACCGACCAATGCCATCCGGATCGTCTCCAGCATCGCATCTATAATATTGTCAAAATACCCCCAGTTTGGAGGGAACATTTCCTTAAGCAGATCCAGCATATTTGGCAGACCGGAGATCAGCTCTCCAATGGATGAATCGGTCAAGACCGCACTTCTCCACAGTAATACTACTAATATAATGGCTGTAAAATAATGCTTTATCTTCCTTGGTGGTTTGGGATGTAGCTTCTCTGCATTCACACTCATATCACATGCCTCCGCTTACAGGCTCACCTAACAACTCATCCTGATGAATCGGTCTGCCGTAAATCTCAGCAAATTTCTCATCGGTGGCCTCGGATACAGGACCATCGAAGACCACTTCTCCTGCCCTGAGCCCAATAATCCGGGTGGCATATTCTCTAGCGAGGTCGATAAAATGCAAATTCACGATGGTCGTAATCCCAAGCTCCTTATTAATCTTTTTCAAATCATCCATAACCTGCTTGGTCGTCAGTGGATCCAGTGAAGCGACAGGTTCATCTGCAAGGATAATTTGTGCCTCCTGCGCAAGAACACGAGCAATAGCCACACGCTGCTGCTGACCTCCAGATAGTTGATCTGCACGTGTGTAGGCCTTCTCAGCAATATTGACCCGATCGAGAGACTCAAAGGCTAAATCAATATCCTTCTGTGGGAATTTGCCAATTATCGTCCGTATTGTGGAATGATAGCCGACCCGCCCTGCCAATACATTACGAAGCACAGTCGTACGTTTCACCAAGTTGAAGCTTTGGAAGATCATTCCGATATTTCTACGGATCATTCGGAGCTGGCTTCCCTTTGCCTTCGTGATGGATTGCCCATTTATAAGAATATCGCCTGCTGAAATATCATGAAGCCGGTTAATGGAACGTAGCAGGGTTGACTTTCCCGCACCCGAAAGACCAACAATAGCTACAAATTCTCCAGCTGGAATAGTCAGGTTAATGTTGTTTAATCCTTTGGTTCCGTTTAGATACGTCTTGGACACATTACGAAGCTCTATCATGAAAATCATTCCTTTTTGTGTTTTCGTATATTCGTATAAAAGAGATAGCCAGGTCCGGGGGGGAATCCGGAGCTGGCTATCCTTAGTTCCTGTTATACACCAACATCGTTGTATCCTTGAACGGCCTGAACTACTCTGTTTTTACTTTATTGTTGTATTCACGAACAATGTCAAAGTTGCTATCTTGTGACTTCACATAACCTTCATGCGAGTAAATATCTTTGATAATCTCATGTCCTTCTTTGTCAGCAGCGATATCAATAAACGCCTGCTGAATCTTCTCAATCCATTCCTTATTCATATCTGAACGGACCGAAATCGTGTCGTTAGGGATTTTATCAGTAAAAGCGAGAACACGAGTATCTTCAAATACTTTCGGATAATCCTTAACGACTATATTACGAGCATCCTGGAAAATAGCTGCGGCATCTACATCACCGTTCAGTACAGCAAGAACGCCTTGGTCATGTCCCTTAACCGTGATAGCTTGTACATCCTTCAACGGATCAAGTCCTGCATCCATTAGTGTTGCAGCCGGCCACACAAAACCTGCTGAGGATGTAACGTTTTGATAAGCGATTTTTTTGCCTTTCAAATCGGCAACGGATTGGATCGCAGAATCTTTCTTAACGATAATCATAGATTTATAGAAGTCAGCCAATTCATCTGTCGGAGCACCCGTTTCATCATTTACACCAAAACGTTGAGCTTGAAGAATAACTTCAGCAGCTCCTTTTTCTTTTGCCAATACGTAAGCTGTTGGAGGAAGGAAACCTAAATCTACTTTTTTGGAAGCCATAGCTTCGATAACAGTGTTGTAATCAGTAGAGACACTTACTTCTACAGGAATACCGAGTTTATCACCCAGTAATTTTTCAAGAGGTTTCGCCTTAGCTTCGAGCGTATCCGCATTTTGGGAAGGGACAAATTGTACTGTGAGCTTCTCTGGAACATAACCCTCTGCTACAGGAGCTGCCGTTTCCTTCGGTGCATTTGCTCCATCCGTCGATCCTTGGTTTGCAGTATTAGCAGTGTTATTAGCACCACAACCACTAAGCAAAGTAATAGACATCATTAGCGGCAATACGAATTTACTTATTTTTCTCAAACGAAAGACCTCCACTGTTCTCTTTTTTTTAGTACTTCTAGACTATAAATATTTTGTATTAAATCTAAGGCCTCTAACTATTAAATATATGTAAAATTTATTTCAATCTCTTAAAATTTCCAAATTATCTGATAGAATGAGGTCTGAACTTATTATCCGTAGGAGGCTACCCATGAATAAAGACAACACCTTAACCTGCGAAATCCTCATAACAAGTGATCTACATGGGCATTTAGGGCCCATTGATTACCGCACGGGTGAGAAACAACAAAAAGGCTTAGCAACCATTGCTAGCCTTATTAAACAAGAAAGATCCCATTGTCCAGAGCTAATACTTCTCGATAACGGTGATCTTATTCAAGGTACACCGCTAGCTTATTATGCAGCCACACAGTACAGTGACGAACTAAATCCAGGCATAGCTGCATTGAATGAATTGAAATATGACGCTGCAATTATTGGCAACCATGAATTCAATTTTGGTAAGCCACTGCTTAATAAAGCCATTCAGGATTCCAAATTCCCTTGGTTATCTGCTGGAATTATAGATCGCGCGACATGTAAACCTGCATTTGGTAGACCCTATATCATCAAATGGATAGACAAAAAAATCAAAGTAGCCATTCTAGGAGTTACCACACATTACATTCCCCACTGGGAGAATCCTGTCCATATAGAAGGACTTCAATTCAAGGATTCGTTAGAGACTGTAAAGATTTGGTGTGCCACTATTAGAGAAGAAGAACAGCCCGATTTACTCGTTGTAGCTTATCATGGCGGGTTCGAGCGCGACCTCCTTAGTGGTGAACCTGTAGAGAGACTAACTGGAGAGAATCAAGCCTATGCAATGTGCACAGAGGTTGAAGGCTTAGATGTATTAATTACCGGACATCAGCATCGCTTCATAGCTAGTGAGCTAAATGGTGTGACGATCATACAGCCTGGTTGTAATGGACATTCCCTCGGTAAGATTTCAGTAGTCTTTCAAAAAGAAAACGAACGTTGGAAGATTAAGAGTAAACAAGCCGAACTCCTTGCTGTAGACGACAAGACCGCTGTAGATGATACAATTCTAGAGCTTAGCAGCACGCTTGAATCAGAAACAGAAGCCTGGTTGGATGAGAGAATAGGTACAGTTATCGGTGACCTTTCTATTTCTAGTGCAGATGAATGCCGATTGGCTGACCATCCCTTTATAGAATTTATGAATAAGGTACAAATGGAGGCTACAGGTGTAGAGATCTCGACAGCAGCTTTACTCAGCAACGATTGCAAGGGCTTCAGTAACACCATTACCCGGAGAGATATTCTTTCCAACTTCATTTATCCTAACACGCTAACTGTGCTAAGACTGACCGGACAAGATATAAAAGAGGCACTGGAACAAACCGCCAACTATTTTCAAAAGGATCTAGAGGGAAATGTAATTGTTAACCCTGCTTATGTAGAACCTAAATCGCAACATTACAATTATGATATGTGGGAAGGCATCCACTACGAGCTTCATATCAATAAACCTGTAGGCAAAAGAGTCCTCCATCTGCTGCATCGTGGGCAGCCTGTAGAGGACTCTAAGGAATATGATGTTGTTATGAACAACTATAGAGCAAGCGGCGGTGGAGATTATGAGATGTATAAGGGCAAGCCGATTATCAAAGAAGTACTGATCGACATGTCTGAAATTGTCACGAATTACATTGAAAAACGCGGCCAAATTGAAGCTACCTGTGATCACAACTGGAGAGTTGTTTAGGTCGTACTGATGAATGCCTCAATATCGGTTTCAATCAGCATTAAAGCACCTCTCCAAAAATCAATGGAGTGTACATCAATATCCATAAACTTTGCTACATCTGCAATATTATGCTTGCTGGTAGCACTAAGGAACTGACGATACCGGGCGACAAACTCCTCGCCCTTTTTTAAATATTCTGCGTAGAGTCCTTTAGCGAATAACAGTCCGAAAGAATACGGGAAGTTCATAAATTCATAACCAGCCATAAAATATCCGGCCTTGTTCATCCACATGTAAGGATGGATCGTATCAGGATCAATGCTCTCACCGTAAGCTTCCACCATACAAGCAATCATCAGTTCGTTCAGCTCTTGAACAGGAAGCGGACCCGAGGTTCTTCTCTCATATAGTTTAAGCTCAAATAAATAACGGGCATAGAAGTCTACAAGATAATACCCAGCATCGGAAATACTTCTCTCCAATAGAAGCTGCGTTTCCTTCTTGGTCGAACTAGTGAGTAGTGCCTGATTTACGATCGTCTCGCAAAAGATCGAAGCCGTTTCGGCAATCGGTATCGGATAATCTGTGTTCAGCATCGTTTCTTCTCCCAGACAGGAGCTATGATATGCATGGCCGAGCTCATGGGCAAGAATACTAATATCTATAGCATTTCCAGTGAACTGTGTCATGATTCTGCTCTCGCCTATCGGAAAAATATCAATGCAGAGCCCATATCCACCCTTACCCGCTCTAGGTTCTGCATCAATCCATTGCTGATCAAAAGCCTTTTGAGCTAAATTGGCCAATTCCTCGCTAAAGGTTCCGAAGCTAGAGACAATTGTTTTTTGAGCATCTTCGTAAGAGATTTTTACACTTTCTTCGCCAATCGGTGCAAAAATATCGTAAAAAGGCAGCTTTGTGGAATGTCCCAGCCGTTCGGCTTTCTTTTGATAATAGGTATGAAAAGCTGGCAAACTCTCCTGAAGAGCGGCGAGCATTGCCGATAAAGTTTCACTGTCCATTCGCGATGCCACTAACACCTTTTCCAGAGAAGATTGATATCCACGCATGCCATAAATCGTTAGCGCCTCACCACTTATTCCATTCATGCAAGCTGCACAAACCCCAGCAATACGACTGCAAGCTTCAGCCTCGGCTTCATAAGCCGCTTTTCTTAATGTAGCGTTATTCTCATAGGCCATACTCCTTAGTTCCGCAAGCGTTACTTTCTTAGTTTCCCCTTGTATTACCACATCTGCAAGTGTACTCGATACGCTCTCCATGTAGAGCCTTCCCCACGCTTTGGAACCCGTGCTCTGCATTCTGGCAATCGCAACTTCTACTTCCTCATTTAACACATAACGGGATTGCAGAAGAAGCTCCTTTAAATAAAATTGATGTTTCAAAAGATAAGTTGAGCTAACGATAAGCTCATCTATGTGTTCACAAGTGCTAATCCATCGTTTAAAACCCGCAACTACCCCAGCAATCTCTGAGCTCATATGTTCAATATCATCAGCAAGATTCATGGCTTCCTCAGAACTGCTGTCTGCGCTAAGGGTTAACTCTGCATAGGCTAATAAACATACATATACGCTTTTATAATCGTTGTAGAGTCTTAGAAAGTCCTCGATCCCTGCGACGGAAACACCCTCAAGCTTTAGATTGCCCTCAGCCCAGGCTTTCAAATCTATAATAAGTTGACCGAGTAGCTCACGATCGCCTTTTAACTTCTCTGACTCAAAGGAAGGATATAAGCTATCCAGATTCCATGTCATATTCATTTGTGAACCTCTCCTCTACTTCTTTGGCCATCTCTGATTTCTTCATTATACCGTCCTTAGTGGGTAAAATCTGTATACTACCTATGTTTTCGGGATGGCGCAAGAACAAAAAAAAAGGACCCTGCCAACGTATGGCAGGGTCAAGGTCTATATTATAAGGGGGTTATGTGATTACTATAACCCTCTTAGCTTAAAAGAATATGAATAGTAGATAAAGATTGGCTTAATCTACAGATCTCTGTCCTCTTCATCAACAAAAAAAGGACCCTGCCAACGTCCGGCAGGGTCAAGGTCTATATTTAAGGGGGTTATGTGATTACTATAACCCCCTTAGCTTAAAACGATATGAATAGTACCTAAAGATTAGCTTAATCTGAAATCATCCCTTATTGGCTTAAAGCTGAAGGGTTATTTCTGGCCTTAGTAATCTGAATCCCAATATAAATAATTAGAAACAGCACCATGAACCCAGCAGAATAACGATACATCATCCCATAATCGGATGCCGCCGAGATTGCCCCAAGAATAATGGCCCCACTGGCTACCCCTAAATCTGTTGAGTTATAAAACATACTGTTCGCCATACCATACTGTGCAGGTGTAGATGTCCGAAGCATCCAAGCCTGTATAGTAGGCTGGATAGCTCCAAAGCCGAGTCCATACAGCAATGCGGATATAATGAGCATTGGCATGGATGTTGTATACGAGAGCACTGTTAAGCTCGCGACGACACAAACCGCTGCGGGAATCAGAACAGCAGCCGGACCTCTTTTATCAAATAATCTGCCGGAAATAGGTCTAATAATGATGATCGTAATCGCGTTAAATAAGAAGAACAAACCCACTTGCTCTAAATGCACCGATTCGCCGAACAAAGCGATAAAGCTAAGCAATCCACCATAAGTGATCGCGAGTAAGACATTCAGTATTGCAGGCAATACTAACTTTGTATTAAAAGGAACCTTGAGTGGTTTGGATGGTGCAATGGATCGCTCAATAGGCTGTTTTTTCGGTACAGCTGGAAGTGAACGTGAGAACAATAAGACTGGAAAGGCAAGAAGCAAGGTGAATGTTCCGATCATCGCCAGTGTTCCAAACCCCGATTGCTTCATTACGTTCAAACCAATCATAGGGCCAATGGACATTGCAAGACTGGTTGATAAGCCGAAATAGCCGATCCCTTCGCCCATTTTTTTGCTAGGAATAATCTGTGAAACAATCGTGGGAATAATCGTGCTGGCAATCCCGAACCCAATCCCATAGCCTACCCGCATCAGCAATAGTGACCCGATTGAGTCTGCTACCACATAAAGACCGGTTATGGCGGCCGCGATGGCTAAACCAATATATAGTAGTACATTGCGGCTAACCCTCCGCATCAGAAAAGCAGTCATAAAACGTGAAGCAATCGCAGTTAGCGCAAATACACTTGTAACCAAGCTGACCATAATATCTCCGGCTTGAAATTCACTTTTAACATAAGACGGAAATGAAGATAGCAGCATCTGTAAATTCATAAATAAAAATAAAGCACTAAACGTTAAAGCAATAAAAGACTTGGTCCATAGTTTCGTACGTAGTTCTTGTTGTTCTGGCATAACTTACGTTCCTACTCTCCATCATTTATTTGATCAATATGATTGTTTATTCTTAGCAGCAACCCCATGAGTAGCTCATATTCATCACTGGAAATACAGTTCATAATCTCATCTGTGACTTGATCCTCAATAGGAAAGGTCTCCTTAATCAGAGCTCTTCCTTTTTCCGTAATATAAACCTTAAAAGAACGCCGATCATTCTCCCCGGTTCTTTTATAGACCAGTCCTTTTCCCTCCAAGTGATCCAGAATTCGCGTCGTAGTTGGTTTATCCTTACCCGAACGCTTCGCGATATCCTTCTGAATCAGCCCTTCCGTTCTGTCGACTTGAAAAAGCACTGACCATTGCTCAGGTGTTATATCATATTCCTTTAGCCCATTTTGGAATAACGCGCTTAATTTACGATAGGTCGTTCCCATCATAAATCCTAACGTAAGTTCGGATTGGTTATGCTTTGTCGTCATGATCAGACCTCTTCTCATTTCATCTTCTTTTTAATAGTTGCTTAAACAATTATATTCTAGACAACTAAATTTGTAAAGGTGAGACAAAATTATAAACTAACTATTATTAAGTTGCTTGACAAAGTAAACTAAACACGGTATTATTATCTCATGTTAAAGATACTTAATTTAAAGACAACTAGAGCGTAACCCGCTTAATATTATTTATTTAAAGGTTGTGTAATTCATGGGATTTCTAGACAAACTATTTGGTAGAACAAAAATCGAGGAGGAACAAACAATGTCTAAATTAAACATCGGAATCATTCTGGGAAGTACTCGTCAAGGTCGTTTAAGCCCACAAGTAGGGGAATGGGTTAAAAAGGTAGCAGATGCACGTGGAGATGCTAATTATGAGATCGTAGATATCGCGGACTTCAAACTTCCACTAATGGGAGAAGTTGATGCCACTGAACAAGCAACCGCTTGGAATACAAAGCTTGCTACATTAGACGGTTTCGTATTTATCGTTCAAGAGTACAACCACAGTATTTCCGCATCACTGAAAAATGCACTCGATTACGCACGTGAAGCTTGGAACAACAAAGCAGCGGGTATCGTAAGTTATGGTTCTGTAGGCGGCGCTCGTGCAGCTGAGCATTTACGTGGAATTTTGGGAGAACTGTCAGTAGCAGACGTTCGTGTACATCCGGCCCTGTCACTGTTCACTGATTTCGAGAACGGTTCTGTGTTCAAACCAGCGGATCTTCACCTGACCAATGTAAACGGCATGCTTGATCAAGTATTGGCTTGGAGCGGTGCGCTCAAGACGCTTCGTTAAGATCACCCGCTTTAATATTATGAAATACACCTCTTAGAATAGACATTGATAAACCTATGGTTTGTCCGGTCGATTCTAAGGGTGTATTTTTTGTGTGTGATGAAATGACCACCTTGTATAGAATCTTTTCTCGCATAATCGGCGAGGATTTCAATCTACAACAAGGAGCAATGATCATATGGTTTGCGCTTGCATTATTAACAGCTCTCGCTTGGGGAGGGCGAGTGTTTGGGGTGAAGTGCCCGGGCCATAGCATCCATATAGCTCTGAACGGCGCGCTGACTCACTTCCGCTTCTGGAACGAATATTTCGAAAAGATGAAAACATCCGGGATACAGGTGAAATTCGATATCTACACCTGCATGCGCAAGTCGTGTTACATATTCGATAGTCTCATCTCGGAATAAATCAAGCTGACCTACACATGTATAGGTTGGTGGCAGTCCAGCTAAATTCTCCGCTCTCGTTGGTACCGCATAGGAAGTTATCCTACTGGCATCGTTCTCCTCGCCCAGGTACATGTTCCAAGCCGTTAAGTTGTCCGTCCGGTTCCAGATTGCACCTTCTTCCGTAATCTCATGGCTTGATGGCGTAGTGTTACGGTTGTCGAGCATCGGGTACAACGGCATCTGAAAGATAATGGATGGTCCACCTTTGTCTCGTGCCATCAGCGCAAGTGCTGCTGTCAGCCCGCCGCCACCGCTTGCACCAGCAATCGCAACCCGATTCTCATCAATGCCAAGCGATTCCGCCTCCTCCGTCATCCATACTAAGCCAGCATAACAATCTTCGATTGCAGCTGGATAGGGGTGCTCGGGTGCCAGCCTATAATCAACCGACACGACAACACATCTAGCCGTCTGAACAAAGCGTTCACACAACTCATCATCCATATCAGGATGTCCCAACACGTATCCGCCACCGTGAATCCACAACATAGCTGGAAGCTTGTCAGCATTTCGCCCAGCAGGTTCATAAATTTTTACCATTATCTCCCCTGCAACACCCGGAATTTTTCGACTGGTTGTGTTTACATGCTCTGACCTCTTCAGTGACGGAGCCGACACTAAACTTCTGCTCCACTCTAAATTCTCTTCCAATTGAAACCCTGGAAATTGTGAATATGCCTCTCTTAATTCTGGTAGTATACGTTTATCGATACTCAAGAAAATCCCTCCAATACAATAATGATTGCTTGTATAATCCTTATTCCTTCTCAGCCTCCCACTTGGCAATTTCCTCTCGTACTCGTGGAGCAACCTCCGTTCCGAGCAGTTCTATAGCCCGCAACACAAGTTCATGCGGCATCGTGCTTAGTGGAACATACATCATAAAGCGTGTTATTCCTACATGCTTCCGTAGATGAATGATCTTCTGAGCAACTGTTTCCGGATCTCCAACGTACAATGCACCCTCAAAGCTTCGGGCGGCATCATAGCTGGAGCGGTCGTAATACGACCATCCTCGCTCTTTGCCGAGCTTGTTCATGCCGTACTGGGTAGATGGAAAAAAGATATCTGCTGCCCGTTCCGTATCTTCTGCGACGAATCCAATCGAATGAGATCCCACCTGAAGCTGCGATACATCATGTCCAGCGCGGGCCGCCGCCTTCTTGTACAGCTCTACAAGCGGAGCAAAATTCATTGGATTCCCGCCAATGATCGCCAACATCAATGGCAGACCCAAAAGTCCTGCACGAACGGCGGAGCTTTGCGTACCTCCGCTGCCAATCCATATAGGTAAAGAGTTCTGGACGGGCCGGGGGTATACGCCCAAATTATGAATTGCTGGCCGATGGCCTCCCTTCCATGTTACTTTCTCGGATTCCCGTATTTTCATAAGCAGTTCGATATTTTCATTAAATAGCTCATCATAGTCATGTAAGCCATAACCAAACAACGGAAAGGATTCAACGAATGAACCCCGGCCCGCTATAATCTCGGCTCGTCCATTGGAGATGCCATCAAGCATAGCGAAATCCTGAAACACACGTACAGGATCAGCAGATGAAAGGACCGTCACAGCACTAGTCAGGCGAATCCGTTTAGTTAAGGACGCAGCAGCGGACAACACGATTGCTGGTGAAGAAGCTGCATAATCTTCACGATGATGCTCACCGATACCAAAAACATCAAGTCCCACCTGATCCGCAAGGACGATTTCTTCGACTACTTCTCGTAATCGCTGTGCATGACTCATTACAATTCCAGTCTCAATATCAGGCTTTGTTTCTACGAACGAAGTAACACCTATTTCCATGATTTATCACACCTCTTTTAATTTTTCTCCTGCACTACAACCAACAGATATTTGGGGCAACCCTATTTTTTTTAAGAAGAATGCTCTAGACAACGGATTAAAGCGGTCCAATCCATCTCACCATAACCATGGGCTATTCCTTCAGATAAATGATGATGGATAAGTTGGCCCAAAGGTAGAGGAGCTTGGACGGACTGCGCTGCCTCTATAGCCAGTGCAACATCCTTCAGCCCTAGCTTCATTTTAAAACCAGCTGGTTCAAACCGCTGCTCTGTCATTATCGCCCCATAGTTCTGATATAAGGGAGATTGAAAAAGAGCATTCACCACATCCATAAAACGGGCTGGCTCTATGCCATACTTTTCTACCATCAGCTGCGTTTCTGATAAAGCTTCCAGCATAGAAGCAATTAAAAAGTTTACGCCTATTTTCACAACATTTCCTGCTTCGCTATAATCCCCAATCTCGAATATTTCCTGACCTAATTGTTCTAAAACAGGAATTAACTGTCGTCTGGCTTGCTCCGGACCTGCCAAAATGATGCGCAATTTAGCTGCTTTAGCGGCATCCGGACGCCCCAGCACTGTGGCAGACACAAAGTATTGCTTTCTCTCCGCATGCGCCGCGGATAATTTCCGAGCCAGATCTACACTGATCGTACTGGCAGATATGTGAATTCCTTTTTCTGATAATCCATTCAAAATTCCATTCGGACCCTCAACAATCTCCTCCAAAGCGGCATCGTCAGAAAGCATGGTTATGACCATATCGCTCTTTTGTGCTGCCTCCAATGGTGTCTCGGCATAATGCGCTCCTTGATCTATTAGGGGTTGCGCTTTTTCACGAGTACGATTAAAAACGATTAATTCATTACCAGCTTTCAACAAATTTTGGGCCATTGGAAAGCCCATTTTCCCAAGCCCGATAAATGATATTTTCATAAGTCTCTTCTCCGCATTAAGGATGATTTACAATAACGGAACGATCGTTCCAGAATAACCAAAAAAAATTTATATTCCTGCAATTACAAAGCTTATCATCTCTTTGGCACGTTGCTGATCCTGATCTGCTTTTGCCATAATATTTATGCTTTGATGTAAATTCAGCAATAAATAAGACCACGCTTTGACATCAGTGGTTTTATCAAGTTCGCCTGATTGTCGGCCTTTTTCCAAAAGCTCGCAAAAAGCCTGTTCTAAATTCAAAAAACTAGTCTTTATCAATTCATTTATTTTTTCATCCCGCGACTCTAGTGTTGTAGCTGCATTCGTTACAAAACACCCGCCGGGTAGGCTCGTATCGTACGCTGAAGTAATATGTTGCTCAAAAAATTGTTGAATCCCTGCTCTAACGCTTGACGCCTGTTCAAGAATGACCTGTCTATTGAAGCTTACCTTTTTGTAATGTTCCAGTGCGGCAATGTACAATTTTTGCTTGTCAGAAAAAGTATCGTAAAGACTAGATCGGCTAATGCCCATAACCTGCAGCAAGTCCGGTATGCTTGTTGCCTCATAACCCTTTTTCCAAAACAACAGCATCGCTTGATGTAGTGCTTGATCCTCGTTAAACTCTCTTGTCCTTGCCATGAGTAACACCTCCCGTAATGGCAATATAACATATCTGGAACGATCAGTCCAGATAAACTTCGAGAGAAAACCTTACGGTTTGCTTGGCATAGCTGATGAACTATAATTTGCACACAAAAAGGCCTGCTCGGTAGGCTTCATCGCTTACGAACAGGTCTTAGTTTATTATTTCGGTCTTTCAATCTCAAAAATCTCACCAATCGTAGCGTAATTTGATCCCGCCAAACGACTCACTGCATTTAAGGCTCTAGGGTCAATCCGCCCCTCCTGATAAATCGATTCATCGATATGAAACTGAACAATCTCGCCAATGAATAGATCACTTCCAGGTTCTTCTTCCCCTAGAGGTATCGCTTGTACAAGCTTACATTCCATTCGAACCTTTGCTTCCAATACACCAGGTACAGCTATATTTTTACTTGGGACCGGTGTAAGATTGGCAAGTTCAATTTCACTTTCTGCTCTTGGCAATGAAGCAGCGGTTTGATTGATTTTCCCAACATTCTCATCATCTACAATATGCACAACAAACTGATGATTGTTATAGATATTACGGGCTGTATCTTTTAATCGCCCCGCTGGTCTTTGAATAGACAGTGAAACCATCGGAGGGTTAGACGAGACGATATTAAAATAGCTAAACGGCGCACCGTTCAAAATGCCATCTTCTGATTGTGTAGTGACAAAAGCAATGGGCCTAGGAATAACAGTACCAATTAATAACTTATAATTTTCCCGCTCACTATTTTGCTTCGGATCAATCGAAATCAATCTCCCCAGCTCCTTCTTCACTCTTTCACGAAATCAATCGTGCTTCTAACGGTATCAATAGGGCGTACTAACTTCTCAATTTGCTCACGTTTAGGTTCTAAGAATGGTGGCAATGAAAGCTTTTCTCCAACCGTTTCGTATTCCTCGTCTCCCATAAATCCAGGTCCATCTGTCGCAAGCTCAAACAGGATTTGTGGAGCAACACGTGTATACAGCGACTCGAAGAAATGACGATCCACATAACCTGAAGTACGGAATCCAAAGTCTTCAAAATGCTTAGTCCACTCATCCAGCATCGCACGGTCTTCTACTCGGAAAGCCGCATGGTGAACCGTACCAAAGCCTTGACGCGAATTCGGTAAGTCCTCGTTATGCTCAACAATAATTTGCGCCCCGTTTCCGCCTTCGCCGACTTCAAACAAATGATAAGCCTCTTCCTGTCCGATTTCTTTAAACAGCATGACTCTTTCCAACATTTCTTTAAAATAGCTGAAGTCAGCTATACGTACAAAGATCGGTCCCAAACCAGTGATCGCAAACTCTAAAGGAATCGGTCCTTTTTGCCATGGTGTACCTGATGCGACCCCTTCATTAAATTCATCGGAGATAAGTTGATATTGCTGGTCATCAAAATCTACGAAGGATAAAGTCTTTTTGCCAAACTGCTCTTTAATTCCGGTATGCTTCACATCCAGGCGATCAAAACGTTTAACCCAGTAGTCTAATGCAGCATCAGTTGGTACTCGGAAGGATGTCTTGGCGATCTCATTGGTTCCGTGAACACCTTTAGGAATGTTAGGAAAGTCAAAGAACGTCATATCCGTTCCGGCACTGCCCTTATCATCTGCAAAAAACAAGTGATACGTTTGAATATCGTCTTGATTGACGGTTTTCTTCACTAGACGCATTCCCAATACGTAAGTAAAAAACTCGTAGTTTTTCTCTGCGCTGCTTGTGATGGCTGTTACGTGGTGAATCCCTTTTAAATTTCTCATGATTATACACTCCTAAAGTTTAGTTTGATTTTGTAATATAATTCCCTAGTTTAAGAAAGATTAATTGAATTATCTTAATGTTAAGATATCCACCAAAAAAAATATCTTTCCAACATTCGATTACATGTATCTCACAAATTATCTTTACATTAATTATCTTTAACTTAAGATAAATTTAGCACACTCCTTTGTTGTTGTCAACAAAACACTATAAAAGATAACAGCCTTGTTCAGTATGTAAATAGATATCCTGAACAAGGCTGTTTTGTTTTGGTTCTTACTCGATCACAAATTTACCAACCGTCTCATTCATCATTTCCGCAATATTCGCCTGGTGCTCAGAAGAAGCAGCCACATCTTCAAACGCTTGTAATGTATCTGAAATGTGATTTCGAATGCCACTTACATTGTCCGCAGACTGTTGAGATACTGCGGCAACATTCGTCATCGCTTGATCTACCTCTGCCATTGATAGCTTCAGTCCGTGCATTGAAGATACCATTTCACCTGTAATCTCATGAAACATATCGGCATCATTTTTATATTGCATACTTACTTGCTCGAAACTCTCATAATCACTTATCACCGTCGAATCGATAAAATCCAGCAGCGCTTGTGATTGAAAGGACACATTCTCAAAAGCATCTTCCACTAGCAGTGTCATTTTCTGAATCTTCCCCACCGACTCCTCCGACTGTAGAGCAAGTTTGCGTACTTCATTAGCAACTACAGCGAATCCTCTTCCCTCATCCCCAGCTCTTGCTGCTTCAATGGAAGCATTCAAGGACAATAGATTCGTTTGGGCTGCAATCTCTGAAATGTACCCAGCTATCTCTCTTACTTCATTAACAACTTTCCCTGCCTCGATCGCGTGCATAATGGAATTCTGTTTCTCAGCATACAAACTTGTCGCATATTGAATCGATGCTACAGCCTTTTCCTTCGCGGAAGCTGCCTGTACCAGAATTCCTTCGGAGGTATTTAGTGCGACTCCCGCCTTATCACTTAGCAGATCTGCATTGGAGATAATCTCTTGTACTGTTGCATTTACTTCTTCTGTTGTAGCACTTAAAGATTCACTTCCAGAAGCAACCTCTTGCGAGGAATTATAAATTTGATCCATTGTAGCATTTACTTCCTCAACTGTTGCAGATAATTCTTCGCTAAGTGCACCTAACTCTTGTGCTGAGGAAGAAGCACTAGTTACGATGGTTTGTACTTGCTCTGCCGAATGATTAAGCGACTTCACGATTCGACCAAATTCATCTTCAGCATCAAACTTAGCTCTTTGAGTCAGATCTCCTCGACCAAACGCCTCTGAAAAGTTCAGGATAATGGTTACTGCTCGTGAGAAATATCTTCTCAAGGACAAATATGAACCGATTGAAATCAGGATAACGAGAAAAGCAACAATGATATTGACCGTAAGTCCTTTTTGAAATAGCTTCTTATTCTGAACATCTGCATATTGGGCACTTCCTAAGTTCATTTCAACTAATTTTCCAAGGTCTTCATTTCGTTTCATATTTAACGCTTCAAGATCAGAGATGATATCTTCAGCAGGATCATATGTAGGGGTATTTAGCATCTTCTCAAACATCGGAAGCTGAATTTGCCGATACTGTTTCGTTAATGATAAAACTTCAGCATAAATCTCCTTTTCGTTTGGGAGGGAACGTGTTTCTTCATACTTATTCAAGATTCCATTGTTTTCAGCTTGAAGCTCAACAACTTTCTGATAACTCTCTTGAAGTTCGCTTGGATCATGACTAGCGATCATCTTATTCGTTAAGGTTACTATTTCATGATTATTAGATTCGAATTTCCCAAGTGCATAAACTGACGTAAGATCGTTCTTATACATACTTCTAGAGTTCGCATACATATTGCTGAAATACACACTACCAACGATCGCAATGATCAGAGCACCTAACAGTAATATTGAATTTGTAACAGTAATTTTGCCTACGATAGTCCAATTTCTCATCTTCCTCATGCTTTGCACTCCCTATGTACTTTTAATTAAGCTTTCATATTCTGCTACTGGCATTGGTTTCGCGAAATAATAACCTTGAGCGATTTCACAATCTATTTGTTTCAAAAAATCAATTTGCGCCTCTGTCTCAACTCCCTCTGCCACAACTTTCATATTTAAATCCCTAGCTAGCTTGACCATACTGGCAATTACTATCTTCCCTGTCTCATCATTTGACTTACTCATCAGAAAAGCCCTGTCTAACTTAATGACATCAGCAGGGAAATATTGCAATACATTTAAGGAACTATAACCTGTCCCAAAATCATCGATAGCTATGGAAAATCCTTTACGTTTCAACTCCAACAAAATATCTCTAACAAACTCTAAATTTTGGAATACAATAGACTCGGTTAGCTCTAACTCTATCAATCTAGCAGGTACCTGGTACCTGTTAATAATATTCGTCAAATGGAGCAGGAAATCATTATGGTATAGGGTTATAAGCGATATATTCACTGAAATCGGAAGTGGCTGGATTCCTTCCTGGATCCATTTACTCAACATGATACATACTGATTTAAACACCATTAAATCTAATTTCACAATAAAGCGATTCCTCTCAAATATGGGGATAAATACTGCAGGAGATATAAGTCCCTTCTGAGGATCATTCCATCGAACCAATGCCTCAGCGCCATGAAAACTGTTCACTCGCAGATCCATTTTCGGTTGTAAATATACTATAAATTCACCATTTGTCATGGCAGCATCCATCTTTCTTACGATGTCTTGCTCTTCGTGTATCTGCAATAGCAATTGTTCGTCAAAGAAAGTGCATGAACTCTTGTATCCACCTTTAATGGACTTACAAGCGATTCCTGCTCGGTCAATACATGTGAGGATATCGCTCTGACGATCATCTATACAGTAAATTCCACAATTAATCACTAGCCTAAAACCTTCTTCATTTCCAAACGTATAGTCGCTCATTTGTTCAGTAAGTACTTGTATACGGATGAATAATTCCGCCTTATTGTCATACGAAGTGAAAAGAATAAAACGATCACCCCCTAAGCGTCCAATGACATCCTCGTCTAATGTGTTTGCTGTTAAGCTATTAGCCACTTGAATCAAAATGCTATTTCCTTCATGAAAACCGACAATTTCATTTATGTATTTAAATTGTTCAATATCAAATTGCAACACAGCAAACTTTGTATTCTGTTTCTCTTTAAGTAAATACTGAGCATCTATAACAAATTTATTCGTTCTAGGAAGATGTGTTAACTCATCCTCAAAGGCAATCCTCTCCATCTGTTTCCTAATTTTGCTCTTATTTAATAGAATGTTAACAAATATGATCAATAATAAGACAAACATGATTACACATAATAGAAAAGTCGCCTGACTCATTTGAGACGCTTTGGCCATGATCAAATCTTTCGGTATCACGGAGAGAATATACCAGTCCTCAACCCCCTGGATGCCAGAATAACCTACCATTTTGCTATCTCCGTTAATCCAAAATATTCCTACTCCAGATTTTTTTGCGGTTATGTTCTCTTTAAAGATTTGCAGTTGTTTCTTATTTCTAGAATCAATACTTATACTTTCGAATATGTTATCAATTGTCTTATCCTCTTCAAGATTCTTCGATTTGATAATGACTTGTCCCTTTTGATCAATGATTTGAGAATAACCATGACCTTTAAAGAAGGAAACTGCAAGAGCATCATAAAGATCTTGTGTATATTTGCTGGCAGATAAAGCACCCTTCACTTCACCTTTAAACTTAAGTGGACTATTGATCGTGATAATTTCTTTATTGGAGATCTTATCTAAGAATGGATCAGAAATACTGCTAATACCCTGCAGAGCCTTTTGGAACCCTACTTCATCTGATACATCAAACATTGTCCCATCTGATGCGTAAGCTTTACCATCTGGGCTGTTGATGCTAATTCGAATAAAATTATATTTTTTATCAAAGTGATGCAGATATTTTTTGGTCTTATCCCAATCCATATAATTGATTTCCGAAATAGAATCAGCAATTCCATCTAATGAATCTAATCCACCCTGTATCATATTTCCAATCGATCTACTCGCATGTATCGTAGCTTCTGATGTAGCAGCAACCGCTTCTTGCTCATAAGAGTTAGCAGTCCATTTTATGAAATAGTAAGAGCACCCCCAAAATATCAACGTTGCCATTATGACGAGGCCTATCATTCTCCATACTCTCAGTGGTTGTGTCTGATCCATGTACTATCATCCTTTTTCCGATTTATTACGTTTTTTTATTAGAAAACGAGCAAAAAAAAGCCGCTATCAGAATGATAACGGCTGCAAATGCGTCAAAAAATAAGAGCATGAAACTCCCACTACATGCAACCGGCTGTCATATCTATAAATAGATTTAGACCCTATGGCTTTGTGTCCCTATTTTTCAATAGGTTTACCAATATTCTGTTTTACTATTTTTAGTCCTAAATACTCTATTAAAAATAGGCTACCACCAAAAGACCTATCTCCGCTGTGATTTAATTTTTTTGAATGGGAATTTTTTCACAAACGTCAATGTTAACTTTAATATAATATTTATTAATGTAAAGCAACAATTCTGCGAACAATTATATAATTAGATACTAAAGCCCAATGTAACATTTATATATGTCACATTGGGACTTACTTCTCAACACGAATTATGTTTGTCTTACAAACGCATAACGAACAACAGCTTCTTCTAAAATATCAATCCCCATAATGATATCATCTAAATCCGTATACTCATTGGGATGATGACTAAGTCCATCTACAGAAGGAACAAAGATAAGCCCTACTGGGCAAAGTTTGTTCATGTTCATGGCATCATGCCCTGCACCACTGATCATCCGTTGACTCGATATCCCTTTCTCTTCACAAATCGATTCTAGAACCTGACTGATCTCATCAGATAATAGGACGGGTTCCTCCGAAATAATTTCCGTACTCTCAATTACAAGTTGTCTATTTTCTTGTACTAAGGATATTGTTTGATACAAATGGTCTAACACACGTTGCCTGGATGCCACTGAAGTAGATCTGATATCAATTTTAATTTCCACTTCTCCCGGAACCACGTTCATAGCGCCATTCAAGATATCTATCACCCCTAGCGTCGCAACCGTTCCAAATTCTTGTTCGAGTTTGGCTGCTTTCTCAAGCTCAAGTGCTATTTCTGAGGCACCCAGAAAAGCATCTTTTCTCATATTCATAGGTGTCGTTCCAGAGTGGGATGCCTTCCCTGATATTTGAATATGAAGCCTCACGGGTGCAGCAATTCCAGTCACAATTCCAATTCTTTTATTATTGTTTATTAAGACAGGACCTTGCTCAATATGTAATTCAAAAAACGCTTTTAATTCTTCATTCTCTCTACTCGCCTGATCAATACTGTTATAATCCAGTGCACATAGCGAAAATGCCTTTTCCATGGTAATACCGTCTTTGTCCTTCAAAGATCTATATTTCTCCTTCTGAAATAACCCTGACATTACTTTGCTGCCTACTGTTGAAATCCCAAAACGCGAGGATTCTTCACAGGCAAATGAGATGATTTCGATCGGATGATCCGTTTCAATCCCTTTTTCGTTTAGACGTTTGATCACTTCCAAAGCAGCCGTTACACCTACTACCCCATCGTACTTCCCACCTTGGTATACCGTATCCAAGTGAGAGCCCATTACAACGGGTGGGAGCCCTTCTATCTTCCCATTCCTTCTAGCGATCACATTTCCGCAATGATCCATCCGAATATCTAAATTTTCAGCCTTACACATCCGCATAAAAGCACTCGTACATGTCTGCTCTTCATTTGTATAGGCAATTCTAGTGATGCCCTTCTCACCCGAGTTATATTGATTAATATTATCAAATAAAGCCTGATATCTTCTCTTTCTATCCATGCTAATATCTCCAATCCTGGGTATTCATGATTATGGTTTCATCAAAATTCGTGAATGATATACAATAGAGGTAGTGCTAGTCTTTAAAAATTACTTACTTGATGAGGTGTAATGGATAGCTATGAAGAAGACCATTATTTTTAAAGAAAATGACTCATTTACAATTAAAGCTGATTTTTATGAAACAAAACGTCCCCAAGCCCCTGCTATTGTGTACATTCACGGAGGCGGCCTACTTTGGGGTGATCGAGAAGATCTATCCGAGGAAATGATACAACTTTACACTAATAATGGCTTTGCGCTATTTTCGATTGACTATAGATTAGCCCCTAGGTCAACCCTATCTGACATCCTTGAAGATGTCCAAGATAGCCTTCTTTGGTTAGAAAAGGAAGGACCAAAACAATTCTCCATTGACCCCTCGAGGATCGCTGTAGTGGGAAGCTCAGCAGGTGGTTTCCTTGCACTAAGCACAGGAATGTTTACCCATAAGCCACGTGCGATTGTCTCCTTCTATGGATATGGCGATATTAGCGCTCCATGGGCACTCGAACCTAGTAGATTCTATTGTGAAAAGGATATCGTCTCCATGGAGATTGCAAAAGGTACAGTGTCCGATCAAATCATTACGAGCGCAAGCGTTGACGAGCGTTTTCTTCTCTATTTATATGCAAGACAATCCGGTCGTTGGATCGAAGAAGTGACGGGCTTGAATCCTTCTCTACATAAGGAAGAAATCCTCAAATTCTGTCCTATTCATCATGTAACTAAGGAATTCCCCCCTACATTGTTACTGCACGGAACGAACGATGTAGATGTGCCGTATGAACAATCGGTATTCATGAGAGCTGCGCTAGTGAAAGAAGGAGTACCGGCAAAGCTTATTACTATTCCAAACGGAGAGCATGTATTTGAAAAAGATTTCGATAACCCTGTTGTGCAAAAAGCTCTTCATCAGGTGATTGATTTCCTTCAGCTTCATCTTGCTGAGTAGGTCTGTAGAAGAACAGGAAAATCCGGCACTAAAATAGTGCCGGAAAATATAGGAGACCGCATGAATTATTTCTTGTTTAATTCGTGGAAATGCGTCCATAAATGATCGCAATCTTCTCTAGCTTCCACTTTAATCATATTAACAACACTCTCATCATGACCCACAAAATATTCGCGAAGGTGAATGTCAGAGAAGCCATGCTCTTTCGCATCATCTCTTGTGCTGCAATAATGAACTTCCTTAACACCTGACCAAATAATAGCGCCCATACACATCGGACACGGTTCACAGGTGGCATAAATTACACAATCCGATAAGTCCATCGTGTCTAGCTTTTTGCAAGCTTCTCGGATAGCTACCATTTCCGCATGTGCGGAAGGATCCGTGTCTCTCATCATTGTATTGCTAACCGCTGCAATTACCTCATCGCCTCGGACAATCGTTGCACCAAACGGGCCCCCAAATTTCTTGTTCATACCCTCAATCGTTGCGTCTACAGCCAATTTCATGTAATCCATTTCAAATTCCTCCTCTAGTTTAATTGGGATGATTTTAGTGTTTTGCTAAAGATGGTGTATAGAACAAACGAAACAATTAAGCCACTAAAGAAAGCAAAATCATTCATTCTAACTAGGAAGGGGATACCCTTAAGAAATGCACCTGACATAGGAAGGATGAAGCTGACTGCTAGAACAGCCATCGCAACAGGATTGTAACCATTCTTATATTCACCATTGCTACCTGCTGGGACATAGATATTATCAAGATTTAATACTCTTTTCCGATGAATAAAGAAGCTTGAAAGCATAATACCCGCAATTGGACCAAAGATGGACCCAATAAAGCTATAAAAGTAGAATAAAGTCGTTGTACTTTCTACCAGCTTCCATGGCAAAATCAAAGTTCCAACAACGGCTGTTAAGACACCTGCAGTTTTTACAGTGAATTTTTTCGGGAAAAGAGATGACATTTGCAAGCCAGCTGGCAATAGGTTTGCAAACACTACGAAGGCGATTGCTCCTACGTTTAGCGCTAGAATCAATACAACAACAGCGAAAGTGTTTTCAATTTTATCAATGGCATGAACGATATTGAAAATCGGCTCACCAAACGCAATTTCAGTACCCGCGATTAAAGCCACACAAGTGATGGCAAAAAGAATATAAGATAAGATAAACCCTACTGGCAACCCAATCATAGCCGCTTTTGGTGATTTCGCACGATGTGTGAAGTCCGACATATTCACAACAGGACCCGCCCAGTTAGATACCAATGCACTCACGCAAGCAATAAAGACTAATGGACTTGAGCTTGGGTTCGCTGGTACATACTCTAAAATCGGTCCAAACCCTCCAGCAATCTTGATCGCCCAAACAGCAGCACCAATAATAAACACATACACTACTGGGGAAGACCAGTTACCGAACTTACCTAATGTTTTCATTCCACCTAAGAACAACAGAACCGTTGCTGTCCAAAGAATCGCATAGGAGATCATTGTCGGGAATGCTAACCCGAAGAGTGTGAAGCCACCGCCTAAATCCATATAATTCGGAATAAATCTAGCAAATATAACATTTAATGATTCTGCACCAACAACGGTAGTGGTTCCAAAGAATACTAATCCGGCAACAAGTCCTCGTATCAATGCCGGTATAATTGCTCCTTTTACCCCAAATGAATCACGAAGCAACATCGCGAATGGCAGCCCATATTTGGAGGCAGAATATCCGTTTAAAGCATAAAATGCGGAGACAATAATGGCCGAGAGCATAACGGCAAAGAGTACCTGTGTTGTATCCAACCCTAAGACGAAGAAACCTGCGACTGTCATATACGACATAATATTATGAACAGCACCCATCCAAAGGGTTATATAGTTGGACATTCCCCAGTCTCTTTGCTCAGGCTTCTTGGGCAGTAATTCCTCACCGTAACCGTATGATTTGTACCTATCATAATTTTGTTCCAATTTTGCTTGATCCATATCTACACTTCCCCTCGCTTAAATTACTTCACGATATGAGTGCCTGCCTGTTCATTGATCGCATCTTTTAAGCTTTCCGGATTCGTAATAATAACTCGCGTTCCGCTGTTCTCTAAGAAGCTTAAACTCGCCTCGATTTTAGGCAGCATACTTCCTGCTGGGAAGTGATTTTCTAGTACATATTGTTTAGTCTCATCAACCGTCATTTTGGAAAGCTCTTTTTGATTCGGCTTACCATAGTTGATGCATACTCTAGACACTCCCGTTGTAATAATTAAGGTCTCCGCATGAATCTGTTCTGCTAAAAGACTCGTAGCAAAATCCTTATCGATGACTGCATCAACACCTTTGTACGTGTTATCATCAGACTTCACGACTGCGATACCTCCACCGCCTGCAGCGACAACGACAAAGCCCCCATCGATTAATGATTTAATCGCGTCTTTCTCCACAATATCTATAGGTCTTGGGGATGGAACTACTCTACGGTATCCTCTGCCAGAGTCTTCTACAAAGCTCCATTCCGGATGTTCTCTTTTCATTTCTTCCGCTTGCTCTTTGGAAAAGAAGGATCCTACTGGTTTCGTCGGATTCTTGAAATTAGGGTCTTCTGAGCTTACTTCGACTTGTGTAATCACCGTAGCCACATTCTTGTGGATCCCTCTAACTGCAAATTCGTTAATTAAAGCTTGTTGAATTAAATAACCGATTCCACCTTGTGTATCGGCTCCACAATTCACTAGTGGAACAGGAGACATGCCGGCAATTTCATGTGCAATCTCAGATCTTCTTAGCCCAAATCCTACCTGTGGTCCATTACCGTGTGTAACGACGACATTGTAGCCCTCTTGCACCATATCAACAATATTAACGACAACTTCTTTTACTGCTTCAGATTGGTCATGAATTGAATCCAGGCCATTTTCCTTGACCAATGAGTTCCCGCCAATAGCAACGATTACAGTCTCTTTCATCTGATGCCTCCTATGTTGCAATTCTTATGCGCTAACCGAGTAACTCAAGAGATTGCTTTTTGTGTGAGTGGTATAACGGATTTGTTGGATCATTCTTAATTGCGTTCTCGATAGCCTCAATAGCTTCTTTATGCTTACCAAGCGATCTTAGACTGTTCGCCTTATGGAAGGAGAAGTCATATCTATTCGGCTGAAGCGCTAGCAGCTTATCCATCTCGATAACTGCTTCTTCGTGTCGCCCAAGTTCTCTTAAATAATTAGATTTGTGGTAGCGATAGAACGTTTCATTAGGTGCCAGCTCACAGGCTTTATCATATTCCTGAAAAGCTTCCTCCGGTTTTTTCCACAGTCTCAAACAATTCGCTGTGTAGAAATAAAATTCTAAATTAGCTGAATCAATAGAGATAGCGCTTTCATAGCATCGAAGTGCCTCTTCATATCTCTTTAGTTCTTGCAAGAAATACCCTTTATAATAGATGAAATCCAGGTTGTCAGCATCCATTTTTAGCGCTCTATTGATGATGGATATAGCTTCTTCATATTGATCGTTGTTAGCGAGAGCCTTTGCCTGCTTCACATATTCATTATTTTCTTGGAAGCTCTGTTCTAGAATCTTCACGACTTTATGCTGACCGTTCTCTTCGGCACGTTGTAGGGATGAGAGCCCATCTCGATCAGGCAAATGCATATCTGCCCCTGCATGAACAAGCGCTTCAATAATGTCAGAATATAGTCGTCCGCCATTCCCCAATATGACTGCTTCAAGTAGGGCTGACCAGCCTAAGTCGTTGACATGATTCACTGGAACCCCAGCATCAATACACACCTCTACTGTTTTTAAATAGCCCTTTTCGCTCGATGGTAACAGCGCTGTTCCTCCAAATCGATTCACGCTCTTCAAATCAGCTCCACCAGCAATCATGAGACGCAGGATTTCATAAAAGCCATTTGCTGCTGAGCAAATAAACGGTGAGAGTTGTGTAATATCTCTAGTGTTCACGTCACTTCCTGCTTCTATTAACCTTTTAGCAATCGCGATTTGATTGTTTTGGGTTGCCGCCATTAATGCTGTTCGCCCTGAAGCATCTTTATAATCAACACTGGCACCTTCGCCTAATAGTTTCTCAACAGAAGCCAGTTCTCCCTGTTCACTCGCCTTAATAAGTTTTGTATTCAAGGATAGACTATCCAAAATTGTTCACTCCTTCACAGCCTAGCACGAAGATGTTCGTCTAGTTCGAAATAAGAATGGTGGGCTAAGCAAGTTAGCCCTCTTCTTATTTAATATTTTCACTTAATGCAAGCAATGCTTGTTCAAATGCTTCGATTGGAGGGTTAACGATACCTGCACCAATCATTCCAATCCCCGCATCTTTATGTGCAATGGCTGTATTGATAATCGGCATAATTCCTGTTTGGATGACTTTTTGAATATCAATACCTGTTGGAATCCCTATAAAGTCAAGCATTGGAATCGTCACGTTAGGATTTTCAGTGGTTGTGATTTCTGCCATTTTTGTGGTGTAACTGATTGCATCATCAACGGTACCCCCCACAAGCGAAACAATAGCCGGTGCAGTTGCCATAGCAAATCCGCCAATTCCATAGGTCTCCGTAATCGCACTGTCACCAATATCAAGACCAGAATCTTCTGGTTTATAACCAGCAAACATAGGTCCAATTACTTGTTGTGCAGGACCTGTAAACCACACGTTTCCAGCGATTCCACTCACGCGAATACCGAATTCCACTCCGTTGCGAGCCATTGTGGTAACAATGGTACTATTCTCAATACCATGCGCAGCATCAAGGGCACATTTACAAAGCGCCATCCATGTCGGACCCGAGAAATAGTCGCTGCTGCTAACGAATTCAAACACTTCTTTTTTCTGTTCAACAGTGAAATCGGTTTGGATAATATAAGGCGTTAGTGCTTGAATGAGCAGGGTTGTTCCAGCTACATTTCGGTTATGACACTCGTCCCCCATATGAAGGGCTTGTGAGAGCATTAGGCGCAAGTCAATCCCATTTGGATTAAGTTTCATCGCATCTCTTAAAATAGGACCCAATACATCTCGCATCCAAATCAAACGCTGGATAACACTCTCGTCATTGGCACCCATACGAAGGATTTTGGACATTTGTTCACTTAAATTTGTATAGGCAATATTTCCATAAGTTTTATTCTCAACAATATGCATAAACATGGAAGCCGATGTTACACCAGCCATGGAACCAACACAGTTATGTTCATGACATGGCGAGAAAATAATCTCTCCGGACGCGGCTAGTACAGCTGCTTCGTCAATATTTGGGGCAAGTCCTTCAAATACAATGGCTCCTGTTACCGCACCTTTCATCGGACCATTCATTCGTTCCCAAGTGATTGGCGGGCCAGCATGTAAAATCGTATTTTTCGTCATACCAGGAACCACATTGATCGCTTGGTCAAAGCCAATCAGTACCGGTTGCGAGTTAATAATTCGCTCAACAGCCTCTTTGTTAGCAGCTGCAATCTTATCTGTAACACTTGGGTCTTCAAGCTTATCCAGCGCAGCAATTAATTCTGGATTCCCTCTGCCTGGCGGCGTCCACTCCAAGTGAGTTACATTCGCGTTTTGTTTTAATAAATCATCTCTAAAGTTCGCAATGCCTACATTTATGACATTTAGTTTATTCGTAAAAAGTTCATTGATTTTACTCATGACTATTCTCCTTTCACAACGAATTCTCTTGCTAGTAGACCTGCGTTCTGACTGCTGCTTGCATGTGTAGCACCAGAAGCTAACAATTTATTAATTTGACCTTCAATATTTTGACTATCTAGCTCGGTTCCAAGAATGTATCCAATTATCTCTAGATGTCTTCCTTCATCTTCAGCGGCTTGCTTCGCTTCGATAATCGCTGGAAGCATTGCGCCTACAGGATCTTCGTGTGCCCCGAAGCCTAGAACAAAGTCCATCACAATAACACCGACAGAAGGATCTTTTGCTTCTTGAATAAATCTTTCAATTCGAGTGGATGGATCTATCATTGGATGTGGTTTGCCTTGTGTAAATTGGTCGTCTCCGAAGTCAATAAAGGTATGATCTTGGCTTACTCTAACATCTTTTAAGCGATATTCAGGATCTCTCTGAATGTTACTGTAGACATTATCGAATTTCTCCATAGCAATGTGCATCGCTTCATCACAGAGCGTACCGCCACTGAATAGTCCACGGATATATTTTTGCTGAGGATTTAACTTCGCACGCACTTCTTCAATAAGCGGAAGATTTAACGCACGTTTGTTAAGCTTCGATTCGTCTGCTCCAGCTAAAAGTACCGCTTTAAGTGCCGCTTCTTTTGACATTTTTGCAAAATGACCGCCTGCTTGGGTGACCTTTTCTTCATTCCCACCCACAAACCAAACCACGACTGGTTTCTTACATTGTTTAATTTGTGCAAGTACTTTCTCTTCTACACTTGGTGCTGGTGGTTTAGATACGAGAACAATAACCTTTGTTGCATCGTCCTCTTCTAACGCTTTAATTCCGGCCAGCATCATAATGCCGCCAACCTCTTCACTTAGATCTCTACCGCCTGTACCTATCAACTGTGTGATTCCACCGCCAAATTCATGAATACGAACCGTTACCTCTTGGCTACCTGTTCCTGATGCGCCAACGATCCCGATATTGCCTTTTCTCACGGCATTCGCAAAGCACAAAGCGACATTACCAATAATCGCAGTTCCACAGTCTGGCCCCATCATTAGCAAGCCTTTTTCTTGGGCTAAAGTCTTTAATTCAATCTCATCTTCAATACTTACATTGTCGCTAAACAGCATGACGTGAAGATTATTTTCAAGAGCTTTTCTTGCTTCTCTAGGAGCATAGCTCCCATTTACGGCAATAATCGCCAAGTTAGCTTCAGGAGTACCGTTTACAGCTGAGGTAATGGTTGAGTATTTAACCTCACTCTTTCCTTTAGAGGAATCTTTCTTTTTCGTTAACAAATCATTGATGCTATCGAAAGCACCCTCACATAGTTCTTCAGAGGCAGCCTTCACAATAATCACTAAGTCACTTGTTTTGGCACTTTCTACTTCAGGTGTCATCAAGCCCACATTTCTAATGACCTCTTTATTCATTTCAGTACCCATTGCAATAATGGCTTGTTCTACGATTTCGATCTGATTCGCTTTTGTTGAGAGTGACATCAAAGATACGGAATCGATATAAGTGTTTGGTTTTACTAAAACTTGAACAGTCATACTTGTACCTCCCATTTACTTGTTCATTTCCAGCCCTGCAACAATTCCTAGAGCTATATCAGTACCCGAAGTGGACCCTACAGCCAGTACCCTATCTAAAGCCAATAGCAATTCCTCTTCGCTACCTCTAAATAAAGCTTCCATTAAGTCACTTATAGACTCTCTTACCTGGCCAACTGCTGCTTTAGCTAATGCCATATAGCTGATGTCATTGGTTAAAGTCTTCGCTTGTAATACGACTTCTTCACAAAACGATTTGTATAAAAAGTATCGATTATTTTCGATGTTCAAGACAGTAAAAAATCCAACCAAGAAATCATCGCCAGCTGGCGTTAAGCCTGGCCCAAGGCCTATGAGCGAAGTTGCATGTGTGATTGCAGTAGAGATTCGCTTGTTTTGCAATTCCGATACAAGTAACTGCGTCCGTTCATGAAGCATTCTAGACATTTCATCGTCAAAAGGATTGCTACTCTTGAAAGCCCTTTCAATTCTGCTGTTATTTCCGTGAAGTTTGATATATTGCTTCATGGTGGATACATTCATTATTAAGACATCAGCTTCTGAAGGATATTTAGGCAGTTTACAATTCCATCTCTTAACACCATTCATTGTGATAGACATCTTATTAGCAATTGATAAAACGGAATGACCCGAACTTACAATGTCATTCACCCTGATATCTGCTTCTTCAAAGTGTTCTAAGTCAATAATAAGTGTATTAGGAGCATTATCGATTCCCTTACACGCAATAGTATACAAATCTCCACGATCCAAACATTGAATATTGATTGTGCGATTAAACGTGCTATGAACAAAACCATGAAACTTATGATGAATGATTCGTTGAATAAAATCTCCATCACCGGATTTCGCAAATCTCACTAGAGTCACCTCTGTTTTAATTCCTTATATTTTCAAAAAGGTGATTGACCTCCTTTTCACTTCAACAGATGGATGAATGCATTGAATAATATGATTTGGTTACATCGTACAAAGGCAACGACGAGCGTAACTACCTTACGCACTTAATATATAATATACTGGTAGGGATCGTCATCGTTTAAGCGAACCAAAAAGAGTGCATCCTATTTGTGCATGTTATACAAGCGAATGTGTTAAAAGTGTGTCTGAGGAGCGTGCCAAAAATTGCTAACCGTTAAAGACTTAATGAAGATCAAGGCTATAGAGGGAATAAAAATTGTTGCTGGAGAACAAGGTATTGATAAATCCATATCCATCGTTAACATTATTGAGAATCCTGACGCCTTTGACTGGCTTTCACCGAACGAACTACTCTTATCAACAGGCTACATCTTTAAAAATAATGCAGAACTACAAAATCGAATTATTAAGGAACTTGCGGAGCTGAACTGTTCAGGATTGGTTGTAAAAATGAAACGGTACTTTGACAAGCTTCCTCAGAACATGATTGATGAAGCCAATAAGTATGGGTTGCCCCTTTTAGAACTGCCCTTTGAATACACACTCTCTAACATGATCTCGATCATTAATGAGAAGGTTTCCGGAAGATATGATTTGCTCAATAGAAAGACTTTAGATATACATAACTTGTTCTTCAAAATCACCCTCGAAGGCGGTGGTATTGCCAAAATAACTTCCATGTTATCCGAAACGATTAGTAATCCTATTATTGTCGTAGACAAGGATTGGCGATTATTGCATCACACTGAACATGCGAAGAACAACAGTCCTCTTGAGTATTATCTTGATTTTTCAAATCGACAGCCTGTTTTTAATAAAGCGTTCATCGATACTATTCCTACCAATCTAAATGAAATGAAAAAGTCTATTAAGAGGACCTATCATTCAGAAGGTGCAGAAATAAAATGTCGAGTGATTCCTGTCGCTGCTTCAAACTATATTTATGGCTATATTGTGATTTGGCAGACAGTGCAAGAGCTATCAGAATTTGATTACATTATTTTGCAGCAAGCCTCCACCATCATGGCACTCGAGCTGATCAAAGCAAAGGAAATTAGCGAACTTGAAATAAGAATTAAGCAGGACTCCATTGATGATTTACTTTCGGGGAAAATATCATCCCATGAAGCGCTGCAAACCTTATGTTATTTACATGGATTAAATCCGAGCTATATGTATTACAGTATGGTGATAAATATTGAAATGAATGAAGCAGACAAGTTTGAAGATATGATTATCGGAAAGTACAAAATGGAGTCTATTGCAAAAAAATGTGTGGACATCATTTATGACTTGTCGCATAAAGCGATTGGAGAAATAAAGTGCTTTTATAGAAATAATAGAGTCATCATTCTAGTAGGGCAAAATGAAGAAAGACCTCCTGTTGCGATTAGTGATGCCAAGTTATATGCAAATGAACTGCTTGAGGTACTTATTGAAAGAACGAAGGAAACACTCTTAATAGGCATTGGTCAGCAATACAGTACAATCAGCTCGCTGCATAATAGCTTTTCTGAGGCGAACGAAATGATTAAATTGATGCAACAAAAAAACCTTCAAAACAAGGTCTCACATTTCGAAGATTATTCGGTTTACCATCTGTTGGAAGCTAATATCAAAGTCGTTGCCTTAGAAGAATTTTTTCGGAAGTGTCTAGGTAAAGTGTATGATCATGATCAATTACATGGTACAAGCTATATGTTAACTTTAGAAAATTACTTTATTAACAATCTGAATGTCACCGAAACTTCAAAGGCTATGTTTTTACACAGAAACACACTTATCTATCGCATTGAGAAAATAAAGGAAATCCTAAATCTGGACTTAAAGCATTCAGAAGAATTACTACGAATTCAAATAGCGCTAAAGATATTTAGTATTTTAAATAAAACGATTTAAAAAACTCCCCATACAGCAGCAGGGTTCATTATTACACCTGTCTACTACATGGGGAGTCTTTTTATACATACTTATCTCGGCCAGACAACATTCCAAACGTCGTAACTACTCCAGAGATAACGATCAGTGTGATCAGTGGAATCGTCCACACTTGGGTCATATCGTATAAATAACCGATCAATATAGGCCCTATGGCTGCAAGCATATATCCCGTGGATTGAGCCATTCCAGATAATTCTGCAGCTTGATTTCCGTTTCGGGCACGAATTCCGATATAACTTAGCGCCAATGGGAAATTCCCTCCCAAAGCGATACCAATTAAGATAATACTTAGGATCATTATGGGGTAAGATGAGCCCATCCATAGGCCACCATAACCAACAATGGAGCACATGCCTAATGCGAATGCAATCCATACTTGAGAGCGTAGTCGTCCTGCAAGAATAGGAACAAGAAAACTAACAGGTACGCCAACAATTTGTGTGAAGGATAATAACCAGCCTGCTGTACCCCTACTTATGCCATAGTTATATAAGATTTCAGGCAACCAAGACATCGTTATATAAAATAATGAAGACTGAAATCCCATGAATAGCGCTATTTTCCAAGCGAGTGGTGAACGCCAGATTTGCTTAGCACTGATCCTTACACTTTTTACTGCATTATCTTTGGCTGGATTTAATCTAATTAGAAGGATCCATACCACGATCGCTATGATTGTCGGAATTCCCCATACGATTAAGGCTCCGTCCCACCCAAGCTTTAGACCTTGGGCTAGAGGAATACTAATACCTGATGCTAACGATGCGAACAATCCCATTGAAGTGGAATAGATACTTGTCATTAGACCGAACTTTTGTGGGAATTTCTCCTTCACAACTACCGGCAATAGAACATTTCCGATGGCTATCCCTATTCCAATCAATAGCGTACCAACGAAAATAAAGAGTGTCATTGAAATGGAACGAATGCAAATTCCGACCAAAAGAATAACCAAACCTAACAATAGCGTCTTCTCGTTGGATAAACGAGCAGCGATTCTAGGAACGAGAGACGACATAACAGCGAAGGATATCAAAGGTATACTCATTAATAAACCTGCACTCCAGTGTGCAAGCCCCACATCTTCTTGAATAATGCCCACTAATGGACCTACCGATGTAATCGCAGGGCGTAAATTAAAGGCTACCAGAACAATCCCCGAAATGAGTAAAATGATATATAACGAATTCTTGTTGTCTTGTGTCTGTGGTGAATGCAAAAACTAAATCTCCCCTCAACTAATCAAATGCCAAATGATCTTCAGAATGTAGCATTAGTTATAACATATAAGAAAGTAGTTTAAAAGTATAAAAACAAACAGCGCGCACCGATTGAGTATCGGCACGCGCTGAATTTCTAAGCTAGATAAAGAGAAATATTTAATTGTTTGATTTTCTCAATCCACTCTTCTGATAAACCTCTATCGGTTACAATCGCATCAAAATCATTTAACGAAGCAAAGTAAGTGGATTTAACCATATCAAACTTAGAGGAATCAATCACTAAAATTTTCTCAAGGGCACAATTAATTGCCGCATTCTTTGTGTCCACTTCACAACTGTTCGTGCAAGTAATGCCTAATTTAGCATTAACTCCAGCCGCAGAAATAAATGCTTTTGTTGTTCGTGTTCTACTTATTAAATCCAACCCTTCTCTGCTTTCAAACATTTGAAGTTCTGGACGGTAATGACCACCAATAAGAATAAAATCCTTAAATCCTTTTTTATGAATCTCAATTAATGCGTTCATAGTACAGCAAACAATTTCCACAGAATGATTTGACGGAATATGTTCGATGATTTGAGCAGTTGTTGTACCAATATCAATAAAAATAATATCGTTAGGCTCGATTAGTGAAGCTGCTAACTTACCTATATTATATTTTTCTGATGCTCGATTATTTTTTTGAGTTGTCAAATCATATTCATCTTGTTTATTCTCATTAGGGTCAGAACCATTATAAATAACCGCACCTGAAACAACTTGAACGATTTTATTTTCTTTTAGATATTTAATATCTCGGCGAACAGTCATTTCTGTGACATCAAGTTGATGTGAAAGTTCTTTGATGGATGCGCCGCTTTTATTTTTTAGGATTGATACAATTGTATTTACTCTCTCTTGCTTATCCATGCCGGTTCATCCTAACTACTAATAATAAAGTATAATTATCAGAATTATACCATATCTAATACCCCAATACTTCCTGCCCTTTTACAATTTTAACTATGGCACTAGTTCCTAAACGGTCTGCACCCAAATCGATAAATGCTTTAGCATCATCCAAAGAGCGAATGCCTCCAGCTGCTTTAATCTTCACGTTCTCACCTATGTTCTGTGCAAACAGGCTGACATCCTCTTTAGTTGCTCCAGCTTTTGAAAATCCAGTGGATGTTTTGATATAATCAGCACCAGCTTTTGTAACAAGCTCACATACTTTCACTTTTTCCTCTTGGGTGAGCAAACAGGTTTCAACAATAACCTTTAATACTCTACTTCCACATGCATTTTTAATGGCACGTATTTCGTCGCAAACTTCCTCATAACGTCCACTTTTTAAGAAGCCCACATTGATCACCATATCAATTTCCGATGCTCCATTTGTAATTGCATCCGTTGCTTCAAATACTTTAACGGCTTGTGTACTATAACCATTCGGAAATCCGATAACTGTACATATTGCTATTTTTCCTTCAACATAATTTGCAGCTTCTCTAACATAAGCACTTGGGATGCAAACACTGGCCGTCTGGTATTTCATCGCATCATCACACAAATTCTTTATATCATCCCATGTAGCAGTAACATCAAGGAGGGTATGATCTACTTTTCCTAATATATCTTTAACATCCATTCTGTTCACTTCTCCCTTAATAATTAATTTTAAAACGTTTAAAATGTTAATATTCTAACAATTGTTATTGCACTACATGTAACTAGTTTTTCCATAGCCATTGAAGGTGAAGAACCGAGCTCTGGGTGCGTGCAATTGCAACTAATAAGTGCTCCTAATATGTATCGGTTTAAGTTGTAATTCCTCAGTTTCCGCTACAAATCAGGTTTTCCCCCAATAACTCACAGGAACAACTACTGTTCTGAATCACACTCCTCCTTCTAATAACTCCAGGATATTTCATTTGTTACATTACCAATATATATTGTTATATTAATAACATATGTTTGAATTATAACACAATTATAAATATAGTCAATTATAGTAAAGTTGAAGCCCTTATTCGTGTCATACACCAATACATAGGCAGGAGCATAGACTTTAGGTATCTGTTAATTAGAGGTATCTAAGGAGGTTAATAAGTGGGATATTTTTACTTCAGAAATCCGTACTATGTGTGCCCAGGTCGTAGTTTCCCCCCATTCCAACCAATGACTCCAGGTGGCTTGCAATCAGGCGGACCCATGCCCATATATCCTGGAAGCGGCACCCAACAACCAGGAATGCAGACGCATTCTAGTGGTGGCCCGGTATTTGCATATCTAACCATCACTGATATTCAACCTTTCCTCGGAAAATGGGGCATTTTCACCTTAAGTAGTGGTCAAAAGGTTGTAGCCTATGTCAATACAGTTAATGCTGATTCAATTAGTGTGCTATTTGCAGATGGCAAAAGTGCTGTCATTGACGTAAAAATGATATCCATGGCTGAAGGACCGTTTCCCACAATGCCAGCTACTCCTGGTAGTGGTTCCGGTAGTGGTTCTGGTAGTGGTTCTGGCAGCGGCCCTGGTAACTGCAGTTGGAAAGAAATCCCCGGCCTTGGTTGGATTTGCATATAATAACTCACGATCCGTCTATGGAATTTTTCCTTCCGACGGATTTTTTGTGTTGTTTTACTAGATTACTAGTTGATATACGAAAAGGCCGCCGGATGATTTCCGACGACCTCTATAACTTCTCTTCAGGTTAAGTTATGATGCTGAGCAATAACCCCTTCTTGAGTTTGCTGATCCAACTTATAACATATCAAAGCAATCACACATGCTGATATCGCCAGGATGGAAGCAGCTATAGGAAGGGAGATTAATCCTCCATGCTGGGCAACCACTCCACCAATTGCGGATCCTCCTGCGATTCCCAGGTTAGACGCTACTGGATTCAACGATGCAGCTAGGTCCTTCGATCTTGGTGAATACTGCTTGGCCAAATCTATCAAATAGAGCTGGGCTGGTGCGCTAACAATACTCGACATTACGGCTAGCATCATTAGTACGATCATTCCTAGAATCGAGATCGATGCGGTCAAACTAAAGATGATATAGACCACAGCTTGGATAAGAAATACGAATCTAAGCTTACTTACCGCATTTCCGGTTGCAACCTTGCCTCCAATCCAGTTGCTGACAATCGTGGCAATCCCGTATACAAACAGTACGCCACTAACCGAGCTCTTAGGAATATTCATCACTTGCTCCAGCAATGGTGTAATGTACGTGTACATCACAAACACCGCTCCCACTGCCGTAACTGGAATGAGAAACGCAAGAATAATGCGTCCATTCGTGAGCAGTTCGATCTGATCCTTAAGTGAGCTAGGTACAGGCTTCGGTAGTTTGCGTGGAATATAGGCATAATTTAGCGCGATGGCAATTCCGGCTAATACCCCATTTAGTACAAATGCTGCAGGCCAGTTGAAATACTGCCCTACAAAAGTGCCGATCGGTACACCAAATACATTCGCAACAGCGAAACCGCTCAAAATTGTAGCGATCGCTTTGCCTCTTTTCTCCGGGTCCACCGCTTCATTCGCTACCGTAATGGCTACAGAAAGAACAAAACCACATAGTACAGCAGTAACTATTCTAGTCACTAGCAGCATACTGTAGGTTCCAGTTATAGCACTCCACAAATTCAGCAGCAGAATCAATACAAGCGATACAAGAATCGTAATCCGTTTCGGGATACGGCTGAACAAAGACATCATAATGGGTGTGCCAATGGCATAAGCGATCGCGAAACCAGATACCAAGCCCCCGGCTGTCGCTAACGTTACTCCGAGGCTCGAGGATATTTCCGAGAGTAAACCAACGATAATATACTCCGTCGTACCCAGAATAAACGCCATAAAAGTAAACGAGAAAATCAATGCGTTCTGTCGTGATGTTGTCATCGTGCTCTCCATCCTATTTATCTCTATTTTCATAAGAACATACCTACTCATAATACTCATTTAGACTATATTGATCAATCCTATTTTTCATAAAAAGAAGCTTCCCTTAAGTTCAATGAACTCATGAGAAGCTTCTAGTTTAGGCCGGAGGCAAAATAATTAAGGTAATGACTTGTTCTTCGGAATAAGATCTGGCTGTTCCGGGTCCATCCGCATCTGCTTTGAACTTAATGAGGTAGGTCCCAGGGGCCGGCATCTTTTTATTTTCAAGTTGAAACGCGATATCCGAAACACCTCTGTTGCTTCCTGTGAAAGTCAGCGTATGCCCATCATTGCTAATTTGATCACTCGTAAGATTTAACCACCCACTAATGTTATAGTAGTCATTTGTGGTAAAGGTCATGCCTTCTATCGTTACCTGAACTTCAGCATTCGTAAAGGTTTCTCCGGAAAAAAAGTCAAAGCGAATGGTCCGTTGCGTAGAACCAGTTACCAGCTGTTTTGTTTTTGAAATACCTCCGTCAAAGCCATATATCGAGCTAGTAACCGTAGGTGTGATCAGAACACCATTAATAAGCTCAATCGTAACGGCATGTGCAGCGTCCTTCGCCGATTCATTATTGGCTGAATCCTTAGCGGTGATCACGAAATGATACGTTCCTGCGTTCAGATCACCAATATTGGCCGCACTCACAGATCCGTCTGCTTCACTGGTGCCTAATGCGATGGCTGTTCCTAATTCATCGGCATCTACTTCACCGTTCTCATTCGCATCCGTCCACAGGTAGGCTTGTACTGCTGCTCCTTGCTCGCCGATTGCTCCCGCTAACCCGCGAAGCTGATCTTGTGTCCCGTTATAGTTATCGATCGCCTCGAACTTGGCTGCGTCCACTACCGGTGCAGTCGTATCCGGAACTTCGTTCTTACTCAAGGTCACCGTAACGGTATGTGCACCATCCTTCGCCGATTCATTATTTGATGAATCCTTAGCGGTAATCACAAAACGATACGTTCCTGCGTTCAGATCACCAATATTGGCCGCACTCACAGATCCGTCTGATTCGCTGGTGCCTAATGCGATGGCTGTTCCTAATTCATCGGCATCTACTTCACCGTTCTCATTCGCATCCGTCCACAGGTAGGCTTGTACTGCTGCTCCTTGCTCGCCGATTGCTCCCGCTAACCCGCGAAGCTGATCATGTGTCCCGTTATAGTTATCGATCGCCTCGAACTTGGCTGCGTCCACTACCGGTGCAGTCGTATCCGGAACTTCGTTCTTGCTCAAGGTCACCGTAACGGCATGTGCACCATCCTTCGCCGATTCATTATTTGATGAATCCTTAGCGGTAATCACAAAACGATACGTTCCTGCGTTCAGATCACCAATATTGGCCGCACTCACAGATCCGTCTGATTCGCTGGTGCCTAATGCGATGGCTGTTCCTAATTCATCGGCATCTACTTCACCGTTCTCATTCGCATCCGTCCACTGGTAGGCTTGTACTGCTGCTCCTTGCTCGCCAATGGCTCCCGCTAAACCGCGAAGCTGATCTTGAGTCCCGTTGTAGTTATCGATCGCCTCGAACTTGGTGCTATCAACCATAGGTGCATTGATATCTGAATTGCTGCTATGCCCACTTTGTGAAGAGGAGGACCCTCCAACAACAGGAGTAGGTACTGTTACCACTTCTTTACCCGGCTGAGGAGTTGGTGTGGAGCTTGGCTGCTCAGTATTCCCGTTCTCCTTAAACTTCAAAAACTTGGAGGCTACTAGAGCTACAGCCTGACGATCTACTTTGGCATCAGGATTAAAAAAATTATTATATCCAGTAATCAATCCATATTCTACAGCGGCAGCTATAAAATCTTTGGAATAATCAGCAATTTGGCTACTATCAGCAAATTGCAAAGTTCCAGCTTTACCCGTAGGATTGACCCCCAATGCTCTCACGAACATGACGACCATATCCTGACGTGATAAATTTTGCCCCGTACCGAAAAGATTACTGCCTGTACCCTTGATCAATCCGGCTTTGACAGCTGCCTCTACATAGCTGTATGCGTAGTTGCTTGCGGGAACGTCCAGAAAGGTTGGCAGCGCAGGAGGGTTCGAAACATCCAGCTTCAATGTTTTTGCTAAAATAATTGCAAAATCCTGCCGTGTAATATTCGACGTAGGATAGAACTTACTCTCTTCAACACCGGTCACTATCCCCTGATCGAATAGCTCAACAATCGCTTTCTTTGCATATGAGCCATCAATATCAATAAAGGAAGCTGCAGCCGATCCTTTGGTCGGCATAAGGATAGGGCTTGATAATACAGCAGCAGCCAATATAGAGCTTATCCATTGCTTTTTGTTCACTTGCTTGTCCCCCTGTTCATTGGATGCGTTATGTCGTTTGTCTACAGGATTATAACAAGGATCAATAAACAGATTATAAACAAATAAGCCATGGCCTTATATGCTGGTGGATACTACCACCACAAACATAGCTGTCGCTCACATCATTGATTCTGTGCATCAAACGAAAAAAATGATAATATGTATCTTGGGTAAAAGGTCTTTGCTATAACTTATATGTTTTTATATATCGCAACAAGAGGAGATAATATGAGTAACGAACAAAACTTTTGGCTTGATTTACCGAAGCCGTTTTTTATATTAGCACCAATGGAAGATGTCACAGATGTTGTATTTCGTCACGTCATTAGTGAAGCTGCCAAACCCGACGTATTTTTCACAGAATTCACTAATACAGAAAGCTATTGTCATCCTGTAGGAAAAGACAGTGTACGTGGTCGATTAACGTTCACAGAAGATGAGCAACCAATTGTCGCTCATATTTGGGGTGATAAACCTGTATTTTTTGAACAGATGAGTATTGATATGAAAAAACTTGGTTTTCGCGGTATCGATTTAAACATGGGATGCCCCGCACAAAACGTCGCATCCAATGGTAAAGGTGCTGGATTAATACTACATCCTGAGGTTGCAGCAGAAATTATTCAAGCAACAAAAGCCGGTGGATTGCCGGTTAGTGTTAAAACAAGATTGGGTTACTCTGAGATTGATGAGTGGCGGGATTGGTTAACACATATATTGAAGCAAGATATTGCGAATCTTTCCATTCACCTTCGTACAAAAGAAGAAATGAGTAAAGTAGATGCACACTGGGAGTTAATCCCTGAAATAAAAAAATTACGCGATGAAATTGCTCCAAATACGTTATTAACTATTAATGGAGATATTCCTGACCGCGCAACAGGATTAAAGTTAGTTGAGCAATACGGCGTTGATGGTGTCATGATTGGCCGCGGCATCTTCACCAATCCATTTGCTTTTGAAAAAGAACCTAAAGAACATAGTCCAAAGGATTTTCTCAATTTGCTTCTATTACAGTTGGATCTTCACGATAAATATTCAAATGAACTCGAGCCACGTTCATTTAAACCACTTCTTCGCTTTTTCAAAATCTATGTTCGTGGATTTAGAGGCGCAAGCGAATTAAGAAACCAATTAATGGATACAAGATCAACAGATGAAGTACGTCGTTTAGTAAAAACTGTTTTAGAACAAGAATTAGAATGAGGCATATTCACCTGTGAATTGCCCCGTCAATTAGACAGTATAAAACTATCTAATGCTTAACAGAATGAAAGGCCTCTCGTATTCCTACGAGAGGCCTTTCATTTTTACCCTATACGGTCAGAACGTAGTCCTCAATTCTAGTAAAATCAACTTATCCCCATATGGCAATGGAGATGATCCCACAGGTAATCACAGCCGACATGATAATTCTTCGCACTCCTTGCTTCTCTTTTAGTACAAGTATGCCAAGAATCGTACCTACAACCGTTCCAATTTCTCGTATTGGCGCAATTGAAGCTAGTGGAGCAAGCTTCATTGCCATCAGAAACATAAAATAAGAAGCTGGCGAGCAAATACAACCAATCAAGATCATTTTCCAGTTTTGTTGCCATTCTCTTATAATTTGTGCACGACCGGCTCTTATGACCATGAAGAAAGCGACGATTACATAATTAATATTGGATAATTCAAGCGTTGATAGTGGAGATAATTGCTGGACAATTAGTTTGTCCATTAATGTATAGCCTGCAACACACATCCCTACTACAATTGCATAAAAAATGGATATAGAATGAGTCGTTTTCCCTTGATTTGCATGACGATTAACGATTCCACTAATAATAAAGAGCCCTACTATGATACAACAAAAGCCTATCCAGCCTACTAGAGTTAAGGAATCCCCGAATAACACAACACTTAACAAGGTCACTAGCATGACACCAGTCCCTCGCATGATTGGATAGGTCTGCGATAAATCACCATAGGAATACGATTTAGAGAGGAAAATGAAGTACGACCCTTGAAATAAAGCAGATATCGCCATATAGCCAAGTGTCTCCGCATGAAGCTCAACTTGAAGCAGCTCAATAATAAAATAAGGTAATAGAGCAAGTGTACCAACAATATGAATCGACCAGAGAAATACGTATTTATTCAGACTTCTCTTTGTAAATAGGTTCCATACCGCATGGGTAATACCTGAAAATAAAACTAAAAAGAATGCCATTGAAATCATAGAAATATCCTCATTTCACTTATGCGCTAACTCATATGTCCAGTTGCATCCCATCAAATGCTACTGTAATCCCATTCGGCTCAAAAATATGAACCAAATCTTCATGCAACAGATGAGCATTATGAGAGAAATGAGTGACTACGATTCGCCCTTCTGCTTTCATAACAAAATTCTCGATTAACCATTCCCGTGTTTTTAGAGTATCTTCAACATTCATGTGAACTTCACAATTTGGGGCATTCCCAGTCGTACATTCTAGAATAGCAAGATCCAGTTTTTTCCCTTTCAACCAGTCCCAAGTCTGTTTGGGAAACCAACCGCTGTCGTGACCATAGAAAATGGCTTTTTCATCCTTTTCTATGTAATACAATAAACAAGTTTCTTTAGAATCATGATTGGCAAGCAATGGCGTAATCGTAGCTGTTTGTGTTTGTACGGTTTCAAAGGGCTTCAAGTTGTGAAGTTGGAAGCGATGCCTTTCCGTGGCAAGCAATTGACTACAGTGCTTAATAGGCAAATCATGACCGTATAGATGAAGTTCTTCCTCTTCATTAAATTGAGCATAACCAAGCGCACGAATCAGTAAATCTTCAGGATACAAATGATCGGAATGTGAATGTGTAAACAATAAATCGCGAACCTTATCCATATCTACAGAATCACGAATGGAATGAAGTAAGGTGTCCGCCGGAAAATCAATCTTAAGTATTTCATCAATCAAGACCGAAGTGCGTGTACGAATATTTTTTCCACCACGTACTTTGGCATGCTTGCAAGTCTCGCAATGACAGAATAACGAGGGAATCCCTTCAAATGCAGCCGTTCCATGAAAAAGAACCTTCATAAATATACCACCCTTGTAGTAGAGAACAACAGGAGGTTAATCCTGTTGTTCTCTACGAGTAACACTCTAAACTGGCTCACTCACTTAATATTTGCATCATCCAAATACTGCAACCATTGCTTCGTGTATTCCGCTTGAATTTTATCGAGACCAGCTTTTTTCGCCTTTTCCATAAATAACTTCAAGCCGGCTTCAACATCCTTAACCATACCATCATTCAAAGGATATAAGTATTGCTTTTCAACTTGTAGAAGGGCCGCCTTCTCTGCTTGATAAGACGTCCAATCCTCTCCGAAACCTTGGAAAATATTCGGTTTTGCTATCTTATCCATTTCATCGAACATGTCTAACACAGCTTGATAGCTCTTATCAAACAACATGAACTCCGGATTTCTCCATGCCCATCCATTCATACCTTCTCTTGTGAATCCATTTGATTGGGCATCACCAAGCATTTTATAATATTTCCCATCTTCAATTTCAAAATGCTTGCCTTCAATACCGTATTGCGTCAGCCAATTGTAGCGTTTATCCGTTACCAATTTCTCATAGAAAGCAAGAGCTCTCTCTGGGTTTTTGCTGCTGCGTGGAACTGCAAAGCCATTATGAATCGGGTGAACGGGTGAAGAGAATCCTTTCATGTTCGGATACGGGGAATAGCCTAGCTCCCAATCCGGATGCAGTGATTTCACTTTGACAACAGCATCACCAAAGCGGTTAGGATTCTCACTTCCCAAAATTGCTGCGGCTTTACCGGCAGCAAATATATCACTACCACTATCTTTAATGTTCAGCATATTCTTCATAAAGTACCCTTTTTCTTGCCAACTCCTGAACATTTTTAAATCTTCCAAATGCTGCGGAGAGCCCCAATAGCTGGTTACGTCTCTTGGAGTGTCATACATGATGCTAAGTCCATATGGAACTTTATCGTTGGTATTCACAGTTTTAGTAGTCATTTGACGGATGGAATCTACATGACTAACCTCAGTATCCGCCAGAGGTAGCATATCCGGTTCATTTTTGCGTATGCCATCCAAATACTGCTCTAGCGTTTCGAGTGATTCCGGCTTTGGCAAATTATACTTTTTACGCAAATCTTCCCGATAGGCAATACCATCATTTACATACTCCTTCCAGATAGCTGGAACGGTGTAAATTTTCTTGTCAACCTTGACTGCTTCCCAGAAATCCTGTGGTACATATGCTTGTAGCTTAGGTGCAGCCTTCGGTAGGAGATCATCTAGCGGAAGGAAAGCCCCTTTCACCGCATATGACTGGTAATTTGTCCATTCTGCCGTAAAGATCAGGTCAATCGGCTGCCCTGAGGACAACAGAAGCTTATACTTCGACTCCCAGTCTGTCCAGGTTGTGAAGTTGAATTTGACGGTTGCATTCAAATCTTCTAATGCCATTTTGTTAACTTCATCCTGAATGAGCTTTAAATCCTTTGGGGCATCGCCCAGCATATAGAACTGAAGCTCTACTTTCTTGGATGTGTCGATTCCAGTCGCTTCTGATGCTTCTGGTGCTGGAGTACTGGTATTCGAATTCGAATTCGAATTCGTTGTTGATTCTGACGATGCCTCCTTAGTATTCGTGCTATTACTACTGCAGCCAGCAAACAAACTTGCAGTTAAGAATAAAGAAGTGCCGATCGTTAACAATTTCTTTTTTCCTTTTCTCATACTAACCCTCCCCTTAATTAAATGATCTATGTCAGCCGATCGCATACGAGTTCCCTTCGTTTGCTTTCGGTACTAACCCTTCACTGCACCAATCGTTAATCCCTTCACAAAATATCGCTGCACAAACGGATATAAGAAAATAATGGGTCCAGTAACGACGATCGCCATTGCCATCTTGGTCGACTCTGTCGGAATGTCACGCCCTAGGGTTACACCGGTTCCAGTGGCCATTTGAGAAACGAACATCATGGTATTGATCGTGTTATACAAGTAGTATTGAAGCTGATACATGCTAACGTCATTAATGAACAAAGAAGACATGAACCAGTCGTTCCAGTACGTCAGAGCAAGGAACAGACCGACAGTCGCTATGCCAGGCATAGCAAGCTTCAGCACGATACTGTAGTAGATCCTAAAGTCGTTCGCGCCATCGATTTTGGCCGATTCGAATAATTCTTCCGGAATCGCAGATTTGATAAAGTTTTTCATTAAAATAATGAGAAAAGGTGTCATAAGACCAGGTAATATCAGTACGGCATAGGTGTCTGCCAGCCCAAAGTATGTAGTCAGCATGATGTACCAGGGCACAAGCCCCCCTCCAAACAGCGTTGTGAAATAAATGAAGAAGGACAAATGATTGCGATACTTGAAATCTTTCCTCTGCAGAACGTAACCCGCCATCGTAATAAGAAACAATCCCACCAACGTTCCAATCACAGTTACAAAAATCGTTACACCATAAGCCTTGATTAGCTGAGTTGGAAAGATAAATACCATTTCATAACCTTCCAGCGAGAACACTTTAGGAATCAAGTGAAAACCGTCGCGAATAATGGATTCATTGGCTGTCAATGAGCCTGAAATGATCAGAAGGAAAGGAAAGAGACAGAGCAAAGAAAAAATCATAATAATCAGGTAAGCCATCATGCGGAAAACTCTAGAACTTAGAATGTTGTCATCCAATGTAATCCCTCCTCCCTACTTTAGAACAATGCGTAGTCATCATTAATTTTCTTGATGATATAATTCACTGTCATAATCATTACAAATCCGAAGATAGACTGATACAAACCAGCAGCAGTTGCCATACCAATATCAAAATTAACTTTCAAAGATCGATAAACGTAAGTATCTACAATATCCGTAACGTTGAAGAGCACTCCGTTGTTCCCGACAAGCTGATAGAACAGATCGAATTGACCTTTCATAATGCTTCCGAGTGCAAATAAGAGCAGAATGATAAATGTTGACTTCAGCATAGGTATGGTAATATACCAGATTCGCTGAAAAATATTTGCACCATCAATTTTGGCAGCTTCGTAATACTCATCGCTAATTCCCATGATGGATGCAAGATAAATGACCATGGAATAACCCAGGTTCTTCCATAAATAAAATGCTGTAATCAGAAATGGCCAGAGCCATGGTGTATTGTATATGTCTACTGGATCCAATCCGAACGATTTGAGTAACTGATTAACAAAACCAGAATCAGCATTAAACATGTTAAACGCTAAAACACTAATCAGAACAAACGAAACGAAGTAGGGTAGAAACATAATGGATTGTGATAACTTTTTAAATAGCTTCCCTCGGACTTCACTTAATAGGATTGCTGCCCCTATAGATACCGCGTTACCTAATATGATAAAAACCACGTTGTATCCAAGCGTATTGATTGTCAACTTCAACAGAATTCCAGATTGCGTTAAAAATTTAAAATTGTCTAATCCTACAAACGGACTTCCAAATAAACCACCTGCAAAATCATAACTTGTGAATGCATAATAGATGCCGACCATTGGAGCATAAGAATTTATTAAGAAAAAAAGCAGTGTCGGTGCTATCATCAAAAACATGATTTTATTCTTATTTAATTCATAAAAAAAACCTTTCTTCTTAAACATGACTGACCTCCTCCTGAATAGAATTGCTCGTGAATCTTACTTCCAAATCATAGAAGAAGCGGATTCGATAATATACTGTACAATGATACACATTGCTGTAATCTCGGTATTTGTGAAGTATGAAATTTCTGTACTTTTGTGAATATTCACTACATTTAACCTAATTTCGGCTGCTGGATTTATAAATTTGATTGAAAGCACCAGACTGATGATTTATACTCAGACCAGCGATGAAAGGGGTTTCAACAAATGATAAAACATTGGTCTAAAGAGCATAAAAAAGTTTACAGCCGAATACTCCTTGGCTCTATTGGATGTGTTGTTATTACCCTTTTGATAACTTCAACTATTCTTTATATGAACTTTACAAGCATCGCACTTAAACAAGTTTATCGTTCCGATTCAAATAGTCTAAATCAAATTAAAACGCAATTATCTACTATGACAGAGACTGTTACCTCACTGTCCTCCCAGATTTACTATGATTCTGCGGTATCTAAGTTGTTGTATTATGCGGACTTGAATATCTATGATGTCATTTTTGCACAGCAACAACTTGATAACTATCGCGCATCCTTACCATTCATTGAATCCATTTATGTATATAATGCGAAATCCAATCAGTTCTATATTAGTTCCAATAATTCACGAAGCGGAATTCAACCGAAGTCCGAACTGGATGATGATGGAATTCTAGACCTTTTTATGAAATTCAAAGAACATCGCCCCTTTCAACCGATTCCCAGAACCTATAACATCGGTTCGGTTCAGACCACTCCAGTATCAAGCTACACTTACTTATGTTATAGCGTCATTGATGATAATAAAGATTTAAATACAGCTGTTGTTGTCAATATCTCGGCATCATGGTTAGGCCTGCGAATGGATCAGTCGGAGAAAGAGATCTCGGAGAATAACACGTTTATCATTAATCAGGATGGAATATTATATTCCAGTAGTGATAAGCAAGAGATGCTAACTGATATATCTGATAAAACCTATATACAGAAAATTATTCAGGATACTTCAGAATCTACATATTTTGTAGACACTGTGGATGGAGTTAAATCTTTAATAACGTTTACTACACCCGATTCATTAGGCTGGAAATATGTTCGGATTACCCCTTATAGCAATATCACTCAAGAAATAAATGAAATGAGGTATCGAATATTATTTATCTGTATTGGCATTCTTCTCTTAGGATTGTTGATTTCGTTAACTTTATCCCATAGCGTATATCGCCCGATTGACAAAGTCATACGCAAGTTCAAAACCCTGGAAACAGAAAGACGTAACCATCAACATATTCTCAAGCAGGATTTCCTTAGAAATACGATTTTAGGTAGAGAAACGAATAATGCTGAGGTGTTACAACAGAAATTACATTACTTCAATTCAGAGCTTATGGTTAATAATAAATCACTGATTGTTTTGATAAGGATCGATCAATTCCCCACAGTCCTCGAGAAATACAAAGAAGATATAAAATTGCTCAAATATGCCATAATGAACATTTGTACAGAAATTTCTTCACCGATCTTTCAAGTCGAAGCCATTGATATGGGGGATGATAGTCTTTTACTTTTGCTAAACTTTCATGATCCGCTTTATATAACGGAATGGGATTCGTTGATTGAAATGGCAGAGCTTATGCAATTGTCAATCGCCAAACATTTAAAATTATCCATCACGATTACCTTTAGTCCTGTGAAGGAATCCATTGAGCAATGCATCTTAGTCTACAAGCAAGTACTTGAGGCTTCTTACCATCGATTATTCAAAGGATACGGTAGCATCCTCTTTTCGGTTGACATTATGAACTTAAAAACCAAAGAATATATGTTTCCAGTTCACAAAGAAAAACAGTTCATTGAATCCTTGATGTCAGGAAATGCGGAAAAGGCACGGAGCATCTATATTGATATCGTAGGAGAAATATCAGAATATTCTTTTACCGTTGTTCAACTTGTCGTATCGCATTTAGCACTTACTGTTAATAACGTCTTGCGAACATTAAAAAAGAACAATGCGATTTTAACATTACCCGAATTCGATACAACGTTCTTACTACCAAATCATGTTGAAACCATGGAAGAAATCAACACTCCATATTTCAAGATATTTGAAGAAATAAGTGAAAAACTCGAAGAGAAAAGAAGTACAAAACAAGAAGATCTCATTAGAAAAGTACATCAAATTATTGAGCGAGATTATAGCAATTCCAACCTGTGCATAAATTCAATTGCAGACGAGCTCTCGATGTCTCCAATCTATTTGAGCCGGTTATATAAACAATTAACTACAAAAGCACTACCCGATATAATTAGTGAAATGCGGTTGAATAAAGCCAAAGAGCTACTGAAGACCTCTGAATGTACCATTGTTGATATCGCAGAAAAAACTGGATTTACTAGTAGTTCGTATTTTTATCGTTTATTTAAGAATAGTACTGGTATAACCCCGAGCGATTATAGAAAAAAAAGAGACCCTCTACAATTTTGTGCAGCAAGCGAAAAAAAATGATACTATGTATGATGGGCAAAATGTTGTAAAAGAAGGAGAACTTAATGAGTAACGAACAAAATTTTTGGCTTGATTTACCAAAGCCGTTTTTTATATTGGCACCTATGGAAGATGTCACAGATGTTGTATTTCGTCACGTGGTTAGTGCAGCTGCAAAACCGGATGTGTTTTTCACGGAATTCGCAAATACAGAATATTACTGTCACCCTAAAGTAAAAGTAAAAGAAAGTGTGCTTACTCGATTAAAGTTCACGGAAGATGAACAACCGATGGTCGCTCATATTTGGGGCAATAACCCAGAGTATTTTGAACGAATGAGCATGGATATGAAAAAGCTTGGTTTTCGTGGTATCGATATAAACATGGGATGCCCAGTAAAAAACGTCGCAACCAATGGAAAAGGTGCTGGATTAATTCGACATCCTGAAGTGGCAGCAGAAATTATTAAAGCGACTAAAGCAGGTGGCTTACCAGTTAGTGTCAAAACAAGATTGGGTTATAGTGAAATTGATGAGTGGCGCGAGTGGCTAACACATATATTCAAACAAGATATTGCGAATCTTTCCATTCACCTTCGTACAAAAAAAGAGATGAGTAAAGTAGATGCACACTGGGAGCTTATCCCTGAAATCAAACAATTACGCGATGAAATTGCTCCAAATACGTTGTTAACGATTAACGGAGATATTCCTGACCGTGCAACAGGCTTGAAATTAGTCGAACAATACGGCGTGGATGGTGTCATGATTGGCCGAGGTATTTTCAAGAATCCATACGCGTTTGAACTAGAATCTAAAGAACATAGTGTGGAGGAACTTCTTCATTTACTACTTTTTCATTTAGATCTTCACGATAAATATTCAAAAGAACATGAACCACGTCTATTTAATCCACTTCGGAGCTTCTTCAAAATCTATATTCGTGGATTTGATGGTGCCGACGAACTAAGAAATCAATTGATGGAGACGAATTCAACCGATGAGGTGCGGCGATTGGTGCAACCTTTCTTAGATAAAGAATTAGAGTAATTCGTAATAAAAAATAATGGCCTCAGTTCTGAATTTCATCAGACGGAGGCCTTTTTTATTAAAGATAACCTAATTCCACTCAAGCTTTGGCAGCAATTCTTTTTGCAGCTCACACATCTCATCGATCATCGCACAAGCTTGATAATAGGTTGGAGCTTGCGGATCAAGCAGAATCGCTTGCAGCAATTTTGTTCTCGACTCTTCAACAAACGCCTCAAGTAACAGCTTATGGATTGTACCTTGGATATGGATCGTTCCGATAATGGCAGTTGGCAGTTCAACCGTCATTGACTTAAATTCGATACCATTTTTGTTAACGATCGCTTGTGTTTCAACGACCATATCATCTGGAAGTCCTTTAATAGCGCCATTGTTTTGCATATTAACAGCATTCAACTCGATTTCATCTTCGAAGAAGATCGCTTCAATAATTGGCACTGCATATTCATTACTAATTTGAACCTTTTCTTTATCGAACGTATAAGCTTGCTCTATCCAGAGCTCTTGGTTCATTGTTTTCTCGAACAAGCCTTTATCTAAAGTACTGCCACTTGCACAGTATACAAATTCAGGTGTTCTAGAATCTTTCTTCCACAGCTGCTCACTTATTGGATCGTAACGGAACTGCAGGGGTAGTCCAGCATAGAAATCTTCTGCCCAAGAAATATACTCACCGCAATGGTTAGTACCTGGGTAAGGATAGTATCCGTACGTATGGTACAACGTTCTGGATAATCCAATATGATCGAAATGTGCCAAACGGTTAGCTAGCTTTTCTTTCTCGTGGAATAGAGGATATAAATCTTCTCCCGTGTTCTTGTTCCATATCTTCGTGAAGAAGCCAAAGTGGTTCAATCCGCCGCCTTCAATCGCAATATCTTTACTATCCATCTCCAGAAATTCAGCTAGCTGATGAATACCCATGTCTAAACCATGGCACAAGCCCACCACTTTGATTGAAGTTAATTTGGAAATGGCTTCCACTAGCTTTGCTTCCGGATTCGTGTAATTGATTAGCCAAGCATTCGGACACACCTTCTCCATTGTCTTTGCAATTTCCAACATCGGACCTAGATTTCTCAAAGTGTGGAACATTGATCCTGGACCGCCGTTCTCACCATATAGCTGCTTGCTGCCGTAACGCCGTGGGATATGGAAGTCTTGTGACCAGTAGTGATATCTCTCTACCTCAATCGCAACGATGGAGAAGTCAGCATCTCTTAATGCATCTTCCAAATTCGTCGTTTGCCAAATCTTCGCAGGATGAGAAAATGCCGTGAACATTTCGGTTGCATACTTGTATGTTCTATTCACATTTTCTTCTACAATGTCCATAAGCGCGATTTCGAGCTCTACTTGATTTTTTAAACGTTCTGACAACACCATATCTTGAAGTGCTCCTAGCCCAAAGGAAACACTTCCTGCTCCGATTAACGCAACCTTCAACTTTTTCATTGTCTTCAAGCTCCTTTTTCCTTTTTATATACGTTATAGCCAGCACCAATAATTCCGGCGTCAGGTCCAAATTCAGTCAACACGATTTTAATGTTCTCTTTTAAATGTGGAAGGACTTTCTTTTTAGCGCTTTCTATCACTCTATCAATCAACCACTGGTTGTGATGAATGACCGCTCCTCCGATAACAAAAATATTTGGATCAATTGTTTGCATCAAAGAAACAATTGCGTTGGAAAAGTACTCAACCCACCTGTCGATCACTTCAATCGCTTGCCGATCTCCCATATGATATCTTTCAAATAACAAACTCGACGTGGCATCAATGCCATATAAAAACTTACTTTCCGCTTCAAGAGCAATGCCGCTGCATAGGGATTCCAAAGTGCCGTTATACAACGTTGAATGGTTTCTTTTGCTGTCGGAAATAATCATGCTTCCGATCTCGCCCGCATATCCATGAGCTCCTTGAATAATTTTCTTATCAAGTATGATACCGCATCCAATTCCTGAACTAACCGTTATATAAATGGATTGATTATACGGCTTGGCAGCTCCATGATCCGATTCAAGCACTGTGATCACGTTTACATCATTCTCAAAAAACACTTCATAATTCGGAAAGAACGCCCTGATAGTTTCGATACTAACATTCTCTAGGCAAGGGATATTGGTTATATCTCGAATAAACTGTGTTTGATCATTCCAAGGAATCGGCAATACAATACCTATCTTGCTTGCTAGCTGTTCATGATCGACTTTCGCTGTCATTTCCTTGACGGTTTTGAAAATTTCGTCAGCATTTTGGAAATCTCTTGTTAATGCCGACTCCTTCCGAACAAGTTCAAGGTGCTCATTCACTAATCCAACCCTTATATTTGTACCTCCAATATCAACACCAATAACGAAGTTACCCATATTACGCTCCTCAACTATGATGACTGATCCATATATTTGGCGGCTGCAGCATCTAAAAAGAAATCTATATGATCATAGCCGAGCAATTGCTGAGCAGGCAGCCGTGCGTCAGAGTTTGTGAAAATCTCCTTCACGATTTCAGCTTTGCGCTCTCCAGTTATGACGACAACCACTCTTTTACTACTTGCAATCTGTTCCAAACCTAATGTAATGCCTTGTTTTAATTCAGTCTGCTCATGAAAATATTTTTGAGCGACAGTCTTTGTTGTTTCCGACAGCTCCACAACACTGCTGTAATTTATTACTGGGCTACCCGGTTCATTTAATCCGATATGCCCATTCATACCTACGCCCATCAAGCTGAATGTAATTGGGTGTTGCTCGATAAAGTGATCAATTCGCAAGCATTCGTGCTTCATATCCGGCGATGTTCCATCAAAAAACACAATCTGTCTGCTATCCAGTGAAATCTGCGAGAACAGATCTTGATTCAACATCTGATAGCAGCTTCCTTCAGAGCTTTTGTCAATGCCAACCCACTCATCCAAGCTAACGATGTTAAGCCTCTTGATTTTCAATTGGAGGTCCGCATCATTGGAAAATTTCTGATAGCTTTTTTGTGGAGTACTCCCTGAAGCCAGGCAGAACACGGGATGCTGATCAGTAAATAAATGATCTTTCATCTCTCTGGCAATTTCTTTTGCTACTTCCTCTTCATTCTCAAAGATTTTGATCATGTTGCTCACTTCCTTCTTGTTTACTCCGAAATGACATTTATCATCTCTTGCTGGAGAATAAGTATAGCTGCTCCGATTGCTGTTGATTGATGTAACTTACTCACCGAAATTTGAGGAGTCCACTCCGTATATTGCTCGACATAGCTTTTCGTGCGGTCCAATATACGTTCCGGAAACAGCGCTACCGTTTTACCGCTAATAATGACCTGGTCGATATCCAAGATGCTGATCATATTGGTAATCGTTAATGCCAGATTCTTCGAAACATAATCAATGCAAGCTTCTACGTCATTCGTTGAATTCAAATCATATGTGCTTAACAAATACTTAATAGCTAATTTGCTTTCCAGCCAACCGACTGAAGATGGAGTCCGTTTATATTCTGAATCAAAGCACATATACTCCAGCTCACCCGCACTTGCATTAACGCCGCGGTGAAGCTCTTTGTTAATAATCAAGCCGCCCCCGACCCCATCACCTGTAGCAACATGAACGAGACTCGTCAATGCTTGATCTGAGTTTTCAAGATTCCGAAATTCCGCCACAGTCGCTGCGTTCACATCATTCTCCAGAAGAATGGGCAAGTTCACTTCGTTCTTGAGAGTTTCAATAATCGTTTCATACTTAAAGTCGTTTTCTTTATTGTGATGCGTTCTCATCCGGATCGTTTTCTTTCTTGTATTGATCGCACCATCAACGCCAATACCAATCCCCAATACAAAACTATCCGTTTCCTTCGCTTTACTCTTTAAATGTTCTACAATCTCTATAAATATCGAAGTGAACTGCTGGCTATAGAACGGAATATCTGTTTCAATCGAATACGAATCTATGATCTTGCCGTGCAGATTAATAAGTACCGCTGTAATCGTGTTGCCAATAATCTGTATTCCGATTGTCGTATAGCTGTTTTCATTAAATCTGTAAACCGTACGCTTTCTTCCCAAGCCGCCAGATCCTTCTCGACTTTCACCAGTGACGGTCAATAAACCAATCTGTTCAAAAAAGGTAACAATCTTGCTTACAGTAACAAAACTCATTGCCGTTTTTTCTGTGATCTCGACTTTCGCCAGTTCAGGATATTGAAGCAAAATATCGAAGACTATTTTTCTATTCTCATCTTTAATATCATTGGGCAAAAATGATTTCATATGTCCTCCTCGTTATATTATTAATATAATTTATAAATGAAGTTAAATAATTAATCAAAAAAATCAGGTCAGCACTGACCTCTTGAATTTATTATATATTCACTGTAGTGAACGTTCAAGTGTATTTATTTAACTTCCTTAAATTTATCTGTTCTCTATCTTATTATCACCAACTAGGCGTGCATCTGGTACGCCACAAAAAGAAGCCTCTCATGAGTTCAATGAACTCACGAGAGGCTTCTAATCCAACCTATTTCAAGGCTTTATCAGCCTTAATTACATCATGCCGCCCATTCCACCCATGCCGCCCATATCAGGCATACCTGGTTTTTCTGGTTCTGGCTTGTCAGCAATTACTGCTTCAGTAGTCAAGAACATAGCAGCTACGGATGCAGCATTTTGAAGCGCGGAACGAGTTACTTTAGCAGGGTCAACGATACCCGCTTCGAACATGTTCACCCACTCGCCAGTAGCAGCGTTGTAGCCGATGCCGATAGCTTCTTTTTTCAAGCGATCCACGATAACGGAACCTTCTTGACCAGCGTTAGCTGCAATGGTACGAACTGGCTCTTCGAGCGCGCGAAGCACGATGTTAACGCCTGTTTTCTCGTCGCCAGTTACATCTACAGCAGCAACAGCATTATATACGTTCACAAGAGCTGTACCACCACCAGAAACGATACCTTCTTCAACCGCAGCGCGAGTTGCGTTCAGGGCGTCTTCGATGCGAAGTTTACGCTCTTTCAATTCAGTTTCAGTTGCAGCGCCAACTTTGACAACGGCTACGCCGCCAGCCAATTTAGCCAAACGCTCTTGCAATTTTTCTTTGTCGAACTCGGAAGTTGTTTCTTCCAGTTGAGCACGAATTTGGCTTACGCGAGCATTGATGTCCGCTTTGTCGCCGCTTCCGTCTACGATTGTTGTGTTTTCTTTAGTTACGCGTACTTGACGTGCGTTACCCAGTTGTTCAATGGAAGTGCTCTTCAGATCAAGACCGAGCTTCTCAGTGATCACTTGACCACCAGTCAGGGCAGCGATATCTTGCAGCATAGCTTCGCGACGGTCGCCAAAGCCAGGAGCTTTAACAGCAACAGCGTTGAATGTTCCACGCAGTTTGTTCACGATCAACATGGCTTGTGCTTCGCCTTCGATATCTTCAGCGATAATAACAAGCGGTCTAGCTTGTTGAACGATTTTTTCAAGCAATGGAAGGATTTCTTGAGTGCTGCTGATTTTCTTATCAGTGATCAAGATGTATGGGTTCTCCAGAACAGCTTCCATTTTGTCCGTATCAGTAATCATGTACGGGGAAATGTAACCGCGGTCGAACTGCATACCTTCTACGACTTCAAGTTCAGTAGCGAATCCACGGGATTCTTCAACAGTGATAACACCGTCTTTACCTACTTTTTCCATAGCTTCAGCAATCAATTGGCCCACTTCTTCGTCAGCAGCAGAGATAGCAGCTACTTGAGCGATAGCTTGGGAATCTTCGATTGGCTTAGCGATTTTTTGCAATTCTTCAACTGCTGCACGAACTGCTTTGTCGATCCCTTTGCGAATAACCATTGGGTTAGCGCCTGCAGTTACGTTCTTCAGACCTTCACGGATCATAGCTTGTGCCAGAACCGTTGCAGTTGTAGTACCGTCACCGGCTACATCGTTAGTCTTAGTAGCAACTTCTTTAACCAATTGAGCACCCATGTTCTCGAATGCATCTTCAAGTTCGATTTCTTTAGCGATAGTTACACCATCGTTAGTGATAAGCGGGCTACCAAATTTCTTCTCAAGTACCACGTTGCGACCTTTTGGTCCAAGTGTAACTTTTACCGCATTTGCCAAAGCATCTACACCGCGCAACATAGAGCGGCGTGCTTCTTCACTAAATTTAATTTCTTTAGCCATTGTGTAATTACCTCCTAGAATTTTTTGTATATCACGTTACTTTAAGTAGTTTAGATTTAGCTTATAATCGACTCTCGCTTAGTCAAGAATCGCGTGAATGTCGCTTTCTTTCATAATCAAATATTCTTTACCTTCGTATTTGATTTCTGTTCCTGCATATTTAGAGAAAAGAACACGGTCGCCTTCTTTTACTTCGAGTGCTACACGTACTCCATCCTTCAAAGCTCCGCTACCTACTGCAATAATAGTTCCTTCTTGTGGCTTTTCTTTCGAGGAGTCCGGAAGCACAATCCCGAATGAAGTGGTTTCCTCCTGCTCGCTCGGTAGCACCAATACGCGTTCACCTAAAGGTTTGATCATGAAAAAATAGCCTCCTTTAAAATTATGTTATTTTGCTTCAAAACATAGTTTAGAACTTACCTGTCTTACTTCAGAATCTCTGGTGTTTATGAAAAATATCAATTGGACGCTATGAATATCTGGTCCATCTCATATTTTCCATAAGCATTAGCACTCGACAGCTTGTAGTGCTAACAACAATTTTTATGATACTCAACTTGAGCCCGGATTTCAAGTCCTTTTACACAAATTCGCATTTGTTTTCGTAAAAAATAACGTTTCACTGGTTGTCCTAGGCACACACTCTATACATTCTATCCACAGGGTGTGAAAATATGCGTATGATTTCAGTAGTCTCAACTGTACCACCTACGCCCGAACATTTCAAAAAACGGGGGTTTAAAACAAAAGAACTGTCTCTTTCGTAGAAAAATCTACTTAGTGACAGCCCTCTTATCATCATTCCTCACTCTTGGTGTACTGAGCTTCCCTTGCCGCATCCGCAGCAAGCTGTTTGCGATAGACGAAGGCGGACAGGAATACGCTAAACTCATACAACACAAGCAGTGGGATCGTCACCAGAAAGTCTGAGATGAAGTCCGGAGGAGTGATGACTACAGCAATAAAGACAAGCGTGAAATATGCGTATCGACGCATTTTACGCAAGCGTATCGGGTTAAGAACCCTCAGTTTGGTCAGAAACATCACCAGCAGTGGTAGCTCAAACAGCAGCGCTAAAGGTAGCACCAGACTGAACATGAAGTTGAAATATTGCGCAATTCCGTAGGTCTCTTCCAGTCCCATACTGCGGGTGATAGAGATTGTGAACGAAAGCGCCATTGGAAATACAACATAATAAGCAAAAGAAAGACCGATTAGAAAAAGAACAAAAACATAGGGTACATAACGTAGTGTTGCACTACGCTCTTCCGGTCGTAAGCCCGGACTAATAAACGCCCACAGCTGGTAAGCAATAAAAGGAACTGAAATGACTAATGAAACCGCCATTGCGATCTTCATATACATTCCGATACCATCCCAGAATGAGAACGCATGCAGAACAAACCCTTGCGCTAGATCTGTACTAATTAAATAATCGTAGATTGGCTTGGCACAGAACAGCCCCCCTACCAATCCCAAAACAAATACAATCAGCACATAAATAATCCGTTTACGCAGCTCGGTGAGATGATCCACCACCGACATTTCTTCCGATTCGAGAGACATCCTGACACCATCCCATGACAAGAATAGAAACGCCACACCGACTTTATGTATAGCTGTGCCCGTTTCTGCAGAAAGCAGCAACCAAATTGAAAAAGGGACATCTCCTAAGTCTATTAGACTTGAGAGATTGCCCCATTGTTAAATCTTTTATTATTCCGGCAGGCGTTTGTCCTGAGGAATATCTGCAGCGACCGTCTGCGGGGCCGTCGGCACAGGAGCTTCGCTCTTCTTCACCGGATCACCATCACCAATGATTTCACGTGCGCCTTCCTTAAATTCACGGAAGGTTCGTCCAACTGCGCGGCCTAACTCTGGCAGTTTATTCGGTCCAAAGAGGAGCAGTGCCAGTATAACCAACAAGATAATACCCGGAGTACCAATTCCACTAAACATTATTATTCCTCCTTGTCCGTCTATCCGATCATGGTATCGATTACGATAATCTAATAATACCATAACTTATGTCACAGTTACATCCACTATCTTCTATAAATAGTTTATCCTTGTGACGTGACAAGAATATGACAATGTTATTGGCGGTATTGGCCAGTTACCATGAGTAACGCTTCAGGTAGTTGATCCATAATGGCTGCTAAATTCTCATGAACACCCTTCGGTGTGCCCGGTAAGTTGACAATCAACGTGCGTCCACGAATGCCGCATATCCCGCGGAACAGCATCACCGCACGGTTTTTTTGCATCACCGTACTTCGCATCGCCTCAGAAAGTCCAGGCACTTCCCGTTCGATTACACGCCGGGTTGCCTCTGGAGTCACATCACGTATCGCTAAATCCGTACCTCCGGTAGTCAATACCAGATCTGCTTGAAAATAATCTGTGAGTTCTATCAAAGCTGCGATAATCTCATCTTGTTCATCGGGCACGATCCGATATTCAACGATCTCGCCTCCAAGTTCCTCTTCAACCAGCTCCCGAATAACCTGGGCGCTCGTGTCTTCCCGTTCGCCCCTGGCCCCTTTATCGCTGGCCGTTAGGATTGCTGTTTTCCACGCCATAGGTTTGTCCTCCCTCTCTATGTATAATTGGCTGTACAGTGCAGCCCACTTGCTTCAGCGCATCGAACGTCAGCTCTGATCATGGTTCAAGCGCGTAATCTCCATTCTTGCCCCCACTTTTAGATACTAAGAGCGTTGGTCCGATAATCATGTCCTTCTGAAGAGCCTTGCACATGTCGTACACCGTTAGCGCTGAGGCAGAAACAGCGGTCAATGCCTCCATTTCAACTCCGGTCTTTCCGGTAGTATGGACTGTTGCTTCTATATAAAGTTCATCTTCGCTGTTATCGGAGAAGCGGATGTCAATACCGGTAAGTGGGAGCGGATGGCACATCGGAATCCAGTCAGACGTCTTCTTGGCCGCCATAATTCCAGCGATCTGCGCAACGGCAAGTACGTCTCCTTTACTGATCTTGCCTTCCTTGATGGCACTAAGCGTCTCAGTTGCCATCTTGATCTTACTCCGCGCGACAGCTGTCCGCTTCGTAATCTCCTTTTCGCTCACATCCACCATACGAGCTCTTCCCTGCTCGTTAAAATGGGTCAATTCCACGACTCACTCTCCTTTTCGGCAGTGCACTATGCCATTTTCAGTAATCAGCATGTCCATAAAGGCATCATGCTCATCCATGGGCACTTTCGGAACCAGTTGCATACCAAAGGCTAGCCCGATCCAGACAGGGGGCTTCGCAGCGGCATACTCTTCCGTCTCCCATGACGCACGCAATCGATCATAGTATCCTCGGCCGTAACCAAGCCTGCCTCCCTGAAGATCAAAAGCCAGCCCCGGAACAAACACAACATCCGGTAGTGTAACAACTTCAATCTCTTGTGAATCTTTGCCGGATACAATAGGTTCATGGATACCATACGCCCCCGGCTCAAGCTCACTCCAAGCGTTTACCATATGAACACTCATTGCACCACTTGCCGGAATGACACGCGGCAGCAGTACCCTGCGCTGGTCCTTCCACGCCTGTGTAAGAAGCGCGTTGGTATCGAGTTCAGAACGGAAAGATACATAGGCCATCAGTGAGGCTATGTCTTTCGTCTTCAGCCACTCTGATGCATGCTTGCAGACCAGAAAAGACAATTCCCTTCTCTGGTCCGAGGAGAGCTCGTTTCGGGCGATGGTCTTCTCAGTTCTTAGTTGTTGCTTTGCTTTGGAGATCACCGACTCCTTGCTTGACATCGTCGGCCACCCCCATATATTTATCCCAAGCTTATCCTTGTTTGTAAATCCAGTTTACCACTCTTCTCCCCGGTTCGCCAAGGTGGATAGGACTGTGTTTCTGGGCCAGGTCGTTATTCTCTGCTTCCGATATATCGAGCTCTCGCTTGGGAAACGCTTTTCATGTAAACTATAGAATATGTTGTTCATACGGCTGAGGTATAAATGCCAAGGCGAAATATGCAAGGGTGGAGGTTTCATCGTTATGCTTCTTCAAGCGACAGGAATTACAAAATCATATGGTATACAGAACGTACTAGACGGCATAAGCCTTCAGGTAAATGAAAAGGAACGTGTCGGACTCGTGGGTGTTAATGGTGCCGGCAAATCAACTTTTCTGCAAATTCTGGCTGGTGAAATGTCCTATGACAGCGGTCAAATTCATAAATCAAAAGAAACTACTATCGGGTATTTAGCCCAAAATAGCGGACTTCAATCTGACAAAACCATCCATGAAGAAATGATGGCAGTTTTCGCACCGCTGATCGAAGCCGAGGCTGAGCTAAGAGAGATGGAAGTAAGCATTGCCGATCCTAAGCTGGCAGAGGACTCAAAACGGTACGAAGAACTGCTCGAAAGATATGCCCGCCGATCAGATTGGTTCAAGGATCACGGCGGTTATGAAATGAATACACGAATCCGCAGTGTACTGCACGGCATGGGCTTCGGCGAGTTCCCACCGGATACACCTATCTCCACACTTAGTGGTGGCCAGAAGACTAGACTCGCATTAGCCCGCATTTTGCTTCAGGCTCCCGATCTTTTAATGCTGGATGAGCCGACGAACCATCTGGATATCGAAACATTAACATGGCTTGAGGATTATCTTCGCAGTTATGCTGGCGGAATTCTGGTCGTATCTCATGACCGTTATTTCCTTGATCGGCTTGTAACTACTATTGTAGAGATCGAGCGTCATCAATCTCGGCGTTATACAGGCAATTACAGCCGATATGTAGATTTGAAGGCTGCCGAATATGAAACACGGATGAAGCAGTATGAGAAACAGCAAGATGAAATCTCAAGAATGGAAGATTTCGTTCAGAAAAATATTGTGCGAGCATCTACCACGAAACGTGCGCAGAGCAGACGCAAAGCGCTTGAGAAGATGGACCGTATTGATCGACCGATGGGCGATCTGAAGAAAGCCAGCTTCTCCTTCGAGCCTGACTTCATGTCTGGTAAAGAAGTGCTGCAAGTACGTAATGTTGCAGTTGCCTTTAATGATGGTCCACCTTTGTTCAAGGACGCTTCTTTCGAACTGCGCCGGGGAGAAACTGCTGCACTCATCGGTCCCAATGGTATTGGCAAATCTACACTGCTGCAGTGTATGACCGGAACCCGCGAGCCTTCAACTGGAACTGTGAATTGGGGGACTAAGGTAAAGGTCGCTTATTATGATCAGGAACAGACCCGCCTCAATCCAAAGAACACAGTAATGGAAGAGCTATGGAGTGAATATCCAATGATTGAGGAAGCCAGAATCCGTACGATCCTTGGCAACTTCCTCTTCAGCGGTGAAGATGTTCTTAAGAAGATATCCGCGCTGAGCGGCGGCGAAAAAGCACGCGTTGCATTATCAAAGCTCATGCTGCGCGGCGCAAATATGCTCATCCTAGATGAGCCAACCAACCATTTGGATTTAGTCAGTCGTGAGGTTTTAGAATCAGCTTTAATTGATTTCGAGGGCACATTGCTCTTCATTTCTCATGACCGTTATTTCCTCAATAAAATGGCTGAACGGGTGCTTGAGCTTCATCCCGAGGGGATCGATCAATACCTTGGCAACTACGATGACTATATCGAGAAAAAACGAGAATTAGAAGAGATTGCGAAAGATGCCGCCGAATTAGCCGCCAAAAACGTCAACAAGGATGCTGCAGTTCCTGAAAAAAACGCTGTTTCCTCCTTCGAAGCGGACAAGCAAGCCAAGCGTGAAGAGCGTAACCGGAAGCGGCGTATTGCTGAGCTAGAGGAAGGCATTGCCTCACTAGAAGATTCGATCGCTTTTATAGAGAATGAAATGACTAAACCTGAAGTTTATCAGGATTATTTAGCACTTCAAGGTCATGAAGAGGATCTGAAGAACAAAAAAACTCAGCTTACCGATTTATTTAACGAATGGGAAATCCTTGCTGACGAATAATGTAAAATCCGCTTCATAAATATTTTTTCATATTTCTTATTTTGTTCATAAAGAGTTATCCACAGCTCTATGCACAGGTTTCGTGTATAACTCCCTACTAAAAAAGCCCCTTAGGGGCTTTTTTTATGCGTTAAATCGGTATTTTCGAATTACAGGAATTATTATCCACCGAATTATCCACATTATCCACAATTCTCACAAGGTTTCATTGCTAACAAAAATGGTTATAAGGCCATTTTAAAAAGAGCTGACATTGCTGATTTTACGCACTTTTTACACAATTCGTAGAGAATATGTGGATAACGTTGTCCACAACTTGACAAAAGACATAACCCCACCTAAAACCTGTCATCAAAAGCTAAAAAAGAACCCGCTATCTCTAAATCAGACAGCGGGTCGATGTATATTAAACGATTTGTGTAGAGAGCAAGGCAGCGTTACAGGCTGCAATATAGGCAATCCCTGCTGCCATGATAATATCTTGATGCGTAGCTGTGCCTCTAAATTTAAGACCTTCCCACTCTACCATCACAGCCGCTTCCGCCTGGGCGTTCTCTCCACTTCCAAGTGAATGCAGCTCAAGTCCCGCAAAATCGATATCCTCTGAAATGCCTTGCCCAATAGCAGCGATAATAGCTTCAAGCGGACCATCTCCAGTACTAGTATGAGAAGTTTCCTGTCCAGACTTCAAATGGCGAACCGTAACCGCGGCCACCCGGCGCTGGGCACTGCCTGCCAATACCTGAACCTCACCCAGTTCATAGACCTGAGCTTGCTGTCCAGTTGTACTGCTCACCATTTGCAGCAACTGGTCATCACTGACTACCTTTTGGCGGTCAGCGGTCTCTTTAAACGATTCATAAAGTGCATCCAGCTCCGCAGGCTCCAGCGTAATACCGTACTTCGCCGCCCGGTCCTTCAGCGCATGTCTGCCAGAATGCTTGCCCAGAATGATCATGCTACGCGGGATACCCAGCCGCTCTGGGTCCATAATCTCATAGGTGCTACGATCCTTCAGCAAACCATCCTGATGAATCCCTGACTCATGCTGGAAGGCATTTCTTCCGACGACTGGTTTGTTATAGGCGATTGGAAAATGCATCGCTCCGCTGATCAGCCGCGAAGTATCATACAGCTTATCAAGCACAATGCCTGTTTCTGCTCCAATCGCATCTCCGCGGGTTTCGAGCGCCATCACAAGCTCTTCCAGTGCGCAGTTCCCGGTACGCTCGCCGACTCCGTTCACAGTGACTTCGATCTGCGTCGCACCTCCATCAATTGCTGCCAGACTGTTGGCTACAGCCAGCCCCAAATCATTGTGACAGTGGGCACTGTAGCTTACCGTTTCTCCACCTCTTGCTCCTAGCCGCACACGACGGAACATTTCCCCATATTCATGTGGCAATGCGTAACCGACCGTATCGGGCAGATTGATAATAGAAGCGCCTTCCTCAATAACAGCTTCAATCATTTCAATCAGATCATCGATTCCTGTTCGCGCAGCATCCATGGCCGTGAATTCAACGACATCAGAGAATTGACGCGCATAAGCCGTCATCTCGCGGGCTTTGGCTACGACTTCAGCTCTGCTCATACGCAATTGATGCTGCAAATGAATATCAGAAGAGGAGATGAACAGGTGGATCCGCCGGCGTTCAGCATCTTGGGTTGCCCGGACTGCCGCGTCAATATCTCCTTTAACCGCCCGTGCAAAACCGCAAATTTCCACATTTCGCACCTTACGAGAAATCGTCTGTACTGCCGCAAAATCACCAGGGCTCGATATCGGAAATCCAGGCTCCATCACGTCAACACCCAGATCCGCAAGCTTATAGGCCAGCAGTATTTTTTGCTCTGGGGTTAGACTTGCACCCGGAGCCTGTTCACCATCTCGCAGAGTCGTATCGAAAATTTGTATACGTTTCTTTACTGGAATAATCATCTGAATTCCTCCTGTTTTCCTCTTATTGGATTCCTTACCCTAACCTATGCTTCAGCGCAGATCCACACGTCGACTTGTGGCCCTGCTAAATTCCCCACCCACTGCTGCCGGCAGCTGATACGAATGAATCCTCTGCACAATTTGGAATGTGCTGAAGGTTCACTCTTGGCGTCTTATATAGCGCCTGAGTCCATAACCTGAGTCGCTTCAATAAGAACGCAAAAACCCGCCGTCTCTAATAAAGAGACGGCGGGTTACCCCTCCGCGGTACCACTCTTTTTGACGCATAGGCTATTCATATAATCAAGCCATTAAGCTGCGTCCAGCTCTTCTTCCCGGTCCATCCTGAGGGAGTCAGGATATCTGGAAAGGTCCGATAACGGGGACAGCCGTAGGCAGCGTACTCTTATTTCCGCCGCTCCGCTCCCGGGCGAGATTCAAGACTTTCGGTGACTGCGTCGCACCACCCCGCAGCTCTCTGTTCACCGTCATTCCCTACTACTCCCGTTCTTAGCGTGTATTATATACATTCTCACTACTCAAAATCCATACAAAAAAGCCTGCCATCTCATTCAAGAGACGACAGGCTGTTAACCTTCGCGGTACCACTCTTGTTGATGCTCTGTACCGGTTAAGTTACTGCCGATTCCAATTGAACATCCACTCTACGGTCAAGTATGTTAGATACTCGACCACCCTTTCACGGAGGTTACCCGTAGACGGTGTACGAACGTTCCGGCGACAATTGCCGGTAATGCTTCCACCGTTCCGCTCCCAGACGAGTTCAGGTCCCCTTCGACTGCGTCGCACCTACCCGCAGCTCTCTTATCCCAGAGTATCCTTACTACTTCCGCTCATCGCGTTTCCTTGTATAATTGAACTGATTATACTCGTTAGCTCCAAATGATGTCAATAGGCGGATACAGACCATTGTTCCAATGAGAATCCAGGGTCTGCAACCATATCCAGCGGAGTACCGCCATCATGCTGCCACTTCACGTATGCAGCAGCTCCAATCATAGCTGCATTATCCGTGCAGTAAACCGGAGGTGGAATAATAAGCTCAATGCCCTCCGCTTCACAGCGTGAGATCAAAGCCGAGCGCAGGCCAGCATTAGCAGCAACACCTCCACACAACAATAACTGCTTGGAGCTATTAGCTTTAACAGCGCGTACCGCTTTTTCCACCAGCACCTCAACCACAGATTCTTGGAACCCGCGGGCAATGCCTGCGACATCTGGCGTGAGACCCTTCATCTTGCTCTGATTCACAACGTTCAGCACAGCCGACTTTAAGCCACTGAAGCTAAAATCATAAGAACCCGGCTCCAGCCATACCCTTGGTAACGGTACAACCTCAGTCGCCTCGCGGGCCAGACGATCCACATGAGGTCCACCGGGATAAGGGAATCCTAGTGCTCGTGCCACTTTATCATATGCTTCGCCTACGGCATCATCACGGGTGCGTCCGATAATTCGAAACTCACCCTCCCGCTCCATATGAACCAGTTCAGTATGTCCGCCGGACACCACTAGTGTCATGCATGGATACTGTAACTCTGCCACTAAACGGTTAGCATAAATATGTCCTGCAATATGATGTGTGCCAATTAGCGGCTTACCCCATGCGAGGGCAAGGCTCTTGGCAGCTACTACCCCGACAAGTAAAGCCCCCACCAAACCTGGGCCTTGTGTAACCGCCACCGCCGACAACTGATCTGGTGTAACCCCTGCTGTAGTGAGTGCTTCTTCTATCACCAGTGTAATTACTTCCACATGCTTACGGGAAGCTACCTCTGGTACCACGCCACCGAAGGCGCGATGCGTCTCAATCTGACTTGAGATGATATTGGATAACACTTCAGAGCCATCTTTGACCACAGCCACTGACGTTTCATCACAACTCGTCTCAATAGCAAGTATTAGTACAGGCTGAGCTGCGCCCGTTTCTGTCTTCATTTCAAGTCCACGCTTCCTTCCATATTCCCATGCTCCTCGTACTCTGGCAGATCCGCCCACATAATGAGCGCATCCTCGCGATTATCGGAATAATATCCTTTGCGTGTGCCAGCAGATCGAAAGCCTTTTTTACGATATAAATTCTGTGCTACCTCGTTCGATACCCGTACCTCAAGTGTAATAGACTTCATCCCCACATAAGATGCCGTCTTCATCAGCTCTTCGAGCAAACGCTCGCCCCATTTACGTCCACGATAGGCTTCAAGCAGGGCTATATTCGTCACATGCGCCTCATCCACGATGGCCCACATACCGGCATAACCGATAATATGACCAGCCAGCTCCATAACCATATATTTTGCAAAATGATTATGCGTCAGCTCGTTGCGAAAAGCTTCCTCTGTCCAAGGCATCGTGAAGGCTTCCCGTTCAATGATAAGAATGTCAGGAATATCCGTAAGCTTCATCAAACGAAAAACAAGTTCAGCCTCTTGAGCTATCATTGATTCCGCTTCCGTCATGGTTTCTTTAAGCCCCCTTCTCTGCTTAACCGCAGATTGGCTTCCGCTTCTGAGATCTGAGTATAGTTAGGGATCAAGCTATGGATATCATCTTTCTCTACCTGAAGCCGCGCTTCTCCGAGAAATCCTGTCCAGCGGCCTTCCATTTCATAAGGAACTGCAATAGGAACACCAAGATCCTTCAATGGACGAAGCGAATCCTCACTGCCATGAACTGCAGTCTCCCCAACAAACCAAAGAACAGCGGGCTTATTGCCTTCGACTGAAGCCTGTCCTAAACGTTCTGCTAAGTACTCCACCCAATCTGCCATCAGCCGGATGGCATCAGGTTCAAGACGGCTAGGAGCATTATTTCCCTCAGCTGCGAATAATCCTGAATACACCTGTCCTCGGCGCGCATCCATTAGTGGAATGATCCAATCAGGCCCGTAGCTGTTATTCTCGGTAGTTTGTTCCGACGCTTTGGTCATCACGTTATTCTTGAGGGCTGTTTGATATCCGCCCCATGCTACTGCATGTAGACTCGAAATACCAACCACTGGGACATCCCATGCCCATGCCAGCGTTTTGGCAGCGGTAACTGCGATACGCGTCCCCGTATACGATCCAGGACCCACACCAACAGAAATCCCGTCCAGCATTGCAGCAGTAGTTCCTGTTGCTTGCAGCGCCTGCTCAATGATCGGGAGTAAATGCACCGAATGATTCCGTTCTCCGGAAGCATTTATTTCATGCAGTAGTTCCCCATTCTCTGTAACTGCCACGCCTAATACTGCAGTTGATGTATCCAGCGCTAAAAGCCGCTTGCGCGGCTCTGTATTCTGATTCGTCATATTCCTTAACCCCACTTCTGGATCAGCTGCCGGCAAAGCTCACCATACGGCTCCCCGATTCCGGTCACCGTAATCATTCTTTCATCTGGCCCCACTGTTTCCATGTATATATGCATATGCCGCGGCGGCATTAAATCCGTAATAATACTGCTCCATTCCACCAAGCAGACCCCTTGCCCGTAGAAATACTCATCAAGTCCAAGCTCGTCCGCTTCCTGAAGCGAAATCCGATATACATCCATATGATATAGGGGCAGACGGCCCTCGTACTCTTTAATAATTGTAAAAGTAGGACTGTTTACGATCCCCTTTACGCCGAGATGCCGAGCGTACCCTTGCGAGAATGCTGTTTTTCCTGCGCCCAGATCCCCGTCCAAGCCGATAATCATCCCTGGCGTTGAAGCAGTAGCTAGAGCAGCTGCAAGCAACTCCGTATCCTGGAGGCTGTAAGAACGGTAAGTGAACACCGTTTCGTCTGTATTGTCCAACTACAACTACCACCTTTTAAAATATACCTGCCAAAAACCATTACTATTAATTATATCGGTATGCTCCATCCATCGCAACAACTGTCCCAATTCAATCTTCCATGCCAGTATGTCCACAATAGAAAAAGAGACCTCTACGCAAAAATAAGCATAAAGAGTCTCTTTTATAAAAGTGTAATTTAGCTTATCTCAGCTCTTTGAACAAACCTTGTTAATGATCTTGCTCCTCTAACCGTTCAACGCCTACCGTATGCGTATTCGTTGGTCGAGAGCCCACTTGAACCGTAGCCATTCCGTTCTGTGCATCCACATGCTCAATCCAAACAGGTTCTCCGTCCAAATGTACACTTACCGTCTCTTTAGAAGCATAAATATCCTGTGCTCGTTTGACATCCACCACTGTTCTCCTCCTTTATTTTTTCTAAATCTCACGATTCTAATGGCGAAGTTTCTTCGAGGGTTGATTCCGCATCAAGCTTCTCCGAGTCCGAGACCTGACTTGCTTCCGGTGGAGCTATAATGCTGTCCCAATCCACAACTGTCGCTGGAATATCCTGTTCGCTCAGCGCATCGATCCACTCGTTTCCACGCGGTTCCATGACTTAGTATTCTCCTCCTCAGCTTTATTAGCCTGATTTTATATTTTCCCATGCTTCACAAAAAATGCACCCGGCTAGAAAAGCCTGTCCTGCCTCATACTAACCCAAAGCAAATAACTTAGATCAGGAGGCGTTTCTCATGCATACCGTTTGGAAAGGGGCCATCAGCTTCGGGCTAGTGCATGTTCCGGTTAAAATGTTCTCCGCTACGGAAGACAAGGACATTTCTCTGCGTTATATCCATAAGGAATGCGGCAGCCCACTGTCGTATGTACGTAAATGTCCGGTGTGTGACAAAGAGGTGGCTTGGGAAGAAATCGGCAAGGGTTATGAATATGAAAAAGGGAAGTTTGTTCTATTCGACAAAGAGGAACTGGATCAATTGACCGACGAAAGCAGCAAAAGCATTACCATACTCGACTTTGTTGATCTGACGGAGATCGACCCAATTTATTTTCAAAAAACCTATTACTTATCTCCGGATCAGGCTGGGACAAATGCATATCGGCTTCTTATGGAGGCCATGCGTCAAACTGGTAAAATTGGCATCGCCAAAATATCGATTCGTTCCAAAAGCAGTCTTGCTGCTATTCGTGTGCTGGAGGATTGCCTCGCCATCGAGACTATTTTTTATCCTGATGAAGTGCGACCGGTCTCGCAAGTGCCTGGCCTGCCCGAAGCAGGGACAGTGAATGATAAAGAGCTGGATATGGCCAAGCTGCTCATTTCACAGCTATCCACGCCTTTTGATCCGGCAAAATATACCGATGATTATCGCCAGCGTATGCTTGATCTAATCTCACATAAAATCGCAGGCGAGGAATTTCATATCGCTCCTGCCAAACAGGAAAGCAATGTAATTGATCTAATGGCAGCATTGCAGGCCAGTATTCAGGCTGTACAGCATATCCCTACAGATCCGGGTCCTTCATTAACAGATACTAAGAAAACAAAAACTAAAGCGGCTCCGGCTGCCAAAAGAAAAATAGCCAAGTCTAAAGCAGCAGCTGAGCCTGCCGATCAGCAAAACGAGGCTTCCGGGCCGATTCCAGTCATCGCACCAAAACCGAAACGCCGCAGCCCAAAAAGTAAAACAACCGTATCTTAGGAGGCTCTGGTGATGAAGCTTCAGCCTATTATTCCTTTTGAACCCATACTGGCTGGACAGCTTCCAGCAGGCAACCAGTGGATCGCACAGATTAAATGGGATGGCGTTCGCATGTTGTCCTATTACGACGGAAGCACTACTCAGCTTATTAACAGACGTGGAAATTACCGTACAGCGCAATACCCTGAGCTTACTGATGTAAATACTTATTGCAAGGCTGATTCCGTTATTCTTGATGGTGAAATCATTGCACTCAAGGACGGCAAGCCCTCATTTCACGAAGTTATGCGGAGGGATAGCTTAAAGAATGGCTCCACCATTTCCGTCGTTAGGTATCAGGTTCCTGTCATTTATATGATTTTTGATATTCTGTTTTATAATGGCCAATCGACGATGGATCAGCCTTTATTCTCACGGCAGCAGCTGCTAAACGATATTCTGCTGCCGCATCCCCACGTACAGGCCGTACCCAGTTATACCGATCCCACAGAATTATTCGCCGCCGCTCAGAGTCAGAGCTTAGAGGGAATCGTCTGTAAGGATATCAACAGTACTTATGCTCCCGGTGGAAAAGATAAACGCTGGCAGAAACGCAAAATCATTTCGGATATTACGGCAGTAGCCGGAGGTGTAACCTTCCGTGACGGCATCGTCAATGCGCTTCTTCTTGGGCTGTATGATGATAAAGGGAATTTGCATTATATCGGACATGCCGGGCCAGGAAAATTGACTGTACAGGATAAACGCGACTTAACTGCAGAGGTACAGCATTTAAAAATAGATCAAATGCCCTTTACAACTGATCCCCAGCGAGGGAAGGGTGCTTTTTGGATAAAACCGAAGCTTGTCTTCAAAGTTCATTTTTTGGAATGGAATACCTCAGGCACTCTGCGCCAGCCTGTTACTCAAGCTAGGGTAGATCTTCCCCCGGAATCATGCACTATGGAGCAAAAAGGATAAACCCTTTCCAAAAAAACGTCCTCCCGAATTTATCGAGAGGACATTTCTTATTGCGCTGTAAGACTCGTTACAATGGTCTCCAGCTCTGCTTTTGTCTGCGCAGTATTTTTCGTATTCGTAAGCGTATAATCAATACTTCCATCCGCACTGGACCATACAAGCTGGACTTTTAGATCTCCATGGTGAGGACCAAACACCGTGTAAACTGCTTCAACCCCGTTGATGGTCAAATTTTCATCCTGGTCACCAGGCAGCTGCGCTAAAGTAACTCCTTCCGGAAGTGTATATGCTGGAGCTGATTTTAGATTCAATCTCTCCCCATTTCGCAGATAAGTGATAGAGGTTTCTGTATCGCTCCACTTTAAGCTTTGTGAAATCACTTTTTTACCAGCAGCTTGTGCTTTAGCTTTCACCTGATCTCTGAGGGTTTTATACTCTGTACTGAAAAACTTCGGAAGCACTGGATTTAAAACGACATCCTGCAGCTTATATTCGTCTGGTAGAGCAACGGGTATCAGGAGTGAATTCCCAGTTAATGAAGATAGCTTCTGTGCTGCTTCGTTTATAGAGCTGAATCTGTATGGCATATAGCTTACACTCAAATCTTCCTCTGGATTAGATTTTTTGTCATTAACATAGAGAGCCTTAATTTCTCCCGTTTGTAGGGGAACAGCATATTCTTTGGCAATCAAATCCTTAATCGTTGGCGATACCGGTGGTGATTTCTGCTCAACCGGAACCGTACCTTTGCTTTTATTATTGCTCCTTGCAGGCACTGCGCCTGCTGTTCCACTTACCGCGCTCATTAACAGTAGCAGGCTCAAAACCGTGATGGCCGCACTTTTTTTAATCATCTTTATAATATCCTCCTTTAACCCCTTGGTTATTTGATCATGCTTTTAGCTACAGCCAACATTTCATTTGTCGTCAGTTTACTGACCCGATTGTCTGAAAGGGTATATTGTATCGCGCCTGATTTATCCAGCCACACTAGCTTAGTGTTGAAACTCGCTTCTTTAGCCGAATCAGTTGTAAGAATTACTTTCCTACCGTTGACCGTCAGTTCTTTCTTAGTTTCCGAAGCTCGTACAAAAGGCACAGCTCCTTCGGGAAGTTTGGCGGGCGGCACTCCAGTTACAATACTAAAATTGGCTTTTCCTTTGGCATACAGCTGCATAGACAAGTTCGTCTGGCTCCAGCTGATGATCTTGCTAAACAACTGTTTGTTGGGATCACCTGCCGCCGCTGCTGCCTTTAGTTCCTGCTCTAATTGCAAATACAGCTCTGAATCATTTGCTACAGACGGTGGATAAATGATGGCTGTCGCCAGAGCAAAGCCCTTAGGAAGGTTTCCAGGCTGTGGAGTAGCTGGACCCTTCAACGCTTTGAATTTAGCAGCAAAGGATTTGTAGTCTTTAAAAACAAATCCTTTGCCGGAGAAGCTGATCGTATCCTGTGGATTGGAGACTTTATCACGTACGTAGTAGGCCAAAAGCGTACCTTCCTTCAAGCTTGCTACGATCGCCTGTAATTCCTTTTGTGGATTCTGATTGGTTGATGCTGAAGTCTGCTGTTCTGCTGCCGCCGCGACCGAAAGAAACAAGCCAGGCGCAACCCCACTTACAACTACTCCTGTTCCTAACAAGGTTGCTGCCGAGAGTGCGATCAGTGTTTTTCTAAATGTATCATTGAGCTTCAAGTTCTAATCATCTCCTTCTAAAATGGTAAATGTAATCTCATCCTGTTTTTCAATTACACTTCTATAACACCTGAGCATGGGTAAAGGGGACATTTTCTCACAAAAAAAGAAGCTGTCCCAAGCAACCATCATGGCTTTTGGGACAGCCTCTTTTTTTGTTCTTAACATTACAAGTGACGCACCAAGTGATGCAATATGTGAAGCACCTATAGAGTAATTGGGGAATTTCTCCCTAAAATTCAGAGATTTCTGTTCATCGGACTTATAATTAGGGAAAACTTCCCTGAAATTTGGCCTATTCGGCAACGAATAAAGAAATTCCTATGATTATTAGGGAGGAATTCCCTGATTTCGTTCATTTAGAGCGAATATCGGTTATTTTTAGGGAGTTTTTCCCTAATTAGTTTAAAACAAGTAGATCACACATAGCACATAGCACATCGCCCACCGCCCCAACCAGTAGCATAGAACACTACGCGTGGCATATCGTCACATGGCACAGTAAAATCCATTACTTTTCCTATTCCATAAAAAAAGCTGCCTCCCAAGTAGATTTCACTACTTTAGAGACAGCTTCTCATAATGTACGGATAGAACAACAGTAGCTAGCGAATAAAACTATTGGCAATCGCTTGCCATTGTTCACGGGTTAAAATGTTATTCAATCCATCATTTAGACTACGAATCGTCTGGCTGGCTTCATCATACCAATACAAACGATTCTGAGAAGTCCAAGCCTGCGCCCCCTGCTCTGTACTCGCTGCGATAAAAACTGCTTCTTTACCATTACCTGTCATAGACCATTTTTCAGCAGTCTGCCCTTCCAAGATAGACACTTGCGTTATACCACCCATATAGACGCTCTGACTTAAGGATAGTTCAATTGTTTGATCCTCCTTATGGTAGGAAACCTCAGCGCTCTCTATGGCATTCACAGCGATCTTCTCCATAAACAGCTTTTGGCCTGTTTTATCGTCCTTAGCTTTCTTTTGAAATTGTTCAAGAACTTCTTTGTATTCCGTGTCTATCGACCCGTAAGGAGAAGCGGCTTTAAAAGTTGCTTGCTCGAATTCGTAACCATCGTCGAGTATGGAAGGCAGCTCGGGCCAGAAATCGCCAGCTACTTTTAATTCGTTTACGAAGTCCTGATATTTCGAATACACAGGAGGATTGAAAGCGAACTGCAATTGATTCCCATAGCCTAATCCTTTGACCAACTTAGTAAATTCAGTATCAATCACGTAATAGGCAGCCATTTCTCCGGGGTTCAAGCGGGCAAGCACCTGCTCATTATAAGTCGCTAATAAAGTCTGATACTTCTCAATCGCAGGAGAGGCCGTGGCAACAGGCTTACTATTATTAGTATGCACCGTCTGGACAACCACCCTTCCTCGGCTATTCACTAGGGTAATGGAACCATCCGAAGGTTTGATGATATCAATTGTAGACTGGCTACCATGCTCCGTTAAACCTCCAAGTCCAGACAGCTGAAGGGCACCAAATCCGATCATCCCCAGCAATATAGCTGCGGAGACCCCTGAGAAAATTCTTTTCCTAAATTTAGATGGAAGCGGGATAGTCTTCTCTTGCATCTGCATAACGGGATCTCCCGGTTCTCCGAATGACTCCAGCTCGCCTCTGAGGTTCGTCATTTCTCCGTCCATCGTTTTCTGTTGATCATAAATTGCCCTTACCCGCTTCATAACTGCTGCTCTTACATCTAGTTCGTCGCAGTTCCCCAATGCGTCCATTTTCTTTATCATTTTCTCTTCAACACAGCTTCGTTGCCCCACCATTCCGTCCCCCCTTTTTGAGCATTCATCATTTTGCCAAGCTTCGTAATCGTACGCCTGTATTTCTTCTTCACAGCATCAGTATTCTTATCGAGGATCTCCGCAATCTCCGGGAAGCTCTGTTCCTCAAAGATTCGCAGAACTAACAGATTTCGTTCATCTAATTTCAATTTCAAGAGGGCAAAGGTGAGATGTTCGTTAAATATGTAACGGTCCATCAACTGTTCCGGGCTTTCTGCAGGAGGATCCGGTTGAAAAAGCGCCATAATCTTCAAATGTCTTTGGCGTTTGCGGATCAGACTGAGGCAATGATGATAGGCAATTTTATATAGCCAGGAAGAAAAGCTCGCGATAGGGCGATATGTGCCTATATGCTGATATGCCTTCACTAGAATATCCTGTACCGCATCCTCCGCTTCTGTTCGACTCCCAAGTAGCCGGCAGCAATAGCGGTAAATCGGCTTTTGAAAAGCTTCGACGATAAGGGCATAGGACTCTACCTCGCCTGCCTGTACCCGAACGACGGTGTGTTCGATCCCGTCCAAAATCAGCAAACTCCCCTTTCACATAACCGTATAACCTTATAACTCTTATGATCATCCAAAAGGGACACTTTGGAAATATTTTTTTCATGAAAAGGAACAGACTGGCACATAATACCCTCATTCCTATAACAGAGAGGAGGTTCAGGATGCCAGCAGCCATCAAAGGCACAATTACTGTAGACGGCCAAGAGATAACCATCACCAACCCAGAGAAGCTGCTATGGCCGGATTGCGGGATTACGAAGCGGATCTATCTGGAAAAGCTCGCCGCCCTCTCTCCCTATCTGCTGCGTTATTGTCGAGATCGGCTGCTAACCGTAATACGTTATCCGCATGGTATCTCTGGAATGTCCTTTTATCAGAAAAATGCACCTGATCCTCTTCCAGCTTTTGTCCAGACCGCTGTTCACGAGAATATTAACTATATCAAGCTGCAAGGTTTACCTGAGCTGATCTGGCTGGGTAATCTGGCTGCTTTGGAGTTCCATCCTTCTTTGCATTATGTAGGTAGCGAGCTGCCTTGTGAATGGATGATTGATCTAGACCCGTCACGTGAGGTCGAGCCCCGTATCATGGAAGCAACTGCAATCGTAGGGTCGGTCCTAACCTCCCTTGGTTTATCCTCTGTGCCCAAAACCTCCGGGGCTACCGGGGTGCAGATCATCGTGCCTATCGAGACTGGCGTTACTTTTGATGGATTGCGAAAAATCGGACACTTTGTGGGTCGTTATGTCACTGAAAAGCACCCCGATTTATTCACCTTGGAGCGTCTGAAGAAGAATCGGGGAGATAAAATCTATTTTGACTACCTCCAGCATTACAGTGGCAAAACCTTAGCTGCACCTTACACACCACGTGCCAGACCGCTTGCTACAGTATCCACACCATTGCTCTGGAAAGAGGTTCAGCAAAACGTATCTCCTACTGATTTTCATCTGCTCAATATTGAGGAACGCCTGCAACAGATGGGAGATCTTTTGGAAAAAGTGCCACCGCAGCCCGTCAAACAACTCATTGCTAAGCTTCCATAGGGATGGAATGCCACGAATAATGAGCCTAAAAACAGCAATAAGCCCGCAGCATCATTTCATGCTACGGGCTTATCAGGCGTCCCACTCAAGGACAGAAGGTATATTGTATAAGAATACGGCATATCGAGTCTTGTTCACCGTATTTATTGCTCCATTATTCGTAAAAATACCTTCTTTCAGTTAATAGTACTAAAGTGCCAAGCTAAAACGCCTGCGGCGTCCTTTTAGGATGGTAAGCTAATGAATTGCTTTCTTCTTGAAACGGCCACCTTTAACATCATGAATGTTACCTATTGCGATGAATGCACCAGTATCCCAATCCTCAACAATGGATTTAAGCTTAGCTTCTTCCAAACGGGTAATAACCACGAAGATCACTTTCTTATTCTCCCCGGAAAATCCGCCTTCTCCATCTAAATAAGTAACACCACGTCCAAGACGTTCCGTCAAGGCTTCACCGATATCACGGAATTTATCACTAATAATCCATACCGATTTTGACTGATCCAGACCCTCAAGTGTAATGTCAATCACCTTAAATGCAATGTAATAAGCAATTAGTGAGAACATCGCATTATTCCAACCGAACACAAATCCAGCTCCGGATAAGATGAACAGGTTGAAGAACATAACAACTTCACCTACAGAGAAGGGAAGCTTCTTGGCTACTAGAATCGCAACAATTTCTGTACCATCTAGAGATCCGCCAAAACGTACAACTAGCCCTACACCTACACCAAGAATGATCCCCCCAAAAACGGCAGCAAGCATTGGCTCAACCGTAAAAGCATTCACATGATGCAACATTGAAGTACCAATAGACATAAGCACAATTGCATATAAGGTAGATAAGGCAAAGGTCTTACCGATTTGCTTATAACCGATTAACAAGAACGGAAGGTTTAACAGCGTCAATAAAATCCCCAGAGGAATGTCGAATAGATGTGATAAAATAATGGAGATACCGGTAATCCCACCATCAATCATTTGATTCGGTACGAGGAATATCTCAAGTGCAACAGCCATCATTGCTGCCCCAATGGATAACATGATCATTCGCTGCGCGAACTTAGCCATTTTATGTGTTCCGGTCTTCTGCAGCTTGTTCTTTTCCTCTTTGGCAATCATTTGTGGACTCACATTCATAGAACTCCCCCTACAATTTAACAATATAGTGTTGAAACATTCGGAAGTATAATTATAATCTATACTTTCTTACATTTCTTCTTATACAATTATTATATCACAAAATAAGCCCTAATAATGAATGGAACACGTTATATCCTTCGAAAAATTCAGATTTAGTCCTCTTTCCGCTCATAATAGCGGAGATAACAACTGACACAGCCCTTCACCGAGTTTGACAATTCGCCCTCTCTCCTTAAACTTTACAGGATCAATAAATTCACTGTGCTTTTGATCCTTCTCAAACCCTGTGACTAGAGGGGTTATAGCATCAGGATGTAGCAGCACAGCAGTCAATTCAAAGTTAGAATAAAAGCTGCGCATATCCAGATTTGCACTCCCCACTGTAGCGAGCAGATTATCGATAATCATGATTTTGGCATGCATAAATCCTTTAGTATAGCGGTAGAATTTCACTCCAGCGTCTTGTAAATTTTCTAAATAAGACAAAGAAGCATGATAGACAAGCACATTATCAGGCTTCGCAGGAATGATAATTCTTACATCCACTCCACGAAGTACTGCACTTTTCAAGGCCCGGCAGATGGCAGGATCAGGAATAAAATACGGTGAAGTAATCCAAATCCGCTGTTTAGCTGCACATAAGGCGGCAAAATACATCTCTTGAGAGGCGTCCATTGCAGCATCCGGACCACTCCCTACAATCTGCACGGCTTCTTGTGACTCACAATTATGTTTTGGGAACAGACGCGGATGGCTTGTGCTTTCGCCAGAGGCCAATCTCCAATCCTTTAAGAAGACATACTGAATATAATATACTGAGTCTCCTTCGAGACGCAGATGGGTATCACGCCAGTATCCCATTTTGAGATCCTTCCCCAAATAATCATCCCCTATATTCATTCCACCCGTGAAGCCAACGAGGCCATCTACCACCAGGATCTTCCGATGATTACGGAAATTAAAACGACGGTCTAACAGAGAACTAATCGGAGGTAAAAAAAAGTGGAACTCCACCCCAGCATTTCTCATCGTTCGAATAAACCTACGACTTAATTTATGACTGCCCAGACCATCACAAAGCAAGCGTACCTTAACGCCCTGTCGCGCCTTCCGAATCATAACATCTTGAAATTGCTCACCGATCTCATCATCACGATAAATATAAAATTCCATATGTATATGTTCTTTCGCTTCTTCCATAGCTTCCAGCATAGCATCATACGCTTCTCTCGCAGATGATAATACCCTGCTCTTGTTATGACCAGTAATTGGTCCTTCTGCGATCTTAGAAAGCAAACCCAATAGACCCTTATTATTCTCAAACTGAGCGTTCCCACTCTCAGTAACATCCTTTACTACCTTAATATTGCCAGAGACATGCGAACGAATTTCACGAAATAGTGTAGTACATCTTTTGTTTAATTTTCGATTCTGTCTATAATCACGGCCCAGAAAATAATAGAATGCCAGACCCAGCGGCGGACAACAGAATGAAATGAACAACCACGCCAAAGCCCTTTGCGGGCGACGAAACTCCATAAATACAATTACTGCGACCTGAATAATAAAAAGACTTAGAATTATCGCAAAAATCTTCAATTCCCTACCCCCTTCATTAATAAAACAGTTACCAATAGACTCGCTGCGACGATTCTATTACTGGTTTTGCCGTAACTCTCTTTCTTTATTCAAACAAACCGTTGTCATGTTCCTGAAAGATATGGAATACATAGAGTAGTAAGACAATTCGGGATGAGCCTAATGCAAGTAAGGTCGTTAGCTTCGTGTATCGTAAGGCGGCTGCCATATGCCGCAGAAAGGAGAAGCCATGAAGAGTCAGCCAGATCATAACCGGATTACGCTGCTCGTCGTAAGGGATGCCGGACGCCCAGTCAAACAACTCCAGATCTCCAAGCCACTTGCGTTCGCCCTGCCGGCAGCAGCAGCCCTGTCCCTCTCCAGTCTGGTCACCTCTATGCATTTCCATGCCTCGCAGTCGATCTCACAACTGGAAGCTGAGGCAGCCGCACTATCACTAACCAATCTCCGCATGGAAATGAAGGTCGCTGACAAGGATAAGGATCTAATGCAGCTTCGTACTCAAGTCAGCGAGCTATCAGAAGAGGCAGATAATATTAAAGACAAGCTGAAGAGTGTAAATGCGCTGGAACAGGAGTTGCAGTCTTTGATTAACAAAAGCAAAGGCTCCGCCGCTGAAACAAAAGAATCAAAAACGGGATCAACCGCTTCAAACTCAACCTTAGGCTTATCGAGCCGTAACGCTGTGCCAATCCCAAATGAGACATCTTCTAAAGCTACAATCACATCACAGGTAGGCGGAGAATATATCGCGTCTTATCAGAACGAATCGCTGAATCTAGTGGAGGAAACAAAAGACGATTTCGAAGAGATCCACGGTATGCTCGATGAAATGGTGGAAAGTATTACTCAAACTATCACTCTGGCGGAGCATGCGAATAACGTTCAAGCAAATCAACAGGCAAAAAAAGCTCAAGCTGAAAAAGCCAGACTAAATGCAGCGGTACTCTGGCCTACCGATTCTAGGGTCATCTCCTCAAGCTTCGGCTACCGAACAGATCCTTTCAAAGGCTTATCCGCGTTCCATTCAGGTGTCGATATTGCCGGGAACTTAGGCGATCCTGTATATGCCGCCTTAGACGGGGAGGTCGTTACCTCCGAGCAGATGGGTGCGAGAGGCAAGTATGTCGTGATCAAGCATTCGAACGGGCTTGAAACCTGGTATATGCATCTGCAGGCAATGAATGTATCTGCGGGAGACAAGGTTAATAAGGGGCAGAAGATCGGCTTGCTTGGAAACACTGGTCGAAGCACAGGACCTCATCTTCATTTCCAGGTAGTGAAGCAGAATAAAACTGTGGATCCATTGGATTATGTTAAACCCTAAACGTTAATGTAAAAATATATGAAATAGGAGGAATTTATACATGTGGAATAAGCGGCAGCAGCGTGCCACTATCAAGTCTACTGACTCTCTGATTGGGCATGGGGGTACGCTCGAGGGTAAAGTACATTGCGATACGAACCTGAGGATTGAAGGTACCTTTAGCGGAGAAATTATATGCAGTGGTGTTGTCACTGTAGGTGAGGAAGGCACGGTGCGCTCCAGTATTAGAGCAGAAGAGATCGTTATCGCTGGTAAAGTATATGGAGATGTTACCGCAGACCGTAGGCTCATTATGACCGGTACTGGCGAGCTGCACGGTAATATTTCTGCAGGAGCACTCAGTATTATGGAAGGCAGCCTGCTTAATGGGTCCATCGCCATGCAAGAACAGCCCACCTCTGAACAAGCAGGTGAGCTCAAAAGTAATACGAAAAAGGACAAGACAGCAAAACGTTCCTCCAAAGCAGAAGAAACGCTTGAAGCCGGTTAATCCTATTTTTATCCAGCAACGTCCCGTTTACGGAAGACAAACCAGGAAACTGCTAAGAATATAACATAATACACTGCCAGCACAGCAATGGAGAAGCCTAGTGTAGCACCACCTGGACCAATATCAGATCCCATGTAGACCCTTAGATCCATATGAGTGAAAATTAAATATCTGGCCCATTCGAACACATCCGGATTAAGCAAAGCAGCGAAAATACCTTGGGCAAACATGATAAACATAGATAACCCTATCGCCAATCCACTTGCACGGAATACGGAAGAGATCATAAAAGCAAGCGTAACCGTCAAGAAAAGAGTGACATAGCGACATAGGAGATCTATAAAGGAATACTCAGCAGGACTCCAAGCTGTAATCGAAGACAGTGTATCTCCAGTTGGTGAGGCGAAAATAAACGATGAAGCTAAACCAAAAACAATCAATACTGCAGTACAAAGCAAGCTAAACAACACAATGCTAATGTATTTCGAGAGCAAGATCTGGGAACGGCTCCACGGGCGAATCAGCAGCATTTTGATGGTTCCCCAGGTAAATTCGCCCGCTACGGAGTCAGCGGCTATAACAACAACGAAGATCGTATTCAGGAAGAATACAACACTCACTATCATTTGGAAACTGTCCCAAACGCCTAAGCGTGATGCAGGGTTATCCGTTGTGAAATACATAAGAGCCGGAAGAAACGCACTAAACACTGCTAGAATAATCAGCATAATCCATGTGCGAGCACGACTATATATCTTGATATTCTCATTATGTATCAACGCTGTAAAATTACTCAATTCCTTCACCTCCTGTAACCTCTAAGAATTGATCCTCTAGCGTACGGGCAAGTGATTTGATACTGTACACTTTAATCCCACCAGCCACTAGTCTGGCATTAAACTCAGCAATTTCTTCACGTGCCGCCTCAACTACAAGCCCACCGCTCTTTATAGTTCCTTGTCCAATGAGAGCAAGTGCAGCTTCGGCATCGTCAACCTCAAACAAGGTTTCTCCGATAGGCATTGTAACATTGCCTACCTCTTTTAGCTGTTTTACCTCAAGCAGTTGCCCATTCTGAATAATGGCTACACTGTCACACATGAGCTCCATTTCGGAAAGTAAATGGCTGGAGACAAATACGGTTGTTCCTTCTTCACGACAGAGTAGGCGCAGATAGTCACGAAGCTCACGTATGCCTTGTGGATCAAGCCCATTGGTTGGCTCATCTAGAACCAGTAGCTTTGGTCGGTTTAGTAGCGCCTGAGCTACTCCAAGTCTCTGACGCATACCTAGGGAATAAGTCTTCACTTTATCATGAATTCTTTGACCAAGCCCGACCAGCTCCACAACCTCATCAATCCGTTGCTTACTGACTCCCGGTACCATCCGTGCAAATTGTCTAAGATTCTGATACCCAGACAGAAACTTGTACATTTCAGGATTTTCTACAATAGCCCCAACACTTGCAATAGCCTCTTTATAATTATTTTTAATACTATGACCACTAATCAGGACATCCCCACTGCTAATGGAAATTAATCCCACCATCATTCGTATTGTTGTCGTCTTCCCTGCTCCGTTTGGTCCCAAAAACCCGAATATTTGACCCGGTGGGATATCCAGCGTTAAATTGCTCACCAGCGTCTTAGAGCCTATTTTCTTGGTAACTCCCTGCAGACGGGCAACAGGTTCAGACAGCATTTCTGTATTTGACACAGTATCACTTCCTTTCATTTACAAACAAGTTTACCATACAGTTTTTTTCAGAAAATTACAAAAAAGAAACAGTCTAACGTTGTTTAGACCGAGGATTCGATTCGATTTGAACAAAAAAGGGACCTGGCCTCCCGCAAACGAAAGAGTCCAAGTCCCTTATATCACTTCATTCAATATTACCTGTTTATTCAGAATGCAGTTATTTAGCCACCTACACGTGCAAGCTCGCGCATATTCGCTTCAAATGCAGCCATCAAAGCAGCCTCGCCGGTCAATCCGGTTTGCTCTACTTTGCGAATCTGCTCCATCATCCGTTTGTAATCCTTCGGAATAACACGAACAAACTTCGGCAAGCTATCTGCCCACTGATCCAATACCCGCGCTCCCGCCTTACTGCCTGTAAGCTCTACATGACGGCTAATCAGCTCGCGCAGCTCTTCGATCTCTTCTGGCTCTTCCACTCTCTCGAGAAGTACCATCTCGAGATTGCAGCGGCCGATGAAGGATCTCTCTGGATCGTAAACATAAGCGATACCACCGGACATCCCTGCCGCAAAGTTACGGCCTGTTTCACCAAGAACAACCACACGGCCTCCAGTCATGTATTCACAACCGTGGTCACCCACACCTTCTACAACAACCTTCGCTCCAGAATTACGAACGGCAAAACGTTCACCGGCGATACCGTTGATATAAGCTTCTCCAGCTGTTGCTCCGTAAAATGCAGTATTTCCGATAATGATATTGTCCTCAGCTGCAAAGGTAGCTTTTGGAGATGGTTTGATAATAATCTTACCACCCGACAGTCCCTTACCAACGTAGTCATTGGAATCGCCTTCCACCGTAAGTGTGATCCCCTTAGGCACGAATGCACCTAAGCTTTGACCAGCAGAACCGGTGAAATGAAGACGAATCGTATCATCAGGCAAGCCGGCTGCCCCGTATTTACGTGTCAGCTCGCTACCAAGGATGGTTCCAACGGCACGATTAACGTTCGTAATCGGTAACGATGCTTCTACAGCCGTTCCTGATTCCAGTGCAGGTGCAGCCAGATCCAGCAGTTTAGAGACATCAAGCGTCTCTTCCAGACCATGATTCTGACGTTTACTGCAGAAGCGTGTGCTTCCCTCTGGCATTTCCGGTACATGCAGCAGACTACTCAAATCTACGCCCTTCTTCTTCCAATGCTGCGAAGCTTGAGCAGCGTCTAAGCAATCTGTACGGCCAACCATCTCTTCAATCGTACGGAAGCCAAGACTCGCCATAATTTCGCGTAAATCCTGTGCCACAAAGGTCATAAAGTTAACTACATGCTGTGGATCACCCGTAAAGTTCTTACGAAGATCTGGATTTTGTGTCGCTACACCAACCGGACAAGTATCCATTTGGCAGACACGCATCATGATACAACCCACAGCTACTAACGGAGCAGTAGCGAAGCCATACTCTTCAGCACCTAGTAATACAGCTACGGCTAGATCGCGACCGCTAAGCATTTTTCCGTCTGTTTCCAGTACAACGCGGTCACGCAGATTGTTCAGCATCAACGTCTGATGCGTTTCGGCCAAACCAAGTTCCCATGGAAGACCTGCATGACGAATGGAGTTCATCGGAGATGCACCTGTACCCCCGTCATAGCCACTTACCAGGATAATATCAGCGCGCCCTTTGGCTACGCCAGCAGCAATCGTACCTACTCCGACCTCAGAGACGAGCTTAACATTAATATTTGCACGTGGATTGGCATTCTTCAGATCGTAGATCAGCTCTGCCAAATCCTCAATCGAATAAATATCATGATGCGGTGGAGGTGAAATCAAGCCCACACCAGCTGTTGAACCGCGCACTTCAGCCACCCATGGATAAACTTTACGTCCTGGAAGCTGTCCGCCTTCCCCTGGTTTAGCACCCTGAGCCATCTTAATCTGGATCTCATCAGCGTTAACAAGGTAGTTAGATGTAACTCCAAAACGTCCGGAAGCTACTTGTTTAATCGCACTGCGACGGGAATCGCCGTTGCTGTCCGGGATATAGCGGGCTGGATCTTCTCCGCCCTCACCAGTATTACTCTTACCACCGATCCGGTTCATTGCAATAGCGAGGGTCTCATGCGCTTCCTTACTAATGGAACCAAAGGACATCGCACCCGTCTTGAACCGTTTCATAATGGACTCCACTGGCTCTACTTCTTCTAATGAAATCGGTTCATAAGCTGACTTGAACTGCAACAAGGAACGAATTGTCAGATGCTTCTCACTTTCACCTTGAACAAGTGCAGCATATTTCTTATACAACTTATAATCCCCACTACGCACGGAGTGCTGAAGCAGATGAATGGTCTGTGGGTTGAACAAATGATCTTCCCCATCGTTTCGCCATTGATAATCACCACCGGAATCAAGCACTTTATCATTTCCGTCTTTTTCCGTGAAAGCACGGTTATGATGGATAAGTGCCTCGGTTGCTACTTCCTCCAGACCAATACCGCCAATGCGGGAAGGTGTCCAAGTAAAGTAACGATCCACGAATTCCGAGTTCAGACCCACAGCTTCAAAGATCTGCGCGCCCCGGTAGGATTGAATAGTCGAAATCCCCATTTTGGAAAGAATCTTAACTACGCTCTTAGTCGCAGCTTTAATATAGTTCTTCACAGCCTTCTCATGCGAGATTCCCCGCAGTAAGCCTTGGCCGATCATATCATCCAAGCTTTCAAAGGCCAGATACGGATTGACTGCACTCACACCATAACCAAGCAGAAGTGCATAATGATGGACTTCACGAGGTTCACCGGATTCAAGCAAAATACTAACTTTTGTCCGTGTTCCTTGCCGGATCAGATGGTGATGCAAGCTCGATACCGCAAGTAGAGCAGGAATCGCAGCATTCTCACGGTCCACACCGCGGTCCGTCAGAATCAGAATGTTATGACCTTTAGCCATAACGCGATCAGCAGCCTCGTTCATACGCTCAAGTGCGATACGCATTCCTTCTGCTCCGAGCTCAGCTGGGAAAAGAATCGGAATAGACATCGACTTGAAGCCTGCACGACGAACATGACGAATTTTAGCAAAGTCTTCATTCGAAAGAATCGGTGTGTGCAGCGAGATTTGGCGACAGCTTTCTGGTTCTGGTTTAAGCAAGTTACGCTCTGGTCCAATTGTAGTCGTAGTAGAGGTAACCAGCTCTTCGCGAATAGCATCGATTGGTGGATTCGTTACCTGAGCAAACATTTGTTTGAAATAGTTATATAGACGCTGCGGACGGTCTGAAAGCACAGCGAGCGGCGCATCATAACCCATGGAACCTACAGCTTCAGCGCCAGTAGATGCCATTGGTTCAAGCACCTTGCGCAAGTCCTCAAAAGTATAGCCGAACGCTTGCTGCAGCTGCTGCACATTGTCATGCTTAGGATTTGGTAGCTCAGGCGCATCTGGAAGCTCTTCGAGACTGATCAAATGCTCATCCAGCCACTGGCGGTAAGGCTTCTCAGTGGCGATAGCCGATTTGACTTCCTCATCGGAGATAATACGGCCTTCCTTCGTATCCACGAGCAGCATGCGTCCAGGCTTCAGGCGGTCTTTATATAAGATGTCCTCTGCTGGAATGTCCAGTACACCCGCTTCGGAGGATAGAATAATCATGTCGTCCTTTGTTACATAATAACGAGCAGGGCGCAAGCCGTTACGATCCAGAATAGCGCCGATTTGCACACCATCTGTAAAGCCCATTGCAGCAGGTCCGTCCCATGGTTCCATCAAAGTGCTGTGGTATTCGTAAAAAGCTTTCTTGTCGGCGTCCATACTGTCATGATTGCTCCATGGTTCAGGAACCATCATCATGGCTACTTGTGTCAAGGAGCGTCCGCTCAAATAAAGAAACTCAAAGGTATTATCGAACATTGCAGTGTCCGATCCATCCGGGTTTATAACAGGTTTGATCTTACTCAGATCTTCGCCGAACACTTCACTCTTGAACAGCGACTGGCGAGCATGCATCCAGTTCACATTTCCGCGCAAGGTATTGATCTCACCATTGTGGATCATAAAGCGGTAGGGATGCGCACGTTCCCAGCTTGGGAAGGTATTCGTACTGAAACGGGAGTGAACTAACGCGATTGCTGATTCCAGCTCTTCGTTCTGCAAATCCAGGTAGAATTGTCCGACTTGTTCTGTAGTCAGCATGCCTTTGTACACGATCTTACGACATGACAAGCTTGGGATATAGAAGGCTTCAGCCTCTTCTACACCACCGTAGCGAATCGCAAGCTCTGCACGTTTGCGGATGACATAAAGCTTACGCTCAAAAGACAATTCGTTCGTAACCGAGGCCGAGCGACCGATAAACACTTGGCGCACAAAAGGCTTTGCAGCCTTCGCAGTTTTGCCAAGCATTTCATCATAGGTAGGTACATCACGATAGCCGAGTACTTCCTGACCTTCTTCAGCAATAATTTTGCTTAAGAGAGCCTCATGTTGAGCCCGAACTTTCTCGTTATGAGATAGAAAAATCATACCTACGCCATAATGGCCTTGTTCCGGCAAAGCAAAGCCAAGCTTCTGGGCTTCACTAACAAAGAAACGGTGCGGAATTTGAAGCATGATACCTGCTCCGTCACCAGAGTTGGGTTCGCTACCTTGTCCGCCACGATGCTCCATATTAAAGAGCATTGTTAAAGCGTTACTAACAATATCATGGGACGGTTTGCCTTTAATATGGGCTACAAATCCCATGCCGCAAGCATCTTTTTCGAACTGGGGATCATACAGGCCCTGTTTTCCGGGCAGTTCAGTGTGTCTCATCGAACGCAACCTTTCTATTATAAAGTATGGCGTAATCTTTGGAAAATTTTTCAGATTAAAATTTTAATAATTATTCAAGCCAGATTAGTGCTATTATTTTATCACCAGGGTGACAACAGCGCAATTTAAACTTTTTTATGATGCTGATTAACATTTCTTTTTGCGACACAGCTTTAGTGGACAAAAGTTTAAAAAAACTCATCTATGTATAATTATGCATAAATGACGCATAAGAACTTATGCAATGAAAGCGTTTCAAGAATTTTCATCACCCTTGAATGTTTGCAAGAAAAAGGGTTCTATGATTTAAACTCAAAAAAAAGCGCCTCCCGGAGGAGACGCTTTTTAATTACTTTTTTTCAAATTATACAGTCATAGCTTGTTCACTGTTCATTCCAGCTTCATTGTCCCGACTGCGGGTCATGAAGTAAGCGAAAGTAAGAGCAAGGAACCCAAGACCGAAGATTGCAAGAACACCTACGTCACTCCACATTGCACTGAAGTCCCCTGTAGAAATTACTGATTTAAGACCACTAACTGTGTAAGTCATAGGAAGCAGTGGGTTAAAGAATTTCATCCAGTTCGGGATCAATTCAAGTGGGAATGTTCCGGCACTAGTTGTTAATTGGAAAATAAGAATAACGATAACAACAAAACGTCCCGGTTGATCCAACCAAGTAACAATGGATTGAACTACCCATGTGTAAACTAGACTAGTCAAGAATGTAAATAGGAAGAATAGCGGTACACTTTGTACTTCTAGTCCAAGTCCGTACAATACAACCACAGCAGCCAGCATAGACTGGATAAAGCTCATGATTGAGAACGTAAGCGTACGGCTGATAAAACGATTCATACGGCTTGCGCCTATTACAGCTGATTCACGCATTGGAATAACAATTGTAGAAATCAGTGCACCTACGAACAAACCAAGAGATAAGAAGTAAGGAGCAAACCCTGTTCCGTAGTTTGGTACATGATTTACAACTTGATCCTCAATCACAACCGGTTGTGCGAACATTTCCATCATTTTATCTGACTTATTCACGCTGCCTGTTTTTTCAGCAGCATCGCTAAGCTTAGTTGCCAGTTCTGTTGATCCAGATTTCAGATCATCCATACCATCTTTCAGCTCGCCTGCACCGTCAGCCAGTTTTTTCGAACCATCTGCTACAGCACTGATACCGGAACCTAGTTCGCCTACACCACTTAGCAGTTTTGAGGTACCATCGCCAAGCGCTTTACCGCCTTCAGCCAGCTTGCTGCCTCCAGCTGCAGCTTCTTTAAGCTTCGCACCAAATTGTTGCATCCCTGCATTCAGCTTATTGCCACCTGTTACAAGTGCAGATGCGCCTTGTGCCAGTTTTTGCTGTCCTGTCAAAAGCTGTGTGCTACCAGCATTTAATTGCTGTGCTCCATCATGCAACTGAGTTACACCAGCAGCTACCTGCTGTGAACCTGAGTGCAGTTGAGTTGCACCTTGTGCCAGTTGCTCTTGCCCACTGTGGAGTGCAGTAGCACCCTGTGCCAGCTGCTCTTGACTTTGTTGCAGTTGCTCACTACCTTGTGCAACAGCTGCACTAGCTGCTAGGAGCTTCTGTACGGCCGGATTCTGTGCCAACTCAGGACTAGCCTGTGCCAATTGCTGCAAGCCTTGAGCGACCGCTTTAGCGCCCTCAGTAACCTTTGTGCTACCTTCTGCGGAAGCCTGCAAGCCTGCCTCCAGCTTCGCGCTGCCATCTACGGAAGAGGTTAGACCTGCTTCCAGCTTCGCGCTGCCGTCAACTAAAGATTGTGTTCCTGCTTGTAATTTAGTAGTACCATCTACAGCAGACTTCGTACCTGCTTGAAGCTGTGTGGCACCTGTTACAGCTTGCTTCAAGCCGTCACTAAGCTGTTTACTGCCGGCAGCGCTTTGTGCAACGCCATCTTGAAGCTGTGTATGAGCAGCCGACAATTGTTGCAAACCGCCTGCCAAAGTGCTAGAACCCGTTTGAATTGCAGTAGCACCTGAATTTAAATCAGACACACCTTTAGTAAGTGGTTCTACACCATTTTGAAGTTTACCTGTACCATCTGTCAGTACAAGAAGATTATCTTTCAGCTTCAAGGCTCCGTCATCTAGCTTACCAGCGCCATCTGCGATCTTGGAAGCTCCATCTCCCGCCTCGCCCAATCCATCAGAAACTTCTGTAATCTGATTGAATACAGACTCCACATAAGCCTCTGTTACCTTAGCGGATACTTTAGATTTAATTTCTGATACAGCCGTTCCACCGATCTGTCCGGCCAGGAAGTTGTAGCCTTCATTTGGCTCATAAATAATTTTTGCCGGTTGTGGTTCATCATCCAAAAGCGTTGTTGCTTTAGCAGAGAAGTCTTCTGGAACAATAATCGCCATATAATAGGTATTGTCCTTCATTCCTGCTTGCGCTTCTTCTAGTGAAACAAAGTTCCATTGAAAGCCATCGGTTACCTTAAGCTCTTCAACCAGATCATCTCCGGCCTGAAGTTGTTTTCCTTCATAATTAGCACCGACGTCTTGGTTGACAACAGCAACCGGTAACTCATTCATCTTGCCATACGGATCCCAGAATGCCTTTAGGAAGAATCCGCTATACATCACCGGAATAAATAGGATGGCAATCATCGGAATCAGCACCTTTGGATTTCTCAGTGCTGCGCCAAGATCCTTGGTAAATACGGATAATGATTTCATTCTGGTTCTCTCCTTATGAGCTTATGCTCTCTTTAAAATGCTTTGTTTGCGAAATATTACGTAACACTAGATGACCGTTTTCCCCATCTGGTCAATTTAGGGGATAAAAAAACGCCTTTCGGCTCTTCTTCAATGCCTAAAACAGCTTGGAAATTGTTAAGGGAAAGCAATCTGATCACGCCATCCCTATCCTGAATCAACGCTTACTGTGCCAGTCCTTCGGCGAGAAACAAATGAAAGTACATCTTGATCTGTTCCTTGTCCAAGGGAGTATGTGTTTTATTCAGTTCAGCAGTCAATACAATATATAGCCTGAACATGACTACAGATACGATTTTAGGATCGCAAGGTTTGATTTCTCCCTTTTCAAGGGCTTGTTGCACCTCCCGTTCTAAATATTCTAAAACTAAGTTCTCGATCTTCTCGAGCCCTTCTCCTGCCTGCGGCGTTCCGAATTCGCGACTCTCCTGGGAAAGCTTGATGAATAGCTCCTGCTCACTTCGAAATTCCAGCAGGGCATCCAGCACACGATGCAGGTTATCAAAGAAAGGTCTGTCTCGCCTGATCTCGCGATCAGCAATCATCTTCATTTCTACCATCATATCGCGCAGGATCTCATCAAACAATTGCTCTTTGTTTGTAAAAAAGGTGTAGATGGTTCCTTTCCCGACATTTGCGATCTTAGCAACCTGATCCATGGTAGTCGCCTTATAGCCGAATAATGAAAATGATTTTGCTGCGGCCTGAAGCACCTGCTGTCTTCGATCCACCACTGCCACCTGTGCCCACTTCCTTTCTCCAGAAAATATCATTACCGCTGACTATCTGACCACTTTACTAATCCGGTCAATTGGTCATTCATTACTTTAACATGTAGCTTTGCAGTTTGCAATACTTTAGAAAATCTTTTATTTTTTTATTTATTGCAGGGTTTTAACTTTCTATTTACGTCTTATTTGTATAATGTGAGTAGAGAACAGTTTTCCCTCATCTATTTAAGAAGAAATTCCGCATTTCTATTGAAAAGGAAAGTAGCAGGTGAACTTATGCGAAAGAAAAGAGTACTGCTGTTTTCGGAAGGCTTCGGTACGGGCCACACAGGAGCAGCCTATGCTCTGGCCGAAGGAATAAAGCTGCTGAATCCGGATGTCCAGTGCCGAGTCATCGAGCTAGGTAAATTTCTTAACCCGATGGTCGCCCCATGGATTCTTTCCGCTTACCGAAAAACAGTTAGCAGCCAGCCTAAGCTGGTCGGCATGATGTATAAGACACAATATCATAAATCATTGAACCCGTTGACTAAGATGGCACTTCACCGGATTTTTTATACACATGCCTCTCAAGTAATCGAGCAGCTAAAGCCTGATTTGATTATTTGCACACACCCCATTCCGGCCGCTGTCATTTCCAGACTAAAGCGTCGTGGATTGGAGGTCCCGCTGTATACGTTAATTACAGATTATGATGCACATGGTAGCTGGGTAAATTCCGAGGTCAACCGATATCTCGTCTCTACCCCACGTGTCAAATCTATTCTAACAGGCCGAGGGATTGCTCCTGAGCTTGTAACGGTCACCGGCATACCTGTCCATCCGAAGTTCTGGGAACGGTCCAACAAGACGCTGCTCCGCAAGGAACTAGGTCTAGCCGATATCCCTACTGTACTCATCATGGGTGGAGGCTGGGGACTGATGTTCGGCAAAGAGATTATGAATTCACTCACAGCCAGAATGGATAACATCCAACTCATCTTCTGTATGGGCAGTAACGAGAAGCTTATAACCAAAATGAAGTCCAATCCAAGGCTTAATCATCCTAACGTCAGGATTCTTGGATATACCAGTGAAATCAATAAACTTATGGATGCTTCCGACCTTCTAATCACAAAGCCTGGCGGTATGACCTGTACCGAAGGTCAGGCTAAGGGAATTCCAATGCTCTTCTATAAAGCTATTCCAGGTCAGGAAGAGAAAAACTGCCAATATTTCGTAGAGCTAGGACTAGCAGAGGTACTTGACTGTGAGGTAGTGAACAAATGGTTCTCTATGATGCTTCGTGAGTATTCTGTTCTCGAAGAGCAGCGTAAACGCCGTCTAGCCCCTGATAAACATCAACCGCAAAGTTGCGCGACTACCGTTCTGCAGATGTTAGGCAACCCCGCAGACAAAACAGCTGATATCAGAGGAGCAAGATCTCAAGCCCGAGGCGAAGAGCCTGTGTGCATTACACCATAAAAAAAAGCAGGTAGCCAGGGAAATTCCCGGCTATCTGCTTTTTTTGTATAGACATGTAATCAGGATTTATTAAATTTCTATACTTTCACCAGCTTTAAGCGGGAATCCCTCTATCCCCTCTTGTCGCAGACGATCACAGAAATCCATAGCATCCTGAGCAATATCCGGAAATGTATTGTAATGAAGTGGTATGACCTTGTCCGCTTGAAGCCAGCGCGCAGCAAGGAGCGCATCATCCGGTCCCATGGTCAGCATATCACCAATTGGCAGAGCCGCCAAATCAATCGCAGTTCTTTCACCAATCAGACGCAGATCGCTGAATAGTGCGGTATCGCCTGCATGAAATAACGTCTTCCCCTCAATCGTCAATAAAATACCTGCGGGCTGTCCAGCATAAATCCAAACGTCGCCTTCCTGAATCGATGAGGAATGAAACGCCTGAGTATATTTAACGGTAATGGCATCATAAATATGACTGCCGCCTATATTCATATGTTTAACCTTGGCACCCTTCATTCGGCAGTATTCTGCAAGCTCAAAAACAGCAAAGATCGGACAATCATTCTGTTTGGCAATTTGCACAGCATCACCTAAATGATCCGAGTGACCGTGAGTCAGCAGGACAGCATCTACAGTAATGTCATCAGGTGAAATACCGGAGTTCGGATTTCCTGACAAAAAAGGGTCAATAATAACTTTCGCTTGCTCTGTTTCTACCAGCAGCGCTGAGTGTCCGTAATAAGTGATCTTCATGACAATTCTTCCACCTCCAGGGTTATATAGTCTAGTTTACCCTATAAATAGCTGAGGTTCACAGATAAGGTCAATTATTTATAAAACGTATGATTACCAATGGTCTTCACATACTCCTGCGAATGATGTACGGTAAGATCCTGCGCAAGCTTAAGTGATAGGAAAAAATAAGTACTATCGGGAACTTCCTTCACCCCAGAGAGCGCTGCGTTCACCGCTTTAATACTATCATCATTAGGCTTGACACGTTTAAGACGCCCGTTAGCTACAGGACTGAATTGATGCTTTTGATAAATGACCTTATATATCGTGTCGGGGAAATTGGCTGACCGTAGCCTATTCAGAACAACGTTGGCAACTGCCACCTTGCCCTGGTACGGTTCACCTTCCGCCTCTGCCATTACAATTTTTTGTAGCAGAAGCAGTTCTTCTTCGGATACTGCGTAGCGCCGGGTTGCTTTACTTTGCTGCTCCTGGCTTAATAGCTCGGTCCGAGAGAAGTATAATGTTGTGAGGGGATTTTTCTGAGATGCCGAGACTGTCTTAACTACAGTCTGAGCGCTCTTTTTCGCTGTCGCTTTCTGCGCAGCTGAATTAGATTGTGCCACATCAGCCTTTACCCGAACTATGGAAGCCTGCGATGTATTTTGTGGCTTTATTTTATTCTTACTAAGCCATTCCACACTCTGCTCTGGTTTCCAAGTGGAACTGAACAGGTTAACTGTGCTGTAAAGCTTATTCATTTGTGAAACTTTTGTAGAGCCCCTCGTCTTACTAGATTTTGATTCTTCTTGCAAATAATTAATTACTGATGCTCGGCTGGTGGATTGCAGCTTATCCATCTGCAGATTATCTATTTTCCCCTCGGCAACCTGATTAGGCTGCATTAAGCTTATGGCAGAGAAACACACTAGTATAACGCCAACAAGCAACGCGATACAGCGGTTTTGTTTAAAGATTAACATGATATTCCTCCTATTTCACGGCACATTCCTATTGTATGTAACCGAAAACGGAAGCTTTGAAAACTTAAATACCGATTTTAAAATGTAATATTTTCAATCATTTCATACATAGGAATGGCATACATTCTGGTAGCATACAACACAAAACTATCAATCGTCCAGTCTCTATGAAAGATTTTTGATCTTTTTTCATCATCCAATTTCAGTAAATTTTCCAGCAATTTATCATCAAATGAAATTTTTCCAAGGTACTTTCGAGCCACTGTGAGATGTGGTTTGTACTCCCTGGATTCGGCCGAAAAACCTAAAGGAAGTGTAGCAGTGTGTACTCTCGCAGCCAGTAAATTCAGCTCTTCTAGTTCGCCAGAAACCCCTACCCATAAAACTTTTGGAGCCTTTGGCAGACCAAATGTATTCCATTTGTCTAAGGATAGTTTGAAGGGGCGGCATTGCTCTGACATCTGCTTCAACGACATGATTAAATCCGGGATTTTCGTCTTTGGGGTGTCTCCTAAAAATTGCAGGGTAATATGATAATCCTCTGGATGAGTCCATTTTGCAAAATGAAACTTTTGAGATAGGTTAGAGCACTCTTCCGCCACAACTTGCCCAAGTTCTGCGGGTAATTTCACAGCAATAAATAATCGTTCTGAATCTTTATCCGACACGTTAGCATCCATATCAATTTCACCTTCTCCTATAGATTTGGTATCCTTATCCTATAACATTATCCATTTTCATCAAACCTTAGAGCAGGAGGAATACATCATGACTAAGTCCATAGTATGTCTACAACCACTGACAGCCGAGCAACAAGAAAGAATCAAAGCAGCAGCCCCCGGTTATACATTCATACAAGGTGACGGCAAAAATCCGGATTTACAGCTGCTAGCTGATGCTGAAATCGTAATCGGCTGGGCTAAAGGCATCGCCGATACGCTTCTTCGTCCAGATTCGCCCCTTCGCTGGGTCCAATCCTGGTCTGCTGGAATTGAGAAGCTCCCGTTAGAGCGTTTTAAGGAACGTGGAATCCTATTGACTAGTGGGAGCGGAGTGCATGCCGAGCCTATTTCTGCGGTAATCTTTGGCTTCATGCTTCTCTTCACACGTAATTTGCATACAGCCGTTCGCAATCAGATGAACCGCTACTGGAATTCTGACGGAAGTGAGAGTGAATTGTTCGGAAAGACAGCCGTTATTGTTGGAACTGGAGCCATCGGCAGCGAAACTGCCAGAATCGCTAAAGCTTTCCGGATGAAGACGATCGGAGTAAGTCGCTCAGGCAAGCCACTCGCTGATTTTGATCAAGTATATACCACTGACCATCTGCCAGAAGCTGTGAGCCAAGGCGACTTCATCATCAATATTCTCCCTATCACCGATGAAACTAAGCAATTATTTAATACTGCAATCTTCTCTGCCTTTAAACAAGGCTCCTATTACATTAACGTTGGACGTGGAGCAACTACTGATACTGAGGCTCTAATCCACGCACTGAATCGCGGTCAGCTTCGTGGTGCGGGATTGGATGTATTCGAAACCGAACCCCTCCCGCAGGATCATCCACTTTGGACTATGGAACAGGTAGTCATCACTCCTCATTCTGCTGGCATAACCGATCAATACGCTAATCGAATCGTAAATATTTTTACCGAAAATATAAATTCCTATTTATCTACTGGCACTCCATCCCTAAATCTCGTTGATTATGCCCGCCAATATTAAATTTAGTATTTGATTATTAAGAACACTTGTTCTATAATAAAAAAATCCAGAAATCAAGCATAAAGAGAGGTTAGCGAAATAGATGTTACTGTACACAATATAATGAGGAATGGAATCTTATCTTCCAAGAAGGATCTCGTAAGATTAAAGAGATCTTCGCTGATGCACTTATTGATATTCACCATATTGGCAGCACTTCTGTTCCTGGGCTAAAAGCTAAACCAATCATTGATATGATGTCTGTTGTACGAAATATCGAAGTCATTGATGACTTCAACGCGCAAATGACAGAGCTCGGTTACGAATGTATGGTCGAGTTCGGTATGAGTGGCGAGGCAGCAGAACAATACGGTAATCTAAAAGAGGATCTTGCGAATCAATTTCCGAAGGACATTGAAGCTTATATGGATGGGAAAGAAGCATTTGTCACCGAACTAGAAAGAACAGCGCTTGAATACTATTCAAATCTTTAACTATAAACTGATCATACAAAATAGTCCCTGCATATCTATTAGGCAATCCTAATGGACATGCAGGGACCCTTATTTCACACCTGGATCGCAGCGCGCTTAATTAGAAGCTATGATCTCGTCAATATAAGCTGTAGCGGTTCCAGCCGTAGAAGGTGTAACAAACTGAATGCCAATGGCATCTACTTTCTTCAAATTCTCAGGCGATAGAATGGAATTGTTGCTAAGATCAATCGTGAACTCCGTGAATCCATCCTGAGCAGCTATCTTCGCACCCGAATCTACCCATACTGCATAGCCACCTAATTGAAGAAACAGCTTCGCTTGAACATCAGGCTGGTCAGAGACGATTCTAACTTTAGCAGTAAGCTTGGAGAATGAGCTCAGATCAAGTGCAGCTACTTTTGATGCTGCTATAAAAGGATCTTTATCCTCTCCATTCCATGCGAAATCAAGCTTCAAAGATTGATTACCTTCAGCATATACATCAGAAGATACTGTGGCTGTACCAGAATTGATAGCCCAACCGTCATTCCCCGTCTCGAAGCCATAGCGAACATCCGGGACAGCTTTCTCCAGAGATACTTCCTTCAAATAAAGCTTCGCAGTTCCTCCATCATTGGAAGCATCCTCAATTTTAATGCCAATCGTCTTTACAGCAGCCAAATCTACGCCCACCCCTGCTGCTGCAGTAGGCAGGGAAATAGATAAGGTCGTATAACCGTTAGAATCTACAGGCACAGGATCACCGCTGTCGCTCCATTTCCAGTCCGCACCTGTCTTGATGAATAGACGTGCTTTAGCTGCACCACTCGAGAGCTTAACCTTAGCGCTGATCGTATCCAGCCCTGTAATATTCAGCTTCTCAGGATTAATAGCAAGTTCGAAGGATTCTTTGGAGCTGCCATTTGTATCATTGCCAGTATTAATCAAATCAAATTGTACACTTGCCGCTTCTTCATTGGCATCAAATACTGGAGGTTGAGCGTTGGCAGACGAACCGTTGGTTGTAGCCCATCCTGCAATATCAGCTTCTGTAGCGAAGGAGTACAACACGCCAGGCTCATGTCCCTGGGGACCTCCATTTCCTTCTTCCGACATATCCGGAAGTGTCTCGTCATAGACCGCTTGAATATCGTCAAAGTAGAGCGAACCTTCGTGGCTCTGTCCGTCCATCGCATTCACATACAAATTAAAGCTCTGAACTTGCTTCAATCTTTCCTGTGTAAGCTCCCCGGCTTTTCCCCAGCTCATCTCCGTCAAATTCTTCAAACTTAATACTATTTTACCGTTCTTGTCTGGATTAATGACCGGATAGGCTTCGAAATATCCTCCATCAATGACAAGCTGCACCACCAGCTTAAGTGGCTCACCTTTCTCAGCATAAGCGTTGTCTCCATCGGAAGCTACCCACATACTGAGTGCATTATAGTCGGACCAGTCCAGCGAACCCAGACTTTTACCTACTCCAGTATAACCTGCATTATTAATCGTATAGTGCAGTTTCATTCCGTAATCCCCGGATGCCTTATGTTCGGAGCTTAAAGATACGCTCACATCATCTCCGCCAGCCTTAGGATATTTGGCTATCAGTGCTTCATCACTTGAGCCATAAGATTCAAAATTATCTACCAGTGCTTTGTCAGCAACAGGTGCAGTATACGTATTATAAAGACCGATATTATCTACATAGATTGGCAATTCACCTTTCACTTCCAAACCACTGCCAACCAGAGATATCGCTAGACCAGTGGCTTCGGTTGATTTAGCGGCATTATCCAGATCAATCGAAACATCAAATTTATAATACTGTGATCCACTCACGTTAACTTTCTCAAGATCGGACAAAGATTTATAGGATGAGTCCATGCCATACTTTGTATCCCAATCTGGTGGCAACTGAATCACACTGCGTACCGCAGCATTGTTTGCCTCATTCTGAGCAGCCTCCGGAATTAACACGGAGAACTTCACACGTGTAACTTGAGACAGGTCCACTCCATCCAGTGCAAGATCATTCAATTGCAGCTTCAGTTCCTGCCAAGTATCCTCAGCAGACAGTCCTTCAGTAATGTTAATAACTAGCTTACCGTCAGCATCTAGTGACACATGCTGCAAGACCGTCTTGATCGTCTCTGCGTTATTGGCGAGCCCTGACCAAGTACCATTGTTTTGGATTTGCTCCAAATCCTTGTCAGTATCAAAAGTAAGTACCTTTATTGGCGCTTCATTGATTTTTAAGAATACAGAATTTGTCTGTGCAAGTGTAGCATCTCCAGTTCCATATGCCCTCACTGTAATCTCTGCTGAACTGCCATTCAGACTAGCGTCTGGCTGCCATGAAGCGCTATAGTAACCGTCTGCACCGAGCGTCATTTCCACCTCTACTCCAGAATCACCCACAGTATAAGTCACTTTGCTAGGCACTGCATTGAGTACCTTGGCCCGAATGATGGTCACGGCATCTGTTACTGTACTGATATTATTCGGAGTTACAATGTGGAGGAAAGGTTTCTTTCCTGCCACTTCAACCTCGAGATTGTACTTATTATCTTCTTTCACATCACTCGCAAAAGCCGTGAAATCATCTTTATAAAAATTCACAAAATCAGGAAGCAACTCATGATCTGCTTTATTAGGAACATTCTTATAAGGAACATACAAATTATTACCTTCACCAAAGTTCGCCCAAGTCAGCATATAAGATATTTTTGCTGCATCAGGGTCAGCCTTGATCGCATTCAATACTTTAGTGAACCATTCCAGCTCATTATTGCCTGTTGTTTTCATACCAGCAGCACTATAACCATACTCAGATAGGGTAACAATCTTACCTTTGTCTTGAGCAAGCTGAGAAATCATCTTAAGGTCTTTAACAAGACCACCCAGGAAAGCCTCCGAACCCGCATTCTCCTTGTTGTCATACTGATCCATTCCAAGAATATCAACAAATTGATCACCTGGATAAGTCGTTAAATATTCACTTTCATTTCCATTAAAAGATCCGTTTGGTGAGAATACATAAAGGAAGTTATGAACGCCTTTAACATCACGTAGGTATTCAACTGTATATCTGTACAGTTCCGCGTATTCACTCTTTGTCGTTGTAGCCGCACCCCACCAGAACCAACCTCCATTTTGTTCGTGGAAAGGACGGAACAGAACTGGAATCAGGTTGCCATCGTCATCCTTAAGATTGTTCGCAAAATCAGAGATGCGATCTAGATATTTATTAAACTCTCCATTCTTATCTCCGCCCGGCAAAATACGTGATACTACCGAGCGCGTTGCTCCTTTGGAATTCCCTGTATCGTTAAAGCTTCCACCCGTAACAAAATTGTACGGATGTGTACTTAGCGTTACAATACCACCCAAATCATGAGCCTGCTTCATGGCAGCGGATAATCCTAATCTACTCGCTTCATAATCTCCGCTAACTCCAGGAGGATTCTCATATCCATCTAAACTAAGGGTGTCCCAACCAAAAACCCCAGGATAATCACCAGTGGAGCTGTATACGTCAGAAATAACATTTCCGTTCTTATCCTTTCCGGCAAAAGAGACGGTAGTATCATGCTGATGACCGAACATAACTTGTTTGCCGCTCATGCTATCCAGATAAGCAAATAACGATTTGGTAGCAGCCGATGCATCTACGTCAACGATATGAACCCCAGCTTCTGGTGTTGCCGTTGGAGCAGCCGTTGCTGTAGGTTCCGGAGTAGCCGTCGGTACTGGCGTTGCTGTAGGCTCTACACTAGTACCACCTGAGCCCCCAGGCGCCGGTGCACTTGTTCCCTGTCCTACAAGAACTCCATCCTTCACAGTGTATGTTCCTTCTACTATAGTCACTCCATTTAAGACTACAGAGGAAGCACTTACTACAAGCTTGCTAATGGTACCCTTTGTTGTAATCAACGTTCCCGTTGCACCGTTACCAATCACAAGCTGATCGATTGTAGAACCTGAGCCTACTTCTATAATAGAAGCACTATCAATAGTCAGTTGAGTGATGACCGTACGATCCTCTATAACGACCCGAACTTTTCCTTCAGGACGATTCACTTTTACAACAGCGAATTTAGAATTTTTTAAATGAATCGAATGCTCGCCACCACCAGATATAAGTACATTACCTTTTACTGTTGCATTCTCCAAGACACCCTCACCATCACCAATACCGGAGGTAAAATAAAGGTTGCCTGATGCAGCTACATTCTTTAGTTCAACCCCACTTTGGTTAATGACAATATTCCCATGGATATCTCCCCCAGTGAATGTACCGGCTGTGTTGTAGTAGCCGCTAATCAATCTGTCAACGATAGTGACTACCTCCGCCCTTGTAATTGGGTCGTTCGGACGAAATGTACCATCTGGATATCCGGATAGAACTCCACTCAATGCTAGGGTAGCCTCTTTAGCGTAAGCGCTGATGGATGCTTGGTCTGTAAAGGCACTCGCTTTAGTGCCTGGCTCCAATGAAAAAACAGAAGCAATTAATGTTGCAGCATCTTGACGAGTTACTTCAGTATCCGCTTTCGCTTTATTATCAGGAAAACCTTTGTAATAGCCAGCTTGCTTCGCTATAGATAAAGCGCTTGCATACCAAGCTTTAGCAGGTACATCCGAGAATGACATTTCCGAAAGAGTACTAAATCCAAATAGCTTATTAATAATACTTACAAGCTCAGCACGCGTTACTTTATGATCCGGCTTAAAAGAGCCGTCCGGATAACCTTGAATAACACCATTACCCTGCCATTTCTCTACACTTTCTCCAGCCCAGTGCGCCTTGAGGTTTTCATTTGTTTTTCCGTTAGCTAGCGCAGGCACAGCCATTGTAACGAGCATTACTGCTGTAAGAAATAGAGCAAAGCTTTTTTTGAACCTCTTCATTCGTTTTACCCTCCCGTTTTGTAAAGGTTTTCATTATTACTCAAGCAGAAGATTCGACTCCTTTATCAACCTCCCCATTTATTACCAATAACAATTTAGTTATTATATTAGCACCAAAGTAGCAAACAAACAATAACTTATTTTTATAAATAGCTATTTTGTTATAAAAAACACTGAATATTAGGGTTAACAAGCATAAATATAGTCAGATTAATAATAACAAAACACTAACAAAATATTCCCCGTTCTATAAAAAACAAACAAAAGGCCAGTCTCCAATGGATTGGAGGCTGGCCTTAACTTAATCTTCTCTTTTATCTAATCCAAGTCATAAATCGATCCGACTTTCAACCCGTATAGCTCATTGTATATCTTCTCAGCAAAGGCATCCGTCATCCCTGCGATATAATCAATCACCATATGTTCCCACGTCCAAATAGGATTCGCTTGTTTCTGATCCTTCTCAAAGCGTTGCAGCCAGTCCGATGGAATAATGGCTTTGGATGTCTGCGGATCAAGAAAAGCTCCCCATAGACGGCGCAGAATCCATTCACTACGTTTCTGAAGCCGCTGTACTCGTAAATCACGAATCATCGTGACCCAAGCGAAGCTTTTCAGCACACTTACGGTCCGTAGCATATCCTCATCTTCTTTTCCTTCCTTTATAAAGGTGACCTTCTTCCAGTCTCCATCAGGAATCACCCCAAGACTTGCGACAAAGGTGCTAACCCAATAAGCCTTAACTTCACGCCGAGTTCTGGAATAGTCATTCTCGCAGGTTGGCATCTTTTCCATCCATACTCGAAGAAATGAACTAAGCACCTCTTCGACCTTAGCGCGGATACCTTCCTCCTCCCAGCCCTTCCAGAAGAAATCCTCTAACGTTGAAATTTTCTCTACGATCAGCCGCTGAATATAGGAATCATGCATAAAGTGTTCATGCACTTCAATCTTTCCAGCCTTAATTCCATCCTCCAAATCATGTGCAGAATAAGCGATATCGTCGCAAAGGTCCATCAGCTGAGCTTCCAACGTTTTCTTACCTGCTGGAATTCCCCACTCTTTGCGAATCTCCGAAATATATGCCCATTCGTGAAGGTACATCCCCTTCTTCAGTGAGGTGCCAGGAAACGGATATTTATTAATTCCGAGAAGCACTGCATCCGACAGATTTAATCCATCAATGTTCTCCCGCTTCTCCAGAAACATAATCAGCCGATAATTATGGGCATTGCCTTCAAAATGCTCATAGCGCTGCTTCATCTGCTCATGAATGAGCAGCCTATCTGCTCCCGTTACTCCTGATTGCAGGGCAGCCTCATTCGTCTTCTTTTCAATAAGCTGGTCCAGAATGTTATCCAGTACCTCTTCCCCTTTATGCCCGAAAGGAGGATGACCAAAATCATGAGCAATGGCCGCGCATTCCACAACCTCTGGATCTATTACAAGTCCTGGGTTCTCAGCTTTACTTGTCTCCACCTCTGGATAAGATCTAAGCAGACTTTTCGCTGCCTCACGAGCAATCTGAGCGACTTCAAGCGAATGAGTTAGACGCGTCCGGTAATAATCACCCGTGCCAGCCCCGAACACTTGAGATTTGCCTTGCAGCCTACGAAAAGTAGGCGAATGAATCAAGCGTGAATAATCACGCTCATAAGCAGCTCTCGACGTTTCTAGGCGGGTAATTTCCGGATATTGCCGGTGTTCTCTTTTTTCAATAAGTGTCATATTCCCACCCCTAACCAAATGTCTATATATTGAACTTCATTATAAGGCATTTTCATAACAATTTTCACATCAAAATACAACGTTATCCCAATCCCAAACTGCAATGGAAGCAATCCACCAATCTAAAAGCAATTGAAATGGAGATATTAATCTTCGTAGGCAAAAAACATCTAGGAGGAATCCACTAAATGATTATGAAGAAATTGTCCGTAGCTCTTTTATCCACTTGCTTGATGCTATCCGTTGCTTCTGCGGCTTCTGCTTCTGCTGCACCAACCGAAACGAAACATGAGAAAAAAGTACATGCTGAAAAAATGAAGAAAGAAAAAGAACATAAAATGCATGAAAAGAAAATGCATATGAAGAGCCACTCCACTAAAGGAATTCATGCAAAGAGCATGAAGGCTAAAAGCATTAACACTAAGAGCATTCACATGAAAGCAACAAAAATGCCAAAAACAGGCCATGGCGGTGCTAGCGAACAAACTGAATAGGGAGGATGAAAGAGGGGGAATCCCCTCTTTCTTTTCTTACACATGAAAAAATGGATATCTTCATTTATATTAACCTTCATCACTTTAACCACTGCCAGTTGTACTGACTCACATTCGCAGGAAAGCAGACCAGACACGAAGTCACTACAAACACAGCAGCAAGAAACGATAACTCCTACTAAAGCTATTCAAAAGATCGATATTAAACCATCATTACCCAAACCTATCCTGCCTACTCAGCTTAGCATTCCAGCTATTAAAGTAAGCGCCAAAATAGAGACCGTTACATTGCTTCCAGATGGACAAATGGACGTCCCTAAGGATAGCAATATTGCAGGAATTCTGTACCCAGGAATATTACCAGGTGCTAAGGGAAATGTAATTTTAGACGGGCATGTGGATAGTTATATTGGTCCAGCTATTTTTTTCAACCTCAAAAAGCTTAAGCACGGTGATGAAATAACGGTATCCAATGCGGACGGGCGAAAACTAACTTATATTGTAGAGTCTGTAGAAATCTTCACCACTGCTGAAGCACCCTTGGAACGAATTTTTGGAAAGTCTACTGAAGCCAGAATGAATCTTATTACTTGTACAGGGAGATATAGCAGAAAGAAGAAAGAACATGAAAAAAGGCTGATTGTCTTTACAAAACTGAAACTATGAATATTTTGACCCTCCAAAGGAGCATTCTAAAATAAAAAAAACAGGTGAATTCATGAAAACTAGCAGCAAAATTATGATGACTACCCTCTCTCTCTTGTTATGCTTCACGAACTCCGCTCTAGGTAGCCCGAGCAAGAACCGCGACTACTACGAAAAAAGAGGAGACATGATTTGGGAAGTACATACTAACCAAAAAGTGATTGCATTAACGTTTGATGACGGTCCTGACCCTTCTGAAACCGATCAAATATTAAAGGTATTGAGTCAATATCATGCGAAATGCACCTTCTTTGCCATAGGAAAAAGAATTGCAGCGTATCCAGATGTGGCGAAACGAGTCATTTCCGAAGGACATGAATTAGCTAACCATACCTACAATCACGTCTATTTTAGAAAACCTATTAATAAAGCCCAGTTTGAGCGGGAGCTTAATTTAACCGAAGAAGAAATCATAAAGGTTTCTGGAAAGCATAGTGCTTTGTTCAGACCCCCGGGTGGCATGTATGACGAGACACTAGTTGATACTTCAAACAACATGGGCCTAAAGCCTATTTTATGGTCCTGGCATCAAGATACACGTGACTGGAATCGCCCTGGCGTGCAGAGTATCGCGAACAAGGTTATTCGAAACGCACATAATGGTGATATCGTCCTGTTTCATGATCATGTGCATGGACAATCTCAAACCAGAGAAGCGCTCAAAATTATTTTGCCGGAATTAGAAAAGCAAGGTTTCCGATTTGTCACCGTTTCAGAATTAATCAAATTATCCAATACACAGCAGGCAGGTAAAGCACAATAGCCTAATTGCACAGGACTTCAAAATAAGGTAGTCTTGTCCTATTATGAAGTTCTGGAGGCTTTTGTCATGTCTGATAACACATCCTATACGACTGAGGAAATTGCCCGTTTACTGAAGATCTCGAAATTAAAAGTATATGATCTGATTAAAAAAGGGGAGCTTCCCTCCTACCGTGTAGGAAAACAGATGCGTGTGGATCAATCCGATTTAGAAGCCTACAAACAGAATGCTCGAAGTGGCATGACCCTATCGACATCGCCGCTGACTTTTGCTGGAGCAAATCTAACACAAGTTGCCACACATTCTGGCCAATTTAATAGTAAAGCTACAGGACACAGCCTCGTGATTACGGGTCAGGATATGTCACTCGATATTCTAGCCACCTATTTGGAGCGTTGCCTGCCCACTGAGCGCCCTCTTCGTTCTTACGCTGGCAGTCTAGATAGTCTGATTGCCATGTATCAGGGCGAGTCGGACATCGTCAGTACGCATCTGCTCGACGGGGATACTGGAGAATATAACCTTCCCTATATTCGTAAAATCCTTGTAGGCTTCTCTTATGTTGTAGTGCGTCTGTTGACCCGAAGTGCAGGATTGTATGTTCAAAAGGGAAATCCTAGAGGTCTTCATGAATGGTCTCATCTGCAACAGGATGGACTTACACTGATTAATAGAGAACGAGGCGCTGGTGCACGTGTGTTATTGGATGAGCAACTCCGATTGCACGGCATTCCTGCCGCAAGCCTATCTGGATATGCGCAGGAGGAGAATAGTCATTTGGCAGTCGCTGGAAAAGTGTCACGAGGAGAAGCCGATGTGGCCATCGGTACCGAGAAGGCTGCTCAGATTGTCGACGGCGTTGATTTCATTCCCTTGATTCAGGAGTGTTATGATCTAGTGATGCTCAAGAAACCGGGAAATGAGCACTGGATCACCACCGTGATTGATATTTTACGCTCGCCAGCCTTTCAAAGTGAGCTTGGGTCCATTCACGGATATGATCTCACGGAAACCGGGACGATTATTTACGAAACCTGATAGTCACAAGCTTGCTTCTTATTAAAGAGGTTTTGTTTTAACGGTGCGTTTCTAAAGAAAAAAAACCTAGTCCATCCCAGGTTACTCCTGGATGGGCTAGGTTTTTTTAAATTTATCAAGATTTCCAATCGACATTCCCACTGAGGTCAGCGGAGCGATCTCTGTCGAGCATAATTAAGTACGCCGGTTCACAAACATCAACATCACAGCAGACATAACAATAATGGAGCACACCCACATCCAAGCAAGGGTCATGTTGCCGCCATCCACCGCGACATAGATCGCTGTAGGTACAGTCTGCGTGCGGCCAGGAATATTTCCAGCTACCATGATCGTTGCGCCAAATTCTCCTAAACCGCGGGCAAAACCTAGAACATACCCAGCAGCGAGTGACCGACCTGCAAGGGGCAATGTGACATAACGCAGTACCTGCAGTTCGCTCGCTCCCTGCGCACGCGCCGCATCCTCAAGATCCGCTTCCACGCCTTCAAAGCCCGCCTTCACCGTACGGTAAACGAGAGGAAAAGCTACGACAACCGCAGCGATAACCGCAGCCCCCCATGTAAAAAGGATCGTATGCTCCGTCATTTGTTCATACCATCTGCCAATCCAGCTGCGACGACCTAAGACGACCAACAGCACAAATCCGACAACTGTCGGCGGCAATACGAGAGGAAGAAGCATTACAGTCTCAACCAAGCTATAACCAGGGAACTTGCGACCTGCCATAGCCTTAGCCGCGGCCGTTGCAAGAATAAATACAATGATGCTGGTAATTACTGAAATTTTAACGGAAAGCCATACCGGGGCGAAGAAATCAGTCCAATTTATTTCCATCCTTATTCACCCCGCTTCTACTCATGATTTCTTATTTAAGGAAGCAAGAAGCCATAGCTTGCAAAAATATCACTAGCCTCTTTGCTTTGAAGATAATTGTAAAATTCTTTAGCTTCCTTTTGATTCTTTGAATCCTTCACGATACCCGCCGGATAATTAATAGCTTTGTGAACATGCGGGCCTACAGTAAGGGCGATCTTTGTCTTTTTTGAAGTCAATGCATCTGTCTTATATACAAAGCCTGCATCGACATTCCCCGTTTCGACGTAAGACAGAACCTGACGTACATCCTTCGCAAATACAAGTTTGTTTTGCAGCGTATCCCATACCTTCTTCGCAGTTAACGATTGCTGAGCATATTGGCCAGCGGGCACAGATTCAGGCTGCCCTACCGCTACCTTCTTAAAGGATTTATCCGTAAGTTGAGTGATTGTATTTAATGAAGCTTTTGAATTCGAAGGTACGACTAGAACCAACTGATTCTTAAGCAGAACCTTATGGTCAGAGATCAGTCCAGCATCCACTAACGCATTCATCTGTTTATCCCCTGCAGAGAAGAACAGATCCGCCGGAGCACCCTGCTCAATCTGCTTCTGTAATGTGCCAGATGCAGCATAATTAAAGACCAAATCAATATCGGGATGCTTCTTCTCATAGAGAAGCGCCATTTTATCTAAGCTATCCTGCAAGCTGGCTGCAGCGGATACTATAATCTCTGTCTTCTTGGCGGCTGCCTCTACCTCCAACCCTGCGCCCGCAGATAAATTCACAACCAAAAAAATTGCTAATACACCAAAGATCCTGACTGACCATTTCTTAAACATTTCCATTCCTCCCATTTTCACATGTATATATGTAGATGCTATTCTAGCATACGTTTTTTCGATTTTCTATAGATTGAGTTGTGTTTGGATATGTTTAGTTATATATTGTTATAATTAGATAGTTAGAAATGAGTATCTTGGACTTACTCGCAAAAAAAGGATGCCACCGGCAACCATTTAAATGGTTGCTCAAGCACCCCATCTTTCGAATTGAACGAAGGTCAAATGAGCGTATCACTATTTATAGTGCGAACTCCATTTTTCCAACTGCTGCCTGATTACTTCACGGTAATAGTACGGTTCAATGATTTCCGCTTCCTCTTCGAATCTCTTAATCCAGCGGACAAATCCTATATCTTGTTCCACGGCAACCTTAAAGTGAAAACATCTAGATTGACGATCCACTTTACTTGGCTTAAAAGGCAATTCGTCCTTCTTAATTCCTTCCATTACCCGTTCCGAGAATTTCACTTTGAATTCTACCTGTAAACTATCCCTATCGAGTGACCATTTCTGCTTCATAAAGGCTTGCACATCAAACGCTTCCTTCGAAAAAAAACGATTTAATGGCTTCACATTAGAAAAATCGTTGATATGATATGTACGAATAACACCCTGACGATGACAAAATCCAATGAGATGAAAACGACTTTCCAGCGGGACCAGACAATAAGGATCAATGGTGATCCCTTTCTCTTCTAATGCATTCTCACTATAATTCGCTTGAATACTCTTTTGCTTTAATAAAGCCTCCAGGATCGGAGTAAGAAATGAGTGTTGTTCCATATGCGAACTGCTTCTTTCTGCCCACCCCACCCCTACTTCTCTTCTTGCACGTTCTATTGTCTCTTCTCTCTCCGCCTTACGTTTATATTCAGCTGCGACTACTTTTTCATACGCGCTTTCAAAATCTATGGGTAATGCTGGTTTTATATCTTCCATAATATAGCGTAATTGCGAAAATGCGTTTGCTTCTTCTTCCGACCAATCCAAGGGATAGAGTGCAAAATTCCCAATAAAAGCATAACCTTTTCCATGCCCCAGGTGGGTTATGGGAATATGCATGGCGCTAAGCGCGTCCATATCCCGGTAAATCGTTCTCTCGCTGTTGCCGCAGCGTTCCGCCAATTCGCGGGCTAATATCCCTGGCTTGGCTTGAACAAGTGTAATAATGCGCATCAGTCGGATTAATCGGTCTGTCATATTCAGTTCCCCTTGATTTATGGTTAAATAGACCCATTATTTTATGAAAAAAAGTAAAATTGTGATAGAACTTTTTTACTATGTTACCACATTTTATATTACAATTCTTCTTATAATTTTCCGCCGAATCCGCTGAAAAATCCAATTTATGTATAGGTCTTTTTTCGCTTATGTGCATCCTCGTGCAGTGAGTCCTATATTAAATTCCACCAACGGCTTTACTTCGTTGCTGATGCTCGAACCCGATCTGTTTATACAGCATTTCAGCCTCTTTAAGCAGCAAAGGATCTCCAGAGCGTACTGCGAGTAGCAACATCTTATCCGCATGTCGATTGAGCATTTCGTGAGCTTCACTATGCTGGCCTTTACTTCGTAGTGCCTCTGCTGCTTCAACCGTTTCAGCCGTCTTCAACAATTCCAGATGCTTCTCAACATAAAAGCAGCAAGTATCGCTCAGAATGCGCGTATGATGCGCGTACTCCAGCTCAAGTACCTTCACGGGAAGTTCACGAACACGCTCTACAGTTGGTTTTTTATACTTCCACTGTAGGGATAATGCTTCATATTTACCTGCTACAGAACTAGAAGTAGTGAACTCCAATCCTATGAATTTGCGTTGTCCTGTTTTTATTTTTCCAAGCTTAAGCAAGAGTGAATTCCCTTCTCCAGCCTCCATTTCACATCCATAACAGCGCTTAAAAGTTACATGTGGCTCAAGCCAAACTCGTAGTTCAATATCACGTGCAACCACTTTGTGGCTGCTTGGTCGGCTATTTTCTGAAGGCAAATTTCCTTTCCATTCGACAAGTAAAACAACATCCCGATTTCCACCTGCAAAAATACGATCTTGACCCCACGTAAATATAGGAGTAATACTTTCCATCATATTTTCCACCTCTTTCTTTTTTTGGGTCTTCTATTAATGTACCAATAATGGCGGACAACTCCATGTCATGGAATGTATGTTCGGTTCTATATTATCGACAAAAAAAGAGCCATTCTACATACTAAGTAGACTGACTCTCGCAAAAACAGCCCCTTTTGTCTGTTTATGACGAAAATTTTATGTTTTTAACTTTAACGACTCTGAAGTTTAGGCTGCACTCGCTCCCGCTTAAAAAATAGTCCCAGCGCCCATTTGGCGCAAAGCAGAGAAAATATAAAAAATAGGACTGCCCAAAATATGGCCGGCACCGATGTCATCCTTGCCAGGTTACTGGCATCTCCCGCACGAGATGGGGATACAACGGCCGCATATACGAGAAATAAACTTCCCATTACAGACTCTTCCAAGGTCAAAAAAGCTAATAACAAATAATAATATTTGCTGGCCTTTTTCCACACCACCAGCATTAAAACATTCAGCGCAATAAACCCGCCTAACCACATCATTCCGAAGCTTCCCCGCACGTACATTACCAGCATAATCAATGCTACTGTAGTAGCTAAGATAAGTCCCCAATCATGCCGTCCTTTACTGTAGAGATAGAAGAGCAGCAATGCGAATAAGGAAGCAAGCACATACCCGGATAGCGACACCAGTATCGCTCTTCCTCCATCTTGAATGGCTGAATAGGTGACCCCACTATGATTCGCGTATAGCTCAATCCGCAGCACACTGCCAGACAGCAGTAAAGTCACCAGCGCATGACCAAATTCATGAATCATCGTGTCCAAATTCCGAAACAAAGATGAGAATGGAATCAACCTCGTCAAAAAAGCAGATCCGGCCAAAAATAACATTGTCTTAAGCCATTTATCCATTCCGCAGCAGCCCCTTTCCGTCCAAAGTATACGATAAATAGTCCCTCTTCTCAATCATGTTGAGCACAGCCAAATCGTTCTTTACAAGGAAGTGTTACCTCACTTCAAACAGGCAAATATTACTGACCCAAGAAGCCCTATTCACGTTTAGCGTACGCTGTCAGAAGCTGTCAAGCTGTGTTAAAATAAAAGAAATATAAGCCTAAATTGGGTGGTGATTATATAGATGAAACAACGTAAATACCGTAAATATCTACAGCTGTTATGTTCGCTCCTGCTTCTGCTGACTCTTTCCATATCTCTTCCGGCCCCAGTAGCACAAGCCAATATATTCAGTGATATCTATAATGGATTCAAAAGCTTCTCTGAGCTTCCAAATGAAGTCAATGAATTGAAAGAAGGATTTCAGCAGACAGCTGAAGAGCTACAACAGGCGAAGGATAAGCTTACGAATACCATGCAGGAGATGGAGGCCTACCGGACACAGAACGAAGCCCTTCAGGAGCAGAATCGCCAACTAACGCAGATGGTTGATGAGTTGCAAAATGACCGGACGGCACGCGAAGAATATTATCATAAAATCAAAGTGACTATTTTTACGGGGATTGGTCTAATTCTGGGGTATTTTATACTCATCCGTATTGTTCGTTTCAGCATGCTTCACCGTTCTAGAAAAGGAGACCGCCTGCGCTAATCTTGAACATTCAGTAAAGATCACGTCTACAGCATGAGGGAGATGAAATATGAACATCGATGTCCAAGATGAAAGCGACAGCGGGAGCGGACAAGCCGTAGCCTTCACCCTTGGGGAGAAGGAAGAGGTTCATGTGCTGCACCCACAACAAATTATCGCTTATCAAGGGCCTGCCACTGGACGGGCAGACAGATTTATGGATGTAAAGGGCATCTATCGCAAGCGAAAACTGATTCGTTCGGATATGTCTGGCCCTTGCCATTTTGTCGCCGCCCTTCCACCAGGTTATCGGGTAAAGATTCTGCAGCTTGATGGAAAGAGCGATTTATTGTACGACTTTAAACATCTCTTCTTCTACAGCAAGGGAGTTACGATGGATACACGAGTGCTAAGTATGAAGAATGTGCTCGTTACACGAGATATTGTGAAAGTGAAATTTACGGGTAACGGCATCATTGGTATATTGACTGAAGGTACGGTATGTGAAGCTGAGCTTCATCCTTACAATCCGCTCTATGTGGATGCAGGCAGCATTATTGCCTATCCTGAGAATGCGAAGCTGGAGCTTACCGTTTACGGCAACCATTTAGCTAGCCAGCATATGAGTTATCATTGGAAGATGACGGGCCACGGCCCTGTGTTGTTTCAAGCCGGACGCCAGAATCGCCGATTTGAAAGAGATAATAACGATGATGGAATTATTAAACGATTTCTGCGCGAAGCCGTGCCATTTGGTGGAGTATTTATTAAATAGAATGCTTCAAAAAAAAGAGCGCCATGCGTTAACCATACGCAGGCGCTCTTTGTGTATTCTATCCCTATAAGGATGTTGTCTTAGCCGATAAAGGCATTCAGCATCCAAGCATGTTTCTCAATGCTGCTTCTGATGCCAATCAGCAGATCCGCAGTTGGTTGATCGCTCAATTCTTCAGCAGTAGCAATTGCATCTTGCAGTTCTTTAGCAACAGTCTTAAAGTCTCTCACGAGCTCAAGTACCATACCTTTAGCATCTTCGCCGCCGCGAGCTTCTTGTAAGTCGGACAATTCAAGATATTGCTTCATTGTGGAGGCTGGTTGTCCACCAATAGAAAGCAAACGCTCAGCCAAATCATCTGCATAACCCGCAGCTTCATTGTATAGCTCTTCAAACTTCTCATGCAGTGTGAAGAATTGAGATCCGCTAACATACCAGTGATAATGATGAAGCTTTACCCCGAGCAGGAACCAGTTCGCAGTTTGGCGGTTCAAAGCAGCTTGCAGTTCAGTATGGTTCTTTAATTGTGTTGTCATTAATAAAACCTCCTATGGTTCATTTATTATAATTGTATTTAGACTCGTTCTAAATCTATATACAATTTAACACACTCTTTCGTGTTTTGCAACTATTCTGGAGATTATATGTTGTGCCGATTCTAGCACAGCTTATGTTATAAAGCCTATTATGTGTGTCACACTTTGGTAAAAGAGTCTCTTCTCTAGATTAAAGAAACATCCTCCTCCGCGGTCTTTCCTTTCCTGCTGCGGAAGAAAGCCCTCATCTCATCACGCTTACTTTTCGGACTTAGGACATACACAGTATCCCCAGGCTCAATAACAGTACTTCCATGCGGAGTGACAATCTTTTTATTGCGGATAATTGCCGTAAATAAGATATCATCTGGCAGACCTATTTCTGAAATCTTCTGTCCAGCAATGGGCATATAAGGGTTAATTCCAATATGGTTAAACTCCGAGTCTGTCTTGCCAAGAGCAACCAGCTCCATCAGGGAAGGCTGATCTGAATCTTCTTGCCCCACAAGCTTCAATCGGGATGCTAGCGGGGAAATACTAGTTCCCTGAATCACCGCCGAGGTCAGTACGACAAAGAACACAACATTAAAGAATAGTCGTCCGTGAGACAGATCAGCCAGCAGCGGATAAGTCGCTAACACAATCGGAACGGCTCCACGAAGTCCGGCCCAAGAAATCAAAGTCTTCTCGCGGATCGTAAATTTGGAAAAGTGCAGGCTTATAAATACACCGATTGGTCTAGCTACAACCATCAGAATGACGGATAACAAGATACCTTGCCATGCCACTTCCGCCAGCTCCTGTGGAAATACTAACAAACCAAGCAGTATGAACATAAATATTTGCATCATCCAAGCAAAACCATGACTAAAATTCATAATGGTACGGTGATACATTAGCTCGGAATTCCCAAGCGTAAGGCCCATGACATAAACAGCCAGCAGCCCGCTGCTATGTACCCATGCTGATAAACCATAGGTCAGAACAGCAAAGCCAATCGCCATTACTGGATAAAGACCTGTGGAATCCAGGTTAATTCGATTGATACAGAAAACTGCGATCTTCCCCAGCACAAAACCCAGTACTAAGCCAATGCCCATCTCCCATATAAAAGACAACAGCAGCCCCCATATCGCCATATCCGGATGCTGTATCCATTCGATTAGCGAGACTGTCAAGAACACCGCCATTGGATCGTTACTTCCTGATTCTGCTTCTAACGTCGAGGTCAGACGTTTATCAATGTTCTTACCGCCGAGTACCGAGAAAACTGCAGCCGCATCTGTCGATCCAACGATCGCTCCAAACAGAAAGCTTTCTGGCCATGTCACATCAAGGATCAGCTTAGCGAATACCCCTACAATGGCTGTCGTCATGATTACGCCTACCGTTGATAAGGATAATGCCGGCCGAATAACAGGTTTAATATCCTTAATATTCGTCTGCATGCCACCTTCGAATAATATGACAACCAATGCGAAGATCCCGGCCATTTGCGTTAAGGAAGCATTGTTAAAAAAAACAAATTGGCTTAGCACCATCCCCGCAGCAAGAAACAGCACTAAAGCTGGCATTCCAAATTTAGTGGAGAACTTGGTGGAAAATACGCCTACAAGCAGGAGTGCTGCCAGTAATAATATAATATTATCTGCAAGTTGGGACACCGATTATTCACTTCCCTTTCTCTTCTAGCTTTAAAATATAAGAAGCTTCCTTATTTATGTACTTTATTACCCTTTTCGATATCCTTTTGAGACATTGAATAATATAAACAAGATTGGAGATTTCATTCCCCGGGCCTTATACTTTATGTAAATGCTTTCTCCCCATCGTGTGTACATATAGGAGGTTGAATGTTATGCAATTGAGATTAATTAAACCTGCGGAGCTAGATCAAGCGGCTCTGCTTGCAGATTCTGTCTTTCGTGAACCGGGTGCCACTTCAATGAAAGAACTGTTTCCACTTATTTTCCGCCCTGGACTCAGTCATTCCTACGCGGCTATTGCCGATGACGGAACGGTTGCTGCTTTCATGGGGCTCGTACCCTCCACGATCAAGACTGGAGATGCTTTCCTGAATGTATTCTCCATAGGTGCTGTCTGCACTGATCCCGCTTTTCGGGGCCAAGGACTGGCGGGCCAACTTCTACAGCTATGCCAGAGTCATGCTGCCGAGGCCGAGGCATCGCTGATTTTTGTCTCGGGTGATCGTTCGTTATACACCCGAGCTGGGTGCGTACCGTTCGGAGGTACGCAATTTGCCGAGCTGAACGCAAGCTCAGCTCAGGCTCTTGCAGCCGCAGCAGGAGAAGAATGGACGCTGCGGCCAATGCAGCCGGGCGACTTCTTCGGAGTCTACCGGCTGCTCAATGAACGCGAAGCCGGACATGTATATAGTCCGGGTGAGCTGGCGCTGCTGCTGGGGACCGAGGCTTACGCGGGTGTGATGGGCTTAGCCCAGCGCACACTCGTAGCCGTTCGGGACGGCAGCATCGAGGGGTTCGCCGCGGTGGCTGTGCCCGCGGCGGCAGACGTGCCCGCGCCGAACGCGGCGACGGCGGTGGAATGGGCCGGCCAGCCGAGTGCGGTAGCGGCATTGCTGGCCAAGGCGGCCTTGTGCGGCGGCGTTGGCACGCTGCAAGTGCCTGTGCCGTGGCAGGAGCGCGGCTTGCTCGCGCTTCTGCGGGACGCCGGCGCCAGCTTAAGCGGCGGCGCGAACAGCGGGACGGTCTGCATCGCAGACCGGGAAGCGCTATTGCGGCAGACCGAAGGCTGCCGCAAGGGCCTCGACTTGTCGTCCGTGCAGGACGACAAGGAGCTGATCTCGCTGCTCTTTGAGCCAGCGAGATCAGCGGATTCCGATGCTATTGCTTTGCCGTATATGTCTGGACTTCGTTTCATTTAACGGATTTAAACAAGAATAAACGGAAGCCGTCCTTTTAAGGACGGCTTCCGTTTCTGCGAGAAAGAGAAAGATAATATATGCCGTGGAACATATACATTCTGATCTATGGGATATCCCAAACTCCCCCACCTTCTGCACTCAGTCTAAGAAATTGTGATGGGGCGTTGGGGAAGGAGTTTTATGGGGAAAAACTCCCTCTATTTAGGATGATTTCCTCACAATTGCCCAGTTATGCGGAATTTCTCCCTATAATACGGAGGATTTTCTAAAAAACGGCGATATCCGCTGGAATACAGGGAGAAATTCCCTATATTCCACCTGTTCAACCCTAAAACACAAAATTTATAGGGAAGAATTCCCTATTCCATTGTAGATCTATCTCACAGTAATTTAGTATGCGCTATAAATGATTATATAAATTCAAATGATACCCTTATTCTCTGGAATACACCTGCAGCTCTTGAATGGACCAATAATTCCCGCCGGATCCGGTCTGTACAATTTTGATATACCTCGTCTTTACTTTAGAAAAGGATATCTTAGTAAGCTCTTTCGTACCTTTTCCAGACGTGAGTTTGTTCCAGTTTTGAGCATCGTCAGAAATATAAACTACATAGTCTCTTGGATAATCAAAAGGTGAAAGCGTGCTGTCCAAATCTATTCTTTCAATTTCATGTGCTTCACCCAGATCAATCTGAAAATACTCTCCGGAGGCCTGATGTTTCCCCGTATCCCAGCGCGTGCGCCGATCCCCATCGATAGCCAGACTAGGAGCTGATGCTGCCGTATTCACATTTGAGGATACCTTCCATTTAGTACGATCCAGAGGAACCAATCCGGTGGCTGTAATCTGAACTTTATCGGACAGTAAATTAGAGCCGGATACCCTTACCGCGTAGGTATATAACGTCCCTTCACGTAAATTATGATCCGTATATTCTGTAAGCTTCACATCGGTGGCTACCACCTTCATTTCCCCGCCGCTACCTTCAGCGCGAAGCAGCTCATAGCTTGCTCCCGGTGCCTCCAACCAATTTAATTTTACAGCTAAACCTTTTGTTGCTGCGGCTTTGAATCCTTTAGGTGCCGACGGCTTTACTTCAGTGGAAGGCTGCAAAATATACTGCACAGCCTCTCCCGGAGCAAGTGTCTCCGTAAAGGTTAACGTGGGAGTAGCCTTTTTACCTGTTACATAACTTCTTGCTTTTTCATACGTATCCCCGTTTCCAAAACGCTCCCCTTCATACACCCCGTTTTTCGGCATAGTCACATTTACACTCACGGTCTGTGGAGTAGACTCAAAGTTAACGAAATTAACCAGTACCTTATTTGAAGTCGCCCCGCTTCCCGCAAGAGGCTTCAATGTAGAAGTATCCACGGCCCGAACATATACCAGCTTGTCGGCTAACACATCTTTGTTGGCAATTTGATAAGTTAGCGGGGCTCCATGTGTAGCATAGGCAAGACTGAGCCTTCTCATGATGCTGACACGTGAATCCTCATTTTCTTTTGTATAATAAATTTCTGTGGTCGCCGGATCATGCTCTTCTAAATTAAACCCGTATTTGAATAAACTGAAATCCTTAAAAAAAGCAGCATGCTGCACAAACATATCCGCATAACCAATATGCGCACGCATGATCCGGTCGAATACAGCCGCTGTCCGCTCCGTTGCCCCGTATTGATAGGCATCCACATGACTGTCCGAGGTACCAAATTCAGTGGTCAGCATTTTTTTGCCAAGTCCATTGTCTGCGCCAGTGAAGGTCTTCAAATTCTCAGTAAAGCTTCCTCCATTACTAAAAATATAAGAGTCACCGTAGGAGTGTCCATTGGTCAAATCCGTAACCTTCTCCAGCTCCATACGTTGCTCTGGATCACGTTCCCAGCCATCCGGATCTCCACATTCCTTCCCGGTTCCCTTCTGATTACCACAGGAATCTTCACTGTAGCTCGGCCAATACGCCCAGCCCGGAGCAACAGTTTGTAAATGGGGCGCGATTTGCTTCCCCTTTTTATTCAACCAGTCCGCAATCGCCAGGTTCACTGCCTTAGAACGATTAAATAACCCTGGCTCATTATCTACCTCATAATATTGAAAATAAGGGCTATATTGTTCAAAATAATCTGTCAGCTTTTTCTCCGCATCAGCAGGCAACGATCCATCTGCCTTAAGCTTAATATCACCAGTATGCAAATACAGAGCAACCGCCTGCATGTTGTAATCCTTCAATACCTTGTAATATTCCAGCATATCTGAGCAGGATCTCCCGACATCACTGGCACAACTGGTACGCATCACATTGCCGCTATAAGCCATCCCTAGCCATTTGATAACATAAGGCAAGTGCGTAACCGCACCTTCATCAAAGTAAAACTGCTTATTATTCACTACTGTTCCGGTCAGTGTATAGCTGCCATGAATAGGCTCGGAAATTGGAGCGTTAAGAGATTCTAAACGGAGATTATCCCAAGTCCACCAGGAATATTCGTCTTCTTTGTCACTGCAATATAAACAGCGAACCGTTTGCAGCTTCAATTCGTTCGTTCCCAGCTTCAATTGCTCCTTGGGAATGTATAATTCATAGGATTTTTGAAAGCTATATTCACTTTCTGTGCCCGATACGCCCGCAATTTGAATGATCCCTGACAATTGACGATTGGAAAACACACTCATTTGCGGCACGGATTTATAAGCATCCAGAATTCCTACGCTAAATAAGACCCCATTCTCCGGGATCTTATTTAGCTGATAGGTGATCGTTAATTCCGGCTGGGTCTTTCCATTCAAGCCTGCAGGCAAGCTCTGAAGAGCCGATGATTTGAGCGCTGAAGAAGGAACATTAAATATCTTCTTACTGCCAGAAGTGCCACTCGCAGCGAACTCAGCTGCTGAGCCATCATGTTGTCCCAGATTCCAGATCACAGTACCATCCGGTATTTCTGCTGCAACATCACTTCCTGTAGCTAATCTTGGTATATTGGCACCTACCTTATAATCGTTCGTCTTATTCGTTCCGAAAACAGAGACAGACAACAGAAACAAGACGGTTAATGCGGTGAATTTCAGTAATAACAGTAATGGTTTGTTTGCAGTTATCCTATTTTTTCTATTAGATATTCTCCTCGTTATTCCCATCCATAGGTCCTCTCTTTCTTCCGGAATGTCTAACCCTATCATTTCATTAGATTAAGGAAGGAACAATGCCCCTTGTGGAATCACCTGCTGCTTCTGGCTGGAACTCTCCCACAGCAAGCGAAGATTAGCATCTCCTTCATTCTCATAATATTCAATTTGGATATCATAAAGTGTTCCGGCTGTGAGCGGGATACTTCCTTTATGAAGGGTTGCACTTTGATTCTTCCAATTATCGATGATCAGCTTTCCGTCAATCCAGACACGGACTCCATCATCAGAGGATGCCGAAATCGTATATTTTTCACTGAATTTAGGTTTGAGCTTCCCTTTCCAGCGAACAGAAAAATGATCTTCATCTATCTCCTGTGCAGGTGACCCGCCATGCCAATTAAAATCAATCTTACGATCATCGCGGATAAGTACCGCTTCTCCCTCTAAATCAGTATTGTTATAGTATTCTCCATTTAAACCCGCTAGGGTTACCGGGATTACCGGTGCTATCGAAGGGCCTCCTGTTGTGAGAACGTAATCCTCTCTCGATACTATAAACGAGTCATTCATAAAGCTTTTAATTGACTGTAGCGTATTATTTTCTGTCAGTAATTTTCCCCAGGTCATCATATAGACCCATTTATTTTGTTTCTCGGTTAATACTTCCGGGTTCGGCAGCTGTCCGCTCTCCCCGATTCCGATAGGTTTACCTTCAGCAAGTGCGAGCAGATCCTCATAGTAGGACTGCTTATAATCGTTATTGTAGATATCCGCAGCCAGAACATCGAGTTTATCCGCACCCGGATAATATGCAGCATAAGGATCTGCCCATTCATTCGGCGCATTTGGATTCCACACCCACAGTAGATTATTCAGTTGATGTGTGTTTACAAAACGATCATAGACAATATTCCAAAGCGCTGAAAAATTGTCCTTTTTCCCCCACCAAAACCAACCGCCGTTCATTTCATGGTAAGGTCGCCATAAGACTGGAACTCCGGCATCACGCAGCTGTCCCAAATAGCCAGCGATCTCGTCTAGATCAGAGATTAGACTCTTATACTGAGCCGTCCCAGGCGTAACATAAGCATTAAACTTCTCTTGACTGAGACTTCTGTTTACATTGGACCATTCCGGAGAAGTCCCCGGCAAACTCTGATGGAATGTCATGGCTACAATGCCACCCTCTTGATGCCACTCCATTGCACTGTCTATAACAGCTTGTCGCTGTTCTGCGATCGTCCCTTCGGGTTGATTATTAATTGCCCCCAATTCATAACCATGTAGAACGGCATTTTGTCCCGATGTATTCTTCAGCTTATGAACCAGTTCATCTGGACTTTCTAGATAATCATGCTGGCCAGACAGGATTCCTTTGCCACGTAGATTCACCAAATTACTCAGCAGTTGCTTGGCTTCTTCAGAAGCTGATGGATTGCTTGGTATAGCCGGAGGAAGAGCGGAAGAAACACTCATAGCCTTCGGAAGACCCTTAACCTCTCCCCAAGGCAGCAAGGAAAAAATAATAAACACCGGTAATATAGTAAACAACAATCTGTTTTGCTTATAATATTTACGCAAATAAATCCTCCTTTCGGTAGCTGTACTGCCTCCACAGGTGCTAAATAAACATACCTGTTATCGGACAATCGTCTTCTGACCTAATGAGGACTATAGCTTAGTAGCTCTGCAATAACGCAGAGCTACTAAGGATCGACCTTTAATTTTCATCAATCAGGAGACATCCGGAAGATAAAGTGCACTTGCTGGAACTGTCTCTTTAGCTTGACTAGCACTTTCCCACATCAAGCGGACTCTCGCATCGCCTTCATTTTCGTAATACTCCACCTTGATATCGTATAGCTGGCCAGCCTTCAGCGTTATATTACCCTTACGCTCAGTACCACTTTGCTTAGTCCAACTATCAATCACGGATTGCCCATTCACCCACACACGGATGCCATCATCTGAGGTAGTGTAAAATGTATATTGCTCATCATATAATGGCTTAATTTTACCGCTCCAACGTATGGAGAAACGATCAATCCCGAGGGCGGCATCCGGCGAGCCTTGCCGCCAATTGAAATCGATAATTGCATCAGTTCTAGTAAGAGCTGCTGTTCCCGATAGCTGTATGTTGTTGTAATATTCTCCTGCAAGCCCCTTCACAAGAGGAATTGCTGCCTCACCCTCTTCTTCGGGAGGTACCGGCGCTGGTGCAGCGCTAGGTGTCGGTACCAGACTAGTATTTAATTTATCTCTAGTTAGGGTATAGTTGCTATTCATAAATGTTTTAATTGTATCTGCACTGTTATTCTCGTAAAGCATTTTTCCCCAGCTCATCATATACGTCCATTTACTTTGTGATTGCTGAAGCTTCTCCAGATTAGGCATTTCACCATTCTCCCCGATCGCAATCGGTTTGCCTGCGGCTAGACTCAACAAGCTGTCATAGTATTTTTGCTGGTAATCATTTTCGTATATATCTGCTGCCAGAATATCTACTTTATCAGCACCTGGATAGGTTAGCGCATAAGGATCTGACCAAACATTGGGAGCATTCGGACTCCATACCCATAACAAATTATTTAATTTATGAACGTTAACAAAACGGTCATACATAATATTCCAAAGTTTAGAAAAGTTATTTTTCTTCCCCCACCAGAACCAGTTCCCGTTCATTTCATGATAGGGTCTCCAAAGCACCGGAACATTGGCATCGCGCAAGCTTTTTAGGGAGACTGCCACCTTATCAAGCTCAGCGATCAGATTGTTATATTGCTTGGTACCCGGTGTAACGTAACTATCGAACTCATTCTGACTAAGTGTTTTTTTCACATTATCCCAGTCATAAGAGGTGCCCGGCAGGTTAGCATGAAAAGTCATAGCTACGATCCCGCCCGCTTTATTCCAGTTGATCGCGCTGTTCACCACATTTTGACGCTGCCAGGCCATCGTTCCTTCTGACTGACCGCTGATCGCGCCCAGTTCATAACCGTGAAGAGCGGCATATTGTCCGCTGCTTCCCTTCAGCATATTGTTAATTTCATCTGGACTTTCTAAATAGTCATGTTGACCAGCAATAATACCTTTTCCTGAGATCGAGTAAAAATAGTTAAGCAGCTTTACGGCTTCAGGTGAGGCTCCTGGGGTAACTGGCGTTCCAGAATTTGAAGCAGCTATGACAACAGACGGCGAAATTCCAACAGTAAGCGGAAGTGCAGTCAGAAACAAGACGAGTGACAGAAATGCGCCAAATAATCGATACGTACGGTAAGCTTTCAAAATAATCTCCCTTTCGGTAGCCAGGCTGCCACTCTTTCGAAGGCCCTATAGCTTTGCGTCCCTACCTTTCGATAGGTTTGCCTTTTCAATTTAAGAGAAATAATCTCTCTTACCGTAAGTATCGACGACAATTAATGATATATTTAGTGTTTTTATGACTTTTTTTTGATAATTGAGTCAATTTACCTGTTTCAAGAAATTTTGGATTGGTTAAATAGATAGGTTAGACCTATGAAATGAATTGTTGTAGTTCTATATCATTCCAGTCTAAAGTAATACGAATGTTATCTTCTTCTACTAATTCAGAACCCGTCTGTACCTCTATAAACTCGACATCCGTCAAAGCAAGGATCGCGTGCTTCGTTCCTTCCGGTATACGTACCACGTCCCCAGCCTTCACATTATGTTTTTTCTCATTCAGCACAATACTTGCTTCGCCGCTGACGATTGTCCAAATTTCACTACGCTTGCGATGTAATTGATAGCTGATATTATTCCCCTCGGATATAAAAATCCGTTTGGTCAGCACTTCATTGCCTTCATCATATTTCACATAATCAATAACTTTGTAATGGCCCCAGCGGCGTTCCTCGTACATCGGTCTTTGTTCAAAGGTCTTCAGCACTTCTTTAATCCGTGGACTCTCAGCTTTATGGGTAACTAGAATTCCATCCGGGCTAGCCGCAATGATCAGATCCTTCGCACCAATTACCGTAATCGGAATATCCAGCTCATTAATCAAGCAAGTCCCCTCAGAATCCGCCGTCACAAAACCTTTTCCTACATGCTTGCTGCTCATTTCCTCTGTCAGCGTATTCCACGTTCCAAGATCCTTCCAGAATCCATCATACGGCTGTACTACAATATGTTCTTCTTTCTCCACCACTTCATAATCAAAGCTGATGGAAGACAATAGCTTATACTGCTTCTGCAATTCTTCATATCCTAAAGGCAACCCTTTACGCTGCAAAATATCTAACAAGTACCCTAAGCGGAAGGCAAACACTCCACAATTCCACAATGCATTTTGCTCGATGAGCTGTTCTGCTTGTATACGGTCTGGTTTCTCTTGAAAGTGACTCACCTTCATAAAACCATTTCCCCCCGCCTCTTCGGTGGTAGGAATAATATATCCGTATTTCTCTGAGGCATGTTCAGGAACAACACCCATTAGTGCCAGATTTGCTCCACTTTCCAGCATGGTCCCCTCAAGCATAGCTATGGTATCGAAAAAGGATGCTTCTACATAAGGGTCAACAGGCAATATTGCTACCGTCTCCGCTGGAGAAACACCTGCCACTGAATAAAGATAGGTAGCTGTTAAGGCGATAGCCGGAAAAGTATCCCGACGCTCCGGTTCAACGATAATCGGCACATGACTTCCCAGTTGGCTTTGTATCATTTCTACTTGGCCGCGGCCGGTGGCCAGATAAGATGATTCTGCCATCCCTGCTTCCTCCAGCTGTCTCCAGACACGTTGTACCATGGATTCTGGTTCACCTTGAGGGCTTTCAAGTACCTTTAGAAATTGCTTTGAACGTGAGTCGTTGGACAACGGCCATAACCGTTTACCTGAACCGCCTGATAGAAGTACCATTTTCATAGAATGAACCCTCCTTGAATTATGGAAATCGAGCATATTTGAATTGTTATCAAAACGTCTGGCTTCCGTTTGGTGGTAGCTAGAATGGATTGTATTAAAAGCTATATCTTTGTTAGGTAGAAACCACTCCAAGGGATTTTGGACTTCCGATCGCTGTTATCCTCAGATTTCCTGATTGAACCGCTTCTCGCGGTAGAAATCCGAGGATAAAGGCGAACACTCCGTTTCTACAGTTCCAAATTCCCTTTCCGTTCTTAACCTAACCAACTTCTTCTTAATACTTGATCCGTGCGTACCGGGCTGTACCAGCCGGAAGCAAGCACGTTTTTCTAAAGATTTGCTTCTGCTCTGGGGGAGGCAGCAGCAACTGCAAGAACAACTGCAACTACAAGAGCAAGACTAGTAGCCACCACAGAGACAGAGACAGAGACAATGACAATGACAACTACAAATGCTACTGCTACTGCTACTGCTACTGCTACTGCGGTATATAATCAGAGTACCTAACTTTATAAATTGCTTAGAACCTTAAAATAAGGGAACGAAGTGGCGGAGGGGAATTTTGGAACTGTAAGAGCGATAGCGTCCGCCTTTGTCTGCGGATTTCTACCGCTATCAGCGGTTAAAATCAGGAAATCTGCAGACAACAGCGGCTGGAAGTCCAAACATTCTCTGGAGTCACGGCTCATCCCTAAATAGAAAAAACACAAGTTCAATCAATATAACTTAGATTAAACCGCTCCAGCCACACTAGCAGAATAACCGCTCAATCCACCCATCTGCGGGCGGCCGACAGAATGATAAACGAGGCCGGTACCCTCGATTTGCTCCTTGGAATACACGTTGCGTCCATCGATCAATACCCCATTACGCATGCTTTTCGCCAGCTGATGCAGATCAATCTCCTTAAGTAGGCTCCAATCCGTCAAGAGGCATACGGCATCGCTGCCCTCAGCCGCTTCCTCTGGCAGATTGCACCAGCGAAGCTGCGGATGATCATATTGCTGCCTGAAATTTGTAGCTGCGATTGGATCATATAGTTTGACTGTTGCCCCTTCAGCAACCAGTGCCTCAACAATCTCTCTGGCTGGAGCTTCGCGGACATCATCAGTATTAGGCTTGAAAGCAAGCCCCCATATCCCAATCGTCGAACCGCGCAGGCTGCCAAGTGATTCATGCAGCTTGGAGATGATCATAAACCGTTGTCCCTTGTTCACTTCGACTACAGATTTCAATAATTTGAATTCGTAATCGACGTTGCCCGCAATTTGAATGAGTGCATTAGTGTCTTTCGGGAAACAGGAGCCTCCATAACCGATGCCAGCCTGCAGGAAGGATGACCCGATTCTTTGGTCCATACCCATTCCTTGTGCTACCTCGGTTACATCAGCTCCCACTTTTTCACAAATATTGGCGATCTCGTTAATAAAGGAGATCTTCGTGGCCAAAAATGCATTTGAAGCATATTTGATCATTTCAGCACTGCGTATATCTGTTACAAATACATTTTCAGTGAAACCCTTATGAAGCTCGCGCATGGTTGGTTCCAGCTCTGGATTATCAAGACCAATGACAATTCTGTCGGGATGGAGGGTATCGCGAATCGCTGACCCTTCACGTAAAAACTCGGGAGCAGACACGATATCAAAAGAATGATGGGTAAACTTAGAGAGCATTTTGGAGATTTTCTCATTTGTCCCTACGGGAACTGTAGATTTAGTCATTATAATTTTGTGCCCTTCCATCGCTTTAGCGATTTCAGCAGCTGCACCCTCAATGTAGGTTAAGTCTGCTTCACCGTTAGGCAATGATGGAGTACCTACAGCAAGAATGATAATATCTGAACGGCGCACCGACTCTTGAAGATCTGCAGAAAAAGATAACCGTTCCTCACGAAGATTCAGTTCAATCAGTTCCTCGATTCCCGGCTCATAGATGGGCGATTCCATCTGTTTCAGCTTCTTAATCTTTTCCTCGTCCTTATCCACACAGATGACATGATGTCCGCCCAGTGCAAAGCACACGCCAGATACAAGACCCACATACCCAGTACCGATTACTGTCAGCTTCATACAATCATCCTCCTTTTAGAAAATTGACGTAGGCCTGCTCAACATACTGCTTGAACTTAACCATAAACGCCTGCTCATCGAATTTACGTGCATGCTCCATGATTTGATCGATATCCCAAGCGTAGGACTCTACCTCATTAATAGCCTTAAGCAGATCCTCCACTTCTTGATGCTGAAAGAACACACCATTTACATAAGGAATAATAGTATCCAGTGCCCCACCTGCTTGATAAGCAATTACCGGTCTTCCTGCAGCGTTCGCTTCCAGCGGTGTAATTCCAAAGTCCTCTTCTCCTGGAAAAATGAACGCTCTACACTGTGCCATCATTCCAGTCACTTGCTCATCTTCTAGCCGGCCCAGAAACGATACATTATCCTTAGCCATGCCTTCGAGACGCTTGCGATCTGGTCCATCCCCTACGATATAAAGCTTAAGTCCGTTACGGTTAAAAGCCTCTACGGCTAGATCAATCCGCTTGTAGGAAACAAGCCGAGATACAATTAAATAATAGTCACCAATGGTTGAAGAGCTTGTAAACCGGGCTGTATTAATCGGTGGAAATATGACATCTGCATCCCGGTGATAATAGTTCTGAATCCTCGTCTTCACTACTGATGAATTGGCTACGAACTGATTCACATTTTTGGAAGTTCGCTGGTCCCACGTTTTGAGCTGCTGCATGTATACCTTAAGCATTTTTTTGAACAACCCGGAATTCGACTGACGTTCCATGTAGGTGTCATAATCCCATGCGAAACGCATAGGCGTATGGCAGTAACAAAGATGAAACGTATGTTTAGGAACTTGAATACTTTTCATAAAAGCACTGCTGGAACTCAGGACGATATCGAAACCGCGAAAGTCCAAATCACGGATGGCCATTGGATAAAGTGGCAGCACCCCTTTGAAATTGGTCTTTACCCCCGGAATCTTTTGCAGCCAGGAGGCACGGATATCCGCATCTTTGAGATTGTCAGTAAGGCGGCTTCCGTTAAAAACCGTTGTGTAGATTGGAGCCTCGGGATACATGTGATGAAAGACTTCCACCACTCTTTCCGCGCCGCCCATTTGGATTAAGTAATCGTGCGCTATCGCAATTTTCATGTGAATCATCCTCAAAGTTTTATGGAGCATCATCTTCAGAATTACCGCGTCATAGCATCTGTCAGGTGCCCGCCAACAAACCTTTATAGTAGTCAACGATGTCCTTGACCGTATTCTCGATAACAAAATGCTCTTTCACTCGTTTCATCCCATTGTCCGCCATCCGCCGTCTTTCCTCTGGGTGATCCAGCATCCATTTAATGGAATCTGCCAGTATCGCCGCGTCACCAGGCTCTATCAGTAGCCCTGTCTCACCTTGAACTACAATTTCTACCGGCCCGCCTTCATTGGAGGCGATCACCGGCAATCCCGCTGCCATTCCTTCAACGATCACTTGGCCAAAAGGCTCAGGAGTTACCGAAGTGTGAATCAGTAAATCAGCAGTATTCATAAGACCTTGAATATCATCTACATGCCCTAGCATGCTTACATTAGTAAGCTCGTCGTTTTTTATCTTTTGCAGCAATTCCTGCTTATAAGCCTCTTCTCCAAACAGAGCGTCTCCAGCCAGCCAGAATTTCACACGAGGTTCGTTCTTAAAGCTTTTTGCGGCTTCCAGCACAATATGCTGACCTTTCCAATGCGCCAATCGACCAACTAGCAGTACGTTAAAATCCTTCTGGTCCCGCATACCGATCCCATTACCAATCGCTTTAGCGAAAGCGGAGTATACGACCAACGTTTTTTTCGAACGCGGCAGCTCTAAAGCATTCAGCGTAGAATGTGAATTTGCGATGACTCCATTGGGGAGCAGACGCGACAGCAAACGAATGCCTTTGGCAACGATTGGCTTTAAATAAGGAGCTCCAATATGATCCCGGATGTGCCAGATCAATGGAACGCCCGCTATTTTTGCAGCGATGGCTCCGTATAATGCAGATTTTAGGGAATTGGTGTGCACGCAATCTACCTTCTCCGCTTTTAAGAGCGGCGCAAGCTTGCGGCCATAAGCCAACAGCTTGAAGGCTGCAGCAGGTGCTCCCAAGTTGACAGCATTTCTCCCCCGACTTCTGATGCTCTCATCCAGCGGAATAATACGGACATCCATCCCATTTTCACGTAGCCGTTCAGCCAGCGCACCATCCTCAGCCAGGATTACCAGCGGATCAATCTGTTCTCCAATATGGGTAAGGATGTTAAACAGGGCAACTTCTCCACCACTCCATTTAGCAGTGTGATCTATATAGGCTACTCTAAGCATTACGTGGTCACCTCCTCTCCTAAGGCTTGTAGGAACACGGATTCTACTTGATCCGTAACATGCTCCCAGGTATATCTCTCCAGTACATGCTCTCTACATTCATCCCGGCTCGGAAGCAGCTTTCGATTGCTAAGCATATGGATCATACCTTCAGCCATGTGGTCACTACTTGAACTCTTAAATAGTAATTCCGGCCGGAAGCCTTGCAAAATTTCCTTATTGCCGCCAATCGGTGTAGCCATCACTGGCAATCCTGAAGATAAAGCTTCAACGGTAATTAAACCAAAGCCCTCCAATGCCTGTGAGGGAACCACGAACATATCCGCTGCCTGATAATAAGAGGCTAGCTCATGATCAGGAATGTAGCCTAGCAGTCTTACCTTATTGCTTAAGCCATAGTCGGCGATCTTTTCTTCCAGTTCCCCCCGCAACGGCCCTTTACCACCAATCAGCAGAATTGCATTCGGGAAACGCTCCGCAACTTGCTTCCAGGCTTCAAGCAGCTGGAGTAGTCCCATCCGATTGACCAACCGCCGAACAGTCAGCACGGTTGTTGCTCCCTCAGGTAAATTCAAGCTTCGTCGAATCGCCAATCGATTCGTAGCGGGAATAAAACGTTCCACATTAGCTGCGCCTGGAATCACTATAATTTTGTGTAGAGGCACTCCGTGCAGCTTATGGAGAATGTCCCGGAACGTCTCACTAAGCACGATGAACTTATCCGCTAGTTTATAGGCTCTATGTTCGATGGATTTGGCGATGGTTGTTTTGACCCGGTGCTTAATGCCTTGACCTTCGATTTTCATTTCTTCATTCCATGGGCCATGAAAAGTCATCACTACAGGAATCCCACGTTTCTTTGCTTCCAAGGCTGGACCAATACCATAAGGAGCAAAGTGAGTGTATAAAATATCTATACGGCCACTGCCCTCTCCCATCAGATCGGCCGCCTTACGCTGGAAAGCATCCTTACGTTTCCAGATCCCATCTTTTGGATCTCCGGCATTGTGAATAATCAATTCCTCAGGGGTAGCAGGCGTTTCTTGACTGCAAATCAGCGCATGCACCCGATTACGTGAGGAGAGTTGCTCGCAAACGGATTTGAAATACGTGTTAAGCCCACCCGGCTGTAGCGACGGCCAGCTAAGGCCAGTCGTCATAATGTTCAATCCGTCACTGTACGGCATAGCTTCTCTCTCCTTTATTCTCCTTCTCGGTCTGACTCGTCTTCGCATTGTGCTGAGTCAGCTTTCCCGATCTAATTAATTCGTAATGCTTGAAGCCGACCATGAATTCATACATGACCCAGAATACGGATACACCGAAACCTGACATTCCCTTCTTGAACAAACCGTGTAAGAAATACTTTTGCAGGAAACGGGCTGGCGGTCTTAACAGCAGATGACTGACCCGAAATCGTTTGCCCTTGGCATACGCACTTTCAGCTTCCAAGTCAGTATACTTATTGAAACGTGCCACATGATCGTTAATACTGCGGTAACCATAATGCCAGAGAGTTCCTGTCAAACGTATAGTTCGTTCTTCAGAAACCTCGGGCATCTCGTGCACCAAGCTGTTTCGAATTCCATACGCTTTGCGGTTGTAAAGGCGCACTAGATATTCGCCACGATCCAGCCATCTGCCCATAAAATCACCGATCCGGTAGATAGAATAGGCAACCGATTGATCCTTAAGCCCCGGTTTCAGTTCAAGAATACTTGCGGCCAACTCGTCGCTGACCACTTCGTCAGTATCAATAAGGAAGACCCAATCATGAACCGCGCGTTCTACTCCGAACTCCCTCTGTTTCGCATATCCGGGCCATGGGTTGACGTATACACGACAATTCAAGCTTTCGGAAAGCTGAACTGTCCCGTCTTTGCTGCCTCCGTCAATCACAATCACCTCGTCGGCGAATAACCTGCAGGATTGTATGGCCTTAGATATTCGAACTTCGTCATCCTGAGCGATGATGACAGCCGATATTGGATAATTGCCTTGGCCGCCTACCACGCTTTTTACTGAATCCATGAAGGTTCCCTCCTTTGTCTTTCGCATTATCCATTCATATCCATCGGTTTCTTGCGAATGTAAGAATTCATCGTCGTCTTCATCCACTGGATGTCCTCCCGGGTAATGAGCAGCCGGGGTAGTTTAACTTTTAAGGTGTACTTTATATTGAGAACAATGAAGAAGAATCGCAGGATTGCTGATGACAACATCGCTATCCCTGCTCCGAGTAAGCCAAACTTAGGGATGAGCAGGAACAACATTGGGATAACCAAGAGTAAGCCAAAACCTTGAAGCATCGAAACAATTTTCGGCTTGCCTAGCGCCATAAAGGCCTGCGCCAGAATGATCGTCCCCCCGCTAATAGTCACTTCAAGGAGCAACAAGCGAAACACGGTTAATGCCGCATTGAAGTCTTTGCCGTACATCAACGGAATTACTAAAGGGGCTAAGAGCATCAGGACTACTCCGCCAAGCATGGTGAAAGTCGTACTTATGCGAAAGGCTTTGAATGTTAACTCAACTGCCTGTTCTTTTGACAGCTCAGAGGCCTTGGGAAACAGTACGATAGTAATCGAGCTTGAGAAAAAATTGACCATTCGCGATAGACTCACAGCCACTACATACAGCCCCAGATCAGCAGGTCTTAACAAACCGGCAATTACGATCTGATCGATATAATAAGAGAAATTGCCAAGCAAGTCATTGCCGTAGGAACCAAGCCCGTAAGTAAACAATCTTTTTAAATTCTGATAGGCCCCTCTCATCTTCACCTTATAGGTACGAAGCAAGGAAATCGTCATTCCGATAAACAGCGGCGCTCCAGGAAGAAGATAGGCAACTGCAGTTGTAAATGGATTCATCCGATCCAGCGCGATCAATATCCCGATCATCGTCAGTGTAAGCAACGGCACTAGATAGCGAATCCAATTAAACCTCTTGTATTCACCTCTGAATTGAAAAGCTGCATTGTTAATTTGAGAGATCACTATAATCGGACACAGAATCATAGACCACTGAGCAAAGGTCACGACCTCCGGACTGAAGGATTTCAGCCAATAAGGCAAGACCACGATACCTATAATCATCGCTATGACCCCAAAAATGGTACCGAGCAGCAATGCCATACGATAAAGTACTCCGGCATCCTCCGGGTTTTTCTTAGCGTTATAGATGAGAGCTGAAGGAATGCCAAAGCTCATGCTAAAGGCCAGAAACTGTGACCAGTTAATCATTGCCGTCTGTTCCCCACGACCTGTCGGTCCAAGATAACGGGCGGTCAGTACACCAGTTAACATGTTAATCAATAGGATCATGACACTGACAAACATAGTTTTTACGGCTGCCGAGCTGTTGTCCTTGCTCTTGGCGAACAGTCTAAAAGATGACCAGATTGTTTTAGCGGGGAGAGATTTTGCATTCAACTGCTGCATACGGTGTTCCCTTCCTTCTACTTTGAGTAATCTCCCTTGCGCTGAGGCCAAGACCGATCAGCATCCAGATTAAGTATCCCTTGAGTCCGGGAAACCCATTATCTGATACCAAACTGACTATCGCACCGGTCCAAGTAGCAAGAGCAAGTCGGGCGTATGGCTGCAATTGGTCCCTGCTGATTACTCTAGCGAATATTTGTTTGACAACTGCGCCTAAAGCTCCGAAGAAGAAAACAGCACCCAGAATACCAAAGGTAAGCAGTAAGGCGATAACTCCGTTATCCATAATTCCGTACTCTCCAAGCTCGCCGTCATTACCAAGCTTAGTCCCTTGACCTACACTACCGATTCCCTGACCTACTGGATTGGCGGCGACCATAGGCAGCATGTTTTGCCATAAGCTTAGCCGTTCATTATAAGAGTGATCTTCCTGAACAGAAGAAAGTGTCTCTACCCGAGCAACCAGTCCTTCGGCGCCAGGCAATTTTGGCACAACCCAGAACAACGCAGCAGCCACAAAAACTAATTGGATCAAGGTTTTCCACTTTCCCTTAGAAGGAGAGGTTCCAATGTACATGAGCAGCATCACCAGAAGAATCAGCCATGCCGCGCGTACTAAAGTAGTCAGCAGGCAGATTACAACCAGCAGCACGCCGATCCAGCGCAATGTTCCCCGCCATTTTTTCTCCAGTATCATCGGAACTAAAGCAAACGCTAAGAAGGTTGCAGCCGGTCCCGGTGAATTCAGCGTAGAGAACACTCGGATTTCCAATGGATATGGATTTCCGATGGACATCATATCCGCATGTTTCATCCAGAACACATCCCAAGGTGGCACCGTCAAATACTGAACAATCCCGTAAATGGCAACTAGGACAGCAATATTAGCAAAAGCCGTAAGCAATCGATCGATATCCTTCGGCTTGAACTTCGTGACGGCAAAGTACGGCAATAACAGCAGTGGCACAATATAATTCGCTAAGTCATAAACTGAACCCATGCCATTCTTAGCCAAACCGATTAAAGCACCATAACCCAGCGCAACTGCGAACATTAACATGATCCGCGTGGAGGCCTTTTGAATATTATGAATCTCCTTCAGCAGCGGAATGATCAAGGTTACACCGGTTAACAAGGGAGCTAAGCTCAGCAAGGATACAGAGTGATACACTCCTTCTGACCAGTCAGCAATGCGGCGCAGCTCTGGAGCTACGGCCCAGATTAGCAAGGTATAAGTAACCAGCATTTTCGGTCTAAGTATGGCTAGCAAGAAAGCCGGGAATAGGATGGCTGAGAGAATGGCTCCCTGCAGACTGTTCGATGAACTCAGCATCGCACTGGAGAAGCCGATGATCAGCGGAAGAGAGACACCTGCAGCTGCAGTCCCCCCTATTAATCCAGCTGTCTTGATGAACCTAAGTGATGGGGGCGTAAATACACTCATTCCAAGCCTCCTTCCTTCACCTTATCCCGCTTACGCAGTTCCTTAAGTAATAAAAGTAGAAATTGTGCATCATCCACAAGATATCTTTTCCAGAGCCGGCCCGGCTCCTGGCTTAGCCGCCAGAACCATTCGAACCCTGTTTTTTGCATAAAGCTAGGCGCTCGTTTCACTGAGCCTGACAGAAAATCAAAGGTCGCTCCCACTCCGATCGATATCGGAGCTTGATAAGAGGTATAGTGGCGGTAAATCCACTTTTCCTGCTTAGGCGCTCCTACACCAACAAACACGATATCTGGCTGGCACTCTGTCAGCATTTCTATAATGCGTTCATTCTCCTCCTCATTGTGCTCGAATCCATAGGATGGAGAATAACAGCCAACCACATTTATCCCGGGATGCGCTGTTTTCAAATTCATCGCTGCCCGTTCCGCCACGCCTTCAGCTGAGCCTAAGAAGAACAGCCGGTACTTCCTTTGCTCAAAGGCGTTGCCCAATCGATTAAATAGATCCGCGCCGGATACCTTCTGCTTAAGCGGCTTGCCTAGCATTTTGGATGCCCAGATCAGTGGCATTCCGTCAGCAACAACTGCGCCTGCCTTCGAATATACCGTTTGAAATTCTTTATCCTTACGAAGCTTGATCACATGATCTACATTGCAAGTGAGGATATAAGACTGATTCCTCTCCTGAATGGTTTTATCAATGTAATCAAGCAAATCCATGAAATCATAGTTATCAAAATTGACATCGAACATGTTCACTTGACTCATCGTATCACTTCTTTTTGTGGGGAATCGGTTGGCTGTGAAGATCGATACAGGCAGTTCAGGTACCAACAGAACGGAATAATAAATTGGACCGTCGACAGCGTGTTATCGGAGAATGAGTAGATTAAAAACGCTGCAATAAATAACAGATAATAAGGTTTGATCGGCGGAGCCAATGCTCTGTACACCAGAATAAATACAGCCAATAAAGAGAACATCAACAGAATAGCGCCAATATATCCCCCATCGAAGTAAAAGCGGATATACTCGTTGTGCGGAACTACAAAACCCTTATACAATGTTCCATCATTTGCTACCGTCACTGCTCCAAGCCCTCTACCAGACCAAGGAGAGTCCGCAGCCTTGTTTAAGAAATACTCCCATGCCTCTGACCTTCCTGATAAATCAACAGCCGTATCTGTCTGTCTCTCAAAGGAACGTTTCTCAAAATTATCGAGCTGCCAGAAAACGGCGACCATAATCAGGAAAAATGCACCCATCAACGGAATTAGCAGATAGGTTCTGCCCTTCAAATATTGGCGGAGAATATCATAGAAGTAATAGAGAACGGTAAGTCCAAGTGCCAATATAGGCCCTCTTGTTCCTGTTCCAATCAAGATAAAGAAATTTAGAACTAACATGATATAGAAAAAGCGTGCTTGCTGCGGATTCCGCTTCACCTCTATAAATGGAATCGCTACTCCCATAAAGGCCAGCATCGCTAGATGCGCAGGAATATTAGCCCCCTGAATCCGTACAGCGCCTGTATACTCGATGTTGAGAAAATTATGAACATGCGCAAGCTGCAGCAACAAACCAACCACTACACTAACAAGGGGAAGCATACAGATAATTTTGATTTGCAGCTCAGCTACATTCTTTTTCCAGTTGATTAATAAAAATACGAATGGAATGGATAGACCGATAAAAGCTTTAACTGCAATGGATGAGGTCATTTCCGGCAGCCAGATCGAAGACCCAAAGGTAATCACCAGCAGCGCTACCATTGCCCACAAGGGGTGACTCAGACGAAACCGCAAGCCATTGACCAGAATACAAGGAACAAGCAGCATCACGATAACCAATTTATAAAGGGACAGTATCTCCATTCCGAACATGCTGCCATCATATAAAAAGTTAATCGATATTGCCGTCGTGATTAGAACGAAATAACTGATCAGTTCAGGCCGTGAAATTGAGATTCCCAGCAAAATAATCAGAAGCACGGCAGCTATCGCAATCATCGGCTGGTAGATGACCGCCGTTCCAAAGAACAGGGCCGACATGAGATAGAGCATCCCGTATGGCAAAACATTTAATTTGGAGCCCCACTCAAAATTTGTCATATTAATCCCTCACCCCGCTGCGGAATGCCTCTCCCGATTGAGAATCATATGAAGCGTTCCACGAATACTCTCCAGCCTGCATTTGTTCAAAAGCCTTCTTCCTTTACTTCTTGAGAGGATAGAATCAGCCAGGATATACACGAGCTTAGCGGCTGTCTTTCCCACTAGAAGCAGCTTGCCTTTTAGTCCTTCGCTTTTCATAGCGTTAGAGATGCCTTGGCTATAATAGCGCCTCATAATCCAGTCTTCTGTCAAACGGGCCGCCGGAACGAAATGGTCAACCGCCATTTCCGGATGGTAGAGGATGGAATGCCCTTCTTTTTGAATCTGTCCGAATAACCAGGTCTCTTCACCGGAGAGCAGAGAATCACCCTTTCTTCCGAGATCTAGGGGAAAAAGACTGATGTCGAATACGAGCTTCCGCATCGCCATATTGGCCCCACAAGGATGAAGTTGCTTGGGATATTCCTTAATCCGGCTACCTAAATCAACAATCGTGTACGGAAGCTCAAAGGGTTTAATCAACCAGTCCGGACGTTTACTTTCAAATATCGGAGCGATTTTACCTCCCATAGCCATGACCTCCGGTTTACTCTCGAAAGTACTGACAATTGTTGTTATCCATCGCTGGCAAGGTATCGCATCATCATCGAGAAAGGCAATCAGCGGCGATTTGGAAGCCAGAATCCCTGTATTTCTAGCCGCTGAAAGCCCCTGCATCGGCTCCATCATGTAGCGGATATCCATATCAGCTCCATGCTTTCCTATAAACTTTTTGACGCAAGCTTCAGTATCATCCTTGGAACAGTTATCCACAACAATGATCTCCGCCTGCTCTAAGTGATCTAGCTTTAAAAGTGACTGAAGCGTCTTGATCAATAAAGGTGCTCTGTTGTAGGTACAGATGATAATGGAAAGCTTAGGAACGTCTCCGTATTCACGCATCGGCATTCACCTAATTTCCACATTATTAATAAGCATCTTTTGAACCGAGTAACATCAGTCCGGTTTTAGCAATGATTTTTAGATCCAGCATGGTGCTCCGAATATGGATGTAGGTTAAGTCCAGCTGTACCATTTCGTCGAAGCCGACACTATTTCGGGCATTTACTTGCCAATATCCGGTACAGCCTGGTGTAACCGTCAAACGCTGTTTGTCATATTCCGTATACTGAGCCACCTCTTCAGGCAGCGGAGGACGAGGACCGACCAGACTCATTTGACCTATCAGCACATTCCACAGCTGAGGTAGCTCATCGATGCTCGTCTTGCGCAGGAATCTCCCTATCTGTGTGATCCGCGGATCGTTCTTAATCTTGAACATGGCACCGCTCACTTCGTTATAGGCCATCAGGTTTTCTTTTAACTCCTCAGCGTTACTAACCATGGATCTGAACTTATACATCGGGAACTGCTTTTCATTCTTCCCAACCCGGTTTTGCCGAAAGAACACCTTTCCTTTCGGATCCTCCAGCTTGATCAGAATCGCCACGACAACAAATAATGGCATTAACACGAGAAGACCAAGAGCGGAAAAAAAGATATCGATCATCCGTTTCATTATTAAATAGGACTCCGCTTCTTTCCTTCTCTCATCGGTATGCAGCATGTAAAGTTTCGGCAGGACCGCCTCGTAGTCTTCCGGCAGTTTTTGCATGCTCATCCTCCTCATCTAAAATTTTGCGAACTCAACTTAACTACTCAAGCTGGTTTGTCCCATTTTATTCAGCCATTCCGCCATTGCATCCATCACCGGATAGCGCAAATCTTCACTTTGCAGTGCAAATTCAAGTGTTGTCAAAATATATCCAAGCCGCTCGCCGACATCATATCTTGTTCCGTCAAAATTATAGGCATATACCCGTTCGCTCTGATTCAGCTTCTGAATGGCATCTGTCAACTGGATCTCTCCGCCAGCGCCTTCTTCCATCAAATCGAGATACTTAAAGATCTTCGGCGTAAACACATACCGGCCCATGATCGCAAGATTGGAAGGTGCCGTACCTAGTGGCGGCTTCTCTACAAAATTGTTAACCCGATACAATTTACCGTCCTGCAAATCCGGTTCAATAATACCGTAACGATTCGTGAATTCATCAGGAATCTCTTGAACTCCGATAACCGAGTTTTGTGTTTCTTCATATTGATCGATCAGCTGCTTAAGGCAAGGTACGGCTCCTGTGACGATATCATCGCCTAACATGACACCGAATGGCTCATCTCCGATAAACCGTCTTGCACACCATACGGCATGCCCCAGACCCTTCGGTTCTTTCTGGCGGATATAGTGAATTTCTACCTTGGCTGAACGCTGAACCTCTTTAAGCAGATCCAGCTTTCCATCTTCCAGAAGCCTAGACTCCAGCTCAAATGCATTGTCAAAATGATCCTCAATGGCCCTTTTACCTTTACCAGTAACAATGATGATATCTTCAATACCGGAAGCAATAGCTTCCTCCACAATGTATTGAATGGTTGGTTTATTGATAATCGGAAGCATTTCTTTAGGCATGGCTTTCGTTGCAGGAAGAAAGCGCGTACCTAGTCCTGCCGCGGGTATGATTACTTTTTTTACCTTTTTCATCGCACTTTACCTCCTAAAAGTTTTGTGAGCATTAGCTTCAATGATTTGACTTCGTACAAAACTCACTTCGAAAGCATAAACTTAAGTTTTGTGAGCATTAGCTTCAATGATTTGACTTCGAGCAAAGCTTACTTCGAAAGCATAAACATTTACTTCGCCTGGTTCATGGCAATTCCGATTAGATTAGAGCCGGTCTGTTCAAGCAGCGTCTTCGCTTTGCGGATCGATTCCCGTTTGGACTTTCCGTATCTGGCCACCAGGATCACGCCGTCCGCTTGAGGTGCCAATATACGAGCATCACTGAAATCGACTGCCGAAGGAGAATCCAGCAGGATCAGATCGTAGTTTTCTTTTAGTTCCTCAAGCAAAGCGGTCATTTTGGGGTTGCCCAGCAAATCCGGCGGACTAACATGCGTTTTACCCGCCGGGATGACCGAAAGATTGGCCAAATTTCCGAGGACAGCGATGTTATCTGCTTCCTCTTGCCCACTTAAATAAGCCGCAAGCCCGTCACTACCCTCTACTTCAAACACTGTATGAAGACCGGGATGTCGCAGATTGCAGTCCACCACCGCTACCTTCTTGCCATCCTGGACGAAAGACACCGCTAGATTTGACAAAATCGTCGTCTTGCCTGCTCCAGCTTCTGCTGACGTAAAGAGTAGCACTTTTCCTCCGCTACCCTGCGCTATTCCAAGCTGGCGTATATATGTGCGTAGCGATCGGAACGATTCCGAGATATGCGAGGATGGATTAACATCCGTAACCAGACTCTTATTTAGCCGCAACATAAGCACCCTCCTTCACTCTTGTGTTGCCGCCTGCTGCCTTACCCAAATCGCGTTTACGAATGGTTGCGATCGAAGCAATTACCGGAAGACCAAGGTCATATTCCGCTTCCTTTTCAGACCTTAATGTGCCGTTAAGAGTTTCCATCAGCAAAATAATTCCTAGGGCTGCCATAAGCGATACAACAAAGCTGATGATGAGATTCATCGCAAACCCGCCGTTCGAGGGCCCTGGAACATCAGTCGGATCGGCCGGTGTCAGCAAGGTCACATTGTCTACCCTCATCAGCGATGGCAATTCACGAATGAATGTCTGCGAAACCGCATTTACGATCCCGGCAGCTTTGGTGTAGTTTTCATCATGAACATTGAGGTTGATCACCTGGCTCTTCTCTGAAGTTTTAATCTCAAGCTTCTGACTTAGTTCATCAGCCGTCAGACCAAACTCCGGGTGATTTTCTATTACGCTTTTCATGATGGTCGGTGATTTCATAATTTCCTTGTAACTCTCAATTAAATTCAGGCTAAAGCTCAAATCGTTAAGATTGTTGCTCTCGGGAGCCTTGGCAATATTGTTGACAAGCAGCTGTCCGGAAGCGGAATAGACGGGTTCAACGAAGTTTTTACTAACGTAGTAAGTCGTAGCACAGGAGATCAAAACGAACACCATGATGAGCCAAAACCTTTTTTTAATCAGGTTAATGTAATCCAGAATCGTCTTTTCCACAGTAACCCTCCTTCCGCTAAAATTACATTCTGAAAGCATTCATGAAAGTTTCAGTTGTTGCTTTAATTCTATCAATCCACACCATTCGCCACATGGCTCATATCATCACTTTCCTCTTCACTTTGGAGTAAGACGTTGTACTCCTTAAGAGGGGGGTGAGGTATACTTTAGCGCCATATTTAGGGATAATTTAAGTTTTGACGCACAAAAAAACACGGACATCGAGTCCGTGTTTATGTACAATGCTTATAAATTAGTTCAACTTTCACTCATAAGACATTTCATATTTGGTCAATCCGACAGCATTTGCGTAAAGCGCTGCCTGTGTACGATCTGCCACCTGTAATTTCGCTAAAATCTGACTGACATGCTTTTTCACTGTAAATTCACTAATAAAAAGACGTGAGGCAATTTCTCTGTTGCAAGCGCCCTGTCCTAGTTCGATTAAGACTTCCTTCTCTTTCGGGGTCAATTCATCTGTCGGACTGCTTTCACTCATTCGCATCTTATCTTCCATCAGACCAGGATCATAATACTTTCTTCCTTTATGGACCAACTGGATAGCAAATAGTAACTCTTCTGGCAATGCCTCTTTCAGTACATATCCGTCTACCAGCACTTCCTCAGCTTTCAGAAAATCCTCTCTGCTTGCAGATGATGTCAGCAGAATAAACTTACTAACGATTCCACGAGCACGCGCTTTCTTGATGACATCAAGTCCTGATTCATCCGCTAGCTTAAGATCAATGAGTACCAGGTCAGGCTGCGTCTCCTCAATCACAAGAAGCGCTTCTTGGCCGTTCGTCGCCTCTCCAGCAAACTTCACATTCGGTTGCATCGAAATAACGGATGCCAGCCCTCTTCTAACTAGAGGATGATCATCTACAATGACGATTTTCATTAGAAACGACCTCCCGCCCTAAAGTTTATGCATTCTTTAATTCAGCTACACCCACAGGAATGGAAATCAAGATTCTCGTTCCCATATTTTCATTACTGGACAGCTGGAAGTCGCCACCTAGCGACTGCGTCAAATATTGCATATTCTTCATGCCAAGCCCACTCGCACTATCTTCAGATTCAATCCATAACAAATCAGTATCAAAACCAACACCATTATCACAAATCAATAATCGAATCCAAGTCGGCTTCAGAGACAGTTCTACATCCACTCGACTGGCAGCACCATGCCTGATGGCATTACCAGTGGCTTCGGAGATAATCCGAAAAAGCGCTTTGTGGTAAGGATAAGGGAGACTGAAATCATCTCCCGTTATTTTTAATTCAATATCAACATCATTTAATCTAGATAAGCTCTTTAAATGTGATCTTACCATACCGAGCCATGTAGGCCCGCCACTCTTCTTGGAGCTAAGACTGTAGATCGTGATCCGCAGTTCTTTAGCAACCTTTGTAGCAGAGTCATGAATAAGCTCAATTTGTTCTTCTAGCTCATGATCTGACATTCTCTTCCACGATTCCTTCAGCGAATGCGTCGCATACACAATACCAAAAAGGCTTTGGGATACACTGTCGTGCATTTCATCCGCAATCCGGTTCTGTTCGTTCGTGATGATCAACCGGTTCTCAATCACACCAAGCTCATGCCTTTCAAGAATATTCGCACTTAGCTCAGATAAGAATATCAATTGTTGAATATACCATCTGCGGCCTTCCAGCCCCTCTGTAGACTCCAGCTTGAGTCCAATCATCCCTACAAATCGGGTGCTCATCCGTACAGGCATCAGCAGGAAATCTCCTAATCCCGGAAGATTTCTAAAAATAGGCTCTCGCTGCAATCTCCATTCATGTTCATGTTTGCCCAGTTCTGAGAATAAGAACTGTTCCTCTTCCTGCTGCCAGCCGGTCTGCCTGCTCTGCGGTGCTGGTTCTCCGCTTTTCTTGGCGAACCAAAACAAAGCCTTATCTAGCTTCGTTAGCTTAACAACATAATCGGTGATCACTTGACCGATATTCATGAAATCATGTTGGCTTGAGGTTTCCACGATATGGTACAGCGATTTGATATGCTCCATCGTCTCTTTCGTGCGAGCATTCGATTCTTCACGTTGCCGCTTCATCCGATTAACGATCTGCATTATTATAACCGTAAGTACCAGTGTTAGAAACAGATTCCCATTTACAAATACAATTTCCAAAAAAGTTTTGTTCGCAGAATTGATAAAAAAATAACAGAGCACCGCAAAAATACTGATGTAACTTAAAAGCAGCGACCATCCAAAATAAATGGACAATGAGCCTGCAGCAATCAATACAGGGTTTAGCACATAGAGCCTAAAGGAACTCTCGTACCCACCGGTAAACAAAGTCAATGCAATAATTCCCACCATCTCTATACTAACAGCCAGGACGAGAGTCTTTGGCCTGCTTCGTAACCTCCGATAAAAAAATGAGAACGTTTGTGCAAACAGAAAGAGTATGGCAATAACAAGGGATTTATAAATTACGGAAGGTCCCGTTTTATCTAGAAGATACATGAGCGATGTGAGGGACAAAGAGAAGTACCTGTAATACTCAATCAGTTTGTCTTCTGCAGTTGGTTTGATTTTCATCCCACCACCCTATTCTCCAGTTTTTTGGAAAATGCGAGATTGTACTGTGCTCGATAAAAGCATCATACATGAGAAAAATCACAATAACAAGCTGACATTTCCCATGTTTGCGCTTCCATTTGAAAAATAGTTACAAAAAATTTATTATTTTTTTAGAAGGTTTTATACCTAAAATTTGTCATTTTATCCACTATAGTTATAAAGAACTAACGTATTTATGTAATATTAATCCATAATTTTCAACATATCTTATAAAACGACAACAATTATATAATTATAACAATTCACATTGGGACTCTAGTAGTATGATATCGATTTAAATGTTACTACGACAAAGCTGTGGCGCAATCCCCATATATTTTTTAAATAAACGTGAAAAATAGAATGGATCATTATAATGAAGCATGCCCGATATTTCTTTTACTTGTAATGAGGTATTTAGAAGCAGCTTTTTGGCCTCAGCCATTTTAAGACGGTGAATATATTCATGAAGCGGATACCCGCTACTACGCCGAACAAGACGACGAAGGGTAGACATCGAGATATGATGTTTTGCCGCAATTTGCTCTAGGTCCATTTCACCATAAATGCATAAATTCAGGTCCTCCCGAATCTGACGCATATAATCTGCCTGAGCATTCCAACTTTTTTCTTCTATTATAAAAGAACACTCCAATAGCATCCTTTCAACGAGTAGTGCGGCCCGATCCGCATCTGCAGGTTCTCCACTCTCCATTCGTTGTAGTACCTCTTCAAATAAGGTCGAAAGACCCATGATCGAATTCGCTTGGAACACATTCCCGCCAGCGATTAGACCCGACTCTAGCCATTCCGATACACGTGTCCCATTAAAATTAATATAATACTCATCCCAGCTCCCTCCAGGTGGTGGGCCGAAATTGTAACTGTATCCTGGGCGAAAAAAGAATAAGCTGCCTTCACGCACCTGCTGTTCTTTCCCCGAAGTCTCCATATAGGTGCCACCACCAGATACTATGTAAACAATAGCCCAGTGTTCAAAAACTACGCCTGAACGGAATAACGTTCTTCCAGGCAAATGGCCGGCTTGTCCTACTCTAATATTTTTAAGCTTCAGCTTAGAGGACTCAACCTTCGGATCAATAATTCGTATTGGATATGGACTGATCATATAATCCATGCGCTTGGACATTATAGACATTCCCCCCTCTGTTTAGTAGTGATAAGGTTATTGTGAAGTTGATCATATTCTACATGAATAAGAGGTGTCCACGCTATGCTTAATCATTCTACACTACTGCTTCTGCCTAATCCGCGTGAAATCACATTGTCACAGGACTCATACCGTTTCCCAATAAGCGGAAGCATTGTACTTCCTAGTACGGGAGAGCAAAGTTCAATGCCTGCTGCACAAAAGCTGCAAGCTGTGATTAAACAAGCCTTAAATCTTCATTTGACCTTATCTATTGGCACTCGTCCAACGGTTGTATCCGCTTGTATCTTTAGCTATGTGCCGTCATTATCTGAGCAGGCATACGAAATAGTTGTTGATCAGAGCGGTATCGTTGTCTCCTATAGCTCACCTGTCGGTGCCTTCTACGCAGCAGCCACTCTGAAACAAATCATTGAACAAAGCGGCAGATCTATTCCTCATCTGCATATTCGCGATGAACCTGATTTTGGAGCTAGAGGGATAACCGTTGATATCAGCCGCAATAAAATTCCAAAGCAAGAAACCTTGTACCGAATCATTGACCTTATGGCCGATCTGAAGATGAACCAGCTTCAGCTATATATAGAAGGTACGCCGTTCGCGTACGAATCTTTCCCTCAAGTGTGGGAGCTTGAGACTCCAATCACAGGAGAGGAAATCCTGCTTCTAGATGCCTACTGTAAGGCGCGTTATATTGAGCTTGTTCCAAACCAGAACAGCTTTGGACATATGGAAGGCTGGCTTTCCCGTCCTGAATTCAATGCTTTAGCCGAAATTCCAGAGGGATTTATGCTTCCCAAGGAATTGTACATGGGGGATGTATATCCAGAAGGACTATTTATGCATCCCGGTACGTTTGATACCGAAGATCCTGCCGTGCTCCCTCTGCTAGAAAAAATGTTCGACGATCTGCTTCCATACTTCTCCTCTAATCAATTTAATGTAGGCTGTGATGAGACGTATGAGCTTGGTCTTGGCAAAAGCAAGGCGCTGGCTGAATCACAAGGCAAAGGTCAGATCTATTTATCTTTTCTTCAGAAGATTTATGAGCTTGTTACGAAACGCGGCAAGACGATGCAATTCTGGGGTGATATTATTATCCAACATCCCGAACTGATCCCTCACCTGCCTAAAGATATTATTGCTATGGAATGGGGTTACAGTGCGGAACATCCTTTTGAGTCGGATACCCTCAAATTCCGTGAAGCAGGCATTCCTTTCTATGTCTGCCCAGGTACCAGCTCATGGAACTCCATTACAGGGCGTAGCGACAATATGTTTGCCAATCTGCGTAGTGCAGCTATTCATGGCAAAAATAATGGTTCTATCGGCTATCTCATTACCGATTGGGGTGATCATGGGCATTGGCAGCATCTCCCAATCAGCTACACTGGATATGTTTATGGTGCTGCGCTTTCCTGGAATGTAGATAACAATCTAGATGTAGACACTGCTAAATATTTAAATACATTCATCTTCGCGGATCGTTCCGAGGGTATTGGTCAACTACTCCTTGATCTCGGCAATTACTATCAGCTTGAATCCGAGATCATTCGTTCAAATGATACGGAAATGTCTCTGCTTCTTCGTACTAATCTCGACAATTTGTTAATTGTAGAGAAACTTACCGAAGAGCATTTCAACAATCTTGAAGAATACATGCTCTCTATCGAGGCACGTCTCTCGGGGCTTGATCTTCAATGTGCTGATGCTGATCTTGTTCTTAAGGAACTGAGTAACGGAATCCATTTTGTGAAGCACGCTGTGCAGCTTGGAAGAATTAAACTGCAGCTGGCATCCGCGCCAGATTCGATTGACCCTAATCTGATTACGGAGCAAATCAATGATTTGAATATTCTACTTCATCAATATCGTCTATTGTGGACCGAGCGCAACCGACTCGGTGGCTTAGATCAAAGTATTTGGAGACTTCTACGTCTTAGAGGTCAATACGAAGCATTGAAATCGAAGTAATTTCCTCATCCTAGCTGCAATTGGCGAGTCGAACGTTGAATTTAATGTTTCCGGCTCGCTAGGCGCAGCTCTTCATATTGATTTTCAAGCATTTCCCGCTCCCGCTTTTCATGCTTTTCTCTGCCGATTCCCTCTTTCATGCTTTCCTCATCCTCATAGATTTGCCACAGATCAGAGAACAAATAATCTTTGATTTCTACTGTTTTTCCATTCAATATCCCATTGGTCCAAATAAGTCCCGCAGAGGTACGCATCACAATGCGGCCGTCTGGCGTTTCAGCCTTTTGCCCCATTCGAATAGTCATAAGCATTTGTCCAAAAGTATAACAGTCCATTCGTCCTTAAACCTCCTAAATTTTAGTTGTAATGGAATAAAGAGAAGGATATAATCAGGGCGAAAGAACCAGTTTTTTGCAATTTTATTGTAGGAGGGATGCAATGGATTGGCTAAATGATTACGAAGAAGAACTCCGCTTAGTATTTCAAGAAAGTAGAAAGATTATCTCCGAATTTCCTGAGCCTCTAAATTCACAAGGCATGTCCTATCTTGAACATTTTAACGTATTCAATGCGGAAAGCCACAAAAATTACATATGTTATCTATTGCCCTTTTGGCTTCAGAAAAGCTGTGGGCTCTCAGCAGAAATTACACGTCAAATGTCGATGGGCAATGTCTTCTTCATGCTATATTTTTTCATACAGGATGACCTGATGGACAGCAAAGAATCCTCTACATACGAAAGATTACCTTTAGCGAACCTACTCTATGTTGAATTTTTGAATATCTACAGACTTTTATTTACGAATGACTCCTCTTTCTGGACATCATTCAATCGTTATATCGCTCAATGGGCAGACAGTGTTAGTAATGAAACCACCAGTGATTATTTTCTTAATGATCGGATCAAGATCCCTTATAAAGCCAGTCCGCTCAAACTATCCAGCACCGCTGCCCTTCTGCTATCTGGTAAGGATTCTCTTGTACCGCAGTCTGAGGAAGTGATCGACTCTGTTCTACTTACACTGCAAATGCTTGACGACTATGAAGACTGGAACGAAGATTTATCAGAAGGCAGCTATAATTGTCTCCTCTCACTCACACGAAGCTATCTATCCACTGATAAAGCAACCACACTCACATCAAAAGAGGTCGAATTCTTCCTGTTTACAGCAAACGGACTACGTACCTATGCTGAGCTAGCGCAGGATACGCATCGCAAAGTAATGGCATCCAGCTTAGATATACCTCATCTCCTAGCATTCCACTCCATGTTGGTGACGAACTTACAACAGATCTCAGATTCTATCGAAGCAGAAAAACAGCTTTTACAAGGTGGAGGCTTGTTTTATTATTTGTCAAAAAATATACAATAAATCTATTATTTTGTAATAAAAAGAATAGATTTAGCACAATTGCTATGTTATATTATTAAAGGTAAATATATACATTTTGGAAAGGGTGATTATTATGTCAGAAGCAGTTCTTAGAAATCAAGTCATTCAAAAGGCATGGGAAGATCCAAGTTTTAAGCAAAGACTACTCGCAGATCCAAAAGCAGCTCTCCAAGAAGCGCTAGGCGTAATCATTCCCGACAGCGTTACCTTGAAAGCCGTTGAAGAAGGTTCAAATGAATTCTATCTTGTAATCCCACCAAGTCCATCATCAGATGTATTGAAAGCAACCGCAGCACCACGCGGTTCTTGGTAAGACAGCAGGATTAACCTCATAGGGAGTAGGAATCATCCGGAGCTTCTGCCAATGGCAGTATGGTAATGGATTCGGTTCCTACTCCTTTTTTGCTTGTAAATCTTACTTCACCTTGCATAGTTTCAATGATGCGGAAGGTGACCATCAATCCTAAACCTGTTCCTTTATTTTTCTTCGTGAAATATGGTTCTCCGAGTCGGTGCAGAACATCAGGGTCCATTCCTTCCCCGTTATCTTTGATGTGAATAATCACTTTATTATCTTCACCGTACACCGACATATAAATGAACCCTTCTTCACTGAATGATTCAATGCTGTTCTTGATAATGTTAATGAACGCCTGCTTAAATTTCGAGGAATTTCCTTTTACCCATAATTGGCCGGATACATCCAGAATCATTTTCCCTCCATTGATGTGACACAGGGGCTGCATAATACTCTCAATATGCTTGAATTCATCATATAAATTCAGACTAGAGATCGTCTCAAATTCTGGTTTAGCAAAGGTTAAGAAATCTGTAATAATATTGGATGCACGATCTAGTTCACTTAGGGCCATTGACATATAAATTTGCTCTTCGTTAACGGATTTCTCGCTAAGCAGCTGAAGAAAGCCCCGAGTGACTTGTAGTGGGTTTCTTACTTCATGAGCTACCGATGCAGCAAGCTCGCTAATGATCTCCATTTTTTCCGAACGCTCCAATTCATTGTTGAAACGCTCTAGTTCTCTAGAGTAATTAACAACCTGTTGATGGTTATAGGCTAATCTTCGTTCCAGAATTACGATCAAGGAAATAATGAAAGCAACCAGCCCCCACTTCCACAAGAACAAATCATAATTCCCTTTTTGGATGTAATACCATAATAGCTCTGCAACTACAGTAAACGCAGCGGTTCCAAATCCAATGGCAAACACAATAGCATCTTTATTTCCTTTAAGAGAGAACATAACCACACATGCGATCAGCAGGATGAATTGGAGGATAAGGATAACCCCTATAATGGTGGTAGAAATAAAATAATAGAACTCAATATAGCGATTATTTGATAGGAGATTGATTAAAAGACATAACAAACAAAAAGAAGAGTAAAGCACTTGAAATTGACGAAATTTTCGAATGATACTGAATTTACCACTACCGAATAATTTCTCAAATAAAAAGGTAAGCGCTGGGAGAAGTGAAAAAAGGGCTAAGTCTAGGCAAACGTTACTAATTGGCCCCAATTTATTGTAAAAGGTATAGATGAAGGGGGAGTAGGTTATAGAAAGGATTCCGGTAGCCGCTATAACCACTGCTAGTGAAGCAACACTGGAGAAATAATCTCTGTTTATGTATAGAGCACTTATAAATAGAACGATAGCCACCAGAAAAAAAGCGCAGCCCAAAATCACATCACTTAGTCCATTCTCAATATATTCATTAATTAATTGACTATGTTCACCGATCATTACACTTTTTTTAATTCCAATTCTGTCTTGCATGGTTTCTGTCCAGATATATAGTGTTTTCCCGTTATCTTCTTTACTTAAAGGCAACAGCAAAGAATAGTTATCCTTGATATATTTACGATTTTCCTCGAAGATCAAACGATCCTCCACATACACTCTCACATGAAGAGCATATAAAGTATCGATATACACCGAAGGAGACACATAACTTAAATCGGGTAAGGAAATACGGGTCCAAGAAGAGGATACTCCTGAAGGTAACTCTGGGAGTTCCTTCTTAGAATCTACGTTCATCCAGCTTTGCTGGCCTTCACTCCACGGAATCTCTTGTCCTGTATTTCCTGTTTCATCCTCCCATTTCATTTGCCACTTTGTAATTTCATGGGATGGATTTGGGTTCGCTGCCGATACAATAATAGAGCCACAACCTATCAGGAGGAGTGAAAGGGTGATTGTAATGTGGAGTATTCTAACCATCAAGCGCATATAGGCACCTCAGAAGGAAGTTTCAGAAACAATATTCTGTGTGTTACTACTTCGCTCACTATGCTACCCTTTCCTTCTAAAAAACGGAATAATCATTAAATTCTCCTAATTTTTTCTAGCCGTTGGCAATTTAATGATAATCTCCGTTCCTTCCCCCTTCTCACTATGAAACTCCGTTGTCCCTTCCATCGCCTCAATTATTCGGAAGGTTACCATAAGTCCAAGTCCTGTTCCTTTTGTTTTATTAGAGTAATAGGGCTCACCCAATCGGGCCAGTTCACTACCATTCATCCCTTCTCCATTATCACGTACACTAATCATTACATGGGCTTCGGATTTCCAGGCCATAACTCTAATAAGTCCATTATCCTGCAAAGCTTCGATGCTATTTTTTATAATATTAATAAACGCTTGTTTAAATTTGGCAGATGATCCAATCACGCAGAGTTCCGACTGCAGGTTGAGTTCAATGACTCCCCCTTGCAAATTCGCAAGCGGAGCGAGAATACCCGACACATGCCGTAACTCCTCGGATACATCAAGCCTCTCAATGGTCTCTAGCCCTGGCTTAGCAAAGGTAAGGAAGTCTGAGATAATAACCGTAGCTCTATCCAGTTCTGCGATAGCCATCTGCATATATTCCCTCTCCTTATAATCTGAGCGTTCTCCTAGGATCTGAAGGAAACCACGGGTTACCTGTAAAGGATTCCGTACCTCATGCGCTACAGAAGCTGCCAATTCACTTATAATCTCCATTTTCTCGGAACGCTGTAAATCATTATTAAACGTCTCAAGCTTACGAGAATATTCAACGAGTTGTTCATGGTTTCTCGTAAACCTTCTCCCCAGAATGACGATTAAGGATAATACGAAAACCATCATCCCCCACTTCCACCAATATAATTGATAGGATTCTCTGGATATGTAGTATACGATCAATTCGACAAGAGATATAAATGCAAAGATTGTAAATCCTGTAGTAAAAACAATTGCATCCCCATTGCCGCGATAAGTATGAATAAACGCTAAGCTTACCAATAATATAAATTGCACAATCATAATGATGCCTAGAATATCAGCAGTCATGAATCTATAAAAGTCTTCCAGCTGATACGACAGAAGGATATTAATAACCATTAGTGAAAGACTGAATATAGAATAAACCAATTGAAACTTACGGAATCGGGTGACGATTTGTTTTTTCCCTGAACCGAATATTTTCTCAAAATAAAAGGTTACTGATGGCAACAAGGTGTACAATGCTAAATCAAAGAATACAAGCACGATTTTCCCATAATCCCCGAGAATGATCGGCAAAAACGAAGAATACGTAACCACTATGACTCCAATGGATAAGAGAATTAACACCAACAAAAATCCGGCCGTAAAAAATCCTTTTCTCAAGAATAATGAACAAATAAACAGGACAATAGCTATAAAGATAAACGTCATCCCAATGATGATATCCATTAAGCCCTGCTTCACATAAATGGACAACAGCTCACTGTAGCGATCTACTCTTATTTCGCCTTCTATTCCTAAATCTTTGCTTCCTCCGTGTGTCCATATGTATAGTTCCTTCCCTCCATCTTCTGTGGATAAAGGAATTAGAATTTTGCTGCCGTTGAAATTGTATTTATTCTCAGAATCATATACTAACGCGTTATTCACATAAGCTTTGACGCTATTTCCATATACCTTATTAATGAACAACGCGGATTTCTCGCTCATTTGCGGCAAAGAAAACCGGAGCCACGCTGAGGATGTACCTTTTGGCATCTCTGGTTTGTGATTATGAGGCGTTACGCGAATCCATTCATCATCTGAAGCTGCTACAGCTTCTTCGACAGTCTCTGCTTCTGTATTTCCAAATCTAATCTCCCAACTTGGCAGCGCAGAGTCTGATGATCCAGCACTCACTATCGCCGCACCGTAAGGCACTATTGCTGTTAGCAATAGAAATAATAGCAAAGTAGCCGCTATCTTTGGTTTTGGCAACTTCATCGTAGCACCTCAGTAATTCATTAGTTGTTTAAATGATCATATATGATTCTTAATTTCGACAACCTTCGCACTATTCCTGCCTATTCTTGTAAATTTTCTCGAAAAAAGACGTTATTTATCGGCGTTATTCCCTGATTATTTATAAAACGATTCGATCATAGGCAATCGGGTAAAGATACATATGAGAAGTCCAAATCTTAACCTACCAAGGGAGTGAACGGCTATGGAAGATTCACCTAATAAAACTGAAGCCGATTTTGCATATGAGCGTTATATTCAAGCTGATATTGATGTAGAGGATGTTGTCAATGAAGATGCCGACCCCGTGTTGGTTGGCGATAAATATTTGGCGGCTGATATTGGTTTAAACCAACCTGAGGAAACACTCGAAAGAAATGACTTGCTGGAATCCGATGCATTCCTGGCTGCTGAAACGGCAGGACTAACAAGCAGCGATAATGCTGAGGACGAGGAGCTGCTAGAGATGGAAGAGGAGGATCCTCCATTGGAAGATATTCCTGACGCAGATGAGGTGTATCCAGGATCCATCATCGACCCTGCTTCACCACCAGTTGATGGCATGCCTGGAACGGACGTCTTAAACGGATCACAGGGAGATTAGACTATATAAAGCCGCCGGGCTAGGATCCGGCGGCTTTATTTGTTTTTCAATATGAGTACTTTCCTCAGTAAGGGTTACTCTTGAGCTGCCGGTTATTCTACTGAACGCGCTGCTGCAATTTGGGAATCCAGCTTACGGGTCTTAACCAATACCGCTGCTACAAGCAGCATCACCCCATTGATCACAAACACCCAGCGGATCTGGATAAAAGCCCCAAGTAAACCGCCTATAATAGGCCCGGCCATTGTCGCGAGTTGAGATGCCGCTTGGTTGAGACCAAAAGCACGTCCGCGAAACCCGGGCTCAATAACTTGTACAATCATTGCATTTACAGATGGAAGCACACCTGCATAGAACAAGCCGTAGGCAAAACGAAGAACGGCGAATTCCACATACCCTGTAACAAAGAATTGCAGAATATTACCGATACCTCCACCGATTAATCCAATGAACAAGATCATCCCGAAGCCCTTCCGGCTTCCGATTCTCCCCCACTGCGGAGCCATTAGCACAGTAGCAATACCCACAGCGGAGAATACAATTCCTGAGCTTAGCGAGGCGCTGCTTTTGGCGATTCCCATATCTAGCAGATGTATCGGAATAAGCGGCTCCAGAATCATAACAGAAAAGGTGCTTATCCCCGCCAGCGATAGCAAAGTCATAAATGCGCGATTGCTTCGCGCTTCCTTGATATCATCACTTACATGAGACCTCGGAGCAGATCGGTCAAAATTCTCTTCTTTAGCAAAAAAAGTAGCAATAAGTGCCGAAACGAGTACAATACCTGCTGAGAATAAAAAAGCAACCCGATTGCTTGTGTAAAAGCTCACTACACCGCCGATCAATGGACCAATGATACTGCCCGTTGCTCCGGCTGTAGACATAATACTCAGCGCATAACCGGTCTTATCCTCAGGTGTGTTCGTAGCCACCATGGCTATCGCAGCCGGAACAAATCCAGCAAGCAATCCTTGTAGTACGCGCACGATCAGAAAGACGTAAGGATCATGCACGAAGTAATTAATCAGATATAAGGCTGCCAAACTGAAGCCCGAGCGAATAAGCATCGGCTTCCGACCATATTTGTCGGCGAGGGAACCCCAGTAGGGAGAAATTAAAGCGCTGGCTAGAAAGGTTATCCCAAAACTAACCCCAGACCAAATTTCCAAATGATTCGTAACCCCAAGCTCGTCACTCAAAAAAATAGAGAGGAACGGAATAGAGATCGAATACGCCGTACTACAAAAAAAGACACCCACCCAAAGCACGATCAAGTTCCGTTTCCATGAAAAGCGCATGATCTACACATCCTTTCTTGATGTTCTCGCGGAAACATTCCTATTATTGTAAACCTCTTTTGAGAATGTGCCAATCCCACATGTCACAACTGACCTTTGCATGTAAAGGGACAAAGAGGTTATTATGAGAAGTACCTACGAGATTATTCAAGAAAAAGGAGAGATTGATTAGTGAAGTCTACACGAGCAAGATCTGCTATCCTAATGGTCATGTTATGCCTGGTGATGGTTATTGCAGCAGGTTGCGGTAATAAGCCTACCAATAACAATGCCAGCAGTAATAATGGAAGCAGCAGTGGGGCAGCAGGAAATAACGCAAGCAGCGAGACAAATGCTGGCGCTAACGAAGGACTCCCTTCAGCTACAGCAAGCCACCCCATTGTGACTATTGAGATGGATAACGGAGGCATCATCAAAGCCGAGCTTTATCCTGAAGTTGCCCCTAACACTGTGAACAACTTCATCTCACTGATTCAAAAAGGATTTTATGACGGCACCATATTCCATAGAGTGATGCCTGACTTCATGATTCAGGGCGGTGACCCTGATGGTACCGGTATGGGTGGTCCAGGATATAGCATCGCTGGAGAATTCTCCGGAAACGGGTTTACTAATAACCTGTTGCATACGGAAGGTGTTCTGTCCATGGCAAGATCGCAGGCTCCAGATTCTGCCGGTTCCCAGTTCTTTATTATGGATGCAGCTTATCCTAGTCTAGATGGAAGCTATGCCGCTTTTGGTAAAGTTACCGAAGGCATGGACGTGGTTAAATCCATTGTTGGCTTGAAAACAGACAGTTCAGATCGTCCAGAAGAGCCACCAGTGATGAAGAAAGTAACCGTCGACACACTGGGTGTCACTTACCCAGAACCACAAAAGGTACAATAACAAGCAAAAACGCCGTTGACGTCCTTTAAGGACACCAACGGCGTTTTTGCTTGTGAAAGACTAATTTAAGTACCTATGCACCTTATCCCCGTAGTGATCTTCTGCTAAGAGCATGTTGACCGTTACGCAAGAAAGTACTACGAGTATTTCTTAATAAGGAAATCCGCTCCTCTGCAAGCTGATTTGCCGCAACAGAAGTAGGAATTCCATTTAGACGTGAGATTTCCAGCACGCGGGTGATGTTATCGTAAATTTTTGAAACCTGCTTAAATGCACGTTCCTTATTATAACCATTCAGTTCATCCGCAATATTAATAACGCCACCAGCATTAATCACATAATCAGGAGCATACACAATGCCCATTTCGTGCAGAGTATCGCCATGATAGGCCTCTTTTAACTGATTGTTGGCTGCGCCTGCGATCACCTTCGCCTTAATTACCCGGAGGGACTCATCATTGATCGTTGCTCCGAGTGCGCATGGAGCATAGATATCACAGTCTGTACTGATAATATCTGCGGGATCGACTGCTTTGGCGCCGTAAGCCTCTACTGCACGCCCCACAGCTTCTTTATGAATATCGGTTACGATAAGCTGAGCGCCCTCTTCATGAAGATGCTTACACAGCGAAAAAGCCACATTCCCAACGCCTTGAACGGCTACAGTCTTTCCTTCGAGCGAATCACTGCCAAACGCTGCTTTGGCCGCTGCCTTCATCCCTTGGTATACGCCGTAAGCCGTCGCTGGTGACGGATTGCCCGATGAACCATAAGTAGGAGATGTACCTGTAACATAATCTGTCTCCTGATAAATAATGTTCATATCTTCTTCTGTAGTGCCAACATCCTCGGCTGTTATGTAACGTCCATTCAAGCCCTGTATGTATCTTCCAAAAGCACGGAACATCGCTTCATTCTTATCCTTCTTGGGATCCCCTATAATTACCGTTTTCCCACCGCCTAAATTTAGGCCGGATACTGCATTTTTGTACGTCATCCCTTTCGCTAATCGAAGTGCGTCAACAATCGCTTCCTCTTCTGTAGCATAGGTCCACATCCGTGTTCCACCCAGTGCGGGCCCTAATGTCGTGTCATGAATGGCGATGATTGCCTTTAATCCTGATGCTTTATCCTGACAAAATAACAGTTCCTCGTAATCGTCCTGCTCGAGTGTTGCAAACAATTCCATTCTTAATATCCCCTATCTCTTTGTTATATTCCAGATGTTGGTTGTTACTCTTACCTCTCAAAGTATTGTAGCAGAATGTGTCGTAAAACAAAAAGAACCACGTCACCCTTATAACTTTCAATGGATGACGTGGCTCTTATATGAATGCTACTGCACCGAATAGAGTGCAATTATCAAAATGTGTTACAGCTTAGCAATTGTTTCTGTAAGAACAGGAACGATTTGCGATTTACGGGATACTACACCTCTGAGAAGTGCTTTATTGTCATCAAGCTTAACATTGTACGCCGTTTCTACTGCACCTGCAACTCGACCCAGAGCCAGACCTACGGAATCATTATTAAGGATATCTGTAACTACAAACAAAAACAGATCCAATTCTTTTTCAGCAATAATGGAAGTAAGTGCAGTTTCCAGTTCAGCTTGTTTGGAGAGAACATCATTAACATCTACCGCGTTCACTTGAGCGATTTCAACTTTGTATTCACCCATTTTGAATTCCTTTGCATCCAAGGAAATCAGTTGAGCGATACTCTTGTCGCTAAGATCAGCTCCAGCTTTCAGCATGTCGAGACCGTAGCTTTCAGCATCTACACCAGCGATTTCAGCAAGCTCACGTGCTGCAGCTACATCTTCCGCAGTGCAAGTTGGTGATTTAAACAGCAAGGAATCAGAAATGATCGCAGACAGCATCAATCCGGCGATTTCTTTAGGAATAGCAACTCCGTTTTCTTTATACAACTTGTTAAGAATAGTAGCTGTACAGCCTACTGGCTCAGCACGATAGTATAACGGATGTGCAGTCTCAAAGTTTGCGATCCGGTGATGGTCGATAACTTCAACCACGCGCACTTGATCAATGTCATTCGCACTTTGTTGGCGTTCGTTATGGTCAACAAGAATAACCTGATTTGCTTCACCAGCTACGTTCTCTACCAGACGAGGAGCAGCGACTCCGAAACGATCAAGCGCAAATTGCGTTTCACCACTAACCTCGCCCAGACGAACGGCCTCAGCATCCCAGCCCAATTCCTTTTTGAGTGCAGCATAAGCAATTGCAGAACAAATGGTATCCGTATCCGGATTTTTGTGTCCAAAAACCAAAGTTTTTTCCATTTCCAATCTCCTTACTATGTTTTAGTGAGATTAATATACCATACATTGATAGCGGCTTCCAGATTGTGTGGTTTGAAAAATGCTTTATCGTCATTCAATTAGCCTCTTCTAAGGTTGCTCACGCCCTAGTCTTTGGAAGTGGTACCGGCTTGTCCTCCCCATGCAGTGGCTCATTATCCGAGAAAAGGTCCGGATTCACTGTCAGCATCTGGCTTAGAATATCCGTCGTTTCTACCGTCCCACATACCCTGACTAACGCGTCTCCAAAGTTACCCTTGCGCATGGCACCGCCCTCTTCAAGCTCACGCTCCACCTTCCAAAAATGCTCCGACCAAGAGAGGCCACAATGTCTGCGAGAAGGCACCATGATTTCATCTCCACCCGGCGTCACCGTATATAGCTCCTCATGGGTATCCGTCATTCTGCCTGGAATATCGACCCACTCTTCAATGCCATGGATGAACGTATTCCGCCGAAGATCGACTCCCAGCAGTACAATTTCCGCCTTTCGATCAAGTAGCTTGCCCCATGCTGAACCACGGGCGCACGGCGTATCCCAGCGTTCATCCCCCGTAGTGAACTCCTCAGCATCTGCACCTAAAGCCGCCACAGAATGCGTCGGGTGCCAAGAGCGAACAACACCTGGACGTTTACGGAATAACTCCGGTAATATCCCTACACAAGATGGGGAATCTTGAACAGAGAACCTTGGATTGTCTGCATTAATATAAGCCCAAGTATGAGTTGGCAATACGAGCAGTCCGTCCTTCATATATTCACTGAGTACATCCAGTACTGTGTTCGCGCCTCCATCTACTTCCCCAATGCTTTTTAAAGAGGAATGGACCAGAATAGTCCCGTGTGGATCAAGCTTTAGCTCCTGCAATTGTTTCATCAAGCTAGTTGTTGTGTGCATTGTACACTCTCCTTATATATGAACTGGATTTTATGATGCATAAACATCTACTTGCAAAAATCGCATTTTACTATTAAAATTATAGTAACTTAATAATACTCACTAAATCTTTTAAAGATCACAATATAACTTACTCACATTTAGCATTTACACGGAGGTAATTACACATGACATTAACATTAAAAGGACTACATCACGTATCCGCAATTACAGGTAAAGCGCAAGAAAACTTTAGGTTCTATACCGAAGTACTTGGACTGCGTCTCATTAAAAAGACAGTAAACCAGGATGATATTTCAGTGTATCATTTATTCTATGGTGATGAGAAGGGTAATCCCGGAACCGAATTAACTTTCTTCGAACTCCCAATGGCGGGCCGCAACCGTGCAGGCAATAACAGCATCTCCGCGCTCTCCCTTCGAGTGCCAAATGATGCTTCACTTACCTATTGGGAGCAGCGTTTCACCGAGCTTAACGTAGAGCATGAAACGATTCAAACAATCGGTGGCCGCCAGACTTTAGCCTTCCGTGATCACGAAGGGCAACGTTTCATTCTAGTATCCGACGAAAATGATAATGGTGTTGCCGGTGGCATCCCTTGGGCTAAAAGCCCGGTACCTGCTGAAAATGGGATTGTTGGTCTAGGTCCCGCACATCTTACAGTAGAAAGTGCAGAGCATACGGCGGTTGTACTGGAGCAATTGCTTGGCTTCCGCCGCAAAGGCACTTATCCTTCAACCATTGCGGGCCAGCCAGATGTGATTGTATTTGAGACTGGAGAAGGCGGATCAGGTGCAGAGGTTCACCTAGAGGAACGCAATGATCTAGAGCAGGAACATTTGGGACGAGGTGGTGTGCACCATGTCGCATTCCGCGTGGATAACGAGGAGGAATTGAAGCAATGGGTCGAGCATATACGCACAGCTCAGCTTCCTAACTCCGGATTCGTGGATCGTTTCTACTTCCGCTCCCTTTACTTCCGTGAGCCTAACGGCATTCTTTTTGAGCTAGCTACAGACGGGCCAGGCTTTGCAACAGATGAGCCAATGGAAAGTTTGGGCGAATCTCTTGCACTGCCACCATTTCTGGAATCGAAACGCCAGCAAATCGAAGCTTATCTGAAGCCGCTGGATACTCGGCAATAAGATTCTTCAGCTCACTTAATAAAAGGTGTGAGTCGCTGATGCGCTCACACCTTATTTTTTATTGAAGATCCGTTGTCTTGCCTACAATGTCTAAGAGCTCCGACAGAACTCGAATTTCATATTTCGGTTGAACACCCGACGTATTCTCTTTACCGAGCGGGTTAAACCAGCAAGTATCGATCCCATAATTGATTCCGCCTTGAATATCAGAGGTTAAGGAGTCCCCTACAATCAGTACTTTTTCCTTATCCGAAATTCCCAATTTAGCAAAAGCATAATCAAAAATCCCTGTCTCCGGCTTCTGACAACCAGCCTCCTCTGAAATAATGATCTGCTCAAATGTTTCACTAAGCGGTGATCCTTGAATTCTGGAAGTTTGCACTTCTTTAATTCCGTTCGTAATAATTGCTAATCGACAGCCGGCAAGCTCCTCGCACAGCTCGATCGCTCCCTGGATCAGAAAGGTTCCCTCGCCTAAGAAACGTAGATACGCTTCACTAAACGCCTCAGGATCTAGCTCCAGCGCATTCGCAGCGAATAACCGATTAAACCGTTCCACGCGTAATGCAGCAGAACTAATCTTCCCCTGCTCCAAATCACGCCACAGCGCATGATTAATCTCCTGATAACTGGCAGCATAATCCTCAGCACCTGTGGGCATCCCAACATGTAGAAATGCGTTAGATAACGCGTGACTTTCTGCCATTCCGTAATCAAACAGTGTATCGTCAGCATCGAATAAAATAACGTCGTATTTCATAAATATCCCCCAAAACTCTTTTCTCAAAAAGGTACTACAGTGATACAATCAAGTCAACTTATCAGTCAGACGACAAAAATTTACTTTTTTAAGGTAGTTTTAAGCGAATTGTGTTATTTTAAAAAGAAAACGGTGGTGAGCGTCATATTATACGTTTTATCGTTTCTAATGTCTTTTTCTATCGTCTACTTTCTAATTCCGCCGCTCGGCAGACTAGCTTTCCGACTCGATTTTGTGGACAAGCCTCGTCAGGACGTTGAGCGTAAAATTCATAGAGAGCCTATACCGCTTACGGCCAGTTACGCCATATTCATTGGATTCTTCATTACCTATCTGGTATTTGCCCGTGAATTCTCCATGGAAACCGTCGCGCTGTTTGCAGGGGGCGTACTGCTGCTGACCATAGGCACCATAGATGATTGGTACAAAACAAAAGGTAAGGATTTCCCGGCACTGCCCAAAATGATTGTGCAGGTTAGTGCGGCTGTTCTTGTTTATCTTTCCGGCAACGCATTTACAGGCTTCTACAACCCCTTCTCAGGGGATTATATCGTTCTACCCGTTGTATTACAGTTTCTATTGACGATTATCTGGATCTTCGGCGTAACCACTGTCATTAATTTCTCGGATGGTATGGATGGTTTGGCTGGCGCCTTAACTGCTATTTCGGCCATAACACTATTTATTGTCGCATTAACTAAGGGGCAATCCTCTTCTGCGATTATGGCGATTGCACTCGTCGGTGTCACCATTGCTTATCTACGCTATAACAAACCGCCTGCCAAAATCTTTATGGGCGACGCCGGGGCTACCTTTCTAGGTTTCATCCTTGCGGTAATCGCACTCGACGGTGCGTTTAAGCAAGCTACGGCCCTGTCGCTGTTCATCCCGATTCTGGCGCTGGGCGTTCCGATCTTCGACAATATTTTTGTCGTCGTCAAACGCTTTATCCAAGGCAAGTCCATTTATCAGGCCGACGCTACCCAGGCTCATTACCGCCTGCTTCGTGCAGGTTTGAGCCAGAAACAAGTCGTTGCCGTGTTATGCTTGATCAGCGTTTGTCTATCCTTATCCTCTATCATTCTGTTGTTGATCGAGACTTGATGTATTATTTGCGGATTAGTATCGTACAGGAACAATCGCATCAGCTAGTCCATTGAAGTAATAAAAACGAGCAAGTTTCCAATCTGGAAACTTGCTCGTTTCTTGTTTGAAGTTCATACTTCTTCAAGCCCATAACTCTGCAGCCAAACACATCATCTCATCTGTCGCTTTCTTGCGTAAACTCGGCTAACCTACGGTAAATCCCTATGATCTCCTCCATAGGCATCCTCACTAATCCACTGGAAGAGGGAGCTACAAATTCACGTACACCGTCTACCTTCGGAGGTACATCCCCTTGAAATCCCCAGTTTGCTTTAGTCCTACGACTAAACTCTGTATATACACCTTTTCCTACAAAACAGGCGACCTGTGGGCGATACAATTCCAGCTTGGAGCGAAGCAATTCGCGGCCCTCATTATATTCCTCACGGGTAATATCGTCGATTCCGCGTGTAGGCCTGGAAACAATATTCGTAAAACCATAACCCAGCTTAAGTAGTTCCCCGTCCTCAGACGCGTCGTATAGCCGAGGAGTAAGTCCTGAATTGTGCAAGATTCTCCAGAAATTATTTCGTGGATTCGCGTAATGGTGCCCCACTTCACCTGAACGAATACTCGGGTTAAAACCAATAAATACAATCTGTAATCCGTGATCTAGGTGATCTGAAATTCCATCCATGTGAGTATGCCTCCTAACCAAACGTTGTTCTAATTCTATAATGGGGTATACACATTAAGACAGGAAGCCGGAATTGGGTCCGCCAGCCATACCTCATTACCCGCACAATAAAAAGTTACACCCATTTGACCAGCGCTAATCGTATCAACAGTCAGTAGAATCAATTTCCCTCTGCGGCTTCCGGCCAGACTGGCAAAATGTGTCCCTTCGGATAAATGAACATATTGGCGTCCCATTGATTGGAGTCCCTCTTCCAAAATAACTGAAAGAACGCCAGTATGAGTTCCGTGATAAAGCGTAGATGGCGGAGTTCCCGGATCATAGGTTATTTTGGTATGACTATGCCCGTACCGAGCTTTGATTCGATCTCCATTGATTTCAAATCGTTGCTTCTCGCAGCTGGCAACCACTTGCTGAATATCTCCCACAGTCACCTCAGACCATCTAGGAGCTTTCACAAGCACGGACAACAAATCGTCCAACGTACAGGAACCATCCTCAGGGTCCAAAATAAGGCCATACTGCTCTGGAGTATGCCGGAGCAATTTAGTCATAAATTTGCTTAACGACACTTCTGTAGCATTGCTTAACATTATATTTCTACCTCAATTCATAACTCATTTCTATTCTATTCTCTACAGCCGTGGATCTACAGGATCAGACTCCAAAGACAGCGCAGCAAGCACACATTCATGTACGCGTTCTATCGGCTCTTTACGAATAAAACGTTCCACCGATTCCCGGCTGGTTTTTAGCCAGCAGATGGGACAACATCCCTGCTCCTGACCCCGTCGCCTTGATAATCAAATGCATAAGCTTTATCTCTCCTTAATTAACAATTATTGAATTGTGAACTTACCAGTTCCATTGCCCCGTTTCTCCCCAGACCTCTATCAGTGCTGATCGGAACAAGACATCTAACGCTTCATCCATAACACCAACACTCTGTTCAAAAGCAGAAGCAACCGCCTCGTAATGAGCAATTCTCTCCTCCAAATAAATATTGATAACATCCAAGCGCGGCTCCAGATTTAGTTCATCACCGGACATTTTACGAGATAACAGGTTCTGCACAGCTTCCTGTAATTCTGAACCTTGTGGAATCAAATCCTGTACAAGCACATTAAAATCGAGCGGCGGCACTTCGTTGTATTTTTCAATCCAAGCGCATGCTAAGAGTGGTCTTAATACGTAAAAATATTTCTTGATTTTAACCTCACTGCCTTGCAGATAATCCCGGTAATTTCCTCGCGCCATGTTCAAATAGTGGTAAATGCATGATTTTGGCGAAAAGCTTTGTGGCGAGAGTTCACGGATACTTTCGGCTACAGCGTATTTTTCTTCATAGCGAATCGGTGATTCTAACCATTCCAGCAGAGGCGGATTAGATTTCCGAAATAGATTAAGCCCCTTCTTCAAGTCCCAACCGTTAATATCAAGCATGTCACTGATCGGCCGTTCTATTACATCCCTGTGCTCAAAAATAGATAAATACGCCTCAGGTCTCCGTATGTATAGGAATCTAACATCATAATCACTATCTTTGGATGGAAATCCCCAAGCCCGGCTCCCCGATTCACACGCATACAAAATGCGGACTTGTTCTTCAGATTCAATGGTCCGAAGCTGCTGAATGATCGATTGATGTATTTCCGACATATTAACCCCTCCCTTAAACCTTCTAAATATGCAAAAAAGACCATGGACTCCATCGTCCATGGCCGGGCTTCACCTAAATACAGAACTCCTTACCGGTTAATATAGCGTTGTTGATTCACCGGAAATGAATACACTGATTCTAAGGCTGACCTGTAAGCCAAGGTAACAGATGGACGCAAATATGGATAAGAATTATACGATGGCTGATTATTCATATTGTTATTCATCTGTCCTTACCCCCAAGTCAAATTATATTTTATTCAGTACCATTTCATCCTTAACATATCTCCAAAAGCATAATCCAACTATCCAGTTTCTGTCAACCAGTAGTCTTTTTCTGTAATCTTTTACTTACCTTATTCTTAGCTTATTTCAGCAATACCTTCAATTCAGCCGTCATATCGGACGCTTTTAACATAACGAAATCACTATAACCCTCCTTATACAGCAGCTTCACAATGTAGTTGCCATTCTCGACTCCATAATTGAAACGATGATCTAAAATATCCGTTAATAGTGCCTTATCCTTCGTAACAACTGTACGATTCTTTTCACGTGCAAGCACTACTCTTTGTTCAGGACTCGTAGGATTCTTAGGTGTTTGCTTATCCATAAAACCATCTTTTACAATCTCTGCCGATTGTATATCTTCAGCGGTTGTTCGTATTTTATCGGCATAGCCTTTTTCGTTCATCCACTTTTCAAGCTCATGGAAAGAAGACTTCCACGGATAATAATAACCATAACTCGAAGAAACTTGGTTGCTGTCCTCTTTTGCCTTTACCTCTGTTTGGATACCAGCCACATCAGGTTTCCCGTCCTTATCTATCTGTACTTCGTAGGACATATTCGAAATTTCGCGTTTGATAATCTCTTTTAGCTCTGAAATTTCCTGAGGATCAGAGATGGCTACTTTTTTATTCCTGTTAGTAACCCACATATAATCCAGGTCTTTGTCTAAGAGAGCTAAATTATACTTTTCATACTTGTAAGCTTCGGTATCCTTAACCGCCTTGAGCTCTGATTCAAACCCCTTATTAGGGATCCAGTATTCCCTCACTAGCTTGTGACCGTTCTCCAATTGATAGGCGATGGTAAAATATTCATAAGCGTATTGTTGTGAGGTATGTTCTGGACGTACCGCAATTACCGCTTGATGAAGTTTACGGACAGCTTCTATATAATCTTTATCATCGGAAAAAGGGTCCTGCCCCATATAGGGTGTAGTAGTGTACAAATCATCCGTGGGGGTATACCAACGGTAGTTAGATCCCATATACACACCACTAATCTTATCACCGGAAGGTACTCTAGCTTCATACCCGGTAACACTAGATATCGGGATATACAGAAGTAACCCCAGCATTACTGCATAAACCGCAAACTCTGCTAACACTTTACGCGTCATAATCTGCCATGTTTTCCGAATAATCATTTCCGCAGCAACATAGCCGATAATGGCTCCAATGGCATATCCACTAATTACCCAGCCCATTTGCTGTTGCTTCATTTGTGCAAAATAATTCCCGGAAATAAGCATAGTACATAACATAACCCCTGCTTTAAACAGCGGGTTGAAATATCCAAAAGCAATAGCCTGACCCGCTTTTTCCGTATTACGTTTACGGTATAATAGATAGGACAACCCAATAAATAGAAGTGCCAATACCCCATAAATCCATAATTCTGTATTGGTGAATGGTTTGCCGGTAAAATAATACACGATATGAACAAACGGAGACCACATCTGCAAACTAGAATCTCGGAAGTTTACATTTGCATTTGCATAACCATAAAGATACATGACTAAATGGCTATTGATTAATGAAATCAGTACAACAGGAAGAATAAGCAAAATATAAATGATAATTCCCTGAAGAATAGATTGGCCCGTGCATATTCCCACAAAAACACTAAAGCAGAAGAGGAATAAAGTCAGAATACTAACTGTGATACACCATTGCCAAATATCTGCGCCCTGAAAAATATAAAAATTACCACTCCATCGCTTAACAACCGCAACCACCCCTGCAGTTAACCAAACCGGCACCAACAGTAAGGTAAGTCCACTTGTCAGATGAGCCGTAAATAAATGCTCTCTGCGTAAAGGCAGGCTATGCCATAGATCTGATGGAGATTTTGCCTGAAGGTATCGGAATAAAAAGAGTCCAGCAGCAACAGGGATCGTAATAATAAACAATGCTTGCACATTACCAGAGATGCGGAATAAATGATCGATTTCCTGCGGTTTTGCATTTGGATCGATACTCATGAACAGCTGCAATGGAAGTGCGAACATTAGGCCAAGTGCATATATAATCCCTATCCAGCCATGCTGGCGGAAGTTCTGGCGAATAATACTGCTATTAAAGTAGTATCGGCTGCGCGTCATATCCGACATCCCCCATTTCATAAATAAAGATCTCTTCTAGCGTTAATGGAAGCAAATCGAATACGTATGGCTCGTACACTTGAAAAGCCGCTTTAATTCGCTCACGATCCCCTTTTACTATGTACAGGTTCACGCTCCCCCGGCGTTCTTGATGTAATATTTGCAGCTTCGCTGCTAACGGAATTTCATGCCGTTCATCTCGGAAGGCCACTTGAATCTTATGTGTATCCGCCTTAAGATCATCCAGATCTTTCTCAATCAGCATCTTCCCACCATGCATAATCCCAACATGATCACACAGATCTTCGATCTCACGAAGATTATGTGAAGAAATGATTACCGTCAGCTCGCGTTCAGCAACCTCCTGAAATAGCAGGTTTTTGATCTGGCGTCGCATTACCGGATCTAACCCGTCAATCGGCTCATCCATAATAAGTACATCTGGCATACAGCTTAAACATAACCAGAATGACGCTTGCCGCTGCATCCCTTTGGAGAAACGACTAAGCTTCCGCTTCTTATCGAGCTGAAAGACGGTCCCCAAATCTTCAAAACGCTTCTGATTCCAACTCGGATAGATCGAGCGATAGAAGGCTGCCATTTGCAGCATGGTGGATTGCGGGAAAAAGTAAGGAGAATCCGGCATAAAAATAACCCGTTGCTTAGTCGTCGGGTGTTCGAATACCGCTTCACCCTCCACCTTCACGGTTCCCTTATCTGGAGAGTAAATGCCTGCCAAGGTCTTCAGCAGCGTAGTTTTACCCGCGCCATTAGAGCCGAGCAGCCCATAAATCGTCCCTTTACGTACTGTTAAAGAGATATCGTCTACTGCCTTCTCCCCTTGAAATAACTTACTGACGCCTCGAATCTCAATCATCACTTTCCCCTCCTTCTCTCTGCTTCTCCACTTGCTCATACAATGAACTAATCTCAGCTGCGGTGAACCCAAGGTATACCGCTTCCGCCATCAGTCTAAGCAACTCAGTACGTACTTCGGCTTTTTTTATCTCATTCTGTTCTTTTTTCATTGGGGCTATAAAACTCCCTTTCCCCTGCAGTGAATAGATATACCCCTCACGTTCCAATTCACGGTAAGCCTTCTGAATCGTATTAGGATTCACGGTTAGCTGCTGGGATAATGTCCTTACCGAAGGCAGTTGTTCATCAGTCTGCAAAATGCCATGTAAAATCATCTCCTTGACCTTATCGGTCAGCTGCTCATAAATCGGCTTGCGACTGCGAACGTCCAATTCGAACATAACCATCCTCCTTTCACTGTCTTCCCTTAGTTCATGATGATGTGTATTAACTGTACTACTATTATTAATACAGTTTAATCTTTATGTCAACGCAAAAACCCCCACAGTTATAAAAAACTGTGGGGACTTTTTCTCATAAATAGACACTTTATTAGCCTGAGGCGGTATTCATACTCTCGTCTCTTGATTCAGAAAAATTCGAGTGCGCTCCTGCTGTGGATGATCAAAAATCTGCTCTGGTGTTCCAGACTCCGTAATCTCACCGTTGTCCATGAAAATCACACGATCAGCCACATCACGAGCAAAGTTCATCTCATGAGTGACAACAATCATCGTCATATTCTCCTCAGCAAGTTGACGGATGACGCGTAGTACCTCGCCCGTGAGTTCAGGATCAAGCGCGGAAGTGGGTTCATCGAACAATAGAATATCAGGGTTGAGCATTAATGCTCTCGCAATAGCAACCCGTTGCTTTTGTCCACCCGACAGCTTTGCAGGATACACATCCGCTTTTTCAGCAAGTCCTACCTTAGAAAGTAAGTTCTCACTTCTAGCCGTAATCTCCTTCACGCTCTCCCGTTTCAACATCCTTGGAGCTAGCTCTAGATTGCCTCGCACCGTTAAATGTGGAAATAGGTTAAAGTGTTGAAATACCATTCCCATGGACGCTGTGATCTCACGAATACTTGCTCCACTAGCGTATTTTCCATTCTCCACAAGCGGCTTACCTTGGATGAAGATGCTTCCACCCGTAATTTCCTCTAGATGTACTAGACTACGCAGCATCGTACTCTTACCTGAACCTGAAGGCCCGATAATAGCGACGGCTTCTCCCGCCTGGATATTGAAACTAACCTTCTTCAACACATCCAATTTGCCGAAGGATTTCTGTAAATCACTTACTTCTATCATGTTACTCATATTCAGACAGTCCCTCTACTCGAATTTAAAACGTTTCTCCAGTGCTTTGAAGAATAAAGTGAGCACCAGCGTCATCAGTAAGTAAATCACTCCCGCCACTACAAAGGGGGTTACAGTAAAGTCTCGATTCACTGCTGTTTTGGCATAGTTCAGTAGCTCAGGTACAGCAACGGCATACAGTAGAGCCGTATCTTTGACCAAGGAAATCGATTCGTTTGCCACGGCTGGCAAAGCTACCCTAAACATTTGAGCTAGAATTACCTTGCGCAGCGTTTGCCATTTACTCAGTCCGAGTACTTTGGCTGCTTCATGCTGCCCTTTATCAATGGAGAGCATACCCCCACGGAAGATCTCCGCGAAATAAGCCCCATAGTTAAGAATAAACCCAAGACTCGCCGCAACGAAGCGGTCCATGACCAGATATTCCCCGATCACCGGAATCTGTGGTAAACCAAAGCAAAAAAATAACAATTGCAGTAAAAGTGGTGTTCCCCGCATGACATAGATATAGGTATGTGCAATCCAAGCCACGGGCTTGATCACACTCTTCGCCATCAAAGTGACTAGGAACCCGAGCGGAATCGACACCAAAATAACAATAAGAAACAATAAAATAGTTGTACGCGCGCCTTCTAACATCGGCCCGGAAATTTGTATTATATAATCCATTTTCATTTCTCCAATAAACTCTGTATATTGACCTTCTATTTCAATACCTTATTCTCACCAAACCACTTCGTGGAGATCTTCTCAGCCGTTCCGTCGTTGTTCATTTCATCCAAAGCCTTTTGAAGTTCTTCCAGTAGTGCCTCATTGCCTTTCTTAATTCCAATACCGTACTGCTCAGGAGCAAGCGATTCATCTAGTAGCTTAAAGGTATTAGGCTCTTTTGACATATAATATCTGGCTACCACTTCATCAATGACTACACCGTCCAGGCGCTTAGTCTTCAAATCTGTGAGCGCTAGCACATTATCAGGAAATTCCGACAGATTAGCAATTTGGTCTTTAATCGGATTAGCATTTAAAGCATCGGCAGCGGAGGATAGACTTTGAAGTCCTACCTCTTTACCCGCCAAATCCTCAAGCTTTGAAATAGTGGAATCCGCTAATACGACTACTACCTGACTATTCTCAAGATAAGGCTTAGTGAATAACACCTTTTCCTTACGTTCATCTGTGATGGTATAACCATTCCAAATCATATCAATGCGCCCACTATTCAGTTCCGACTCCTTAGCTGACCAGTCAATAGGCTGAAAAGTGATTTCTTTGCCCATTTTCTCAGCTGCAGCTCTTGCATAGTCGATATCAAACCCAACAATTTCATTATTCTCATCTCTAAAGCCCATCGGAGCGAACTTATCATCAATCCCAATCACCAGCTTTCCATCCTTGCTCCCAGAAGACGAACAGCCTGATAAAGCTGCAATAACCATGATCATAAATAAAACTAAAAGTGCATTTTTCTTCATCTCTTTTATCCCCCATCGTTGACACAGTGCTGTGTGCTTTAGTTCGCTAATACGTTATCAGAGTATCATGATAACATGACAAATTAACTACGTCGATAGATTAGAGAAGTCTACATGTGTCAAATCTACAAAGATTTCAGACAACAAAAAAAAGACGACAGATCAAATCTGCCGCCTCAACAATATGAATGATTTAATTTCACTATCAGATTTAGCGCTTATCGTTCCAAAAATTGTTAGGCTCCATATCTGAAGTAATAATATGAAACGCATAGCCTTCTTTCTTCAGCGCCTCTAGGATGCGTGGAAGAACTTTAAGTGTAGCCTTTTGATCATGCATTAGAATCACTGGGCTGCTCTTCTTCAGACTATGAACTTCTCTCATAACTGTATTATAGATGGAATTACTATCGTTCTTATATCTCCAATCCTCAGAGTCAACGTTCCAATCCCACAGGTGGTACCCTTGAGTTAGTATCTTATCTCTATAAGCTTTTGTTAAATAAGGCTTACTACCATAAGGTGTACGAATCAGCGTTGTACTTTGACCTGTAATCTTCTTCAGAATTGCATTATCGTCATTCATCTCTTTCAACGCAGAAGCTGGAGAAGCATAAAATTTATCTTTCACATGTGTCATGCCGTGCAAAGCAGGTGCATGTCCATCTTTCACTAAGCGTTTCACTTGAGACGCGTGTGCGTTCATGTTATTTCCTAACATGAAGAAGGTTGCCTTCGCATCATACTTCGCCAAGATATCAAGTAGTTGGGAGGTTGTAGCGGATGGGCCATCATCAAAGCTAAGATATACAACTTTCCCCTTTGTGCCTGTCGTCCCTGTAGTTACATTTTGTTGCAAATCCTTTTTATGTTGATTCACGAATGCAGCATCGTCTAATTTAGCCCCGGAATTATACACTCTTAATAAAGATTGAGCTGGCTTAAACGAAATTGAAAATCCAAGATGAGAGGTCATCTTCACAGGAACCATCGTTCTACCATTTTCCACAAATGTTTTCAGCGGGATAGTCTTTCCATTAGGGAGAAGAGCTGTTGCGTGATCATTCAGCAGTTCAATGGAACCGTTGTTCCCTTGAACATGAATACCAACACCCTCAAGGGTAAGATTCAGATTCAGTGCTAGTGACAAGTCACGCAGCGAAACATAATATGTATCCTTTATCGACACTGCATCAATTTTAGTTAATTTATCGTTCACCCCTAATTTCAGGGATCCTGCACCCGCAGCATTCACTGTATCTATCTCTCGTACCAAGCCCGTACATACGAATAATACTATAAATAATAGCCACACTTTCTTTTTAAACATCTCAAAAAATCTCCCATCTCGTATATTTACCTATAACATTATCATAGATTAATAGATAGAAATTTGAGAGATTGTAACTTAATACAGAATAATTTGTTACCCTTTTTAAGGCTTGCAGATATTTCGACAAAAATCATCAAATACGGATTTCGGCCAAATCCTGTCACACCAACAATAAATGGTTAAATTCCAATCCTTTTGCACAAAATAGATGTGTCCAAATTAGCAACTTTAGTAAATTATTGAACAAAGTTTGAACAGAAATAAATAACCATTAAACAGCGTGGCTACAGTGATCTTTATCATATCATTAGGAACTTGTAACAAATTGATCACACATATTTAACTTGATCGCCATTATTAAGGTCTATTATGGCTTAGATGGAAAAATAAGTCTTTTGCTTTCTTTCTCATTAGTTCTTACTATATATGAAGGTAATGATGAGGGTTAATTAATAGAAGTATTGAAGGAAGGAGCTTAAGCATGAACAAAAAGGGACCGTTATACGCTTTATTTCTCAGCCTAATTTTACTCTTGCCAGGATGCAGTTCAATCGCTGTTCTGAATCCGAAGGGGCCGGCTGCGAGAACTCTGTCTGACACGATCATCCTCTCCATTGTTGTGATGCTCGGTGTTCTAGCAGTTGTCTACATCTTATATGTCTTTGTACTTTTGAAGTACCGCGCTAAGAAAAGTAACGAAGATTATATTCCTCCTCACGAGGAAGGAAACAAATGGTTGGAGGCCATCTGGATTACAATCCCGATTATTATCGTGGCATTCCTCTCCGTGGTCACTGTCAAAACGACAGTAGATGTAGAAAACGTTGCAGCGGATTATAAAGATCAGAAACCGCTTGTAATCTACGCTTCCTCCTCCAACTGGAAATGGCATTTCAGCTATCCTGAGGAAGGTATTGAAACCGTAAACTACGTGAACATTCCAGTTCACCGCGCTGTTGAGTTCAGATTGTACTCTTTCGGTACGATCTCAAGTCTCTGGATCCCTCAATTGGGAGGACAGAAATATGCGATGAGTGACATGCTTACCACTCTGCATCTTTCAGCGGATACTGTAGGTTCCTATACCGGAAGAAATGCGAACTTTAATGGTAAGGGTTTTGCCCACATGGAGTTCGAAGCCCTTGCGATGACTGATAAGGACTATCAAGAATGGGTAAAAGACGTTAAAGAAACAGCAGCTCCATTAACCGAAGACGAATTCAAAAATCTTTTGAAAATGGAATATGTCGGACGCAAAACATACACCAACACTCACTTATCCTTTAGCCCTCCTCCAGGAGACCATGGCGACCATATGAGTAATAATGGTAAAGAAATGGATATGGATAATGGAACTATGGAACATCAGGATAATAAAGAAATTCATCCGTCTCCTGCACCATCTAGCGAGACAGAATTTAACAGTGAACCTAATCCAGAACTGGATGAACAGAGCACTACACATGAAGGACATTAGTCCATGTTAATTGAGCAACTTGAAAGGAGCGATTCCTAATGGATTGGGATAAATTTAAGGTCCATGGCGAACCCCTGATTTACGGGGCTATGGCAAGTATTGTTTTAGCTACAATCGGGATTATCGTCGGCCTAACCTATTTTAAAAAATGGGGATATTTATGGCGCGAATGGTTAACTACCGTTGACCACAAACGTATCGGGGTTATGTATATCCTTGCTGCGCTACTAATGCTTTTCCGCGGCGGCGTTGACGCTATTATGATGAAGCTGCAAACTGCAGCCCCAGATATGAAATTTCTTGACGCACAGCATTACAACGAGGTATTTACAACACACGGCTTGATCATGATCCTCTTTATGGCCATGCCGTTTATTATCGGTCTGATGAACGTTATCGTACCGCTACAAATCGGTGCCAGAGACGTTGCCTTCCCACGTCTTAACGCTGTCAGCTTCTGGCTCTTCTTCTTCGGAGCAATGCTGCTTAACATTTCGTTTGTTATCGGGGGATCACCAGATGCTGGTTGGTCTGCATACTTCCCACTAGCAAGTATAGAGTTCAGCCCAACGGTGGGTAACAACTACTACTCGCTCGCGCTACAAATTTCAGGTATCGGTACACTCCTCACAGGCGTTAACTTTATTGTAACGATTCTGAAGATGCGTGCTCCTGGTATGAAGCTGATGAAAATGCCAATGTTTACATGGTCCGTGCTAATCACGAACGTAATTATCGTATTCGCTTTCCCAGTGCTTACGGTTGCGCTCGCTTTGATGATGTTCGACCGGTTATTCGGCTCTCAATTCTTCACGATGGCCAACGGCGGTATGGATATGTTATGGGCCAACCTTTTCTGGGTATGGGGACATCCAGAAGTATATATCGTTGTACTACCCGCCTTCGGTATTTATAGTGAAATTATCGCCACCTTCTCCAAAAAGAACCTGTATGGATATACATCCATGGTCTTTAGTATGTTGATCATCTCCCTCTTGTCCTTCTTAGTATGGGCTCACCATTTCTATACAATGGGTCAAGGCGCTATGGTTAACAGTTTCTTCTCGATTACTACCATGGCCATTGCTGTTCCAACAGGTGTGAAAATATTTAACTGGCTATTCACCTTACGAAAAGGGCGAATATCATTTACGACGCCGATGCTATATTCGCTAGCCTTTATCCCGATCTTTACGATTGGTGGGGTAACAGGTGTCATGCTGGCCATGGCCAGCGCCGATTATCAGTACCATAATACAATGTTCCTGGTAGCGCATTTCCACTACGTTCTCATTCCAGGTGCTGTATTCGCCGTTATCGCAGGTTTCCACTACTGGTTCCCTAAAGTATTCGGCTTCCGTTTGAACGAACGCCTTGGTAAACATGCCTTCTGGTGGATTATTATTTCCTTTAACGTATCGTTCTTCCCACTGTTCCTTCTCGGACTTAAGGGAATGACACGTCGACAATACACTTATTCTGCGGATACCGGATTTGGTCCGCTCAGTATGGTCTCGTTCATAGGGGCGATAGGTCTTACAGTCGGATTTGTAATTCTGGTGTATAACATCTACTGGAGTACACGTTATGAACCAAGAGATACAAATGGAGATCCATGGGATGCACGTACACTGGAGTGGGCAACGAAAAGTCCGATTCCAGCTTACAACTTCGCAGTGGTTCCAACCGTAAAAACACGCGATGCCTACTGGTTCTCTAAACAAGACAACGTACCTCTATACGAAGATAAGATTACTAAGATTCATATGCCTAGCAATTCAGGCAAACCATTTATTCTGGGTGTTATCTTCTTCATTGCAGGATTCTCTCTGGTATTCAGTCTCTGGATTCCAGCCATTCTCTCTGGAGTAGGTATCCTCATCGTTCTAGCTGCTATGTCCTTCGATCGGGATCATGGATTCTACATCCCTGCAGAAGAAGTTATTGCTACTGAAAAGAAATTGCGGGGTGAGACAATATGAAAATAGATGCGTCTAAGCCGCTTGAATACTCAACAGAAGAGAATAGTAATAAAATCTTTGGCTTCTGGGTCTTTCTAGGAGCAGAGATTGCACTGTTCGCTACGTTGTTCACTGTTTACTTTGTAATGGTAGACCGTTTTGCCAGCGGCCCTAGCGGGCCGGACCTTTTTGAAATTGGTCCCGTGATGATCGAAACATTACTGCTGTTGACAAGCTCATTTACGATCGGTCTTGCAGTTCATGCTATGCGGCATGGTTACCAGAAAGCTATGATGGTCTTTTTCGGACTAACCCTACTAATGGGTCTCGGCTTCCTTGGTATTGAAATCATGGAGTTTGTCACTTATGTTCACGAAGGGGCTACACTTCAAACCAGCGGATTCCTATCCAGTCTCTTTGTACTGCTGGGAACACACGGAGCTCACGTATCGTTCGGGTTCCTGTGGGGTGCGGCTATCTTAATCCAGTTGAAGCGTCAAGGTATTACTCCGGCTACGGCCAATAAATCCTTTATCTTCTCGCTGTACTGGCATTTCTTGGACGTTGTCTGGATCTTTATTTTCAGTTTCATCTATCTGAAAGGACTGATGTAGCATGATGAAGCAACTGTTTCCAATTCGCCATGTGATGGGTTTCTTAGCCTCTCTTGTCCTTTCTGTGGCTGCACTTGCTGTAATCTACCTTGATCTATCTAATAGTGCGAACATGGCTATCCTGCTTATTACAGCGCTCATTCAGGCTTCCCTGCAGCTCTTCCTGTTCATGCATATTGGAGAATCAGCTGATACCAAGAAAGAACTCTACATCAATATCGCCTATGCCTTATTCGTTGGCTTAGTTACGATCTTTGGTACGCTCTTCATCTTCGTATGGGGCTGGTATGCTTAACTCCATTCAATAACACACAAAAGGACGTCTCCAAAGCCTAAATGGCTCTGGGACGTCCTTTTTTTTCATTTCGCGTTATAATTTAAATCGCGCTAAAGTCTTCTGCAGATCTTCCGCCAGCACCGCTAAATACTGAGCTGATGCGGACATTTCCTCCATAGCAGACAGTTGCTGCTGACTAGCTGCGCTGGTGTCCTGAACACCCACTGCCCCTTTATTGGATATTGCATTGACCTGTTCCATTGCTGCCGCTACACCTTGTGACTCTAAGGAGACATGTGCAACCGCCTCTCTAATCTCTTCCGTCTGCAGCGTAGCTTCTTTAATAGAACTTTGAATCTCATGAAACGCTTGAGATACGAGCTGACTTTGAGCTACGCCGTGAGAGACTAGCTCGGAGCCGAAAGCCATTGATTCTACTGCTCTTTCAGTTTGCTTTTGAATATGCGTAATAATATCCGTTACTTTCAGTGAACTGTTTCGCGTCGCTTCTGCAAGACCCCGAATTTCTCCGGCAACTACAGCAAAGCCACGTCCATGTTCTCCAGCCCTCGCTGCTTCGATAGAAGCATTAAGCGCCAGCAGGTTCGTCTGTGTTGCGATTCCGTTAATCGTAGTAATAATTGTATTTATATCCTGAGACAGCTGCCCAAGGTTACTAATAATCTCTTGGCTCTGAGTTACGCCGGAGTCGATTTCCTTCATCTGTTCAATGATGTTATCTACGGCGATTACCCCTTGATCTGTTGAACCAGAAGCGACTCCCATAAGATCGGACATTTCAAAACTGCTACTTTCTACGGCCGAAATATTATTGGTCATAGCTTGTATAGACTGAGAAGTACGATTAATGCTTTCCGTCTGTTCATCAAACCCCGCTGCAATCTCTCCAGAAGCTTCGGCGATCATTTGCGAAGCCAACGAGGTCTGCTCAGCACTAGCGCTCATCTCTTGCGATGAGGCTGATAACAATTCTGCACTCTCCGCAATGCCTTGCATCATCTTCCGTAAGCTCTCCAGCATATTGTTAAATGAGCTATTAATTTGGCCGATTTCATCCTTAGCGGTATATGTTGCTGTGACGGTTAAATCCCCATTTTCCGCCCGCTTCATTAAACCTTGCAGTTCCTTAAGAGGTTTCGTAATCAGTCGAATGATTGCAACACTAAGCACGATACAAATGATCCAAGAGAACGATATCAACACTATACTTTTAGTCTTCATGCTCTTAGCGGTAGCCGTAGACTCTGAATTATGATCTCCAGCTCCCTTTAGCAGCGAATCGCTTATTCCTTTAAGCATATTGATCATTTTCTCACGAGAATTACTAAACTCACCTGTGAATACTTGAAAGGCCTCTTGACTACCTTTGCTATCCGCAACCTGAATAATATTATCTCTTTGTGCACGATAGTCTGTTAAGGAGGACTCATATTCCTTTATTTTATTCACTACCGCACTATCATTGTACTGGACGGTCTTCAACTTGTTCAAAAGATTATTATTTTCCTGAACTTTCTCCGTAATGCTCTCTTTCAGTTGTTTGTTCTTGTTTACATCAACGCTCATCAAGCGCTCCAAGAGAAAAGCTTCAATGGCCCGATTGTTTGTACGCATTTGTCCCACGTAAGAAACAGGCAACAAGTTTTCATTATACGTCTCTGTTGTTTTTTGAGCCATTTTGTCCATGGTGATAAAGCCAGTTACCCCCACAATGTTCAACATGACTACAGAAAATACCAATAGAATCCCAATTTTGAATTTCACTTTCATATTCTTCATCTGCACTCCGCCTTCACATGATCTTACTAACTATCTATTTTTATCGGTAAGAAAGGCGAATAGTGTGATGATTTTTAAATAAAATCATGAATAAAATGTCGAAAAAAAGTTTCTGTTGTCAAATAATGCAACGAACGAAAACAAAAAAACGGACACTCGATCCGCTAATACTCCGAATCGTAGTGTCCGCCTAACAATAATCAATCGTACTTATTCACCCGATGAATAGTACCAATATAATATATCACCGTTCTCTAAAATGTAGCTGTCCGCGCTGATACTTGGATCAGCATCTCTATTCGTCTTATACTTCCATCCACTGCTAGGTCCGCCATCAAATTCGGACAAACCATCTATAGATTTCACGTATTTACTTCCAGCGTTTCCGGATGATACTACCTTATCGCCCAATTGACTAATCAATAAGCTATAAGCCGTTTCACCTTCTTTTAGCGATACTGTTGTACTGTTCAGAATCGTACCCTTCTTGTTATCCCCAACGACTGAAAGGGTAGCCGTAGCTTTAACAGGAGCAATAACATCTGAAGCAATGTTTAGTGACTGAGTATAACGCGCCACACTAGGCACACTATCTTTAGCATATCCCGTAACAATGATCGTATAGGTATTCGCTGGTAGACCTTGGTCAAATGCAGCTACACCCTTAGCATTTGTGATCGCCTTCTGATCACCGATCAAGACCTGCACGCCAGCGGCTGGAGAAGTCACTGGATCGGAAGTAAAGGTATCCTTATTCCACACCCATTTTTTCTGAGAAACTGTTACTGTGAAAGCTTCACCCGGCTTCGGCTGTGCAGAGGATACAACCGCAGTATTAACAACCTGTGTGGTTTCTCCGGCATAATATACAAGAACACGGTCGGATTCCTGTAATTCAAAAGCGTCCATACCTACACTTGGATAGATCCATTCACCGCTACGCCATACTACGAAGCTCCACCAGCCATCATAAAGGCCTTGAGTAACTCCATGAATGCCCGATACAAAATTACCATACGACGATTTCGTGATATCTACTTTAAAATCATTGGATAATCCCAATTGCTGCAAAGCTTCAAGTGCATTGGAAGCCTTTAAAGTCCCCTCACCGATCAGTCCTTGCGGACCCTCAACGGTAAGTGAAGCCGTTACATGCTTAGGAATTACCTTTAGATCTTGAGTATATTTAGCTATCGATGGCGCTTTTCCTTCACGATAGCCTGTTACAGTCAGCTTGTAATCACCTGCTGGAACATTCCCTGAGAATAGCGCCTCGCCTTTAGCATTTGTTGTTACGATGCGATTTCCAATTTGGACCTGAACGCCAGATGCTTTGGCAGCTACCGGGGAGGATGTATTCGTTACAGCATCCCATTTCCATGTCTTACTAGTCACTACTACAGTAAAAGAATCGCCCTCTTTTAGGCTTGCTTTGGACACCGTTACCGAATCTACAAGTTTAGTATCATCTCCAGCATAATATACCAAGACCTGATCTGAATCTTTAAGCGCAAAATCACTCATTCCAACATCAGGGTTGATCCATTGACCGTTACGGGATACGGCATACATCCATCCGTCATAGCCGCCGTAGCTTCCGGCGGGAATGTTTCCAATTCCTGTGACATATGCACCGGAAGGATTCGTGATCGGCAAGTTCGTCTGAAGAGCCAGCTTCTCTAGTGCACCAAGTACGTTGCTAGCATATCCATATCCCTGTGCTAAAGTACTCTTAGGACCCTCTACAGTAACAGGTGCATAGATTAAGGCATTCTGAACAGATGACTTAGAAAAATCGTATAACTTACTGTTACTGCCTTTATAGAGTAGATTGTAGGCTACAAGCGCCTGAAGGCCTTGCTCAGTAGCTAGAATATTACTGCTTCCGCCACGGCTATGAGCGAAGCTTCCGTCAGCTAGACGGTAGCTCAGCAGGTTACCGATCAGATTCACTTTATTCTTGGTATATTCTAATCCACTTGGATCTACACCGAAGGATGTGAGACCTAGAATAGCTTGTGCAGCGCTCTCAGCACTATCTCCGTAACCTCCATGACTATCCTGAGCACTAGAGAGCCAAGATACGGCTTGTAGTCCTGCTGTGTAAGCTTCTGGATTACGCTTATGTGCCGCTAGAGCGGTCAAAGCTATCGCTGTCATATCTGGCTCACTAGCGCCTGTCGTTAAGGCAAAGCCGCCATCTTGATTTTGCTTGGAGAGAATCTCAGCAATGAGCTTATCCGCTGTCCATTTCGCGTTATATGGAATGTTATATTTACCAGAGTCCAGTGCGAGCAAAGCATATACTGGATTATTAAGTGTCTGTCCACTGATTTTGTCATGATTATAGATCTTCTCTATTAAGTTATAGCCAGGTGTTGTTCCGCTTCCAGCAAAGTTGGTAGGATCAGCACCTACCGCTCTTACTGCGAGTACAATTCTCGCATAATCCGTTACGCTCGCGAAATTCCCCTCTGCATCCTTCACCTTTTTCTCAAGAGCTAGACGGTAACCTGCTGGCAGTTTGTATCCCGCTTGAGCCAGCCCAATCGCTTGCCAATCCGACTGCACGCCACCCTTTAGAATAAATTCTGCAGCTGTATAGGTCGCATCCGCAACATTAATTCGCTCCGCCTGAGCAGCTGCATCGCTAGATTCATCTAGTCCGGTGCTAACACCTGCCTCTGCGAAGATGGTTCCTGCCGGAGCAAGGGATGTTCCTAAAATTGAAATGACCATGAATATGGCCAGTCCAAGTACAAAAAACTTGGAGGTGACTATTTTCTTCATTGTTCAACCTCTTTCTATAAAGGAATGGATACTACATAAAATAAGAGCGCACAACATAAAGACCGCCCCTATAAAGGGCGGTATAACCTTATTTTCATAATCATATCTATTAATACATAGCATGTCTATAGAAAAGCTTTGTATGAGTAACAAAAAAAGAACAGCAGAACCAAACCTTTCGGCATCGTCCTGCTGATCAGAAATTCCTTTATTCAGCTGTTCCTTCCGGACTTGCAGTTGGAGAAGGTTCAGCACTTGAGTTAACACCCAGTGTATCCTTTGGAGCGGGATCTACAATCAATGTAAATCTTCCCGCCTTGATCATACTTTTCTCTACAATGGTCGCTCCCGGTTCTAAGGTAACCTCCACCTGATAGGATAGCTGTACCCCTTCTGTGACAGCTGTCGCGGATGGATCAACTGTGTTATTCTCCGCATCAGATGAAGGCGTTGGAGACGGTGTGGCATCGGCTCCTGCGTTAGCAGCGTCCGCACCTTCAGCCGTTTCAGAAGTAGTGCCTGTGGCATCCGCTGACGGAACTGGACAAGTTCCATGGCTAGCAGCGACTTTAAAGCTCTTATCCACCACATTGGATGAAGTCATCAGACTAATCTCCGGCGGATTAAATTGCACACAATCATCAGCTTTGGCAAACGTGAACACCAATATGCTGCTCCCCTTATCTCCTTCGACGCTCTGATCCTTCAAGTATACTGAAGCCGGAGGCAGCTCATTGCCTGCACTCTGAACGGGTGTCGGCTCAGGGCTTGTCCCCGGCAGAGCCGTCTTTGGATCATCCGGACGCAGCATACTGAATACGATAATTGCGATAATCACCAGAATGCCCGTGATGGAACCGGAGATCAGGAGTCGAAATCGACTGCGGCTGATCCAGCGCGCCAGCGGGGAAGCGAGCTGGGAGCGAGCTTCATTGTACACATTTTGAAGAGCAGGCCGTGCTGTAGCAACATAGCTTTTACGGAACTCACGATTCTTGAAGGCTTCGCGGTCACTGCTCTGGAAATACTTCAGAATCGCCCGGCGGTAACCCGGATAAAGCTTTTTATTCGATATCGTAAATAAAGAATTTCCTTGAGACCATGCAAAGAATCGATAGATAACATCCTTATCGGTACCGGCTTTATGCTTTACTAATTCCAAGAGTGCGTCATAATCCAGTGGACCACCCTCGCGCTGACTGGTGTAGTAGAAAGCTAGAGGCAGACGTTCAAAAGGCTCTAACACTCGGGCTTCCTTCAGTAAACGGCGACCGAGCAGTTGTACATCGTCCAGCTCCTTTGGAGATAAGCCTGCAAAAATCTCTTCATTCGGCTTCTCTTCACCAAACCAGCGATAAGCAGCGCGGAGTGCATTTTCTTTCTGCTTGCTAATTCTATCTAGTGGCGGCTGCCAATCCACGACATTGCCATAACGTAAGAAAACAACCTCCAGTAAGTCCTCCTGCGTCATTTCAGTGAGGGATAGCCGGTTCAGCAAGAATCTGTCTGCAGATGCTGCCAGATCCTGCATGAGTGAGAGTACTTTAGAAGATACGCCTGTCCCTCTACGTCGATCTTTCTCCGCTTTATCTACAGTGCCATGAATTTCCGCCACCGCAGCAACCGGATCAGTCTCCAGTTGTAGCTTTTCTAGCAAATAATCCCTTACTGCATCCTGAGCAAAAGGTTGCTCTAACGCAGCTGGTAGAAAACGGCCCCAATGGAGTACAAAATTCAGAATGTCCACAGATTTAGATGCAGCAACTAGTCTTGATTCCATATAAGGTTCTAATAACTGCTTGCGGAAATACGCTTCAGACATTACCCGTTGAAAAAAAGCAGCGCTTAGCTCATCATTTCTCTCAATGATACCGTAAGCTGCATTGAGAACATCTTTGCGTCCCGCTTCCACGCTATGAAGCATACCATTAATGAAATAATCAACAATTCTGACTTTGTAATTATGATCCTTGAGCACAAAATAATCCTTAAAGCACTCCATAATTGCAGGATCCGGGACATTCCTTTGCCGGACTAAATCAAATTCTCGGTCGAACCGCTCCAAGAAAATATCATTCAGTCGGATTCTGGAATGAATCGCCCCATCCGCTTTAAGATAAGAGAGTAAACCACTCAGCACTGCGCTCTTGTTCTCTGTATATAAGTGCTCATTCCCCTGCTCAATCTCATAAAATACGGCTAACTCATTATAGAGAGCGAGCGATAGTTTATGCTCAGGACTTTCTCCGCGAAGGATCTGATCGGCAAAACTTACGAAATCGTCGAGATCCCCTGGATTCAGAAGTAAAAGCTTCCAAACCAGATCAGCATACGGCTGACGGGACTCGCCAAAATCTACATTCCCCATCCGACCCGAAACCAAATCGAATGTGAAGTCCTTCTCGATGCTGCGATCACCGGGACGGAGCGAGCCTTTTTCCACAAAGCTAAGATGAATATATTTACGGCTTTGCGGTTCATTCGCATACGTAATCACGCCTAATCTACGGCGGAATTCATACGGCAGCACGCTATATAAAATCTCTGTAAGCTCCACCGCACGTGCGGACAGCTCCGTGATAGGTACATTTAGAGCGATATAGATTTTTTTCTTACCTGCCACAGAGAGCATCACCGCTTGCAGCAATGCCTTAAATATCCCTTCATCAATCCCTAGCAAGCGTAATCCCGCTATAGGATCAGGTCGGCGATCCGTACGTATAACTGGAATAGCAGACAGCTCCGGCAAGGTTCCGCCCAGCTCTCCTTCATAACTTTTTGCGAAATCAGCATGCAGAAAGTCCCCGTAGCTCTGAATAATCTCCTCTGAACGTGAGGCTGGAACTACAAAGTTATGTGCAAAAAAGGCGCTCCGCTGGCCCGTAAAATCCGTCGCTTGATAACGACTCGTCCCAAGAACAGTGTCGCCATTCTCTGCATGGAACAGGTGCAGCGCACTAGGATATAGAGTCTCATCCTTCTCCCCACGCGCGGCCAGCTCTGCTGGAGCATCGTAGAGACAGAAGGGATGCAGTGTTTTTTTGATAAAATTATTGTCCAGACTGTCCGATTTCGCTACTGTATCAAAACCTTCAGTGGAACGAAATAATCCGCGGCGTTCGCGGGTATACATTTGTTGGGCGATCTTAGACCCTGAGAAAACATTCACGGGCCGTCGCTCCCCTCAATATACTTCAGCTTATGCAGCAGCCAAATAAACGGCTCGTCTACGCGAATCGGGCTTACTACACCCTCAATCTTCTGATTCACAGGATTACTGCCCAACGCAGATACCGCAAAATAGCCCGTATTCGAGAAGTACACATCCATCGTATCTTTAAAAGGTCTGTCCACCTTACCAATAAATCTGCGGATTTCTCCGTCGATGTTATGGAATTCATCCATATTCAATGTTTTGCGATGGACATAGTTATTGAACACATTACTGTTGGACTTGATGTAATCCCCATCCTCATCCTTCAGCGAATGCAGCATATCACTTTTCGCAAGAACGACTGCTGTTGGAATGTCAGTTTTGCTCTTTTCCTGATAAGCGATAAAATCACCGAACATCGTCAGCACAACATCACGCGGCTCGTCATATTGCGAGACCCATTCGCCCGGGCGATCACCGATGTTAATATGAATCTTCTCACGGATCGAACGGATTTGCAGCGGATCGACCATAAACAGAATACCGGCAGAGTTCTTAATATGTTGACCGTGTAGTCCGAGATAATCCTGATCCACCATGCCCTCACCCGCTACATCAAAGAACACAAGTGTCAGCGGCGGCTTTTCTTCATCCTTAAAAACAAATTGAAAGATAAACGGCTCCTGCATTTTCTCCTTCTGTGTGGAAGCTAGCAGATCCCCGCGTTCAAACAGCGGTTCTTCATAGAGCGTACGGAACTTACGGCTAATCTCCGCGTTGAGCGGCATACAAGCGGCATCGAAATGTCCTGCTGTCGTATGCTGCAAGGTATGAATCAGCGCGGTCATATATACCGACTTCCCGACTTGGGAAGCTCCGATAATCGAGATAATGTTACTTGGAACCTTACCTGCAGTCACAGGCAGCTCGTTATGGCAGGATGGACATAGCCGTCTGCGTGTAAGCACTCCATAGCGATCCGTAAGCCCTGTTAACACATGATCGGTATAATGATGGTATTCTTCCGGAATATCCGCCGGATTAATGATTGCTTCTATGTCATCCACCGTATCGAGCCCAAAGCGCTCACGGTATTTATTCAAGGCATCATCCTCGCCCAGCGCGTAATTCTCATCGTCCTCTCGGCTATGCATAGCCCGAAAGACCACATCCTCCGGAGAGAACTTGGTGAAGCAATACGGACACACAATATCGTAAAAAAGTGGCCTTGGCTCCGGCTGATTCTTTTTCATAAAACGGCTAAAAAAAGACATCTACTCATCCTCCCAAAAGTTGTATCTGCGTATCTTGCTATGGACAGGCATTGTCCAACACTCGCTTGTACGCATAGACTGATCTTACTCCGGCACCAGCTCGTAATAAAGCCCATACTTAGGACCGTCGGTGAAAAAGATGCGTACAAAATCATCCTTACCGATCTCAATCGGCGGGAGTACATTGCGTCCAGGGGCGAAATCCTGTACAAAGGGAAAGAGAATACCATCCTCTTTCCCTGCCGGATGTCCTCCCCGTTTCTTAACATAACAGAGGACATCTCGAGCCACTGGAACTTCTGCCGTAATCGCCATATGTACGGTCTTTTGTTTTCCGAATAATCCTCTTTTTTGTTGAACGGAATAATAGATTCTGGCTTTGCCTGCACTGACCACCACACGGTTCGCACCGTCACTTTGCCTCACCAGCAGTGTCTCTCCGTTCTCAGCAAGGCGAGCGTATATGGTATAGGAGACTAGGCCGATCTCATCCAATCGATCACGGTATCCATTGTTAGATTTGTATTCCTCACGAGTGTAGAGCTTCATTCCGACCGGAGGAATATCCCCGGTGCCAATAGAAGCCTCTTCTGCGGAGGTCTTATGGATGTACACCGCCTGCACGCCGTCCGGCCAGCGCCATCTCAGCGTACAGAACCGTTCATCCACTTGAGATGTCACATCCGTTATTACCAGAGCGGAAGCATTATCCTCGGCGTACCTCATTACTGTAAACCCCTTTCAACTACTAGAATCCTTTGCTATTCCGATTTCTCCGTCGATCAGGAAAGCTTTCTGACGGTGGATTAGGAGCTGCATTATTTCTTCTATTACGGTAAATACGTCCTTCACCTACTGGAATGACGCCTGTAAATAATGAGATGATTGCAGCCAATATAAGAACAGCAAGGAGGCGAATTAGGCCGTCAGTGAAATTGTGCCCGCTAAGTCCAAATTCCAGAATAAGCCCTGCGAACAACCCTGAGATAACGCCGCCAATCCCGAAGCTTTTTGCTAAATGACGGTTATCAAACATAATACCAAGACCGAGTCCAAGTGCAGCACCGATTAGCATCAGCGACAAAATACGAACTGCAGCATAGTATGGACTATCTGCCGTAGCATCACTACGCACCGTAAGCAATGTCCGATCTCCCAAACGATCATAGATTTGCTGGAATACATCACCCAAAAGAGCCGTATCTGTCACATCATAATAGTGACCGCCCGTTATTTTCGCAATATCCTGCAGCAACTGGGTACCGGCAGGATCCTGCATCCCCAGACCAATGGTATTTACGGCAATGCCACGATCTATATAGGTCTGTAATTCTCGTGAGGTGTCGAAATTACTGACTCCGTCCGACAGCAAGATGACCATAGCGCCTTGATTTTTTCTGCCGTCACTGTCTATCTCCTTAAGTGCTTCCGAGATCGCACCACTTATGTTCGTGCCACCCTCAGTTGGTTTCAAGTTATCAATGGCAGTCAACACCTTCTCACGATTCTGCGAATCCGAGAGTGGTGTTAACGGCTGGACGACTACAGCTTCGTGGTTAAATGTCACCACCGCTACCTGATTGTCATTGTCCATTCTCGCAATTAACGCCTTAGCGGCTGAATAACGGCTGTTATCAGGATCACTCTGCGCCATACTGCCAGAGTCATCGATAGCCATTACAACATTTTTAACCGGTTTAGCACCGCCAAAATTCAGCTCATAAACAAATTCTGTTAATGCTCCAACTCCAAGTGCAAGGACAATCATCAGAGGCAGGAGCTTCCAGGATAAACCTAGGTAGCGCTGCTTCCACGAGGCTCCGTTCAGCCGTGGCGAGATCATTTCTGCAAGCAGACAACCGATGCCGATACCGAGTGCTACTATGGCAAAATAAATGCCAACGAGCAAGATGGAAGGCAGATCGTTGTACCAGCTTAGCAGCCACTCGCCAAAAAGAAAGGCGACCCCGCCGCCGATCAGACTGAAGAAGAGCAGGAGCAGATTGATTTTTCTCTGCATCGTTATACTTCCTTTCCGGGAGAAACCTGAATTGTACTCTTATGGCCTTAACATTGTTCGGGGGTTATGTAGCCCGATTAACGGGCTGCCCGGATGTGTAATCATCCCCCAGATTGCACTTTGTGCAATAGAATGGAATAAAAGAAACATCTATTTCTATTCTATTGCATAATGTGCATTGGAAATAAGGAGAAATGTCCCTATTCCAGAAATCTACTTAAATCTATTGTATCAAATACAACAGAACTCTAATTAAAGGTTATATCCGATGAATCTATTGCACAAAATGCAATAAAGAGACTCAAAGTGAGGGTACCCATCTATTACGCCATCAGCGCATCTCGGGAAGCTGCTCTTCACTCACCCCATGAAGCTGATAGCCATTCTGAGCATAGGTTTCATAATAAACCTTACCATTACGGTAGTAGAGCAGGTCTTCTAAATGGAAACCACCCATCAGATTTAACTTCTCCACTCCGCTCCTGCGCTGTTCATGCACGAAGCCTAAGCGATAGATGCGGGTCGTCTCATCCACACCAAATGCATAGCGCAGGAATTCAGATGCGCTGTCTCCGAAGAAATATTTTTCCTCATGACGATGCTCTTGCGTGTATTCGAACAGACGAACATTGATCGTCGCGCTATCCTCCAGATTATGGTACAGACGCTTGAACAACTCTTCCTTGGATAGAACCTGACGGTTCTCATAAGCAGCCGCAACATTTGCACGCCGCAGCAATTCTTCTTCGAAAGAAAGAGCAAACGGATCAGCCGTTAATATTTCCCGCTGACAAATGCCAATCAAACGCTCCGCTACTGCTTCTTTGCCTTGCTCTAAAAGCTTAGAAACGCTACCCATGTACTTGTCACTAAAGAATATTCCTGGCCCACGCCGGGTCTCGATCTCTTTCATTACTTCTTCTGTGACAACTCGATAGTATTCCATCACGTTCTGGCCAGTGGTTTCGTTCGTTCGCCCAATGCTGTCCATCACAGTAATACGTAACTCTTCTTCGAGCGTCTCCATAGCTTTCACACGGGCCACACATTCCACGTGAAGCTGCTCAAGCGCAGATTCCAAACGACTGCACAGCGCAAGCTCACTTTCCATGCATAATAGCTCATATTTTTTGCCATATACCGCAGAGAATAAGTAATGAATGAAGTTGCGTACCGTTCGTTTGTCAAAAAGCGGCACACGCTGGAACGGTTGGCGCTCCACACTTTCCGCATAAAGATCCTCAAGCTCATCCTGCGCGGAGACAAGTGCTGAACGCAATCCTGTCATATGCTGACGCAAAGCATGCAGCACACTGCCACCCTCATCACGATCAGCTGTCCAGTCCGCAAGCTGATAGAATGTTACTGCTGGCGTAGCTGTTTCCTGTGCCGTCAATAGGGTGCGCCATCCACGAAGAGGATGAATACCTTTTACTCTCCGGTTAGACTCTGCGACAAAATTATTACGGAAATAAGCTTCGCCCCCATCACCGAACAGCTGCTGTTCAGCTTCACGAAGTGACAACTGCTTCAGCTCATTGTAGGACGGACGTCCATGGCTCATTAGCCCCGTCATTTCACTAAGGCCGTCTTTCTCCGGGACTAGCTGCGCCCTATGCTCCCGCAAACTATCAGGATCCAGCCCTAATAGAGATTGACGCTCGCGCATAGTCCATGGACTACCCTCACGCATATCCGCTGCAAGGCGCCGGAAGGCGTGATACAGCACGGCCAAGGCAATTTGGACATTAGGTCTTCTCACGCCAGAAAAGCCTGCGGAGGCGTAGCCCTGTCTTCCTGTGCTACCTCTGATACCGCTTTTGAAGGTCATATTGTTATAGCCACCGTGTCCGGTTGCCTGATCAGAGGTCGGGCGGACACGGTTCTTAAGTAGACTAATATGGGAGATGATCTCATAGTTATCATCCATGCCGTGAGCCGACATCATGCCGCGCTCATTCTTATCGGAGAGCAGATACACAAGGTCAAATAAAGCGGAAGGACCATGACTCACTGGAATCGACAGACCATCCTCGGTTACAAGTAGCGGTGCATTAAACGTATAGTCCGTAGCTTGCATTCTGTCCAATTCACGCAGAAAAGCCAGCCCTACTGAGCTGGAATATCCAAAATTATCCCCTTGCTCCCGCTCATTGATTAAAGCGTAGAGATCCGTCTGTACCGACTTGAAGGACTGGCTGAGTATTGCTCGAGCCAGCAGTGTAATTTCTGGCAACAATACATTAAGCGGGTCATCGACCCGCGTAATGATAGAGAGATGGATCACGTCAAAAGATGAATATAGCCGTCCATAATCCGCTATACTGTTGCTCAGCCGCCGAATAACTTTATTCATTTCAGCAAGATAACGTGTATCCTCATGAAACTTGCGGTAAAGTTCATGACGCACAGTGCGTGGATCTGACCCTGCCATATCCGGCAAGGCCATGGCCAGCACCCGGTCTTTTCCTCCTGCATCAGAGCCCCTCTTACTTCTGTCTGTGTCCTCACTCTTCGTGCCTGACACAGCATGTAATGCCATAACACCGCCGGCGTTATCCCATTTTCGTTCGCAGCTATCCAGCACCGGACCGATGGCCGGAGCAACCTTGTCGCCTACGAACAGAAACAGGGCAGGGTAATGGATGCTGCTGCGTCCATCCCCTTTACTGCGCTGTGCCTCTTCCTGTACCGCATATTGTTCACCATAAGATAATGCCAGTGTTTTGATCATAGGCCTATTTCAACTTTCTGCGGATGCTGCCGAGTTTGCTAGTCATACTCTTGTAGAAACTATACATCTCATCGCCGCTCTCATACTCTACCCGTTCATACTCCAAGCTGTCGCGTGCTTCAAGGAAGGATACATACAGCCCTTCCAGCTTATAGAGCAATGGGGTTACGTCTTCAGCGGCAGTCATTTCACTCGCACGACGAGCTGCCTTACGCAGTAGAACGCTGCGGCTCTTCTCATCCAGCTCCCGGAAATGACGGTACACGGCATATTCCACGTAGCTACGTTCTTTCATCAAGTTGGCAAACGGCTCCCAAGCGTCCTCTTCTTCATCACGATCATAAACGTAGAGTGCGCCTTTCTTGATAATGCTGTCCGTGTACAACGCCTCGATGAATTGGTCCATCCACTTGTCTTCGTCCAGATATTGATGGAGCAGCCCTTCAAGCTCCGTTGCTTTTGCAGTCAGCTCAGCATATTTAGCTAGCTCAACACGAACACGAGAAATCAGCTGCGGTGAACGAATTAAATTCTCCTGTGCCATTTCTTTGTTAATGCTGCCAAAAATATCTTTAATGCCTTCGCGTTCCAAGCCCTTCTCGCGCAGATTCTTAAGTTCATCAGCCGCCTTCTTCACTTCTCCGAGATTCGGACGTGAAGAATTTAACTGCATATCAAATCCACTCAATAGAGCATCCATATCAAATGGTTTCGTGAACACAACAGAGTATCTGTTGCTTGTATTCTCGTCTACACCTTTTTCGATGATCACTCCGCTTGCCAACGCCTTTGCAAAGTCTGCACGTACACGTGCGTTATAATCACGTACACGAGAATTGACGTAGGTGTCACCCCATGATTTTTCCGGAATCGGAGAAGGCAGATACGTCCAGTTGTTCTTATCCGTCATCACCAGATGGCGGCCGATCCCTTCCTTATCTAGAATGGTCCGCTCATAGTTCTCTTCAAACACCCGCAGTGGCGTGTATACGAAGAGTGGCACACCGTTGCGGGTGTTAAGCCAGAAAATACGGTTTTTGACTTGGCTTTCTTTGATTGTAAATTGTGATTTGCCAAGCGCATTATTCTGATAATTACGAATCCCTTTCAGGATGCCAGGTGCTTTAACAGGTACGGAAACGAAGCCCCATGATGGGAAATGCAAGCTGCCCGAGCTGTTGCTAAGGTGGAAGGTAGGCACAGCCTCTTCGTCCAATTTACCGGCAATGATCCGCTCTACGAACTTATCCAGCGGCTCTTCATGGCCGAATTTCATCACAAGGAAATCTTCCATCGAACGGGTGATCAGATCCCCGAACTTATCACTAAGGAACTCTGAAATCGAGCGAACGATATCAATCTCCTGTTCCTTAACCCAACGTCCGGAATGCTTCAGCATTTCACGGGTGAAGTCGCGAATCAGGTCGTCGCCGTCCTTCTGATCCATGATTTTGGAGATCGTCGCCGAAATATCCGGCACGTTAACAATGTTCCAATAATAAGTTTTGTTTCCTTTATAATCCGCTTGCTCTTCACCATTGATAAGGATGTCCCCATTCTTGGCAAAAATCGAGCTAAGCGCACTAAGAATCTCCGTAAATACACCATAAATCCGGCTGTTTTCATCGTTTAAGAGCTCGTATAAGTCCTCATAAAATTGAATCATTTGCTCAGTACGTTCTACATCGGCATGCAGCCAATACTCATTGATTTTAGCGTCAATATAGGCATTTTTCTTCTTCTCTTTGGATACAAAAGCACTGCGTGCATCGCTCAGCTTCTCATCCGCACTGTCCTGCGCCGTCTCAATATCGCGTGGCAGACGCAGCAAGCTTTCACGTAAAGCCTCAATATAAGACTGAATCAGTTTCAAAATACAGAAGCCCTTCTCTGTGTACAGCAGGCGGGAAACGTAGAACGGCCCTTGCTCTGGGTGCAGGAAGATGCGCTCCAGCTCTTCACTGAAACGTCCAACAATTTCGCCAGGCAGCTGCTTTTTCGATTTAATATATTCCTCACGGGCACGAGCCAGGAAGTTCTGCTCCAGCTCTGTATCCATACTTACCACTTGATTCTTGACTACATTGGCATGACTCAAGCGTTCGCTGTTCTCGTATCCTGGCAATGGCTCAGGCACACGGGATTCAAAGGTTTTAATCATACTGTCGAGATCAATCCCAAGCTTACGTGCGAATTTCTCAACATCCTCTTGACCAGGCGCCTGCTGGAACATTTTTTCCATTTTATCAAACAAGCGGAAGGCCAGATAAGTCGTCATTTCCTCAATCGGAAGCACGGCAGACGAGGCGCCGATAATGTTGTACTCATAGTTAGCTGGATAAGTCTTATTCATCTGCGCAATATTGGTGCGGATATTACTGATATAGTCATGGATGGCGAATTCTTCACCAGACTGCTTTTCTTCACTTGCCATAAAGTTCGTGATGTTCTCAGCCGTTACGTTCATACAGTAATCATACGCATTCTCTAACAGCTTACCTTCGGTATTCGTTGCAGAGATCAAATGGCATAAATTAAACGGAGGCAGTGGAGAGTTTACCGTCAAAATATTCCCGTATTGCTGCTGGAATCGCTCCCCACGACTATCTACATTCATCCAGTAATCCAGCTCTTTTAGCGCCGCATAACCGTTCTTGCGAATATATTCACGCGTATGCTCACTTAGACTTTTATTAGACAGGTTCACGTCCGGTGTAAAGAGATAACCCAGTGTGTTCACACGGTCAATACCGGCTGATCCATAATCACGTTCAATAATACCGCGTACGATATAGGCAATATCAAGGAACGCTCCACTACCTGTACCCCCTGACAGACCTGTCAAAAGGAAGACCATCAGCTTTTTGTTCGTGCCTACAGATAAGGTCTTGATCTTCTTATCAATCGCTCCTACAACCTGATTAATCTTGGTGAACAAGAGCAGACGTCCAGCCTGCCGCACACCAGCGGCACCGTTCATACCATCTGTGATACTCAGCTCGGGTGACAGCCAATCCGTGATGTACGAATCAAGGATACTGCGGTTCTGCAGCAATCCGCCGATTTCAGCATTCGCCAGCAATACAAATTCATTCTGTGGATCGAGTCCGATCCCTTTGTATTTCTTTCCGCGATCCTGTTCATTCGTTTCAAAAGCTAGAAACTCTACATTATCCGGCTTGTCCCGCTTCTTCTTGGATATCGGATCTTCTGGCAGCTTAAAGCGGCGGTTAATCTGATACTTAAGACGCAGCAGGGCATCAATGCCCGTGCCGCCTAGTCCAATAATCAGGATCGGATTATCAATCGTATCCACCCTGATCTTATCGCTGACAATCCCGCCGCCTAGTGATACATCCAATTGCTGTATATGCTCTCTTACTACTGGTTTCATATGCTTTATCCTCCTAAAAGTTTTGCGGAAGCTGTACTTCAGATTTCTTGCAAAACCACTTCTATACTAAATATTCGAGATAAATCGTCTTATCTACCGTGTGCAGGGACACTGAAACGCGGTCACCACTCTTCAGCTCAAGACCACGCGAGGCATCCGCAGCACGTCCGGATCTCTCTACAGTAATACCTTCTCCACTGCGTAACAGCAATCGGTCATTCTTAGCTGGTGTGAAAATAATGCTCTCGCTTTCCTTGAGCTCAGGCGCTAATTGCAGCAGCTGATGAAGGGTGAACTTGCCTCTGAATCCAGCAAGTTTCTTATATTGTGGGTAGGTCTTTTCACCCGTATTGCCGTCTTTAACCTCAATTACCAGCTGTCCAACAAAACCACGTGCCGATTTCTTATTCAGCACATACCATGCGGCAGCGGCTGCCAACACCAGAAGAATACCACCAATAATGTAATACAAGGTATTGGATGAAGCTTCTTTCAGAGGTTCTTCTTTGCCCGTTCCTGTCGAAGGACTGGTAGTTGCAGCGCCACCTGCCTTCGCGCTGATTTTTACAGGAGCACTTTCACGATAGAAACTGCTTTCCTCTGCACGAACCTTCAGCTCATAGTCATGGCTTTCTTTTACCTCGAAGGTGCCCTTAAAAACATCCCCGGAGTTATCCAGTTCGATTTCCTGTACATCACCTGTATCGATATCTGTAGCAAGCAGTACCGCCTTCATATCTTGATACAAATTACTGAGCGTTACCTGAGTACCATTGCTGAACAGGTGAGAGGTAATATCAATTTTATCACCTTTTTTATAGGTTGCTGATGGCAACGCATCGATCTTAAGCTCCAAATCATAGTTAAAAACTAGATTAATATCAATTTTATCCTTTGGCACACCTTTGACCTGAAGCTTCCAATCTCCTTCTTGCGGTGACAACAGCTTGATCAAGCTATAAGTAGAAGACTTCGACAGCACAACATCCTTGGACGGGATGGCGACAGCATTTCCTGAAGGATCAGTTAGCTTCGCGGTCACAGGCTGTGACGACATAATTGAGATATTGGCTTCCAAAACACTGCCGTTAGGCACGTTGACAGTCACATCCTGATAATCCCCATTTGCAGTGATCGACTGCACAGGTACTACCTTTAACTTCAGATGACTAGCAAAAATTTCACTAAGTATTTGCGGAAGATCATCTGCGGAGTCCGTCGAAAATGCTTTACCACCTGTCTCAGTGGACAGATCAGCGAGTTTCTGTTTATTCAGCTTGCCGTCTGCGTTAAGACCAATCGTATAAATGGGATAGCCATTCTTCTTAGCGATTTCCACGGCTGCATTCAATTCTTTATCCGATTCGCTTTGCGTCCGGCCTGTTGATTTGTTGAAATCGTTATTGCCGTCAGCTAGCATTACGATGATTGGCTCATGTTTCGGATCGCTACCATTCTGGAGCACCTTCACAGCTTCTTCCACACCGACAGCAATGTCGGTATAAGCTCCACGGTCCAGTCCATCAATAAAATCCTTCAAATCCTGTTTATCTGTCTCTGAGTTAATTTCCAGCAGGGCCTTCTCCCGCTGTACCTTGTCGGTATAGGCAACAATACCTACTTTATCACCTTGGGTGGATAGCATATCTATGAACATTTTCATCGCTTCGTTCGCGACTTTGTTCTTGTCACTAGTCTTCATGGAGTTGCTGACATCGATAAGAAGCACCGCATCAATGTGAGATTGCGCCGACGTTGCCGCATAGGCCTGAACCGCTGCAAAAGGTGAGGCAGCAAGACATAGCGCCAGCAGTAATGCCGGGAAGATACGTTGAAAAAGTGTCTTAGTTGTTCTGTTACTTTGATATTTACGAAGCATAAATAGGGCTCCTCTTGTGTTATATTAGGCACATATGACAGCTTCAGCACTGTCGCTAAAATCTGTAAATAGTATGCCATTATGATATAATTAAACCTTGTAAACTTCAACTTTAGGACCGCCGGACCAAAGTAGCAATGATGCATAGAGTTATCATTCTATGAGCCATCCAGACTGCGAGGCGTCTATGAGAAAGGACTGTTCCATGATTTCATACGTCATTCTTGGGATTACGTTCCTAATTGTCGTAATTCAGATTTCCATCTATGCTGCACGCCAACGTAAACCACTAACTCGAGATGATATTAACGACCGCCTGCTGGCCGCTTTGAACGGAGGCGATAAAGGCCGTGAATAAGAAAAGACCTGTTACCTTTCGCCCTTTCAAGGCTCCTCGTTACGCTTATGACAAGCTTCGTATTTGTCGCCACTGCGGACAATACACTGCTCTCGGTGAAGATCGATGCACCAAATGCGGTAAAGACTCGCTTATTACGGTAGAGAAGCAAGCTGCATCCATTGCAGGAAGAAAAATGCATACGCGCCTCCTACTCATCTTACTGCTTACACTAGCTTCCGTCTATTTTGGGAATAGCATAGAGCAGATGATGTTATGCGGTGCCGGAGGGATTCTCCTCGCTGGACTATTGTACTATACGCAGCGAAAAGCACGGCAGAACGAGAATCTTCGTTCTCTTAACGAGCTGCTTGGCCGAGGGATTGGCATCATCAAAGAGGGACTGGAGATCAACCGTCAGGAGGCTGTCTCCGTACTCCGTGAGGATGATGTGCTTGCCTACGAGAAGCTGCGCGAACTCTCCATCCTGCTTCGTGGTGACCGGATCGCACGGCAGCGTATCGCCTTGCTGCATGGATTTTTGCTTCGCAAGGATATGGATTTAGAACTGGAGCAGCTTCTTCTTAAGGATTTCGAGCCGCTGCTAGCCGAATATATCGGCGAGATCGCTAAAGTCCGTCCTGATCTGATCAAAGATCGTACACTACGATACGTAAAGAACTATGAAGTAGAAATTCGTCATATGAATAATGGTATGACCATCCTTACGGGAGTTGCCGGAGCTGCAGTAAGAATGAAGCGTTATGCCCTGCTCTACTCCAGTATGATCGGCCGATACGTGCAAGATCTACCTAAAGACCGCTTTATGCGGTTATCCAAACTCATTGCTGCTAATCCCCATGAACCGTGGAATGGCTTGGACCAAAGAGTAGCGGACATTCGTGAAGCCAAATACCGCTGGGACCCCGAAGTTCAATAGAATAAAGAATGATGTGAAACTATGCTTTCTTATATTTTGAAAAAAGAGGCTACTCTATATGACGTTCAAACAATTAATAACCCTGCGAAACTTTATGATCATTTTGTGTATAAGTATGTTTGTGATGCTTGGACAGAAGGTTTATCTCATCGCCGACAAAATACAAATAACCAAGGAAGCCGACCGTCTCTATGCTGCTGGCGATCTGATAAGTGCAGAGAATCAGTATCGCCTAGCGGCGGCAAACCATTCCATTCTTTATATGGAAGAAAAGGTTGCGAAGCGACTTGATGAGCTGTCACCAATCACGGCCATCCGCCAAGGTTTGAAGGCCTTGGTATCTTCCGCTAAAGCACAAGCTGCGACTAAAGATTTCACCGGATTTATGAAAAGTTATGATACTCTCCTCAGCTTAAAAGCTACATATATGAAGCCCGGTGGTCCTTATGAATCCTATTATCGCCAGTTATCGACCGATTCAGGCATTTCTGACCAGTTCACAACCTACTTCCGAGAATTTAAGGAGCAGTTTCTTACCGAACTTGCTCAGAGCCAAGATGGAAACAAGAGTGAAGAAGACACTTTTAAATGGAATCTGTTGCAGATTCCCGATGCCTATTACGGAAGCGCTGCATCCAAGGAGGAGTTGCTAGCCTCCAAGTTCAAAAGTCATGATACAGCTAAACTAAAAGCCTTAGCAGGCACAGGAAACTTTACAGGCATGCTGGAGAGCACCCTCTCCATGATGAATGCTTACAGCCAGCATAGTTACGAAGCGCCATGGGTACTTGGGCAGGCAGAAAGTAGCGGAAAGATCATCCTGAACAAAGATCTAGAGAGCGATAACATCACCGCCTTTGCTGGGCATGCTGTTGCTTATCGTAATTTTGCAGGATCGGCAGGGATTACTTCATCCAAAGTACTAACCTTAGTAGATACTAGTAAAGCTAAACTACTTAAAAATGCCAAGCGCATGACCAGTAAAGGTCAATATGCTGAAGCTATTCAGCTATACAGTGATCTTGCTCCGTTAGAGGATACTTCTTCAATCATAGCCGCTACAAGATTGGCTTGGAATATTGCCGAGCCTGTGCGCCTTCTCCCGGGCGGTGAAGAGCAAGGCAGATATGGGAACGTCATCTCCAGCAAGGGACTACACGATAAGAAGGTCATTGTGGCTGGAACGGATAGCAATGGTGTCCTCTATTATGCAGCAATGAATAGCGACGAAAGTGTCATAACTTTAACTGGAAATATTTTACCAAAATTCGAGAGTCTGCGCAGTCTAACTTTTAATGACCAGCTTGCTGCTTCTTCAGGTTCTGGTGCCCCCGTGGTTCTGGCTGAATCTGAGGTCGAAGGTGGACGTACCCTTTTTACAGCATATGAAATGAAATCGGATAGTATTTCGCAGTTGTTTTCAGTGTCTGGAGATAGCTATGAACTGCAGTCCGATGATTCCTTACTCGTATCTAACGCGGATCTCGGAGACGGTGTCGTTGGACAGACGGCACGTTATCGTAAAGTAGATGGCAGCTATCAATTTGCTGAGATTGTTCAGGAGTATGCGGTAATTTCAGCTTCCGATGTAGCGCTTCATCCTTTTGAAAAGGTATCTTTTCACTGTGAAATCGTCGCAGATAACTTCGGTAATATGCTGGCTTACTCGAATGGGGTTTATATTTTGCTTCAAGGAGACTTGGGTTCCGTTACAGGTAACGCGTTAGTTAGTGGTCAATATCAGAACGGTTATCAGCTTGTTGGAACGGAAATGGGAGAGCAATATGTGCCTGTGTTTGTGGTAGAATCCGTGGGTAGTATGAGTTTTGGACAGTAGAATATATGAGATAACTGCTTAGTCGAATTGAGAGATCGCTCATCGTGACGAATGTGAAACTTTATATACATGAACCTAGGATCACCATGTCCGCTTAGTTTTTTTGTCCAAGGGGTGTCGGTAGCCCGTCTATACTTGTGGTGTTCTTCTCTTGTCTATATTCTTTCAGACCTGCTTCGCCCTTTTGGATAGACCAACGTTGTAACGTCTCTCGCTCACCATCATAACTCATGAATGGGACCGAAAATCCGCAGGAAGTCTGTACCTTATGAACATCAATTAAAATGATCTGTCTAGCTCCAGGCAGAGGTGTAAAAATAGGGTACAGTGCTTCCCATTCTGATGAACCAGGCAGGATTACTGTCCCTGTTCCATACAGTCTCAGAATATTCGGCGGTCCTTCAAACGCACAAAACATAACCGTCACTCTTCCATTTTCCAGCAGATGTGCGCTCGTCTCATTACCACTACCGGTCATATCGAGATAAGCCACTTGATTAGGAGACAAAATCCGCAAACAATCATGACCCTTAGGTGAAAGATTAACATGCCCCTCTTCAGATAGCGGCGCTGACCCTACGAAAAAAAGATGCTGCCGAAGAATAAACTCCTGATGTGCAGGTAATATAGCCGTGAATTGTTTTCCCATTTGGTGTTCTCCGTTTCGTTTTGGTTTGTGTGTGATTTGTTGGGTGGGACTGTCATGCTCCATCGAACATATAAACTAAACCAGCTACTTCAGCTACACTTCCTTAGTTCAACTCCATCAAAATCCATCCACTTCACTCAACAAGTTATTTCATTTACACTCCACTTGCTCCATCTACTTCCAAACGGTTTGGAGCATCATTAGGGTAAATGTAGGGTATTTTTGCCCCTCTTTCTTGCTTTTTGGGCTCTTTGAGGCAAATGTAGATTACTTTTACCCCTCTTATTTGCTTTTTGGGCTCTTTGCGGCAAATGTAGGGTATTTTTACCCCTCTTTCTTGCTTTTTGGGCTCTTTGCAGTAAATGTAGGGTATTTTTGCCCCTCTTTTTTTGCTATTTGGGCTCTTTGCGGTAAATGTAGGGTACTTTTGCCCCTCTTTCTTGCTTTTTGGGCTCTTTGCGGTAAATGTAGGGCATTTCTGCCCTTGAAGATTGCTACTTCAGCTAGACGCAGCTAATGTGGGAGATTTTTACCGTTCTGTTGCACCACTTCGGCCTAACACAGCGAATGGTACGAAATTTTTACCGTTTTTTCTGGTTAACAACACATCCGCAATTAAATATGAAGCGTATTTACTCATTCCTTCTATTGATATATATTCGTTTTAATCGTTGAGTAACCCTTCACCCTCACCCAAGGTATTAAACTCATCACCGAAAAAAGGAACTGCCTCTCGGCAGCCCCCATATCCCCACGAAACATTTCTTTTAGCTAAAATATCTTTCACCCGATCTACTCAATCGCAATATAAATCTCAACCTGCGTGTTAGCAGGATCAAAATTCCTCGAATCGTAAATTTCAAAATCGCCCGTATAAGTTCTTACCTCTGTAGATGCCTTAAAATAAGCCCAAATCTCCCCCCATGCTTGCGAGACTACTTCAAATACCGGACCTTTTTTCGTCGTAAAAACCATATACTTGCTCTCCGGAACAGCCGCACTCACAATACCGCTATCCGCTAAATGTCTCTCCCCAGCCACTTCATGCCCAATCACAACGGTATAAGCTCCTGACGCATCACTCTCATAATCTGTATACAAGGCATAGATATACTCAGGCTTAACCGTATCCATCTGCCCCGCAATATTACTTTGGAAATACGTTTCCCACAGCCGCGATAAGCCGCCATCGGGACCCATTTCCACTTCATTTGTCGTACGTATGCTAACCCCAGCCAAGGTCATTTTCGGTTTTTGTACAAAATAAGTATTCATTATTCTCCCTCATTTCCTGTAATTGAGTTCAGTATACACAAGGGAAGTGGACATCTGTCTGTCCAGTTAGAGCAGAATTATCGATTTGGGTTATAAAAGCATCAATGGGGTAATTAATAGTATGGAACTACACTCGAAGGGAATGACTCCAGCATGTCAAAAATTAAATTAGCCGTCATCTACTACAGTGCCACAGGAACTAACTACCAGCTAGCACAATGGGCCGCGGAAAGCGCCGAGAAAGCGGGAGCTGAGGTAAAACTGCTGAAGGTGCAGGAGCTGGTTCCCGAGGATAAAATCGCGGCCAATCCGGCGATGAAGGCCCTGGCTGAGAAGACAAAAGATATCCCAGTCGCAACACCTGAAGATATTGTGGAGGCCGATGCGATTATTTTCAGTTCTCCAACCCGTTACGGTAACATTGCTTCTCAAATGAAGCAGTTCATTGATACAACCGGAGGGATTTGGGGCAAAGGACTCACCGTAAACAAAGTCGTCAGCGCCATGAGTTCAGCACAGAATCCACATGGCGGACAGGAAGCAACGATCTTGGCACTCTACACATCGATGTATCACTGGGGAGCGATTGTCGCAGCACCAGGTTACACAGATCCCGTCACATTTGGAGCGGGAGGCAACCCGTACGGAACAAGCGTCAGTGTAGATGGAGACGGTAAAATGATCGAAGAGCAGGATCGGATCCGTGATGCTGTTTTTCATCAAGCGAAGCGCACCGTTGAAGTCGCCGGCTGGGTCCAAGCAGGCAAAAGTAAAAACGCCAATAGTCAGAACTAGACTTCCACCTATCGTTCGATATAGCAAACACCCCTCGGAGCTACCTTGTAGCGTGTAAACCGAGGGGTGTTGTTTATTTTATTTACTCTCCAGGATACTTAAGACCCCACTGCGCACGTATTTGATCCAGCAGTTTCAGAATCGCTAACGATTCATCCAGTGACATGACTGGGCTTTCTGTTAGCCCTGCTTGTAGACAACGGCCTACTTCCTCTGCTTCAAAACAATATCCAATAGAAGCTCGATCATCCACAAAGCTCTCTACCTTCTCATCCCCTATATAAAGCGAAGCAGATTTCGGGTTCACTAACGTCCCTTCAACAATTATACGACCCTCTGTTCCAAACACATGCGCTTCCTCCAGCATATTAAGACGAATGCCGCCGTTCAACGAAGCGGTTTTTCCATTGCCATAATTCAGCAGCATGGAGAAATGCTCGTCCACTCCAGTCTCACCAATATGCACCGTACTGGAGATAGATTCAGGATGAGGTCCAAACACCATCGAGGCAAAAGAAACCGGATAAATCCCAACATCCAGCAGCGCGCCTCCGCCCAGCTTCGGATTCAGCAATCTGCTTTCCGGATTCCAGTCGGTGCGAAATCCTAAGTCTGCCTTCACCAAGCGAACTTCACCGATTCTACCCTCGGCGATCCATTCTCTAACCTTCACAATCGCCGGGATGTAACGACTCCACATGGCCTCCATCAGGAACAGCTTATGATCTCTAGCGTAGGCCACCACTTCTTCCAATTCTCCGCTATTCACGGTAAAAGGCTTCTCACATAGGACAGCTTTGCCTGCACGCAGCGCCAATAATGCATTTTCTTTGTGAAAAGGATGTGGCGTTCCAATATATACCGCGTCTACATTCGGGTCATTTACCAATTCATCATAAGTAGCATAAGCATGTGGTACTTCATGATCCCTCGCGAATTTATCTGCACTTTCCTGTGAACGCGAACCCACGGCATATGCCACGCCATTGCTGGCGTGAGCTAAATCAGTAACAAACTGATGGGCAATCCAGCCTGTACTGAGAATTCCCCATCTTACCTTGTAAGCGTTATCCATTTTCATATGCATGTTCCTCCTAATCCTTCTGCTAAGTCTCTTTTAATTCTATCAGACCATTCTAATAAATGTATAGGAACTGATGCCAGCAAACACCACCGTCACCACCAAAATAGCAATATTCCAGATCCTGCTCAAAGCCGCTGAATGCTCGTTAGAACTCTGAATAAACGCTTTTTGCAAAAGGAACTGCAGGAATTTCATGATTATTAATCCCAAACATCCAAGCCCGCTTTGCAAAATAACCTCCAGACTAGACTTACTTACAAATCTATCAGCCATGTTCCCATCGTAATGGATCGGGACCCTATCAGGCATTTTGGAATATAGGAATAAATAAATAGCTACAGGAATCAAGGCTACCACGCCGCTTAAGATCATCATCAGTTTGGTTTTGGACAACATTAATAACCTCCTTATACAGAACAATAATCTCTAGTTATTCTCCTTCCACTTCAATCAAAAAAATCCGCTCCTTAAATCCACCACGACGTTCAGCTTTCTCCGCACGAAGCTCCTCCAGCTCTGTGCTATTACTTCCATGGGTCTCCGCCAACGCTTGAATTACTTCCAGCATGTCGGCAAGCTCCTCTAGAGCTTCTTCATTACTCACTGCCCGAAAATACTCCTCCGACTCTTCTTTCAATTTTTTACGTAGTTCAGTTATGTATTCTTTGGACTCTAATATTCTTGTTTTAAAGTCTTTACCTTGAGAAGCTATCAGGTTGGGAATTCCGTCACGCACTAGCTTTTCATATATGGGCACTTAAGTTCTTCCCTTCTACTTGATGTTCGGACTGCCTTCAGACTTGATCTGACCCCACCATTAGCCGTACTACAAAAGGAATATCTGCAGGAGCAAAAGTGAACTGACCGAGTGTAGTTGGAAACACCCACCTATATTCATCGTGATCGACAAGTTCAATTACACCTCCCAAATATCGGGCTTTCCAAGCAAACAGTCTGATCTCGACACTTCCATAGTGGTGCTCGTTCACGCCAAAGCTTTCATAGGGAAGGATTGTTATCCCCATCTCCTCCTGAAGCTCTCTTTGCAGACAATCTGCGATGCTTTCATCCTGCTCTATTTTGCCGCCAGGAAATTCCCACAGACCTGCCTGAGATTTACCTTGCCTACGCCGAGCAATAAGAATCTGTCCTTCTTCATTATATATAATCGCTGCCGCCACCTGGATCACAAGGAACACCTCCTTTATTGCTATTTATTAGACAGATACTTCTATTAAAACATACATTTCATTCCAAACCAAAGAGACTCTCCCAAAAGCTATTAGGCCCGGGAAAGTCTCTTCCGTACAGTTTCTCTATAAATTCACAGCAACATCTTCCTTAAGGAAAGACTGCTGCTATTTCTTCAGCACAAGCTCTAATCGAACCTCAAGATTGTTCTCCGTATCCAGCACAACGGTGTGCGGATTGCTTAAGCCAAAATCAGAAAAAGCCACTGTTGTTGTACCCGACAGCATCAGCTGTCCACCACTGTACGCTGCTTGAGACTGGAAGGTAACGTCCTTTTCTACACCCTTCACTGTGAGCGTTCCTTGCATTTCAACCGGCACAGTGGCTCCTTCGGTCCATTCCGTTGGCAGCTCCGAGAATGATTTAACTACAAACGTAGATTGCGGAAATTCCGTAACGGCTAGGAAGTCTTCCCCTTTTACATGTTCATCTCTTTGGCCATTGCCAGAGTCCAGAGCGCTCATATCTACTGTCCCTTCTCCAACCATCGAAGTAGAATCTTCTATATTAACTTTCCAGGTACCTTGAACTTTGTTATCCACGAAGTTTACTGTTTCTTTAGAGGTGGTTACTGACCAATATACTTTAGAAGCATCCGTAACCGTCCAATCACCGTTTAATTGATCGGCTGTGACCGCCATACCTACTGGTGCTCCAGTGTTAGTCGTGCTTTCTCCATTACCGGCTGTTGTGGCTTGCCCTGGAATCACGGACTCGATCTGTACATTATTGCCCAGCGATTTATCCAGCAATGTATAACCTGTGACTACTCCTACGATAATGACTCCGGCAGCGATCAAGGCTATTCTTTTTCTCTTCATCCTGTTCCCTCCAATATTCAAAATATTCTGTATATTTTCAAGCTCGTCCCTCATTCTAACAAAGCAATAAGTCGGGAAGAAGTCAGAGCAGAGCGAGCTATGATGTGTTAAACTTGTCGTAATTTTATAGATTGGAGGACCACCACATGATGAGATCCATTCTAATTGTTGAAGATGAGGAAGCTATCTCCAGGGTCCTCAGTGCCTATCTGAAAAAAGCAGGCTTCCATGTCACCCGTGTAGCCGACGGACGTGCTGCGCTGGAGTCTTTTGCTATAACACCTCCCTCATTAGTATTACTCGACATCATGCTGCCAAACATGGACGGCTTTGAACTGCTAAAGCTGATCCGTGAAAAAAGCAGCTGTCCCGTAATCATGCTCACCGCAAGGGACGGGATCAATGACCGACTAGCCGGACTCGACGGCGGTGCGGATGATTATATGTCTAAGCCCTTTATTCCTGAGGAAGTGGTGGCACGGGTGAATGCTGTATTACGCCGTCCTTCGCAGTGGTCCGATGGCAGCCGCAAACGGCATTATGGCAGTTTGTTTATCGACTTTACTGCACGAGCTGTCTTTTTAAACGGGGTTGAGCTGAGTCTTAGTCCACGCGATATGTCGGTCATGTTATTTCTGGCTGAAAGACCTAATCAAATATGTACTCGCGAGCAATTAATAGAACATGTCTGGGAGATGGATTACGAAGGAAGTGACCGGGCCGTGGACTTGTCTATCAAAAGACTTCGCCAAGCGCTGTCGCATTGGCCAGTAGATGAGGGGGAAATCCGTACCCTGAGAGGAACAGGATATCAATTATGGACAACCTAAAGAAAAGCAGCCCCAAACGTACTTCGATTCTCTCCTATTGGACGATTCGTTACCTGCTCATCATTAGTGTTGGCCTCCTGCTAACTGCACTAACGACGTTCTGGTGGATCCAACAAGAAGCTATGAGTAATCGGATGCAGACTACTGGATTATTAGCACAGGAGATTGCCGACCGGAGCGTAAATCATGAAGGTTCAATAGAGATCAGCCAGAATCTTGGAATGCTCATTGAAGACCGAAAACGATTCTTCAAGTTAACCGTAGAAATGTGTGTAATCATTACGGATCAGCAAGATCAGATGCTGTTCTCTATGCCACCACTAACTGAAGATGAGATGAGGCATAAACTTAATGATAGTCTTAACGACTCTCGCAGTCCGGAGTTCAAAGCTGCAGTAGCGTCCATAAAATCGGATGGGGAAACGCTGGGACAGGTGATTGTCCTTCAATCCAAGAAATCGCTGCGGCATATTCCGCAGGAGGAGATCATTTTTTTCTCCATTCTGTTGCTATTTCTAATCATATTAAGTTGGCTAACCATTTACCTCTTGTCCCGTAAACTGGCAAAACCGATCCAGAAAGTAGCCAAAGCAGCCGCTCAAATCAGTCATGGCCGTTATGATATCGTTCTGGATAAGGACGCCAAAGAACGAGAAATCCATGAACTGATGTTGTCTTTTGAAGAGATGGCAGGCAAGTTACAACAATTTGAGCAGTCCCGTGCGGTTATGTTAGCAGGTGTATCCCATGAACTAAAGACACCAGTAACCTCTATTAAAGGCCTAATCCATGCCGTTCGTGAAGGGGTTGTCGAAGACGATGAAGCTGTGGAATTTCTAGATATTGCTTTGCAGGAAGCTGGACGATTGCAACGGATGGTTGCCGATCTTCTGGATTACAACGCTCTGACTGCAGGAATCGTCTCTGTCCGTCACGATCGACTGGATGCCGTGCCACTGTTATCTGAAATCGTGTATCAATGGAAGCTGACACAAGCGGATGAAGTTGCAGAGCCTATGCTCCATATGCCAAGAACTCCCTTATTTTTGTGTGGGGACCCGCTACGTATCCAACAAATCATCGTCAATTTACTTAATAACAGTGTACAAGCCAAAGCCCCAGACCGAATGGTGCAGCTTACAGTAGAGTTGCTTGAACAGCAAGGTCATGGCATGGCGGAGATTCGTGTTCAGGATAATGGGCTGGGCATCTCATCGAATCATAGTGAACACGTCTTCGAGGCTTTTTTCCGAGGTAGCGACAAACAGAGCACACTACGTGGTCTGGGACTCGGTCTCACCTTCAGCCGTCTTTTGGCCGAATCTATGAACGGAAGCCTCGTGCTTGAGAAGCACTCCCAGGAAGGCTGTACCTTCGTGCTGTCTCTGCCGCTTGATCACTAAAAAATAGTCTGCGGGCCATCGTCATGGTATAATCATGTGCACAATCACACCGAAAACCGGAGGCTGTATATGCTTACTTTTGAACAAAAATTAGCGATTCTCGACTCTTACCCCCAACTGGAACGTAAAAACGTATCCCTTGGGCGCGTGAACTATCACTACGAGGAAAGCCAGCATGATAAGAAAACCGTTGCTTACCATCTGCATCCTAATGGGAATGGTTATGTGTTCGCAGGCTTATTGCGGGGCTATGAGGCAGATGATAAGGGCTTTGTGAACATTCGCGACTACTCGGAAGCCGAGCTGCGGAGTCTGCTGGATGCCTCCATCACCTCACTGTCTATCTACATTCCAGACGCCCCTGTAGCCAGCAAAAGAAAGAAAAAGGCTGCGGCAGCCGCCGACTCACTCTGGACTAATGATGAGGGCCATACACTGACACTAAAGCTTGAGGATGATTTATGGTATGTCTATGCCGACCTTAATCTAGAAATGGCCTTTGAGACCCTTGAGGAAGCTAAAGAATATTTAGCGGAAGAGGGATTTACAGCGCAGGAGTAAGCAGGGGTAATAATAACTCCTATCAGAAAAAAATAAAAAGAGGTGTCCTAACAGCCATTTATTTTGGCCATTTGGACACCTTTTTTCAGTTGCGCGCTTGCAAGCTCTACCCAAAACTTCGCTAATAAAAAACATTAATATCCCCTTTAACTACCGAGACCATCATTCAATAATTTGTAGTATTAAAAGAATACTACCACTAATACCCAAATTATGGTTAGATGAAGGGGAAGCTATATCCTAAAGGGAAAGAAGCGTGAACGCACATGAGTTTTGAAATCGTAGAAGCCACTATACCGGAGATCCAAGCTGCATTAGAAGCCGGAGAACTTACGTCAAAACAACTAGTTCTCATGTATTATGAACGCATAGCTGATCATGACAAAAATGGCCTGACGATTAACTCTGTGCTGGAGATCAATCCTGATGCATTATTTATCGCAGAATCTCTAGATGTTGAACGTACGATCAACGGCTCCCGGGGACCCCTGCACGGCATACCTGTGTTATTGAAGGATAACATCAATACAGGGGATAAAATGCATACTAGCGCAGGCTCGCTGGCTTTGGCGAATTCTTTTGCCGGAGAAGATGCGTTTATAGTTACAAAACTGCGTGAAGCCGGAGCAATCATTATGGGTAAAGCCAATATGACCGAATTCGCCAATTTTATGACAACCGGCATGCCCTCCGGCTACAGCTCCCGCGGCGGGCAAGTCCTTAATCCCTACAATATATCTACACCAACAGGTGGCTCCAGTGCTGGTTCTGCGGTAGCTGTCGCTTGTAACTTTTGTACAGTCTCTGTTGGCACAGAAACCTCGGGATCGATCCTTAACCCCGGTAACTTAGGCTCCATTATTGGCATTAAGCCAACCGTTGGACTGCTCAGCCGTTCGGGAATCCTTCCGCTATCCAATACACAAGATACTGCTGGCCCTATGGCCAGAACCGTTCGTGATGCTGTTCTGCTGCTAAACGCAATGCTTGGCAATGATCCTCAAGATGCAGCAATGGGAACGAATATAGGTAGAATCCACGAAGATTACACTGTATTTCTAGACGAGAATGGCTTGCAAGGCGCGCGTATAGGTATCCCGCGTGATTATTATTTCGAGGAGCTGACAGAAGAACAACTTGCACTGTTCAATGCTTCCGTAGATAGAATGAGAGAGCTTGGAGCTACTATTATTGATCCTGCGGATATTAAGACCGCCCGGGAAATTAGTTATTCTTCGGTGGTATTGAATGAATTCAAAACAGCCTTGAACGCTTATTTATCTCGCTTGGGCCCTGGGGCACCGATGCGAACCTTAAAGGATATTATAGATTTTAACCATGCACATCCTGTGGAGACTTTAAGATATGGTCAAGCTACGTTAATAGATGCGGAATATACCTCTTCCGGCACACAAACCGAACCAAAGTATTTGCTGCACCGTGCGACTGACCTAAAACTATGTAAGGAAGAAGGCATCGACGCCACTATGAAGGAGCACAATCTGGATGCCCTGCTGTTCCCCGCCGATTTCGGCGCCAGAATTACCTCCAGAGCAGGATATCCGTCCATCGTTGTGCCTTCCGGTTATACATCAGCCGGCGCCCCCTTCGGTGTAACGTTCTCAGCGAAAGCTTATCAGGAGCCTACACTCATCAAGCTCGCCTATGCTTATGAACAAAACTACAAGGTGCGAAAAGCACCATCACTAAAGAGTTTTATCTGATCACTTCTTATATCAAAAAGCCCGTAAACGGTGATGGTCTCATTCACTGTTTACGGGCCTTTACTTTTCCAAAATCTACATATAATTACTCATAGTCACGTTGATTCTCTTCATCGGCAATATTCTGAATTTCATCAGAGTGAATTAGAAACAACTCATACTCTCCTTCAGCATGCAGCTTCAGCGCCCGCTCTTTAAAAAACTTCGGACTCCCCTCCGCCGCATCCTCATCATAAAAGAGCAATATTCCGTCACTTTTGCGGAACAACAAATCGTCTCTAGCCCGAAACTGCCAGCTACCGTCATAAGGAGCATTACTGACCGCCCCGAAGAAATCCGCACCCGCAATAATACGCCGATACTCGTTCTGCTTTTCTTCTTTCCATTTCTCTTCTTGTCCGGTATGCGCTGTAATGATCCCAAGCTTTAAGTCCGGATATTGCAGCTTAAGTTCGCTCACCACTTCGCATGCCCACAGATCCACACCATACTGGCCGGGCGTAATCACCCATTCCACGCCTTCTTCAATCAAAGGTTTTAATCGGTTAGCTAGTGCCTTTTTAATATAAGGAATCCCTAGATGCTTATTGTCAAAAATACCGAGCTCGTGCGCACGATACCCCGTTACTAGTAAAGTCTTCATGTGCTGCCTCTTTCCTGAACGTTGGCTTATTCTTTAAGTCCACATATTTGTTCATTATATAACATTTGCATATTTCATTTCTTTAGGCAAACTCTCAGCGGAAATTAAGCAAACTTTCAGAACTGTTTGTTATATTTCTCCTAATCTATCTTTAACCTACTAAGGAGGAATAAAAAATGAGAAAGTTCGTTCCTATTCTAATATCTGGAGGCCTACTCGCTTCTCTATTATTGGCTGGCTGCAGCGCGAATTCAGAGGCCGAAGGAACAACTGCTGCAAATAACCAAGCAGACAGGGGTTCAGCAGTCAAACAACCACAAGCAAACGGCGATCAACAGAATGGCGGATCTAATATGTCCATGAATTTCGGTAAGATTAAGAGTGTAAGCGATACTACCCTTACCATATATAAATCGGACATGTCTATGCCCCGACAAGGTGCTGGAGAAGGTGACGGGCAGAACAGTCAAGGCGGTACCCCGCCGGAAAGACCTGATGGCGATCAAAGTACAGGAAATGGCGCTGCGCCCGAGGGTGGGATGCCACAAGGGGAAATGCCGGAAGGTGGCGGAGGACAAGGCGGTGAGCCACAGGGAGGTAGAATGCAGCAAAGCTTCTCCGATGAAACCACAGACATTACGATTGATGCGGATACTAAAATCGTAGCGGTTACCTTCGACAATGGCACGCGTCAAGAAAATGCGATCACCTTAGCAGAACTGAAGGCTGATGATATTATCCAATACACACTTAAATCAGATTCCACCGTGGCGGAGAGCATTATATTAAGTAATGGCAATCCGGGTGGAGCTACTCCAGATGACAGCGCGAGCAGCAGCAGCTAATGAAATGCTGCACCACAAAAAAAGATCTCCGGGGACAAGCTGGTTCCCCGGAGATCTTTTTATATATACTACGAATTAGTTCTTATCCGACAAAATCAATACTCCACGGGCTGGCACAACACAAGAACCGCTAACCTTATTACCAGTCAGAAGATCCGTACGCTCAGTAGCACCAATATCCGCACTCAAATCACCAGTGGTGTGGTTCAGCAAGAATAGGTAGGATACGCCTTCCTTCACACGTTGCACAGATTCGATACCTTCCGGTGCAGTTACTAGCGGCTGAATGTTCTTGTCGGCACACAGATTGGCTAAGAATCCTTTTAAGAATCCCGCTTCTGGGCTGGTAGCCACGTAATACGCTTTACCTTCACCAAAGTTATTCACCGTCAAGGCTGGCATTCCTTTATAGAAATCAGATCCGTACTCTGCCAAAACCTCAGCACCTTCGGCATGAATCAGATCGCAGAGCAGATCACATTTGTAAGAACCACTCAAATTGCCCCACGCTTTGTCCATCACAATCTCATTGCTCATCCCTGGCAGCAGTGCATCAATTTCCTCTGCCCAAATCCCGAGTACGTTGCGCAGTTCCCCAGGGTAGCCACCTACGGTTACTAGGTCGTTCTCATTAACAATTCCGCTGAAATAAGTCGTAATGAATGTACCGCCTGCTTTTACAAAAGCTTCAACCTTCTCAGCAAAACCCGGCTTAACCATATACATCACAGGTGCGATTACAATCTCATATTTGAACAGATTCTCTTCTACACCGATCATATCGGCTTCGATATTTTGTTGGTAGAGTGCATCATAATATTTATGAATCTCATTCACATAATCCAAAGCTATGGATGGTCCGCTTGAAAGGTTGATAGCCCAGCGGTTTTCCCAGTCATAAATAATCCCTACTTTAGCTGCACTACGCGCATCCAATAGCTGATCTCCAAGCTGTCCCAGCTCTTTACCTAGCTCAGCGCATTCACGGAATACACGCGTATGCTCATGTCCGACATGCTCAATAACAGCTCCATGATACTTCTCACATGCACCAATTGAACGACGCAGTTGGAAGAACAGAACAGTGTCTGCACCACGCGCAACAGCCTGATAACTCCACAAGCGCATAACCCCTGGACGTTTCAAAGAGTTATATGGCTGCCAGTTCTGCTGGCTTGGCGTTTGCTCCATCAGCATGAAAGGTTGTCCATTCTTCAATCCACGCATGAGATCATGCGCCATGGCTGTGAAGCTGACCGGAGTATCGAGTGAAGGATAGTTGTCCCAAGAAATGACGTCCATATGTTTAGCCCACTCAAAATAGTCCAATTCATCATAAAAGCCCATCAAGTTAGTGGTAACAGGTACGTTAGGACTGTGCTCCTTAATCGCATCGCTCTCAATTTTGTAACATTCAAGCAAGCTATGAGACATAAATCTACGGAAGTCTAATGAAATGCCTTGGAAGTTGGTGCGGTTGCCGTCCCATTCTTCACTCAGCTCACTAGGCAGTACAATTTCTTCCCAATCATAAAACGTATGTCCCCAAAAACGTGTATTCCACGCTTTGTTTAATGCATCCAGAGAACCATAACGTTCCTTCAACCAGACACGGAACGCCGCTTCAGATAAATCAGAATAATCATAGTTACTGAACTCATTCGAAACGTGCCAAGCTACAAGCCCCGGATGATCCTTATAACGTTCAGCCAGTTTTCCTGCCAGCTTCGCTGCAAACTTGCGGTAAACCGGACTGTTTGGATTCGAGTTATGACGTCCACCGAACTTGCGTTTTCTGCCCTTCACATCAACACGAGTAACTTCAGGATAACGATGAGCCATCCAAGCTGGGTGCGCTCCTGTACCTGTTGCCAGACATACGTAAGTACCATTTTTATATAGTCTATCCATTAATTCATCTAGTGATGAGAAATCATAAGTGTCTTCGGAAGGTTGGATCAGCGCCCAGGAAAACACATTAATTGTGGCAACATCAATTCCTGCCAGCTTAAACATACGCTCATCCTCTGCCCATACAGGCGCATCCCATTGCTCTGGATTGTAATCTCCACCGTACCAAATCTTAGGTAATTTATCGTTAATCACACTTCGCACATCCTTTATAGTATAATTATATATATATTGTAATCGGTTAACCTGACGCTATAAATATAAAATAATCTTCCCAGCATATAAGAATATGGAACTAAGAGGAGATGGAATCATTGAAGGGAATCGTGCATCGTAGAATAGTGTTCCCCCATGAGGGTGGACAGGATCTACCTATCACATTAGACAGTATCGGTCACAATCATCAACAGGAAAAAGTATCCCGCTTAGATGGCTACGAAACCTATCATTGGCTTCAAACGGCGTCTGGTGAAGGGGTGATTCATTTTGAGAATAAAAGCTTCTCCCTTCCCGCAGGCAGTGGTGTATTACTTCTCCCCTATACTCCACATCGCTATGAAGCTTCGGCTGCTAACTGGAGCACCTCTTATTTAACGTTCGGAGGCAGCTCTGCAGGGTCTATTTTGGAGACGCTGGGGATGAATATGAATTCTTTTTACCGCTGGGAAAAAGAGGCGCCTCTCTCCAAGCTGCTAAGAGAAATACTTGATCAGTATGATGCCTCACAGGACATGTTTGGTCTGACTGCCTCCACTGATGCTTATCGCTTTCTGCTTACTTTAAGCAAATATGGGCAACTGCATAACAACACAACGATATCCCGTAATGTCGATAAGCTGCAGCCGCTACTGAAATGGATGGACAGCCATTATGGTGATCCTGATCTCGGACTTAACGATCTAGCCGGTCAGCTTGGCGTCTCAGGGCGATATCTCAACAATCTATTCATACAAACCTTTGGGCTATCTCCTTATGCCTATTTCGTACGGCTACGTATCCGTAAAAGCAAAGAAATGCTCGTAAGCCAGCCGGATCTTACTGTAAAAATCATCTCGCAGAGAGTAGGCTTCCGTGATGTTAGCCATTATGTTGCCACCTTTCGCAAGCAGTCAGGGACTACACCGGAGCAGTTTAGACGACTTCACTAATACTCTAAGGTGTACAGCTTAATCGCCTCCTGCGTAGTGAAATGCTACATAAGGTTGCTTATGACAGAGCTCATCGCTGTGTGGATCTCATTAGTATGGCATCTGTGTCAGAGTAACTGCATTTTGTACACTTAAATCAGCCTGTTCAGCAGAAAATATCCATATAAGTGTATTCTGTGCAGTTATATTCTCAGCATTTGGCTGTGAACCGCGATACTTCGCATTATAGCTGCACTAAATACAACTAAATCCATTTCATAGGCCGAGAGCATAAAATAAGTGTAGAAAGTGCAGCTATTCCGCACCGTACAAACGCAGCATTCTTCACTCCACTAACTGGCTTGTCTCGACAGCTCTCCCGACCCAAGGAGTACATTTAATTGCACATTATACAATCACAAATCTCAATCTCAATCTCAATCACAAGGGTTAACCCTCAAGGAGATAAAGCCCTCTCCCCATCAACAATTACTTAGAATCTTTTACATTTCCAGAATTTCCACACCATATGGCTCAAGCTGCAGCTCTCCTGAACAAATCGAGTGGTTCAGCAGACTGTTATACTCCTGCGGCAACGGGATCGTCACAGACTCCCGGTTCAAATTAAGCAAGAATAAGAAGCTTCCTTGATCTCCCGAGCGCACAGAGGCCTGTACTCCATCCGGCAAACCCTCAAATCTAAACAGCCCCTGCTGTTTGGAAAGGCGCTCCAATAAAACTGACCAGAATCTCTCTTCCATATGAGTCCCAAAGTAATAAACCTGACCTTTTCCAAAAGCATTGACGGTTACAGCCGGAGTTCCACTATAGAAATCATCGCCATACCACGCAATCGGCCATGCCACAACAGGTCTCAGGATGTCGCACCACTGCGTGCATTCATATTGGTTCCCCTCAGCATCAACGACCTTATGGGTTTCAGCACCTATTGGATCATACTCCAGCACTTCAACCCCTGTGCAATAGCTCAGTAGCCCCGGTAGTGGCTGCATGACTGCGATGTTATTTGTAGTTTTCACGCCACTTCGATTGGTAATAAGCAAAGTTCCGCCAGCTAGTGCAAAATCCTCCAAACTACGTACAATCTCCTCATCCAGCAAATATAAATTCGGAGCAATCACTACTTTATAACCATCCAGCGATTGTCTAAAATCGATAACATCGCAACCCATACCGAGCTTCGTCACCGCACGGTGTATCTGTTTAATATTCTCATAATAATCGAATCCTTCAGCCTGAGGCTGAATATCCAGCGCTGCTTTTTCTTCATGAGAATGGAGTATAGCTACTTCATTCTTTAGCGTCGTTCCAGTCAGCTTCTCCCCGAGTGTATTAACCTCATGGCATAGCTGAGTGAACTCCGCAAACCTGCGTCCTGGGACATTGCTGTGATCAATCAGTCCGTGCCAGAATTGCTCTGCTCCCGCGACTGCACTACGCCAGCGGAAATGAACGACGGTATCCGCACCTCTGGCTATCGTCTGCCACGCATAAGCACGAATCATCCCAGGATACGGCGTTCTCCACATCGGCATCCAACAACCTGGTGAACCACTTAGCTGCTCCATGATCCAGAAGTTTTGACGTTTAATACCACGGGTTACATCTAGTGAAAGTGCTCCGCTATATGGTGTTGTCGCTTGCTTGGTTGGCGAAGTATTCGGATAATAGTCAAATGCAGCGACATCCAGATCAGCACCGACTGCGTACATATCCAGACGCTGCGGATAGCTATGAAAGTTATGAGTGATAAAATGCTGCGGACAAACAGACCGCAAAATATCAATTTGGGTCTTCTGGAATGCTACCACCGAATCCCACTGAAACCGCTGATAATCTAGCAGGAATGATGGATTCTGATGTGGTGATCCACCCAGTGGAACAGTAAGCTCATTCCAATCGCTATATTCTCCACTCCACACAACCGTTCCCCACTCTGCATTCACCCGATCAAGGCTGCCATATTTGGCTTTCACCCAATTGCGAAACGCTATATTACAAGCATCACAATGACAATCTAACATCCCGAATTCATTATCAGTCTGCCAACCAATAACGGCCGGGTGTTTACTATAGTGCTCCGCAAGTCGCTGCGTGATACGACTTCCGTATTCGCGCAAAGATGTACTATTATAGCAGCGGTGTCCGCGTACCCCCGGATGAAAGGTCTCTCCCTTCGCAAATAGCGGCAAAACGTCCGGAAATTTCGTAGTTAACCATCTAGGAGGTGTAGCTGTGGGCGTACCAATCACAACCTGTAATCCATACTTATGAAAAAGATCCAGCGCGCGGTCCAGCCAACCGAACTGGTAATTGCCCTCCGCTATCTCTAACCGGCTCCATGCAAACTCGGCGACTCGAACTACCTTGACACCTGTTTCCTTCATTAATTTGATATCTGGTTCCCACATGGATTCTTCCCAATGCTCCGGGTAATAGTCCACACCTATCTGAATAAGATCATATCGTTTCACCGGCGTCCTCTCCCCCTATCTTGTTATCACCAAAATAAAAGGCGCTCCCCGTCTCATAATGATGAGGTATACGGAGAACGCCTTTGTTAACCACTAGTCCATTTTAATCTTATGAACGAGCTTCACTTATTTCTTAAGCTTGTCCCAAGCTGCTTGCATGCCTGTCATCCAGCCATTCACATCAACCTTGCCAGCGATCATCTGTTGAATCACACTAGCAAATTCTTGAGTTACACCGTCAGGGAATTTAGAGGATTGCAAACCATACACTTTGTCTTCTTTTACATAGTTCCATACGTCAGATCCAAGCTTACCGATATCTTCAGGAGTTGCTTCGATGGTGGACAACGCAGGGATGAATTTCCATTTTTTAACGATGTACTCTTTACCCATATCTGAAGTTACCAACCAGTTCAAGAATGTTTTAGCTTCTTCTTTAGATCCGGAATCTTTGTTGATAACAAGGTTTGCAGGAATACCTACAGTCATTTTGTCATTCTTTGCAGCATCTTCATTGATTGGCATAGGGAACATACCGATGTTCATGTCAGGTGTAATGTTATCAACAAGGGTTTGTGCCCAGTTACCTTCTTGCATCATTGCAGTTTCACCTTTAGCAAACATAGCCAAGTGAGTGTTAGCATCTGTAGTCAACGGATTTTTTTGTCCGTATTTCAAAGTCAAGTTGAGCAAGTTGCTCCAATCTTCAAACACTTTGTTACCTACGATTGTACCCGTACCATCATTCAAGCTCTTAATGAAGCCATTTACATCATCTTGTTGAGCAAATGCTACGCTGATCCCTTGGTTACCAAGGAGCCACCATTCTTGATACGCATTACCAAAAGGAGTTACGCCAATCGCTTGCAATTTCTTAGCCGCATCTTCTAGTTGTGACAATGTTTTAGGAGTTTCAGTGATGCCTGCTTTTTCGAACAGGTCTTTGTTATATACAAAACCAATTCCTTCAAGGTTCATTGGCATACCGTACACTTTACCGTCTTTAGTCATTGGCTCTGCTGCCATAGGAATCAGATCTTTCACCCAAGGTTGATCGGACAGATCTTCCATCTTATCTCCCCAAAGCTCCATTTCAGCATATCCGCCATTTGAGAAAATGTCAGGCGCGTCGCCGGAAGCAAACTTAGTCTTCAGTGCTGCAGCGTAATCGGCACCACCACCAACGGTTTGAATATCCAGCTTGATGTTAGGGTGTTCTTTTTCAAATTCAACCTTAAGCTCATTAAGACCTTCAACGATTTCAGTTTTGAATTGAAAGATCTTAACCGTCTTTACTTCACCTTTATCTGTGCCAGCGCTTCCATTTTGTGAGTTACTAGAAGCGTTATTGCCTCCACCGCATGCTGTTAATGCTAAACTCATCGCCATTACTGCCGAAAGTGCAACTGCCGAGCGTTTCTTATTCATTATATTTTCCCCCTTAAGATAGTGGACTACTTATGAAATATTTGGAACGGAGGGCTCGGTGTTAACCTTTCACCGAGCCAGCCGCTATTCCCTCAACAATGTAACGCTGCATGAACAGATAGAAAATGATAATTGGAGCAATCCCGATTACGAGAGCCGGAAGCGCCATATCCCATTGTTTGGTGTATTGACCAAAGAAGGAGAAGGTCGCCAGCGGAATGGTCCGAAGTTCTGGTGCCTGAAGAATCAAGGAAGGCAGCAGATAGTCATTCCATATCCCAAGTGCATTAAGCACGATCGTTGTCATTACCATTGGCTTCAGCAAAGGAAGTACTATGCGGAAGAATACGGTAATTGGATTACATCCATCAACTGTAGCCGCCTCTTCAATTTCAAGCGGAACGGACTTGATAAAGCCGTGGAATAGAAAGATTGCCATTGGAACACTGATCCCTAGATTCGTGATAATCAAACCCAGGAAGGAGTTGTTTACTCCCATTACATTTACAACTTTCAAGATTGGAATCATGATCGTTTGAAACGGAACAACCATTGCGGCTACGAACAACAGTAACAAAAACTGATTAAATTTCGTATTCGCCCGAACCATACGATAAGAAGCCATCGCACTAAACAGAGAGATTAGAATAACACTGATAACAGTTATGATAACCGAATTTCGGAAAGCTTCACCGAAACGTGCCAATTTCCAAGCACTTGTATAGTTCGACCACATAAATGTCTGTGGCCAGCTTGCAGCATCACTCAGAATTTCACCGAACGATTTCACTGAGTTTGCTAGCAAGAAATAAAATGGAGACAGGAAGAGCAGGGCCAGAAGAATCATCAACACTTCCACGCCGATATTCCATCTGCTTTTTGTCTTGGCGTTCATTAAGCTTCTACCTCCTTGCTCTTCGTAATACGGACTTGAATCAGAGTGATAATCGCCACGATAACGAAGAACAGCAGCGCTTTAGCAGTACCCAGACCGTAACGATTGTTCAGGAAGGCTTCATTGTAAATATTCATAGCAACTGATTCTGTAGATTTGAACGGTCCGCCTTTCGTCAAGGAAAGGTTAAGGTCAAACATTTTGAAGGACCAAGAAATGGCCAAGAACAAACCAATGGTTACAGCCGGCATAATCAACGGAACTACAATGCTGCGTAGTACCTGCCAACGGGAGGCACCATCAATATCAGCCGCTTCCAGGACTTCTTTCGATACGTTACTGAGAGAAGCGATGTAGATAACCATTAGATAACCGGAAGACTGCCAAACAAAAACCATTACAATCGCCCAGAAGCCGGTTGTTGCATCACCCAGCCAAGGAAGATTAAAGAACGACCAGCCTGTGAGTTCTCCCATTGTTGCGAACCCTTTGATGAAGATAAATTGCCAGATGAACCCGAGCAACAATCCCCCAATAACGTTCGGCATAAAGAAGATCGTCCGAAGCATGTTACGTGTCTTTAATGGTTTCGTTAACAGATAAGCTAGGAAAAACCCTACCACATTAGTCAAAATTACACCTAACACAGTAAATCTTACGGTAAACCAAAAGGAAGACCAGAAGTCGGGGTCATTCGTAAATATAGTGGTGAAGTTTTGAAATCCTACCCAACTTACATTACCGGATACACCGTTCCAGTCTGTGAAGGAGTAATACATCCCCATGATAAATGGGATAATCGTTATTAAGGTAAAAAACAAAACTGCAGGACCAACGAAGAATACCTGTTGACCTAACTGGGACAACTTAGTGCCGCGCATTTATTGTCCCCCCCTTTCTTTTGCTCACTTACTTGTTTATGCTTTATACACATATTATCTGTTTTTTTGAGCGCACCTCACACCTACGGAAGTGATCTTTCAGGTGTAAAATATTGATCGGATGTGACAAATTTCGATGAAATGGAACACGATTCGCACAAAAATGATCGTTTTCATCCTACTTCCAACACTAATTTGTATTATGGCCACGATGTTTATAAGCTACCACTTTAGTACTCAATCCTTAAGAACAAGAGCAGTAGATGAGAATACGAACCTTCTCTTTCAAGGTACTAGAAACATTGAAAGTTTGATTCAGGAAATCAATCGACTCTCCCTTATCGTCTATTCAGATTCAGAATTCTACAGATCTCTCGAAGCTGGATACGAGGATATGCTAGCAAATGCACGAATTTATTCTTCTCTGAATTACATTTCATCATCTATGCCTGACATATCTCAGGTCTATTTATACGGTGTCAAGGACAGCAAAGCCACTCTGCTCACCCAAAATACACCGAAACGTTGGCAGGGTGTTCCACCTTATCCTGATTCCAAGATCAATACCGATTCTGCGGTATCCTTACAGAGTACGCATTTAAGTCATAGCTACGGCCTAACGGCACCGATCCCGCAATTTATACCGGAGCCAGTGTTTACCTTACACAGAAGAATCGAAAGAGTCCCTACCACAAAAGCGCTTGGTTACCTGTCGATTGATGTCAAGCTAACGGCTCTAACCGACATCATCAGTCAGTTATATGATCAGAAGCAGGAGAACATCTGGCTGCTGGATGGCAACGGAAACATTGTCTATGGGGACAATAGTGAAGAATACGGCAAGAAACTGAATGCAGCTTGGTACGATACGAATATCAGGGACAAGCAAAGCTCACAAGGATACTTTGAAGAGGACAAAGCTATGTTTATTTACCAGAATATCGAAGGTCCAGGGTTAAATTGGACGTTGGTGAAGCAGATTCCCGTATCTTATCTTTTTCGAGAAGCCAATGAGGCGGCAACGATCAATATAGCACTAATGGTCCTGCTGCTGATTACAATTACAACGCTAACGATCCTAATCTCTTTTCGAATCACTGCCCCGATCAAGCAATTGACCCGCTACATGAATCAGGTCCAGACCGGGAAGCTTGATATCGATATCCGTCCCATGGGCAAAGACGAGATCGGTGTCGTTACAGAACGGTTCCGCAGTATGATGGATACGATCAACAATCTGATCCTAAGAGAATACAAGCTGGAATTAACTAATAAAACGAATGAATTGCGGGCTTTGCAAGCGCAAATCAATCCGCATTTCCTTAACAACACCTTGCAGATCATCGGTACGCTTGCCTTGGAGCTTAAAGTACCCCAAATCTACTCTCTTCTTTCGGCGCTAGCGAAAATGATGCGCTACAGCATGTACAATGAGGAGAAGATTGTCACGGTTAAGGAGGAACTGGATCATGTCAAAGCTTACGTCGAACTACAGAAGGAACGTTTTGAAAATAAATTCAGTTTCCGTTACGATATGGAGGAAGCTCTTTTAGAGACATTTATGCCTAAGATGATTCTGCAGCCTATTGTAGAAAACTATTTCAAACACGGTTTTAACCATTCCCGCTCAGACGGATTTGTTGAGATCACCGCGGCCAAATTGGGCGACAAGCGAATGGAAATCTGTATTCAAAACAATGGAAATGCTATCCCTTCAGCGAAACTGGATCTTTTGCGGCAGAAGCTTCAACATTCCACTAGAACAGATATAGATTTATTAAGAAATACAGAGCAAGACAAGGAAGCTACAGGCTCTGGTATTGGTCTGCCGAACGTTCTGGCTCGGCTCAAGCTCGTATGCGGAGATAGCGCCATCTTGACGGTGGACAACCTCAGAGCAGGTGGAGTAGTTGTAAGACTGGAAATAGACATTATAGCGGAGCGTGAGACGATATGAAGGCGTTAATTGTTGATGACGAGGCGAGAGTCAGAAAAGCTGTTAGACTTCTTGTCGACTGGGACGCACATCAAATCAATGAAATTCTGGAAGCCGGAAACGGAAATGAAGCTATTGAGATCATTCGGCAAGCGAAACCAGCCTTGGTCATTATGGACATGATGATGGAATCCGGTAATGGCGTAGAATTAATGACATGGGTTAACGAATTTGCCGGCAACATCAAATTCATTGTGGTTAGCGGACATAATGATTTCGAGTTCGTGCGCCAGACTGTACGTCATGGTGGAATTGACTATATCCTTAAGCCCATTGAAGCGGAGGCAATCAATGTAGCAGTCGCTAAGGCAGTGGCTGCCTGGCGTTCAGAGGAAGCTGACCGTAGCGAACGCCAGAAGCAGAGCATCCAGCTTAATGAGTTCAAGCCCATCTATGGAGAAAAGCTGCTGTCCGCACTAATCGATGATCCGATCAACTCGGAATTATCTCTTCGAAGGTTGCGAAGCGATGGCATTATCCCGGAAAACGTCCTCTCTTCGCGCCTAATACTGGTGCAGACAGATACAGGAAATAATCTCCTACTTAACCGTTTTGGAGGAGACACCGGTCTCCTGAACTACGCTATCGTCAATATTTGTAATGAATTTTTGCAAGGTCAGCGTAAGGGTGTGGCTTTTCGTTACTGGGGAGGTCCTTCGGAGATTGCCATCATTCTATGGGATATCCAAACGTCTGTTGTCGAGCTTATAGGGAGAATTAATCAGGGGATCTACTCTACTTTGCAGGTCCGAATGCATTTCGGAATTAGCTGCATCGGTAACCTACCTAAGCAATTATCTTATCAGCGTGCAGAGGTGGCTGAGGCCTTACAGCGTAGAAATTTATTAATTCATGAGGATTACTGCCATTTTTCTACTTCCTCCGAAGAGTTTAAAGAGCGCAATGAAACCGCAAAGACAGAAATTCAAGGACATGCATCGCCGACGATCTTCGCACATGTGAAGGAAGATTGGAAAATGGCGGTCATCAGCGGAAGCACTGATGTATTGTCCGCGGCAGCACAGCACTGGGTGGACGAGCTTAGCCGATGCGGAATTGTTACACCAGAGATTCTAAACTCGTGGAAGAATGATGCACTCTTATTTCGTTCCCAGTTGGTACGGGAAACGTTAGGCCCTGATGCCGATAGCGCACTAGTCGAGTTAGAACAGGCCGATCAGCTTCACCCAGCTCCTTATACGAATGGTTACTCGTTCTCCTTATTTGCTTGGCGTGACTGGTCATTTGATCTGATGGAGCGAATATCAGAAGTGATAGCCGCTAAACAAGCTAAAGAAAGCAATCCTATGCATGATATCGTGAAATATATCGAACTTAATTATGCCTCTGATCTATCCTTGCAGGAGATTGCCGGAAAGTTCTTTGTTAGCCGCGAATATATTTCACGCCGATTCAAACAGGAATACGGCATTAATTTCTCCGATTTCATCGTTAACGTCCGGATAGATAAAGCTAAATTGCTTATGCAGAACCCTCGTCTAAAGCTGTCGCAAATTTCCGAAATGGTGGGGTTTCATGATGTGAAGTATTTTAGCAAGGTATTCAAGAAACAGGTTGGTGTATCACCCAAGGACTATCGAAACCAGTTTAAAATTTAATTAATACCACGCTACGAGAAAACGGTTGTCTCCTTTATGGAAGACAACCGTTTTCTCGCAGAAATATAAAGATAATGTATAGCGTGAAACTTATATTTTCTTATATTTTTAAAAAGGCGTCCGCGACCGTCTTACCGGCTATGCCGTTCGGATGCGGGTCGTCTGTTCCACTCATAAACTCTGGTCTGATCCGGTGATCGTCTGGTGCAGGCAATGACAATAGGCTTGCTATATCAAACACCCGGCTCACACCTATAGGCGGATTAGACAAAATCTCACGATTCACCTTGCGCCAAGTTTCTTCTCTTTCACCCTGAAAATTGAACGGTGGCACCGTACTTAGAATAATATTAGCTTCAGCATTTGCCCCCTTGATCTTAGAAATAATGGTCTGCAAGTCACCAAGAAGCTCGTCCGCCGAACGGCAGCCAATATCAATATCATTTACTCCGAGTACGATCATCACTTCATCACTTTGCTTAGTTTTGTTTAGCCATGGACCATCTGCAGCGACATCATAAGCTCTAGCCCAGCCAGAGCCGAGATTCCATACACCAATATCCGTGCCAAGACCATCCGCAATTCTCGCGACCCAATATTCGTACTCATCCTTTAATGTCCGCACACCTTGAGTAATCGAATCCCCCAAGAATACTAGTTTCTTGGTAACAGATTTCTTATACCCAATGAAGCTTGGCAGTACCAAAAGATTATCAGACGCTGTAAAACCATCCGCTGATTGTTGTGCGGCAAGATTTCCGGACGCGTCATAAGCTGAAACCAGCATCCCTTCAACATTGAAAGGAATCGATTTACCTGCAGTGAGTGTCTTAATCGTCCACGTAAACGCCAAGTAATGACCCTCCGGCAGAACAATGCTTGTCTCATCACTCCAGAAACATTCGCCAGCCGCAACGGTTTTTGAGGCTTTGCCCTCAAAGGTAAGTGCATGCTGTGTATTCTCAGCTATTGTTCCGTCTGGTTCTGTTCCTCCGTCAGCGATATAAGCTGTCTCGATAACCCAGTCGCCTCCAGGTTCACTGCCTACAGCTTCTTGCCCTTGATCCCATGTAGAATCCACCGCGTTGCTATGCCAGAACTTCAACTTCAACGTACCATTTTCCCTTAAACGAATATAAGTCCGGAAGGTATGCGTAAATGGTTCTTGCCTATTCATTATAAAATTCGCTGCAGTTGAAAGAACCGTTGCTGAGGTATATTCCGTCTGGTTCAATACTCCACTTCCCTTTGTTAAATTAGTATCCATAACGTTCCCCCGTTATTCAGTAAGATTGTAACACTAAAACCTCTCTAATAAACCAAGAGAACAGATCGTCCACCCAGTTTACAAGAGAGGTTATGGCTATATCAATATGCTTTAAGAAACAATCTTATTTCAATGTAATCGTAAACGATACGGTTTTTGCACCTGCGTTTACTTTTACTGTAGTTTCATCTACTTGCTCTGCACCTTCTACAGAAGCGATAGCTCCCAGATCTTTAAGTGAAAGCGAGAATTCTTTACCGCTACCTTCCGCAGTAACTGTTACCGTACTGCCTTTACGGTCAGCCTTCACAGTCAATTCAGGAGCACCTTTGAGATCACGAACGGTTGCAGAAGTCGTAGTGCCATCTTCAAGTGAATATAAGCCGAATTTAACGCCATTCGCATAGTCGTAATCCGGTTTGTTATCCACACTGCCGATTGCCAGCAAGGAATTCTGGCGAACGAATAGTGGCAGGCTAAAGAAATCATATTTCTCTTTGCGCCATGATCCACCTTGTACGGTTTCACCAGTAAGCAAGTGAGTCCAGCGCCCAGCCGGCAAGTAGTACTTCGCTTCGCCGTTTTCTTGGAAGATTGGGGCTACAAGCAAGGATTCACCTAGCATGTATTGACGATCCAACACTTCGCAAGTAGGATCTTCCGGGAATTCCATAACCATAGCCCGCATAGAAGCCCAGCCATGTTCATGAGCCTGTCCTGCTACATCATACAGATAAGGCATCAAGCTACATTTGAGTTTGGTGAAGAAACGGGTAACATCACAAGCTTCATCATCATAAGCCCAAGGCACACGGTACGAAGTGCTACCATGCAGACGGCTGTGACTGGACAATAGTCCAAACGCCAACCAGCGTTTAAATACATGTGCCGGAGCCGTGTTCTCAAAGCCACCGATATCATGACTCCAGAAACCGAAACCAGACAATCCTAGAGACAATCCACCGCGAAGGCTCTCTGCCATGGATTCATAATCTGCGTAGCAGTCACCGCCCCAGTGAACTGGGAACTGTTGGCCACCGGCAGTTGCAGAACGTGCGAACAATGCCGCTTCATTTTTACCAAGCTTCTCTTCTAGCACTTCAAATACAACCTTGTTGTACAATTGAGTGTAGTAGTTGTGCATTTTCATCGGATCAGATCCATCGAAGTAAACTACATCTGTAGGAATACGCTCGCCGAAGTCTGTCTTGAAGCTATCTACGCCCATATCTACCAAATCACGCAGATAGCCGGCATACCATTCACAAGCCGCAGGGTTGGTGAAGTCCACCAGTGCCATACCTGCTTGCCACAAATCACATTGATAAACGTCACCGTTAGGTTTTTTGAGCAGATAACCATTTTTCTTGCCTTCTTCAAACAAGCGGGAACGTTGCCCGATATAAGAGTTGATCCATACGCAGATCTTCAGCCCTTTATCTTTCAGTCGTTTCAGCATGCCTACTGGGTCAGGGAATACGCGCTCATCCCACTGGAAATCGGTCCATTGATATTCACGCATCCAGAAACAATCGAAGTGGAATACGCTCAGCGGCAGATCGCGCTCTGCCATACCATCTACGAAGGAGTTTACGGTTGCTTCATCGTAGTCGGTAGTGAAAGAGGTCGTCAGCCACAGGCCGAATGTCCAAGCTGGAGGAAGTGCAGGTTTGCCAGTAAGTGATGTGTAGTTGCTGATAACTTCTTTGATGGTAGGACCATCAATCACGAAGTATTCTAAGCTTTCTCCAGCTACGCTGAATTGCGCTTTTTTCACTTTTTCCGAAGCGATCTCATAAGAAACCAACTCAGGGTGGTTAACAAATACGCCATAGCCTTTGCTGCTTACATAGAAAGGAACATTCTTATAAGCTTGCTCGGAGCTAGTACCACCGTCTTTGTTCCAAAGATCTACGGTCTGTCCATTCTTTACAAAAGCGGTAAAACGCTCGCCCAAACCGTAAACGAATTCACCTACACCGAGATCCAGCTCTTCACGCATATACGTGTTGCCGTCTTGATCCGTGATATAAGCCATGGACTTGAAACCGCTGCCTGTAATTCTCTCGTCTCCACGATAGAAATCCACAGCCCATTGTTGGCCTTTGCGAATCACTACACGAAGTCCGCCGCTGATCAGCACAGTTTCGGAATCGTTTTCTTCAATCTTAACGTGATCTCCAGTACCTTTCGTGAGTTCGAAGACTGGACCGCGTTCTTGTACGCCATCATGATGAATAATCTTAACCCCTACCACACCTGGAAGCGGGGAATGAAATTTTACAGTAAGCAGGGTTGAATTCAGCGTCGCTGAACGCCCTGTGATTGGAGTTGTTTGAGTAATTGCTGTTAATCCATCTGGAGTCTTTTCTACAACATAATTTTGAACTGCACCGTTAATCGTGATACCATCACGCACCAGCCAGAGACCATCAGTAAATTTCATTGTGTACTTGCCACCTTTCAATTTGGTGTTTATAGTTGCATTATACCGATAAAAAATAAACAAAACTAATACTATATAGCTCATTTATAACACTATTTTGATGTTTTATCCGAAAGGAGTGGCATTTATGGACCGTACAACCCAGAGTTTGCTAAAAGAAGACAGAGTGCATGGCGATAGCATGTTTCCGCTTGCAGCTTATTGGATAGAATTACCAGCTGGAACACATGTCCTCGATACCCATTGGCATGAAGAAGCGGAGTTTTTTATGCTGCTCGAAGGAGAAATTCTGTTTCAGGTGGATACCGAATATTTCCCACTTAAAGCCGGTGAGGCTGTATTTATCGAGTCCGGTGATATTCACGCTGCCTATGTACTGAACGAAGATACGCCTTGCAAATTTTGTGCGCTCGTGTTTCTTCCTGATCTTCTCGCTAGTGCCCAATATGATACGATCCAGCAGAACACCATCTTACCCCTTCAGGAGAAAAGACAAAGCTTTCCTCGCCACCTAACACCGGCTGTAAAATGGCAGCATGAACTTCTCGGGCACTTAGAACGCATGATGGACGCCTACGCTGCGCAATCTCCCGGGTTTGAAGCTTTTATTAAAGGCACGTTACTCATCATGCTCTCGCTGATTGCTCCAGAGGATCGTTTTGTAAACCGCAGCCAGCTGGATGACGCTGATACTACTAAGATCAATCGACTTAAGAAGATTATTCTCTATATTCAGGATAACTATCAGGAGCCGATTCGAACTCGGGACCTCTCCGACCTTATCCCCATGAGTGAAGGACAGTTCTGCCGCTTTTTCAAAGAAATGACCCGTAAGACTCCAGTAGATTACATTAACTCTTACCGAATTCGCCAAGCCGCCGATCTACTGCAACAAAGCAACAGAAAAATATCCGACATCGCATTCGAGGTCGGATTTGATAATGTGAGCTATTTTATTAAAGTGTTTCGCAGAGCGATGAAATGCTCGCCTTCGGAGTTTAGGAAGGGGTCCCGTTGACATCTTATTGTTCGACTTCTATTCATCGGTCATTCTGAAGCTACGGCTCTCTTTATTAATTCTTCCTCTTGAGCTACCGATATATTATAGATAGATCTTATCGTCGTAGGAGGATAATGAGCCATGCATATAACGAATATGACCTCAGCTATGGGAACGAGGTTTAATGTAGCTGTTAGTCACCAAACCAACGATAAAACCATAAATTCAAACATCAAGACAAGTAGCAGTGGAGACAACTTATCAATAAGTAAATCCGCAACGGCGGCTTTTCAAAGTCAATCCAAGATGGGTGGAATGGTTGACTCCCTGCTTAAACAAAAACAAAGTATCATCGATAGCAAGAACAGCCTAATTGAAAGAACCACCAAAAACTCACATAACCTTGATTCTATTCAAGATCAACTTAAGGAATTCGATAAACAGCTCCAAACGATTGACCAACAAATTGCGAAGTACACCTTTGAAGAGCAACAAAAGAACTTAGAAAAAGCTCAAAAAGAAGATCTATCGGATGAACCTAAAACCGAGCAAGAGATACAAAACGAAAGATTGAATACGATTGTTGCTATAAGCCAAAATGTTTCACAAATGGAGGTAGTTTCTTCTACCCATTCTAAGATGCATGGCGAGGCAAGAGTTCTGACCAAGGAAATCGAATCGGATGAAGCTCGTTCTACTCATTCTGCAACAGCCAAACGTGAGCAGTTATCCAAAATCGAAGATAGAATATCGGAAATGAATGAAACGTTAGGCGATACCATAAAAGACACCGGAGATAAAATTAAAGATCAAGAACGGACTGAGAAATTAGCCACCTACCAAGAAATTCAGCGTTTAGCCGAAGATCCTGATAAGTCGCAGCTAGAAATACTAATCTAACAAAGACAAAATTCTCTATATAGAAAAAGCAATCGGACCTCTACCACATCAAAGGGGTTGCCGATTGCTTTTTTATATGCAGATGATGTTATCTTTCAACTATTCCTTCCGAATCACGATAAAGCAGGTGCTGTCTGGCAAGGCCACTTCCTGTCCGCTCTCATCCATGAACCTTACTCTATCGCGCAGCGCTTCGGTATAACCTTCTTGCAAATAATGCCGGAAGACTTCAATCTTCGCCTGCTTTCCTAAAGTCTGTTCAATAAATGAGGCAAACTCCGTAGGGGTAAAATAACCAAACTGTTCCTGTACTTCATGAATGTAAGCCTCTTCGCCCCAGGTATACGTATATAAAAACTCCATGGCATCATTAACAGGCATGAGCACTTCTTCTTCCCCTAATCTCTGATACTGAAGCTGACGTCCGGCAAAATCCTTCGCATAACGCTCCAGCCACGCCATACCGTCCTCCTCCAGAAAACGAACTTTCCGCAGCAATGCTGTGGGTTCGGTCATTATCCCATCGCGGATAATGATAACCCCGCCCACTGACAATACATCAAAAGCACTTCGCAGGGCGGCCGAGACGGTGTCATGATTGAACTTTTTACCATTAAGCGGCACATAAGAATATAGCTCATGCAAAATCGAAGAAAAAATTACCGTACCCACCGTTCCAGCCTCTACGAAATCTTCAAGGTTCAACGCATCTCCCTGCAGGACCTCCCACTGACGACCTTCCCGTTGCTTGCGCTGCCGCAGAGCTTCCACTACATTGCTCGATATATCAATGCCGATAGGGGTAACCTCTGGCATCCGCTCTTCCAGCAAATCCAGCAGCACACCGCCGCCCGGGCCGATATCCAGCACTTTTTTCCCAATGACATGCTCCAGAATCACAGCCTTATAATCTGCGGTATTATTCATTTGACTTAAGTAGGTATCTTCATTATGAAAACGGTCGAAGGCGTCTCTGCGTAGCTCGAACAAGTCGAATAACAGCAACACAGCACGTTCATACAAGGGCGATTTTTCAGCTTCCATACAGAATTCGATCAGCTTCTCTGCCGCTGCCGAGAATTGGAACTGAAAAAACACCGTGTCTGGCAGATGTTCCTTAGCGTATGGACGAAGCATTAGATGAGGATTCTCATCAGGTAAAGTCCCTTTTTCGATATCCTCCCATGTAAGCTCCGATAAATATTTTTCTATAATCCGCTTCTTATAAACATTGATCTTCTTAACACCCTTGTAGTCATAGTAAATGCTGTTCATAACCTGCTCGAAGCTGATATGGCGTAGGGGTTCATTCTGAGCCCTTTGAGCTGCAAGCAACATCACCTTCAGAAATTGCTCCAACGAGAAGGTCTGCATTGCAGATTCCACATACCAGAAGATAGTGTTACTTAAAGACTCCAACCGTTCCGCATGGAAGCCTTCCTGTGTCAGCTTTGCCCATTCTGTAGTGAAATCCTCTCCTCTAGAGATCGGACCTAGCCGCATTCTGCGCAGTCTTTCTTTCATCGGCATTGGACTAGCAAGTTCACCGGATGCAATCAGAGTGATAAGCTGTTTCACTTCATGCTCTACATTCAGCCATAGCTCGGGAGATACAGCTCCGATGATGCAATGATTGAGTACGGTTAGCAAGCGTTCAAGTTCCTCGGCAGTCAGTAATTGTTCCTCCACAAGATCACGAAGCGGCTTATTTACTTCCGGAGGCACCTCCCCACGGATTTGCTGTCCTATCAGTCCATGGGTTTCAATAAGCCGATGAACCAGTGCACTTTTGTCAGAGACCGTACCGCTCAAATGTTTCCTGTATAACTGTGCGGAGCCAATGTTATGTACAAAACAGTTAATGCCTTCCTCCTGCCAAAGTAACCGCTCCTTCAATGTGCCACCCTTAGCTGTTTCTGACCAGATTAATGTTTCTTCCACAAGCTCTTTGATCCAAATCGAACGGGGAAGCTGGTCTAGCAGCTGCAAACTGCGTTCCACATAATCCAGCACGGGATTCCTGCGGTCCAACTCCTCCAGAGATTCCACTCGCTCCAAATTTACAATCTGCTCCTCGGCTTGGACAATAAGCTTCAGCCAGTGGTTATCCTCCAAATGATCTTGTATTCCTTCACGGTATAAGGTGATGGCTTCCAACGATTTCAGCATTTACTCCTCCTTCGCTCCAAAGTGGAGACTATAAAGACTTATTATTATATATACACTCCCGTTAATTAAAAAACAGAACCAGGATTCATGAAATTGCCATGTCCCGGTTCTGTTTATATTCCAATCCTCAAGTTCCGAACCGTTGCCGATATCCGCACTTGCGGCACAGCTCTTCTACTGCCTCTCTACGAGAGAACCCGTAAAACAGATTGTTCGCTCGCTCACCCTCTACGATTTCTGAGAAAGGAGTCTCATGAATGTTTCCGAGGTTAATGACTCCTTCACCATCCAGACAGCACGGTACAACGGTACCATCCACAAGGATTGCCGCTTGGCTGCGTAGTGCATGACAGAACCCTTTTCCATCATCTTCCGGCTCATTCAGTGCAGGCCATCGGAACTCATGGTCCTGATTGAGATATACCCGTGGGGCAACCTTGACGCCGCTGCCAGGTACAACCTTTTCTTCGATCTTGAAATCAAGGTTAAAGGCTTCCTCCAGCACAGCAAGGGTCTCACGGTTCCGATTCTTCTCCAGATTGGTCAGATTATCCTCCGTCAAATTCCACAGCCGGAAGGAAATAATCACCCCTTGCGCGGAGGCTTCCCTTACAAAAGAAATAATCTCCGACAAATACCCTTCGCGGTTCTCAGATCCTTCATGCCCATCAAAGCTATGCAGAGAGAAGTTCATCTGTCGTAGTGCAGGTTTGCCGAGAATCTTAGGGCCAGCCTTATGAATTAACGTACCATTGGTAGTAATATTGACCTTGAACCCTTTGGCATGTGCCGCATCCAGCAGCTCACCAATCTTGGGATGCAGCAATGGCTCACCTTTTACGTGAAGGTAAATATGATTACTATGTGGCTTAATTTCATCTAATATCGTATTAAAAGTATCGAGCTTCATAAAGTTCTTCGTTCGGGCGGTTGGTGGACAAAAGCTGCAGGCCAGGTTGCAGACGCTTGTTATTTCAATGTATACCTTTTTAAAAGTCTTCAAGTGCTGCTCCCCATTCTATTTAAAGATCTGCGGCATAGCGGAGGCCGATCTGTGCTCTGGCTTCCTCCATAACTTCTGCTACTGCCAAGGAATTCGCATGTGTATTAACTCTGCTTTCCCGTTCACCATTCTTAATTAAGTTGATAAATTCCTCAACCTCATAATACATAGACTCGAATACCTGAGGCTGCGTAAGTTCCTCAACGGTTCCGTCGCGATAATGAATCTTCACTTGGTAAGGTTGGTTGATCTTATCGATCACCATTGTACCACTTTCCCCTTGAATCTCGGCTGGCAAATAGGAATCAGCGATCTTGGAATGCATCACAACTGCATCCATATCATCATATTGCATGACAATACTTCCTTCTCCATCCACTCCAGAAGAGAGCATTAGACCCACGGCCTTTACAGACTTCGGTTTCCCGAACAACACTACCATAGGATACAGACAGTAAACGCCAAGATCCATCAACGAGCCATTAGAGAAGGCTGGGTTAAAAGCATTTAATACCGTTCCCTGTCTATAGGCGTCATATCTCGATGAGTATTGACAATAGCTCGCAAAATAACGACGTACTTGACCAATCTTATACAAATTGTCTCTGATCACTCCGAAATTCGGCATGAAGGTCGATTTCATTGCTTCTACCAACAACACATCATTGTTCTGAGCGGCTTCAATCATTGCTCTAAGCTCAGCACTGTTTGAGGCAGCTGGTTTCTCACAGAGCACATGTTTGCCATGATTTAAGCACATAATCGCCTGCTCAGCATGCATGGAGTTCGGGCTTGCAATGTAAATAGCATCGACATCTTTACTGGAAACCATATCTTCCAAATTCGTATAAATTGTAGCTCCAGCATATTTTGCAGCAAAGGCCTGACCTTTCTCCATTGTGCGGGAGTACACGGCTGTCAGGATAAACTCCTCATTCTCCAAGCCGGCTTGCACGAAGCGGTCTGTAATAAAGTTTGTTCCAATGACCCCGAAACGAATTGTCATGATAATCCCGTCCTTTTTAGTTCTTACTAAAGCTCTATATGCTATTTTCTCACTCTCAGGGTAGTCATGTCTACTTTTCAGGACAAATTTCCGACAAATTCCGATAGATCCACTTTGTGAAAAAAAGCACCACTCCTTCATCTTTTGTCGATATCAAACTATTCATAGTAAACAGCGACATTATTTGTCAAAAGATGCAGTAAAGAGGCTCCCATTCTTAACTTAAGAACAGGAGCCTGCTGAGCCATATGGATTTACAACTTATTTATAAAAAGCCTGCAATTGACGCACAATTTCATCCTTGTCATGATCCACTACGGTTTGGTGTTGTGGCATTTCAAACAACGCTTTAATTTGTGCCGGGAATTCCTGCTTAATGTCAATCAGAGTAATCGCCTCATCAAACTTAGCTGGATGTGCGGTCGCGAAGGTAATCCCAATCTCATCCGAGCCATTAAAAGCTTCGTAAGCTGCGATTCCACATGCAGTATGCGGATCAAGTAGGTAGCTATATTCTTTTTGATACTTAGCAATCGTATTCAAGCATTGATCATTCTTCACGCCAAGCGCTGCAAAATCCTTCTGCACCTGCTGAAGCGCCTCGCCTTCAACCGTAATCTTGCCCTCGGTTTGCAGCTTGGACATATACGCGGATAGTTTCTCGGAATCCTCGCCTACCAAATAATATAGATAACGCTCAAAATTGCTCGCCACTTGGATATCCATCGAAGGACTGTATGTGCTTGTGAAGCTGCCCGGTTTGTATTCACCCGTGTTCACGAAACGCTCCAAGATGTTATTTTCATTCGTAGCAATAATCAGTTTGTTAATTGGTAATCCCATTTGCTTCGCCAAATATCCGGAGAAAATATTACCGAAGTTGCCGGAAGGCACGCTGATGTTAATCTTCTTCTCGCTGCTGCCATCGACATGCAGATACGCATAGAAATAATAGACAGTCTGCGCCAGAATACGTACAAAGTTAATGGAGTTGATCGCACGCAGATGATAGCGACTCTTAAAGTCGAGATCTGCGAACAGATCCTTAATCACCTTTTGGCAATCATCAAAGTTACCATGAACAGACAGGTTCAGTACATTGCTGTCATCAACCGTAGTCATCTGCAGCTCCTGCACTTTACTAACCTTACCATGCGGATGAAGAATACAGATCTTGATTCCTTCTTTACCGCGGACACCCTGAATCGCAGCCGCCCCAGTATCCCCCGAGGTTGCTCCGAGGATGTGGATGATCTTGTTCTGCTTTTTGGAAATATACGAGTACAGCTCACCCATAAACTGCAGTGCTACATCTTTGAAGGCAAAAGTAGGGCCATGGAACAATTCCAGTACATACAGGGAATCATTCACTTGGTGAATAGGCGTTACTTCCGGCGTGCGGAAATTGCCATAACTAGTATTGACCATTTCCTGCAAATCTTCTAAAGGAATCTCATCATTAGTGTAATAGGCGAAAATCTTCAGGAACAATTCCTGGTAGCTAAGACTTCTCCACTCTTCTAAAGTAGCTGCTGAAACGACAGGAATCTCGGAAGGAACCATCAATCCGCCGTCATCGGCAAGTCCCATCAACACCGTATCGATAAAGCCTTTAGGTTCCACATTGCCTCTTGTGCTTATATACTTCATGCTCATCCTCCTGAACCCCTCATATACTATATATAAATATAAGTTTCACTTAATCGTTGCCTGTTTTCCCTATATACTACCACGTTTACGCGCTAAAGTCCGTTAATTCTTTGTCTTATTTTGCAGCTCTTTCCAGACGGTTTTGTTGCTGTACTGCCGTTCCGTGCTGACATCCTTGCCGAACCATTCCGGCGCCTTGAAGCTTTCCGCTTCCTCCAAAGATTCAAATTCAACCTCCAGAACGGACAATTTCAACTGAGAATAGACGTCGATCTCAACCGTTGTGCCATTCCACACCGCCGTAATCCGCTCTTTGACCAAGGCTACCACATTAACCGCCTCAATCATCTGATTATATAAACCCTCTGAGATAAAATATTCGATCTCTTCGCGCTTGATCCCTTTGCCATCCTTAAACGTGTGTGTATACGTTACCTCACCTGAGTCCAGATCCGTAATTTTACGCACACGCAGCTCTTGTCCGCCGTCTATCGCCAGATAGGTCTGATCGATATTATGCCGGGTCACAATCTTCAATTCGCCTTCTTGAATAAGTTGCTCCGGAAATTCCGGCAGCAGAAACTTGCGTTCGATCTCCAAAGCCATGATGTTTCGCTCCTCTTCGTGCCATTTATTTTATATTAATAATCATCATAGGGGTGAGACAAACCCAAGTCAATGTAGATTATGGGGAAAAAAGTCTTGTTCTTATCGAATTACCTCAATAATAGAAACAGCGGCAGTCATGGACGTGGAGACAAAGCCCTAGACTGTCGCTGTTTAGTTGAGCAATAGTTACCCGTCAGCTTAACGAATAGTGGTTAATTTTACGCTGTCTAAAGATTTCCTAACAAAGCGGACATATTTTTTTGATTTTCTGCAAGCCAAATCATTTCCTTCGCAAAGCGAGCTGGCGGTACACTATGTTGATCCATGTTAGCATTAATCCACCATGTGCTTTCCATATACCACAACAACTGTAATGAATGTGTTAAATAGCCCTCTACCACGTCGCGTTCCTCACTGTACCCTTCCATAAACGCCGAAGCCAGGGAGACATCTAAATTATCATCTAAGGCACATGACATCACAGCACGAGCTACATCAAGCTGCGGATAGTCATATTTTAGTCGATCAAAATCTAGAATTGCAGATAATCCGTTATCATTAAATAAAAGATTATCTACCCAAAGGTCACGATGTGCCCATCCTGTTTGAAGTAATCCGAGTAGTTCTATATTCATTTCTTCAGTTGCTTTAAGTTGAGTTTCTATATCAGCAAGCAGCTGAGGTTTACCAAGTCCCTTAGTCTTTTCCCAAACGGAGTTCCAATGTGCTAAACGCTCCTCACGACTTGGAGGAATAAATTGCGGACTATTTTTAATGCCAAGTGTCCCGTCATTTAACAATCGATGCATTTTTCCTGTTGCTCGACCTAAATCATATATTTGATGGACATTGATTTTACCTGGTGAAATTAGTTTTCCCTGGCAATACTCCATCACCAGGAAGCGTTCTCCATTATCAGATTCAAGCAAAATACTTTCATTCTGTGATAACACTTTGGGGCACGCTAGATCTTGGTCATACAATCTAATCTGTTGAGAGAGTGCTAACAATATCTCCTCTGACTTATATAATTTATATCTTTCTTTGTTGTATTGTTTAAGTAACAATTCCCCTGCATCCGTCGTAACTTTCCACTTTAAGTTTAACCAGCCTCGTTTTATCGAAGTAGTTTCAATTACATTCAAACCGAATAAACGATGAAATGTTTTTAGTAGGTCATCCAAGATCATTTCCTCTGTTAATATTGTCTCCATCTGGTCAACTCCTATATTTATAGTGAATAAGTTTTTATTCCTTATGGAGACCTATATAACCTCTGGGATTAAATAATCAATCTGTTATTAATTTTGAATACATATTGAGATCTATAAACTTTCCGTTTACTCTTTCATACCTTCTTAAGGTTCCCTCAAACATAAAGTTCAGCTTTTGCAAGACTTTTACTGAATTCACGTTTTCGGGTTCCACTTTTCCTTCGATTCGATTCAGCTTCAAAGTTGAGAATGCGTAATCTAACAAAGCACTTATAGCTTCTGAAGCATAGCCTCTTCCCCAAAATGCTCTAGCAATGTCATATCCAATCTCCGCTTTCTCATTTTCAAAGTCTAAGGAATTAAAACCACAAGAACCTATGATTTCATTGGATTCCATTTCAATGATAGAGAAACGAATAGCTTTGTTATCTAGAGAAAATTCATCAAGAAGTTTTATCATATCTTTTGCCTGATTTTCATCAGTAAAACTATCAATATTCATGAACTTGGTAACCTCTGGATCAGACCAAATTTTAAACAAACTTGGCGAATCCGATACCTTCATTTTTCTTAAATGTAATCGTTCTGTGTGTAACTCTGTAGTTAACATTATTTTTACCTCCATTAAATTTTAATAGTTGGTTTAAAAATAATGATCTCTGCGCATAGTTCAGTCCCTTCATTTTTCATTCCCCATTAGAATATCACACCATCGTTAAAACGAATAATATACCTCTTTCCCCTCAAGAAAATCCCGACATAACGTACTGCATATTTTGGAGGCGTGCAATTTTATCCAACCGTTCCTCTCAGGGTCATGAATAAAAAATACGTAACTAATAAAAATATCCATAAATATTTGTCCTTCAATGTACCGAATCTCATCAAGCGAAAAGCTTGATTTAGAAGCATAACCCTCCAAAAGCGTTTTGCGCAGCTCACTTTTCAACATGGAAGATGCAGAGCCCAAATCAAACAGGTAGTAACCATAACCAAATAAACAATAATCTATTAAGATAGGATTTTGTTCTGACACAACGACATTGCCCAGTTGAAAATCAGCATGAATGAATCCCCATGAGTTGTCCCTAGCGTCTAGCTCTGCTAATTGTTCTTTTACTACGAGTAGAACGCTACTAATAACTTCGTAATCCTCCTGATTAAGGGCTCCTTTGTCTGTTCCCTCTCCAAGTTCTATTAAAGTTTCATCAATCTTTGTGACATTGTATACAGGTCTATGTAACTCCAAGGGCATTAGCGTTCGTGAGAATTCATGTAAACTAGCAAGATTTCTACCTAATCTATAAACAATCTGTTCAATGTTATCTTCATCTTGGGTTAGCGTCGAGCCTTCGATCCATTCTAAAAGAGTGGCCAAACTAGTACCAAATTGCTCCGAACTATATTCAGTAACCAGTTCCCCTTTTTGATTTAGAACAGGTCTTTGAACTTTTAGTATGTTCTTCTGATCGATTTCTCGCAGAAAAAACATTTCTGCCTGTAATCCATCTCGGGTATGTTGTAAGCCTGAGAACCCTTCAGATATTGGTTTATGTATACGTAACAAATAATTCTTGTTATCCGTTTTGTCGGTCACTTTAAATGTAATATTCTCATTATGTCTAATGAATTCAATGATGGGATCGATGAACGAATAATGCAGCAATACTTTCTCAGCTTCAATGATCATAAGACTTCCCTCCTTCAAATCTAGAATATTCTTTATATTGTACCTGTTGCTCGTTGTATTTTGTTGGAATTAATAACTATATTTAAAAAGTATCCTTTTGAATATCTTCTATAAAAAAATAGAGTTACATATTAGTTCTCTAATACGCAACTCCATTAATATCATTATTTATTCATAGCGTTAATGTAATATCAATACACCAAAGCCTTCCATAGTAACCTCACCCGATAACGTTGTCCCGCTCAGTAAATCCATTTTGGTCTCATGAAGATGGATCGCGACAGGAGCTTCACTATAATTAAGCAAAAAAGTATAACTGGAAGAAGTCCCGTTACGAACTTGCAGCTCTACATCTTCAGGGAGCACCAGCCAATCTACTGGCGACTTCAGGCTGACTTGATCTATGATTATGGACGCTGCTTGTTCATTAAAGACTGCTCCGTAATACCAAACCTCGCCTTTGCCGCGACGATTTCTTGTAACCGCCGGTTTTCCCGCATAATAGTCCGAGGCATAGACCGCCATGACTTCGACCGAATCATCCTCAATCCGGAGAATATCATTAAAATCATCTGCCCCAGTAACCCCTTCTGCCGCACCCGACCAGCTAATCGTCGTTGGCTGACGACTACCTTTAACCATTGTGAATTCTTCGACTGTGATCCCGCATAGATCTCTAGCAGCACCTGGGAAAGGACGCATATAACATTGGCCGCGTTCATCCTTATAGCCGGTTCTGCATCCGAAGATCAGTTTTCCACCTTGCTGAACGTATTCATCCAGAAGCGACGCTGTCTCATCTGTCATAATTGCCGGGTGAGGATAGATAAGCACGTCATACCGTGCGAGCTCATCCAGCGTTGTTTTTTTGCGTAAATAGATTACGTCATTCGGGATATGCTTCCGCTGGAGTGCCTTGTACCACTCCTTATTGCTCTTCCACATAAATGGACCATGCCACACATCATACTCTCCATCCCACTCATTAGCATAATCACGAACAATAGCAACGTTAGCCTGATTACGGGTGCCGATAAGTGCTTGCCCTGCCCCCGCCAGCTCTTGACCGATCTGTCCCGCTTCCCGTACTCTTCGGTTCGGCTGGTTATGGTAGTCGTTAATGCCATGCCAATAAATTTCATTGCCCATCGTGGCTGTCCGCCAGCGGAAATACAGCACCATATCTGCGCCATGAGCGATCGATTGATAGGTCCATAACCGCATCTGTCCCGGCTTCGGAGATGGCATATCCATCCGGTTCACCCAGCCACCCGGTCCCGACTGCTGCTCCATAATACAGAAATTAGGGGAAATAGAACGGACAACAGATAATGAAAGTCCCCAGCCTCTGTCATTCAGCGGATTCCGCTCATTCGGATCATAAAAAATAGTCGAGAACTGCGGATAGGAATCATAGCTGAAGAAATCCAGTAATTCATCCGTCAATTCATGGCTGTCGAGATGCCCGAACAGACCGTTCGTTGTTACCCACTGCTTAGGGGCAAGTTTACGGATGATGTCCGCTTGGTTTTTGGCAAAAGAAATCGTATTGTCCGATATAAACCGCTTTTCATCCAAAGCCTGATGGGGATTGGGCTGCTTGGGTGACGGGGTAGGACGCGGAAGATACACCTGAGACCAATCACTATAACTCTGATTCCAAAAAACAGCCCCCCAAGCCTCGTTTAGCCGCTCAAGCGTGACATATTTCTGCTGCAGCCATTCCCGGAAAGCCTTATGGTCACTCTCTGAATAAAATTCACTGATCTCGCAGTTGAGCTCATTATCAATTTGCCAACCGACCACACCTGGATGATTGCCATAATGTTCAGCCATCTGTTCCGTAATCCGAGCACACAGCTCACGGTATTTGGGGCTACTGTAATTATAATGACGGCGCATGCCATGCTGTAGGGTAACACCTTCATACGTCACGTTTAATACTTCTGGATACTTATGGGTCAGCCAAGCTGGAGGTGTTGCCGTCGGCGTACCGAGCACAACCTGAAGACCATGTTTATGAGCTAAATCAATCGCCCGATCAAAGAGCCCGAACTGAAACTCACCCTCAGTAGGTTCAAAAATAGACCAAGCAAACTCCCCAATCCGAATGATTGTAAAGCCTAGTTCCCTCATCCGGCGATAATCGTCCTCCCACATGCTTTCCGGCCAGTGTTCCGGATAATAACAGACGCCAAGCTCGAATTTTTCTGTTGCGACAGGTTTCTTCATGATTACCTCCAAAGTATTAAAAATATGCTTTCAGTATTTTATAATTCTATTGTAGTATCAGTGTTAATAAGGCTTATATAATAAAATATTGCGATCATATAATTATCTTGCGTTAATTACCTTAATCCAACTAGCGCTCTGTTGCGCGACAGAAATGGGTGCCGTATCACATGAAGAAACAATGGTATTTGCCGACACCAGCTTTTTCAAAATATGTCTGTTATCCTGAATTTCTTGGACATTACAGTCACTTTCCACAGCATACTGAGAGAAGAAGTGAAGGGTTTCTGGGAAGCTATAACCTGCATTTAATCTTCGGTGGGGAGGGTTATGTATTCCATGAGGGCGAACGTATTCCGATGAGCAGAGGACGAGGGTTTCTTTACCCTAAAGGGGCTTATCAGCAGTACGGCTCAGACCCTGGGGAGCCTTGGGATGTTCGTTGGGTTCATTTTAGCACTGAAATTGTACTCCCCTTATTAGAAGAAGTGGACCAGTCTCGTGCATACCTGTTCACTTTTGACTTAGAGGCCAAGCTGGACGAGCTGTTCGAGGAAATGTACTTGCTGAGCGCTTCCTATGTAACACGCAGTGAGCCAAGGCTATCCGCGCTTCTGTATGAGCTTCTAGTGAAATTGCTACAGAATTCCGAACCGCTTCACGGCTCAGTACCGCACGAGGTCAGGCAGTCTATCCGCAGTGCCGCAGATATCATTCATGTCGAATGTGCACGACCTTGGTCACTGGAGTCGATGGCAAGACTAACCGGGTATAGCAGCTATCATTTTCTACGGCTGTTCCGAATGGTTATGGGCAAAACACCAAACCGTTATTTAACGGATTGTCGACTGGCCAGAGCCAAGCTTCTACTGGTTTCTACTGGACTCTCCATTGCTCAGGTTGCGACTCAGTCCGGTTTTGCCCAGTCCAGCTATTTCATTAAAGTATTCAGATCGTTCGAGGGGATGTCTCCCGTAAAGTACCGTCAGGCTTTTGGATCATAATTCCTTAAACGAGAAAAAACCGAACGACAATCAGAGAAAACCCTGAAGTTCATTCGGCTCAAACAGTCATTTACTTAGCTTCTTCCATAAATACTCTGAAGTTTTCTACGATCTCTTTTGCTTTAGTACGATATAAATAATGTCCTTCTTCAAATGTCAGCACTTTTCCATGTACAGAGTCTTTTACTTGCTTTTCATGCTCTGGTATCCATCTATCCGTTGCTGGTTGATTCGCTTGCACAAAGAAAATTACAGGAAGATTTTTGGGGAAGGTTAAACTTTCAGCTGTTTTAAAATTAGAATACATACTTCCGGCTTCATTTAATTGGGTTGGATTAAATATGTTTTTGCGATTGATCAGTCTCATTTGTTCTTTTGTTTTATCATCAAATGGTAGTTCAGCAATTGGGTCAGCACTAAATTTCATTTGCAATCTGATTAAACCTGATTTTTTGAGCAGATTTATAGTTCTTAATTCCGAAGCTTCGATCTTCCTCTCGCTTATCGATGGAACACTACTATCAAGCCCGACAAATGCACTCACTTCATTTTCATACTTGTTAACATAATCTAGTCCATATATGCCTGAAATAGAGTGGCCCATTAGAATATAACGGTCAATATTAAGAGCCTGTAAAGCTTCATGAATTTCACTTACAATATTCTCCGTGCTGCGCTCCTTTTTGGTCAGATCACTTAATCCATACCCAAAAGGCTCAATCATGACAACTTTGTAAAACGGCGACAGTTCATCTATTAATGCTTTAAAATCAAGAGCTGGCGCTGCTGTGCCATAACCCGGTAGTAGCACGACTGTTTCTTCACCTTTTCCTTGAATATAAACATTCATGTTTTTCCCATCTACGGGTACTAACTGACCATAGGGTTCTATTTTATTTTGTTCCGATTTATTGCTGATCAAATTAACTGTATATACGATGGCGAGAAAAAGCACGATTGCGATGATTATTGCTCCTACTACTTTAAGTAGTATGTTTAGTATTTTACTTGTTCTCGTGCCCACCTTTGTTGTTATTCCCTCTTTTATTTTCACTCGTATCTTCTCCTGTCATCCTCTGTGTATTGGACTGCCCTATCCGACTACTAAGGTAAGAATAACCAATGAAGATGTACTCCCCATGACGTTAACATGAACGGGGTATGAATAGGAAAAACAACATTTATACCAGCACACAAAAAACAAGCCAAGAGCCGAGCTCATGGCTTGTTTCCTTTAGAAATAAATTATCTCTTCTTAAGATTTACAGTAAATCTTCGCTCACAAAATCAACCATCGATTGAACCTTCAATCCCTTAGGAGCGCCTGGAATCCAGTCCCTTCCATCGTTCCCGCGTTCCGAGAACGTTATCGTCTTGGGCTGGCCTGGGAGAAGATCAAAGTAATTGTCAGAGAATATTCCTTCATCTTCTGAGGTCAGGTATACGCCTCTAGCTAATACATCGCTTGTCACAGTGAAGCTTAGACCTCCGCTATCTGGAATTTCCATTATGTTAATTACTGAACGCTGCAACCGAATTTCTTTTTCCGGGATAAAATAGTGCACCTTACGATCTATCATCTCGCCATTAGCCTGCAAGCTGATCTCAAGCAATACATCGTTCGATCCATGACCTTCTAACAGTTCCGTCACTGGAGACGAGAATACGATAGCCGCAGAATCAGCTCCCAGCTCAACGGGATGTGTCCACTCTCGCAGTACCGAACCGTTAAACTGATACAATTTAAACCCCAAATCAGCGGTGACTGCTGTTCTTAAATCAGATACGACATGAACGTCAATCCGCTCACGGTCTGTACCGTCAATAGACAACAGAACATCTTGAAAGCTTGAGCGCACGGTATATTGCAATGCTTTCCAGCGTCCGTTGTAATCCATCCCCGCCCAAGAGGCGACCGGCCAGCAATCATTCATTTGCCAGTATAAAGTGCCCATACAGTAAGGTTTATTTCTTCTGTGACTTTCAATCGCGATTCGAATCGCTTCGGCCTGCAGAATTTGACTCATATACAGAAATGCTTTAAAATCCTTCGGCTGCGGCAGATACATATCCATGTATTCCTTGATCAGCAGATTTCCGCGTCCATTCTTCTGATGCGCCAGCATCACCTCTGAGGTAAGCTCCAAATCCTGCTCTTCAGCATAGCTCATTACGGTCTTTAGTTCCGGGAACGACTGGAATCCGTATTCACTCATAAAGCGGCCAACCTTGGTATTATAATTCTCAAAAGGCTCAATCCCGTGCCACACGCCCCAGTAATGCACATCCCCATCGCCCACAATCCGCGTCGTGTGTTGATTCATATCTCCAGTCAAATTCCGCATCGGTGAAGACGGCCAATAGTCCACACCTGGATGGAACGCGGCTACAGCCTCCGGTAGAATCCGGTGGAATATTTCCTCATAATCAGCCCACATTGTAGCTCTTTGCTCCGCGCTGAGTTTTTCTTTCCAGCCCCAGCCCATATTTTCCTCGAACTGTGACCAGGCCGAATCAATCTCGTTATTGCCACACCATAGGGCGATGCAGGGATGATTGCGCAATCTTTTGACGTTATACTCAGCTTCTTTCTTCACATTCGCAAGAAACGCATCATCTCCCGGATACATGCTGCAAGCGAACATGAAGTCCTGCCAGACCAACAGCCCGTATTCATCACAGAGCTTGTAAAATATCTCCTCTTCATAAAAACCGCCACCCCACACTCGCAGCATATTCATGTTTGATTCTGCGGCCGTGGCAATTTCATGCCGATACCGTTCCTCAGTTACTTCTGTGATGAAGCTATCATTCGGAATATGATTGGCACCTTTGGCGAAGACCGACACACCATTCAGTACAAAAGAAAATGAAGTCCCTTTCGCATCACGCTCCCGAATCAATTGAATGCTGCGGAGACCGGTTCTTACACTTTTGCTAACTTCAACTTCCTTACCTTTCACCAAATCCGCTTGGAATGTATATAAATGTGGCTCGCCCAGCCCTCTACACCACCAGAGCTGCGGCTGATCTACCACGATATCCATCTCTATTTGTTGCTTGCCACTCTTTAAGGAAACCGCTTGCATCGACTCTAAAGCATCAGCACTCATTCGCAGCATTCCCTCCCATGCCGCAGGAGCATCTACTTCAATAATTGCGGTTAATTGAGCCTCTTCCTTTGTGATCACATTTTGGCGGATATAGAGATCTATGATTTGAACTGAATCACGTCCCTTAAGGGCCGCTTTACGCCATATTCCACTAGTCAAGAAACGCGGACCCCAATCCCAGCCGTAATGATAAGGTGCTTTGCGGGCAAAAACACTAATCCGCTGTTCCTCTAGTCCCCCAAGCTCGGATTGATCATTCGGTGCAGGTAACGCATACCCCAGCTTCTCTAGCTTAGGTAGATCCTCTTTAACTACAGAGCGGAATCTCACTAGTATATGGTTTTCACCAATCTTCAACTGATCTTTAACATCCACTCTCCACGCCAAAAACATATTGTCTGCAGCGAGCACATGTACATTATTCACATACACGTCAGCATATGTATCAAGACCTTCAAAAATCAGTTCTGTGCAAGTAAGCTCCAACCACTCTTCACCAAGCTGCAAAGTGGTTTGATATTCCCAATCCTTCTTATCAATCCATTGTAGGTTATGTTCATTTGTTCCATAGAAGGGATCTTCAATCTTTCCGTTCTTCAGTAAATCCGTATGGACCGTGCCTGGCACAGTAGCCGGAAGCCACTCCTCGTCACCACAGCTTCTAAATTCCCACTTCGCAAGATTCATCTCTAGATGTTTCATAATATCCTCCTAATTGCTAAAAGTTTTGTAGAGCATATGCTTCTCCAAGTGACTTCGTACAAAACTCACTTCGAAAGCGTCTGCTTAAGTTTTGTAAGCCTATTCATCTTTCAAAATAACATACCTCTTCTAGCATTTCATTGAATCCACTTGTTATTCTTGGTATTTTGTTATCCATTCGTTAGGTATACACTAATTATAATCGTTCAAACAAAACAAATAAAGACAATAAATAATAATACAATACATTTCTAAACGCTTTATTTAAAGCTATAATGTTCATGTAAACGCTAACAAAATAATGAAAAGGGGATTAAGTTATGAGAAATAAGTTATTTTCGTTATCTTTTGTTATGGTTATGATTTTATCATCAACGCTGGCTGGCTGCGGCTCGAACAATGGCAACAGCACCAATAACGGGGCTTCTGCAACCGATAAGCCCGCAGCGACTAACACAGAGACTACCGGCGGTGACACAACAAGCAACGCAACAGCCGAACCTGCAGCAGGAGCTGACATTAGCGGCAAAATCACCTTCCTGACTAACAGAACAGACATGATTGGCAAAGAATACGATGAATATTTAAAGCGCTTTAATGAAAAATACCCGAACGTTAAAGTCGAATTCGAGGCTTCCCAGACCGACTATAATCAACAGGCTAAAGTCAGAATGGCCAGCGGCGAGCTTCCTGACGTTATGTTCATTCCTACCATTCCTAACTCCGACCTACCGAAATACTTCGCTTCACTGGATGATCTCGGCCTGAACGATCAAATCACCTTTAAAGACTTCAAATCCTTTGATGGCAAGCTGTACGGAATTACCACAGGGAACTCTACATCCGGGATTGTTTATAACAAAAAAGCATTTACAGATGCTGGCATCACAGAAACCCCTAAGACTTGGGATGAATTCCTGGCTGCCTGCGAAAAGCTGAAAGCAAAAGGTGTCATTCCACTGTCCTCTAACTTCAAAGATAAATGGCCACTGGGTACATGGGCTTATGATACTCCGCGCCTAATTGCAGGCAACCCCGACTTCCCTAATGAGAAGCTGAACTCTGAAACACCATTTACCATGGACAACGGCTATGGTAAAGCCTTTAGCCTGCTCAAGGAGCTCAACGAAAAAGGGTATCTGGAAAAAGACATCAACTCCACCAACTGGGAGCAATCGAAAAAAGACATCGCTTCTGGTAAGTTCGCCATGTACTATCTCGGCAACTGGGTCATTAACCAAGTTATTGGAGTAGGAGCTCCTTCAGACAATGTTGGCTTCTTCCCGTTCCCTTATGACAATTCAGGTAAACCATCCGCTACTCTTAGCCCTGACTTCTTCTATGCTGTTGCTAAAAACAGCAAAAATTTAGAAGCTGCCAAAGCTTTCGTAAAATGGATGATTGAGGATTCCGGCTATGAGGACTTCGCGGGCTTTATCTCCCCACTAAAAGGAAAAGAATCTAATCTGGCTCAGCTAAAAGAATTCCAAGCTACCGGAGTAGAGTTAGTAGAAGGAACTGTTGACGATGCGAAGGTTACAGAAATCGGCAACAAGGCACAATTAGATCTCCCTGCTGTTGTACAGGAATTTGTGCTTGCCAAAGATCCGCAAACTGTATTAGACAAATGGAATAAAGCCTGGGCTAAAGCTAAGAAAGATCTCGGCTATTAATACAAACTTTTGACCAGAAGTACAACACGGTGCAAAATGGATTATCGCCCTTACGGATAGTCCATTTTGCCTTTCCATACCAAGCTTTTATGAAAGAAGGGCTAGCGATGTTCGGAACACTTTCCTATAACAAACAAAAAATGATAATCATTGTATCATTCCTTACGATCCCATTGTTGCTCCTTGCGACATTCACGTATTATCCAGCGCTTAAGCTGATCTATTACAGTTTCACCAATTGGGATGGCTATAGCCCAGAGAAACCATGGGTCGGACTTGCTAATTACCGCGAGGTCTTCTCTAATCCTGATATTTTCAAAGTATTTACACATAACTTTGCTTACTTCGCTATGGGAATTGTTCAGAACATAGTCGCCATTTATTTTGCGGTTGTTCTGAATAGTAAGCTCAAAGGGAAAAACGCATTCCGAATCTTACTTTTCCTTCCTTACATCATGAACGGAGTTGCTGTTGCTTTTATGTTTGGTTATGTCTTTGATACTACTAACGGATCTCTGAATATGTTCCTGAATAGCATCGGTCTAACCGGACTAGGACAGACCAGCTGGCTTGGAACAGAAGGACTGGTCAACTATTCTCTGGCATCCACAGGATTTTGGCGTTTCATGGGTTATAACATGGTCATCTACATCGCCTCCTTGCAGGCCATACCAAACGATATCTATGAGGCTTCAAAGATTGATGGTGCTGGACCTTTCCAAACCCTTTGGAGAATTACTTTACCGAATATGAAGCCAGTCATTCAGCTTAACTTATTTCTTACCGTCACAGGAGCACTGGAAGTCTTTGATCTCCCTTTCGTATTGACCAAGGGTGGTCCTGCAGGCGCCAGCGAAACTTATGTACAGAAAGTTGTAGACACTGCATTTGCTTACAACAACTATGGTCTCGCTTCTGCCATGAGTATTATCTTGCTCTTCTTTGTCGTCATCGTACTATTAGTACAGCAACTAGTTCTTAGCCGGGGAGGAGACAAATAGACATGACAAACTCCAAATTCCGCTTTACAGATGTTATTAAATACTTCTCGCTAATCATCGGCGTATTTGTCGTGCTTTTCCCTCCTTATGTAGTTATCGTAAATGCCTTCAAATCGACTGATGAATTTAACAGTAGTAGCTCCATGGCACTGCCAAAAAGCTTTTTTAATTTCGATAATTTCATTGCGGTGTTCCAGCGTGGAGGTTTACTTAACGGATTTGGTAACGTATTAATTATTATAGCTATTACTTTAATTCTGAACATTCTATTTGGAACTATGGTAGCATTTGTACTGGGACGCTTCTCTTTTAAATTAAAACCTGTTGTCTTTGGTGCTTATCTAATAGCCACTATCATTCCTAGCATCACGACGCAAGTAGCCACTTTTGGTATCATCAAAAGCATGGGGCTTTATAATACACTCGGCGCCCCTATCGTGCTATATATCGGAGCAGATGTGATTCAAATTATTCTTTATTTGCAATTTATCCGTAACATTCCCGTGGATCTAGATGAGAACGCGATGGTAGAAGGTGCATCTCTTTTTAAAATCTATCGCTCAATTATTTTTCCATTATTGACGCCGGCTACGGCTACTTTGATTATCTTGAAGACGATTAGTATCTATAATGACATGTATATCCCTTATCTATATATGCCAAAACAAAGCCTGGGCGTAGTTACGACGATCCTGATGCGTTTTCAAGGGGTCAATTCGGGCGAATGGAATTTGATCTGTGCGGCCATTCTGCTTATCCTGCTCCCCACAATAATTCTATATTTCTTCCTACAACGTTATATCTTTGAAGGCGTAACCAGCGGCGCAGTTAAATAAGGCAGTTCACTTTATGAAAGGATAACGCAAATGGTATCATTCATCCGGCTAGCCTTACGAAAAATGTGGTTGTTCCTTGCCAATCTTCCGATGGAGCGAAAACTGATCGTCGTATTTGTCTTTCTGATCTCGCTTCCAATCACTTATGTTAGTTATTTGTCCTCCCGCTCCATGTTCAATTCTGTTCTTATTAATGCAACGGAAGGCGCGAACCAAATGACATCGAATGCCTCTGATACCATTGACCGTTATGTCGCCGATCTAAAAAGATACACAGCGCTACCGCTATATAACACCGATGTACAATTCTACCTAACTCAGCAAAATACCGACTGGGATAAAAGTACTGGCATGGCGATGTTCCTGAGCTACTTGAAGCATACGAAGGAAGAGATCATCGCCGTGTACATGGTGGATCAGTACGGTTCTGTTTTTTATGATAGAGTCCCCGGGATCCACGAGCTGTATCCTGAAGAACGACTAGCCGAATGGAGAACCTTAAGTGAAGAAGCTGGGGCCGCTCCTGTCATTCAAGGCAGACATACGATTCGTATAAACTCCAATGTCCATAGAGAGGTTTTCAGTGTACTTCGCACCATTAATTCTGTAAGCACGCTAGACAATATAGGAATTCTCGTATTTGATGTAGACATCAACTTGTTTAAGGGGATCATTGATCCCGTAAACGCAGTTACACAAGGCAACACACTAATTGTAGATAATACCGGAGAACTGATCTATGACGGCGAAAACGCCTCAGACTCGATGCAAACTGGCGAGGGGCAAAGTCTGAACACGCAGCTTTTGCTGCAGCATGTGAATCAGCAACAGGATCATTTTCAAGTAGAAATGAATGGTCAGTCTTATCTTGCAGTGTATACTGTCTCGAAACAGACAGGTTGGACGACTATGGTTACGATTCCTTTGGCCCGTATCCTGTCACCTGTACAGAAGAATCGCAATGCTCTTATATTAACTACACTGATCATTATCGCGTTTGCACTTTGTGTTGCGACGTTCATCTCACATGCGCTGACCAAACCCCTTAAATCTTTAGTCCGTCTAATGAAACGGGTACAGCACGGTAATCTAGATGTCTGGCAGCACTCCAAATATAATGATGAGATTGGAATGCTTGGCAGTCATTTTAATCGGATGATCATAAGGGTCAAGGATCTGCTGCAGGAAGTATCCCTCACCGAGAAGCGAAAGCAGAAGGCTGATATGAGGGCACTTCAGAATCAGATCAATCCCCATTTTATTTATAATACGCTGGAGTCTATCCGTATGCTGGCAGAGAGCAACGATGACCCCCGTGTAGCGAAACTCACCTATTTGCTTGGACTTCAGATGCGTTACAGTATTGTCCGAAGCGAAGAAGCCGTTACGATCAGACAAGAGCTGGATCATGTACGAAATTATTATCATCTGCTTCAAATCCGGTTTCCAGATAAGTTCAATCTACACATTGATGTGCCAGAGAAATTTCTACATCTTCCTGTAATCAAGCTTGTCTTCCAACCCATTGTGGAGAACGCAGTTTTTCATGGCTTAGATCAAAAAGTAGGTCTCGGCACCTTAAGCATCACCGCATGGAGTGAGCATGGAAATGTCGTATTCTGTGTAGAAGATGATGGCATCGGTATGGATGCAGCTACCCTTCGTTCCTTAAATAATAGTCTGCAAAATGGGACTGAAAGTGAAATGTTTGGTATTGGCCTACGAAATGTGAATGAGAGAATCCGTCTGCATTACGGCAGCTCATTCGGGCTCCTTGTAGAGAGTAAGCTCGGAGTGGGTACTCGTGTTACGCTGCGCATTGAGGACATTACCTTCACTACTCATAGTGAAGATGATATGAATTACGGAGAGGAGATGCTCTGATTGCTGCATATTGCAATTGTTGACGATGAAATCCTGATCCGCGAAGGTCTGGCCCGAATGATCAGCAAAGAAAACACTGAATTTCTGGTCATCGGCACCTACTCCGATGGGAAACATCTACTTGACGAGTTACCTTCACTTCAACTTGATGTTGTGATTACTGATATTCGTATGCCGCAAATTAACGGCTTGGAATTAATTAAACAATTAAAAGCCAGTCACCCACAAATCCGCTCCATTCTAATGAGTGGATTTGTTGAATTTAATTATGCCAGAGAAGCCATACGCAGCTCTGCAGTAGACTATTTATTAAAGCCAATCGATAAGGAGCAATTATTCGAGCTGCTTTATCAATTAGAGGAAGAGCAGCAGTTCTCTCGTGACAAGGAGGTACGTCACCGTTCTGGTCTCTTACTGACCCTTCTTCAAGGCGACGAACCCCCTTCACCCTTGCTTTTGTCGAGCCTTACTTTGCCCCAGCCTTATTTCTCAGTCTTTGTGTTCAAAGGAAGATCAAGAGAACCCGTCTGTTTTTGTGTAGACAGTCTGCGGCAAGTGATGGCATTTAGTATCGACAGCTTAGAGATTCAAAATGGACTGCATGTCTGTATCCTGTATTCTACAAAGCAACTCTCAGACAGCGATAGGAATGAAATCGGCGACAGAATCCGTATCTCTGCCAATGGTATGATACTGCATGTAGGTACTAGCAGTTCCTATAATGATACCGCCAAGCTTAGACAAGCATATCTAGATGCTAAGTTAGCCTGCAGCGTCGGCATCTATAATCCTGACCGACTGCACTATGCAAATATTCAGAACATTCAGCAGTCTGAGATAAATATCCTTGAGCCTTTTAATGCGATCAAGGAACCATTAATCCATGATCTGCAGATCCTGAATATGGAGGGTGCTTTAGAACGCGTGCATAACTTATTCTCAGTGCTGAAATCACAACAAGCTGTGCCCGATCAAATTCTCCGTGTCTGTCGATGGGTTATTGAATCTGCGCAGAAAGAATTGCAAGAATTTGAGGCCCTCTACAAAGGTGCACCCTATCTTGGGCTGGATGAAAGCATTGCGTCCAGTATGAGCTTCAGTGAAATCGAGCGTAGTTTTACCAACCATTTCTCAAGCATTCTATTTGAGATCAGAGCCCATCGCCTAGAGATGTCCGGTACAGCTGTAGAAACCATAAAGCGCTGGATATCAGCCAACTATAATCAGCATGCGGATCTGAACACCTTAGCGAATATGGTTTTTTTGACACCAAGCTATCTAAGTAAGCTGTTCAAACAAGAGACTGGACTTACATTAACGGACTACATCACGGAAATCCGGCTACGTAAAGCCAAGCATCTGCTCAAGAATGCCCCTGACCTAAAGATTCACGAGATTGGAGCAGAAGTTGGATATGGCGATCCTGCCTATTTCAATAAGCTTTTTAAACGTGTAGTCGGCGTTACACCCAATGAATATAAACGAATTTCTATCGTATAAGGAGTTTGATCACTTGCAATCACAGATTCACACGAGCAGCGATAATCATGAAATCACCGTCTATGACACCACAGAACTATACGGTGAACAAGGTGCGTTCCGCGTCATGCAGTTTTCCAATCAGGCCATTCAAGGTGCGATGGATCTCAATCACCCAGAACGAGTTGTGTTTGAATATCCGCGAGCCATCATTCACTTGATGGAATGCAATGCTCCCTCTTTCGAGGATGCCTTTCTTATTGGTCATGGGATTGGAACGATTGCTGGGCATTTTCTAGACAAAAGATTTAAAGTAGCTGAGCTAGACAGTGAAGTAGTCGAATTAAGCCGCCGCTATTTTGGATACATCCAAGATAACGTAGTGATCGGTGACGGACGTCAGATCCTTGAAGGTGAAGAACCACAGAAATATGATTACATCATCTTGGATGCTTTCACCGCCGCGGGCACGCCGAGGCACTTAATCTCCAGTGAATTTTTCAGCATCGTGTATTCAAAACTGAATGCCAAAGGGTATCTCCTAATGAATCTAATGGGAAAAGGTGAAAATGACCCACATATTAACGCGATTCACACCACGCTCGCGGAAGAATTCACCTATATCAAATCCTTTTCACTGCCTTCAGATGGGGCTGCGGATATCAAAAACATCATTATTATAGGTGGATTTAAGCCGATCCACTTTCAAGCTCGCCACATGGCAGGCTTTAAAGAAATCCAACTTGGGCAAGGATATCTTATTCGGGATTAAGCTATGCATATAAAAATGACCTCATCCTCCACTTCACTGTGGGTTTTGAGGTCATTTTTGGGTTGTTACTATCTGATATCCTTTACACCGGATTAGGGACAAAACTGCCACCTCGGCAATACTTCAAATAATTTAGTGCATGTACTTGTCCAGTCATTTCTAGTTCACCCTGGTAGACAGGATCATGCCAGCCTTCAATATCAATAGTTCCCTTATAGCCGGCTTGGCGCAGAATCGATATGATATCCACCCAGTTCGTATCTCCGAAGCCAGGCGTCCGGTCCCACACATAAGGCTTAGGTCCATGAATTCCGTATTCCTTGACGATATCCCAGGCAATAGTGGCATCTTTACCATGCACATGGAACACCTTGTTCACCCATTTGCGTAGCTGCGGAATCGGATCAATGAGACCTATCAGCTGGTGGCACGGTTCCCATTCCAGACCCAGATTGTCTGCTGGTACAGCATTGAACATTTTCTCCCAGGCTGAAGGATTGTGAGCGATATTCCACTCTCCGGCCTGCCAGTTTCCACCCATAGAGCAATTTTCAAAAGCAATTCTTAAGCCACGATCGGCTGCCCTTTTGGACAATTCACTAAACACCTCTGCAAATCTCGGAATCGACTCGTCAATCGAAGAACCTGGAAGACGTCCGGTGAATCCACCGATAATATCTGTGCCGAATAAATGGGCATGATCAATCAATCGCTCCCAACTGGCGAGTGTGTCAGCATTGTCTCCATCTCCTGAAAGTGGATTGCCATAAATCCCAACAGAAGAGATGATAAAATCATGTTCAGCAGCCAGTTCCCTAAGTCGTGCAGCTGTTTCTACAAGATTGGTTTCACCGGTGGTCTGCCAAAAGTTCAAGTTAAAGGACTCAAACCCATGCTGAACAATTTGCGGAATAACGGCGACGGCCTCCCCGCCACGAACTAGAGTACCTATTCTTAATGTGTCTTGCATTTGGGTTACCACTCCAATGATAGCGTTTATAGTCAGTATTATACCTTAAGTGTTTTGAGCATCTTGCAAGAGCCTCGTTTGAGCAATACCGCATCGTAGACAATATGCTGATGGCCTGATCGTCCAGAAATAAGATCAAACAGGACGCCCACGCTAGATAAGGCCATTTCTGTACCCGGTTGGCTAATCGTATCGAGTGAAGGATGAAAATATTCAGCCATCTCAATTCCGTCAAAGCCAATGATTGAAATATCATCCGGGATAGACAACCCCGCGGTAAGTACAGCTTTGGCAGCACCGATAGCAATCGTGTCAGAAGCCGCAAATATTGCGGTTACTCCCTTATTCCTTTTAAGCAGTCTTCGTGCTGCATCAAATCCCGAGCTAGGACTGTATTCACAATCCTCTACCAGCTGTGGATCATAAGGCAGATTATGTTCTTCCAGTGCTTTTTTGTAGCCCAAATAACGCCGGTTGCCTGTCGTTTCATCCAGTAATGGGGACTTGGCTAGAAAACCAATATTCTCATGCCCTAGTGATATCAAGTAATTGGTGGCCTTATAAGCTTCCTTCAATTCATTAATGGTGACACTGGAAAAAATATCAGGGTCCACCTCTTGTGTGGAGGTGATCGTCGTCAGTACAAAAGGAACCGTCAGCTGCTTGAATTTCTCTTCGGAATGATTGTAGGTTCCGCCCATGAAGATGATCCCGCATAGATTCTTTTCTTTGGTCAGCTGAATCGCCGCATTAATTTCATCCGTTCCATCCTCTACCTGATGAATGAGGAAAGGGTACCCTCGCAGATTAGCCTGCCGCTCGATTTCTTTGATCATATTAGAGAAGAACGGATTCGTAATCCCCTTAACCATAAGTGCAATGTTCTTAGACTCCGTAGTTTTTAGATTTCTCGCATTGGAATTGGGAATGTAATTGTATTCCTTAACAACATTCAGAACCTTTTCCCGTGTAGCCTTGCTCACCAGCCCCTTATTGTTGATGACCCTGGAAACCGTCGAGATGCCCACACCGGAAATCCGCGCGATATCCTTGATATTTACGTCCACTATACTCCCCCACTTATAAGTAAGGGAGCTATATGCTACTATAGCTCCCTTACACCTTTTAACGTTCTTTAGTTCACTGGAACAAATTCAGCCAATTGCTTTTCTACTTCGGCAATAACCTTGTCAATTCCTGCTTTTTTCAGTTGCTCACGGTAATCCGCTACAGCAGCTTTAGGATCTTTGCTTGTTTTACCAAGCATCAATTGAATACCAAGCTGGGAATTTACGTTGGAGATGGAAGCAATTTCTGTAGTTACATTCGATGGATCAAAGCTAAAGCCATTGTATGGATCATCGATAGCGACTTTATCCCACTCTGCAAACAAGGAGTTCCGAATTGGGTTTTCTGTATCCGTAGGAACTACGAATTTGTCGTTACGAAGTGACCAAGCAGCGAAACCTCCGCCGTCCGTTTTTTCGTTGAAGCCTGGAGGCTGCTTTTTAACACCATTTTCCATAACATATTGTTTGCCTTCAATACCGTTTTGGATAAGGTTGTAGTAGCTTTCGTCAGTCATGAACTTCTCGATTACCATCAGAGAGCGCTCTGGATTCTCGGAGCTCGTGCTGATTACAGTCGAGTTGTCAACGCCCATCTTACGTTTGATCTTCTTGTTGGCTTCCGCAAAAGTAAAGAATGCAGTTTCTGCCTCTGGTTGTGCCTTCAAATCTGCACCGTATTGGCCGATCCAGTCCTGAGCATGAGTCAAATAACCTGCGGAGTTTGCTGCTCTGAAGTTATCTTTACTTCCAAGAGTTGCAGACAGCACATCTTTGCCCCAGTACCCTTTATCTGCCCATTCACGCATCTTCACAGCCCAATCTTCGAATTCTTGAGTGTATGCTGGATGGAAGACGGTCTTGTAGTCCTCTGGACTTTTCGTCACAAGATTCAGTTCATTCAAAGATATACCAGGTGCGTTAAGCCACATTCCTGTAGTATCAACGAGCATTCTGAACATATTGGCCGCATCTTCAGACTTACCGTTAATTGGTGGGAAGGACTCATTGGCAACAACATTATCCATGTATTTAACCATATCGTCGAGTGTGGTGATTTTTTCCATGCCATATTTTTTCAGCAAGTCTACACGATAGGCATAACCATTCGGTGTATATTCGCTATAAAGACTCGGAACACCATAGATTTTACCTTTGTATTTAGTATTTTCCCATACACTAGCAGGAATTTCTGCCTTCAGCTTAGGAGCAACTTTATCGAGCATATCGGTAAGGTCTACTAGAGCGCCTTCACTAGCCAATGTGAAATAGGATACTGGTGCTCCAGGAGATGCATGAGACATATCAAACTGCTCACCAGAAGCAAATAGCAACGGATATTTGGTATTGATATCCGGCCAGTCAATATACTTCACTTCAATTGTAGCGTTAAGATCAGCCTTAAGCTTTTTGTTAATCTCAGCAAGAATCGCCTTATTTTGAACGCCTTCACTGCCCCACAGGTAGTAAACCAACTTAGCTTCTTTAGAAGTATCTACTCCTCCTGCATTCGTTGAAGCTTCTGGTGCCTTCGTAGCTGCCGGATCATTACTTGCCTCGTTGTTCTTCGATGAACAGGCTGTCAATGCCCCAGTAAGCATGAGTACAGCAATTAAAGAAGACGCAATTTTTTTACCTTTCATTAGGTAAGCCTCCCTTTTCTTTTCTATTTATGAATTGCATTTATAATAAACGCGCCTTCGAAAAGGAGACGTCCATTAACCCTTTACAGCCCCAACAGTGAGGCCTGTTACGAAATAACGCTGTACAAATGGATAGAGGAGAATAATTGGCCCGGTGGCCAGCACAGCTGTAGCCATCTTGATGGATTGCGTTGGAAGATCAGCCGTATTGATAACTGCCCCCGAATTGATTAGTGTACCGAGATTCGTCTGATTGACCATTCGCTGCAAAAAGTATTGGAGTGGATATTTCGTCGGGGAGTCCATATATAACATCCCGTTGTACCACTCATTCCAAAAGCCTATCGCCGAGAAAAGCCCGATGGTAGCTAAGGAAGGAACCGCCAGCGGAATAAATATCCGCCAATAGATATGGAAGTCGCCAGCACCGTCAATGGTAGCAGATTCATATAAGGAATCCGGAATCGCCTTCATGAAATTACGCATCAGGAAGATCGACCAAGCGCCAACTACAGCCGGTAGAATCATGGCAAATAAGTTATCTTTCATATGCAAGTGCTTGACCATCAGGATATACGTTGGAATCAAGCCACCGCTGAAGAGTGTCGTAAAGTAAATTAGAAAGGAAAAGAAGTTGCGATACTTGAAATCCTTGCGGTTAAGCACGAAGCCAGCCATCGACATCATGAACAGTCCAAGGACCGTACCCACTACGGTTATAAAAATAGTGATCTTATAAGCATTTACCAATTGCGTAGAGTTGTTAAATAACAATTCGTAAGCCTTAAATGAAAATTCCTTAGGCAGCAGCTTGTAGCCTTCACGGACAATTTCCTGCTCGTTCATGAACGATGAGGAGATCATTAGTGCGAAGGGAAATACACAGAACAGTGCAAAGATACTAATGCAGATATAGCTAATCACTTTTATGATAATACTTCCCGAATCCTGTTTGATTTTTTGAGTTTCCATATTCATCACCCCTGTTTCGTGTCTGGTTTTAGAACAATGCGCTGTCTGGCTCGACCTTGCGTACAATAAAGTTAACTACTAGCACCAGAATCAGGCCAAACATGGATTGGTAGAAGCCCACAGCGGCGCCCATAGAGAAGTTGAATTGTCCCACCAGTGAACGGAAGACATAGGTATCGATAATATCCGTCTGCGGATACAGCACCGAGTTCGTACCGATCAGATTATAGAAAAGGTCAAAGGAGCCCTTGAGAATTCCACCCATACCAAACAGTAAAAGCAGAATAAAGGTTGGCTTCAGAATCGGTAAGGTCATATAACGGATCCGCTGCCAGGTAGTGGCTCCGTCCATATAAGCAGCCTCGTACAGATCATGATTAATCCCTGTGATCGTTGCCAGATAGACAATCATTCCATATCCGGTAGCGGCCCAGATCTTGAAGGCTACAATGATATATTTCCATATGCCTGGATCAGAATAAAACTCGTAACGGTCTAGCCCCATTCCGGTTAGCATCGTATTGATGAACCCGGAATTGAAATTGAATATATTGTAGGCAAAAACACCGACGATAACCATAGAGATAAAGTAAGGTAGGAGAATAACGGATTGAGACACTTTCTTGAACCACTTGCCCGAGATCTCCGAAAGCATAATGGCAAACACAATTTGAATAATGTTACCCAGAGCTAGGAAGACGATGTTGTAGAGCAGTGTATTCTTGGTAATATTCCACAGATCGCCATTCTGAACCAGAAATTCGAAGTTTTTCAGACCGATAAAGTTACTTCCGAAAATACCCTTATTGAGCTTGTAATCTACGAATGCGACGTAAGCGCCAGGCATTACCGCATAGTGAAAAATAATGAAGTATAGGATTACAGGCAGCAACATTAGAAAAAGCACTTTGTTCTTAATGACTTCCCGGACAATATTTCCACCCGCAAGCTTAATTCTTGCCAATGAGCCCACCTCCAATTTGAAAGATGCATTTCATCACATGCATAACTTAGCTTCCTTTCTTGTCCCGCAACCAGCTTGAAACTGATTGCTCATCCTTTATGATAAAGCGTATCGGATGATATAGAAACGTTTCCATAATTTCTTTGAAACTCCCTGTACGAAAATCATACTCCCTAGATGTATGCGCTGTCAATTCATTTTATTTTTGTTTTTCTAGTAATAAAAATCACATTTTACAACCTAAATATAATGAATCGGCCGATTTCGCGAAGATAATTGACTTTTTATGGTCTTCGGACTAAGATCGATATGTATCGTTAATGGAAACGTTTCTATCTGTTCTTTCATAGACATGTCAGTCTTATATATGATGTCTGACAATGAACTCCCCGTTCTTATCTATTGCATGTCTCATCCAATTATATTTATCTGCGTGTGCACTGCGGCGAACTCAAATAGCAAGCGCTTTCTTATTGGTATAGCACATCTATTTGTCACAATAACTTTCAATGCGCTCACGAGGAAGGTGTTAACCATGACTAAACTGTTTATCCAAGATCTTGTGAACGATATGACTCTAGAAGAAAAACTGGCCCAATTAACCCAGCTAGGCCCTCACTATTGGGGTTTGGATGATACCGTAGATTTAACCGGTCCATTCAAGGAACTGAACATTAAGCCGCAGGTAATGCAGAACATCGGAAGCGTTCTGAACGGCATTGGAGCCAGGAATGTGATTGATCTACAGACCCGGCATTTGCAAGCCAGCCGTCAGAAAATCCCCTTACTCTTCATGGCGGATGTGATTCATGGTTACAGAACGATCCTACCGATCCCGCTTGCGATAGGTTGTAGCTTTGACATGGAGGCCTGTGAAAGGTTCGCTGAAATTGCAGCCAAGGAGAGCGCAGCTGCCGGTATTCACCTCACTTTCTCGCCTATGACGGATCTTGTACGCGATCCGCGCTGGGGACGAGTGATGGAGACATCCGGTGAGGACCCTTATCTGAATGCTCGTGTAACTGAGAGCATGGTACGGGGCTATCAGGGCAAAGACCTAAAAGAAAAAGGTCGTATCGCTGCCTGTGTGAAGCACTTCGCCGGTTATGGCGCTCCCGAAGGCGGTCGAGAATACAATACGGTGGATATGTCCCTCGGCGTATTACGTGAGTTCTATCTACCAGCCTATAAAGCTGCTGTAGATGCTGGTGTAGCCATGGTGATGGCCGCATTCAATACGATTGATCGTATACCTGCAAGCGGTAATTCCAAACTTCTCCGCGGGATTCTGCGTGAGGAATGGGGCTTCGATGGCGTTACCATCGCCGATTTCAATTCCGTAAATGAACTAATCCCTCATGGCGCTGCCGAAGATGGTCGTGAAGCAGCTGAGAAAAGTCTGGCTGCCGGACTAGATATTGAAATGATGTCCACCCATTATCTAAACCACGGCGCTGCTCTCGTCGAGGAAGGCAAGCTTGATATCTCCTTGATTGATGAAGCCGTTATCCGGGTGCTAGAACTCAAGGACGCTCTCGGCTTGTTTGACAATCCATTCAAGGATGCAGATCCACTAGTAGATGAGGCGCCCACGCCGAGCGCGGAGAATTTACAAGCTGCGAGAGAGCTGGGTGCAAGCTCAGTGGTGCTGCTGAAAAATGACAATAACGCTCTGCCCCTTAAACACGGTATGAAGATTGGATTGGCTGGTCCCTTCGCTACCTCTATTCATGTGCTGGGCGGCTGGTCTGGAACGGAAAAAGACCCGGCCGTATCACTCTACAACGGCATTTCTCAAAAAACATCTGCCGCGGATATTATTACGGCCATGACTGGTGAGCTGGGAAGCATGCTAGAGGGTGTTTTTGATGTGGAGGATGAAATCGAAGAAGCCTTTCAGCGCCTAAAAGATTGCGATGTAATTCTCGCTGCTGTCGGTGAGAATCAGCAGGATACCGGGGAAGGCGGAAGCAAAACCAATCTGCGCTTGTCGACCAATCAGGAGAAGCTGATCTGGCGTCTGAAAGATACCGGCAAAAAGATTGTTACCATTGTATTTAGCGGCCGACCACTGGAACTAAAGCCTGTTCTTGAGGCCAGCGATGCTCTACTGCAAGCCTGGTTTCTGGGAACAGAATCCGGAAATTCATTAGCTGATGTGCTGTTCGGAGATTATAATCCGTCCGCTCGTTTATCTATGAGCTTCCCTTACTCGGTTGGTCAAATTCCTGTTTATTACAATGCCTATCAGACGGGACGTCCCTATGATCCCCTATATCCGAATGTGCGTTATGTAACCCGATATCTGGATTGCCCTAATGACCCTCTTTTCTGTTTTGGCTATGGTCTGAGCTATTCCAGTTTTGATTACAGCAACTTCAATGTTGATGCTAAGGGTCGGATTGTTGCCTCCATTGAGGTGGAGAATACTTCAGACATCACCGGCAAGGAAACCGTTCAACTCTATATCCATGATGTTAGCGCAAGTGTCGTACGCCCGGTCAAGGAACTGAAAGCCTTCCGACAAATTACACTCGCAGCGCATGAGAAACAAGTGGTTTCTTTCGAGATCACTAGAGAAATGCTGATGTTCTACGGAAAAGATGATCAAATGGTCTTCGAACCCGGGGAATTTGATATTATGATTGGTAGAAGCTCCGGAGACCATTTCACCCAGCGGATCTGGATCGGCTAACTATATTAGACAGTAAGGGAGATAACCCCAATGAGACACAGCTTATCATTTCAGCAAGATGGAACCTTGAAAATTGTACAGTTCACTGATCTTCACTGGATGGATGGAAGAGCCGAAGATCAGCGTACCCGGGAACTGATGGAACGTGTTCTAGAAGCAGAACAACCTGATCTTGTGGTCTTCACGGGAGATCTAATTTACACTGCCCCTGTCTCTCCTGGCGAAAAGGCATGTGAAGACCCTGCCCAAGCATTTCGGGATGCTGTCGCTGCTGTAGAAAAAACAGGTACCCCTTGGGCCTTCGTATTTGGTAACCATGATACAGAAACCCTGATTTCCCGCAGTGAATTGATGCAGATAGCATTAGAACATCCCCACTGTCTGGCCGAAGCCGGTCCAGAGGATCTTGAAGGTTCAGGCAATTACACGCTTGAAATAAAAGATCAGGATGGCCAAGCAGCCGCTGTCCTTTATTTTGTTGACTCGGGCAGTTACTCCGAGATGGAGCATATCCCAGGCTACAATTGGATTAACCGGAATCAGATCAACTGGCTAACTGCTGAATCCGCTCGGTTGAATCCTAAAACTGCTGAGAACAGGCTGCCTGCATTGGCTTTCTTCCATATCCCGATTCCGGAATATCGTGAGGTCTGGTCTACACAAGTCTGTCATGGGTATAAGTATGAGCGTGTATGCTCACCTGAGGTTAACTCGGGATTATTCTCGGCTTTGCTTGAAATGGGTGATGTGCTTGGCACCTTCTGCGGACATGACCATATCAATGATTTTACGGGCAGCCTGTATGGCATACGTCTTTCCTATGGCCGTGCTACCGGCTACAATACTTATGGAAAAGAAGGCTTTATGCGGGGCGCACGCGTCATCAGACTGACCCAAGGCACCCAAGACTTCGATACCTGGCTTCGTCTTGAAGACGGATCTGTCCTGCTGGAACAGCCAATTCATCAGCCTGAACCTGCTGCCGGTTCAGAACATTAATCGTCTTACTTTATTGTCTGCAATCTTTTTGCTCATTAATAGTTATAAAAAGAACCCGCATAGTGCTGGTTCTTTTTTATGTTCCAATATTAGCTTGTTCCCATACTCCCCATTACATCGCTTTTTTTGTTAAAATAGAGTAGTCGACGTATTAAGTACTACAGCGTCAGTCATGGAACGGAGGCAAGTACCTGTGGATTATATTATTCTGGACATCGAATTCAACGGCCGTAAGTTTGCCAGCGAGCACCCTATGGAGGTCATTGAGATTGGAGCTGTCCGGTTAGACTCTTCATTGCAGTATAAGGATGAATTTTCTTCCTTGATCAAACCCATATATTTCTCCACCCTTAATTCTTTTATTAAGAAAAAAACCGGTATTCCCCAAGAGGAAATCGATATCGCACCCCGCTTCCCGAAAGTCATCACTGCTTTTAGAGAGTGGCTTGATCTAAGTACAGATGGAGTGTTGCTCCTTACTTGGGGTGGCGAAGACATGAAGCGAATCATTCAGGATGTACGTATGCACAAGATGGACGACTCCTACTGGATGTCTGCAACGTATTTAGATTTACTGAAGGGTGTGCTGCGGGCTCGCGGCCTAAGCAATGATATCAGTGTCGAAGGCGCGATGGCTTTGTTTGAACTTGAACCGTCTGGATCTGCTCACCGTGCGTTGGATGATGCAAAGATGACTTCGGAAATCTTCCGCGCTGTGTTTAAGGATCTGGATTTTGAGCGCTCACAGCATTACGTAGATACTTTTTCTAATGCCAAAGAACGCAAGACGGTCAAAGTCGCCATTAAAGCGATGAACTCACAAAAAATAGTACCTACCTGGGACCTTGTTCTCGAACATTACTTCTCAGACAAAACAACCCTAGCTGATCCTCGGAAATTAGAGGAATTACAAAATTATTTTGCGGCGCAGATGGGTCAAAAATAACTTCAAACATCAGCAAATCATAGTAGCGGCAGTCTTCCCAATGATCTTCAGCGGGTAACTGCCGCTGTTTGGGATACGCTAAAAAAACATTTGACCTTCACGCTACGTAAAGGTGTACATTGAATTTGTGGGAGGTGATACTACGGAATACACAGTACAGAAGCTCGCTGAGCTCGCTGGAATCAGTACGCGAACCCTGCGCTACTACGACGAGTTTGGCATTCTTAAGCCGGCGAGAATCAACTCCTCGGGGTATCGTATCTATGGCCGCACCGAAGTAGATCTACTACAGCAAATTTTATTTTATCGAGAGCTTGGCTTAAGTCTGGAACGTATCAAAGCTATTATGACTGAACCGTCATTCGACGGAGCCAAAGCGCTACGGGAGCATCATGACAAGCTGCTTGAAAAGAGACATCAATTAGATCTATTAATCGCTAACGTCGAACAGACGCTGGCTCACCAAGAAGGGAGAATGACTATGAGTGACGCTGAAAAATTCGAAGGATTCAAGCAAAAACTGGTAGAGGATAACGAGAAGAAATACGGTCAAGAAATACGGGAGAAATATGGGGACAGCACCGTAGAACAATCCAACAAGAAGCTTAAAGGTATGACAGAAGAACAATATGCGGCTATACAGCAGCTTGAGGAGGAAATGTTCGAGACGCTCTTGCAAGCGATGGAGCATGGAGATCCTGCCAGTGTATTGGCGCAAAAAAGTGCTGATCTACACCGCCAGTGGCTCTCCTTCTACTGGGATTCCTATTCCAAAGAGGCACATGCCGGTGTCGCGCAAATGTATGTGGATGATGAACGTTTTACCAAGTACTACGACAAGCATCGCCCTGGACTTGCAGCGTTCCTAAGAGATGCCGTTCACGTATACACGGGAACAAAATAATAAAATAGAAATAGAGCGGCACCGGAAATCCGGTCGCCGCTCTATTTCTATTATCTGAACCTCACTGATAGCTCCTATAGACTGCGATGCAGCAGTGACAGTACATTTCGCAGCTCAACCACAGCTACCTGTCCAGGCGCAGAGGGCTTATGCGCCGCTCCAAAGGTAAGCGCTGAACCGAATATTTCACCGGCTAGACGGCTAATGACCCCAGCTCCCGCCATGGACATTGTAATAATCGGGCGATCTGCATATTGTTCTTTCATCATATAGGTAGCTTCTAGTAAAGTCAGTACGTCCCCCGCATCCTGAGGCATCACCGCAATTTTAGGCAAGTCCCCGCCAAGCTCCTGTGCCTTGCGTAATCGCGAGATGATCTCCTCTTGAGAAGGTGTTCCATGAAAATCATGATTCGAGATAATGACAGACACGTTATGAGTATGAGCAGTCTCGACTAGTAGCTTTACATCCTGTTCCTCATTGAATAATTCAACATCAATTATATCTACTAGACCACTTTCAGCTGCAGCTATATTCAGTGCTATGTAATATTCTGTGCTAACCTGCTTCTCGCCGCCTTCTTTGGCACTCCGAAAAGTAAAAATCAGCGGTAACTCAGGAATTACAGAATGGATTTCTTTTAGTGCTAAATTGACCGCCTCTACGTCTTCAACTTCGTCAAAAAAATCCGTCCGCCACTCCACTAAATCGGGACCAAGCTCTTTTAATGATTCGGCTTCCTGTTTCAGTTCAGACAAGGTAGCTCCAATCAACGGAACACATATTTTAGGGATTCCTTCGCCAATGATCACATTTTTAACGATTACTGTCCTGCTCATTATTTCAGCCCCTTATCCAGTCGTCTGCTATAGATTCTGTATTGTTTATTTTAATGCCGATACATGTTTTAGAAACTGTTCAACCTCTGATAACTGCGGCAGCGATGGGATCGCGCCTTCTTTCCCTACAGCCAGTGCTCCAACAGCATTAGCGAAGCTCACTGCCTCCTCCAACGTTTTGCCTAAGACCAATTGCTGGGCTAATGCCCCATTGAATGAGTCTCCGGCAGCAACCGTGTCTATCGCCTTGACCGGGAATCCAGGAACTGACTTAGCGCCTTCAGCATTAACGATCAGCGCGCCTTTAGATCCCAAGGTTACGATCACATTTTTAACACCTTTTTGCAGCAAAATACGGGCTGCCTGCTCAGCAGTCTCTAAACTATCTACAGTCATTCCAGTCAAAATTCCCGCTTCTGTCTCATTAGGTGTCAGATATGATACTTGACCCAGCATCTCGTCTTTAAGCACTCTAGCTGGTGCTGGATTCAGAATGACCGGAATTCCATGACGATGTGCAATGGCAATAGCATGCTCACTCATCGCCAGTTCCATTTCAAGCTGCATCACAATCATCTCAGCCTGGCTGATTACAGTCTCTAACGCCTGTATATCCTCTGCAAAGAGATCAATATTCGCTCCGGGTACAACGATAATCCGATTCTCTCCATCTTCTTCAATAACGATTGAAGCTACACCTGTTGCCTCCGTTTCACTCACTGAGATATGTTCTATATGAATACCTTCCTGCTTAATAATCTCCAGCATTTCGCTTCCAAAGGTATCTTTTCCGACGCTGCCGATCATACTAACCTCAGCACCCAGACGTGCTGCGGCAACGGCTTGATTCGCTCCTTTTCCACCGGGAGATAGAGCAAATACTTGTCCCATAAGCGTTTCTCCTGCATTCGGTGCCCGGTTCGTACGTACTACCATATCCATATTTAAGCTTCCAATCACAACTATACCCAACTTATACACCACCAATAATTATTTCTTCAATCTCTTTATCTTAGGGTCTTCCCTTCACTTTATCAATCACTTCCGTTGATTTTGCCCCTAATTGGCTATTTTCACCAAATTGACGTTATGCTTTTGTAGATAAAGTGTGCTAGAATGATGGTGCAATCGCTTCCACAACGATTGTTGACTGTTTTTTGAGCAAACGTTTGCATCGTAGATAATGCCAGCAGCTTTACTGCAATTCAATCTAATCCGCGATTAGGAGGCTTATCAAGTGAACGAAAAAAAATTACCATCAGTAGCTTATTTCAGTATGGAGTACGGGTTACATTCCGATTTTAAAATGTATGCCGGAGGGCTTGGAATTCTCGCCGGTGACTACATTAAGGGAGCTAAAGACATCAATGCTCCTATCATCCCTATCGGGCTGAAGTGGAAACAAGGTTATACGGATCAAAAAATTGATGCAAACGGTAATCCATACGACTCCTATCACAATTATGTTTATGATTTTCTTGAAGATACAGGGGTGAAGGTAACTGTAAAAGTCAGAAAGACCGATGTGGTGTGCAAAATATGGAAGACTGATTATTTTGGCAACAGCACGTTGTATTTACTGGATACGGATATCCCCGAGAATAATGATGCATGGATTACTGGACAATTGTACGGCTGGTTCGGTGAGGAACGGATCGCTCAAGAGATCGTACTCGGGATCGGCGGAGTAAAAGCTATGCGTGCTCTGGGCATTCCGATTGATGTCTATCATTTCAATGAAGGCCATGCAGCCTTAGCAGCCATCGAGCTCATTCGTGAGAAGATGTCCGGAGGCAGCACCTTTGAGGAAGCTTGGAAAGCTACTCGGGAAGAGGTTGTGTTCACTACACATACACCGATAAAAGAAGGCAACGAAACCCATCCACTCGACCGCCTAGAGTATATGAGTGCATTCAATAGCTTAACCCGCGACCAGATGGAGCGTATCGGTGGCGAGCCGTTCAACATGACGGTTGCCGGTCTACGACTCTCACGTATTTCTAATGCAGTGGCTCAGCTTCATGCGGATACAGCCAATAAGATGTGGAAAGAGGTTGCCGGAAGATCGGACATCATTGGCATTACTAATGCCATTCATACCCCTACCTGGGTAGATGAAAGAATGACACAAGCCTATGAACAAAATGGCGATTTATGGGCAGTGCATAAAGAAATTAAGGGTGAACTGATTGATTTCATCAAAGAACGGTCCGGCATTAGTCTAAATGCTGACAATCTACTCATTGGCTTCTCACGCAGAGCTGCTCCTTATAAACGCAGTGACCTGATCTTCTCGCAGCCGGAAATTATTGAGCCTTATCTGGAGTCCGGCAAAATACAAATCGTCTTCTCTGGCAAAGCCCATCCACTCGATGATAACGGCAAAAAAATCGTCAGCAATTTAGTGGCGATGATGAAAAAATATCCGAAGAGTGTTGTCTTCTTGGAGAATTACGATATGACTATCGGCGCACAGCTGACACGCGGTTCTGATATTTGGCTCAACAATCCGCGTAGACCACTGGAAGCAAGTGGTACCTCCGGGATGAAGGCAGCCATGAACGGCGTATTGAACTGCTCTATTCTAGATGGCTGGTGGCCGGAAGCCTGTATAGATGGCGAGAATGGCTGGCAGATCGGAGACGGCTTCGAGACTACTGACTTCGAGGTTCTGGATAAGCATGATAGTGATGCGCTATACGACACCCTATTGAATCGAGTACTCCCAACCTATTATGAGAATCGTGAACAGTGGGTACAAATGATGAAGAAGAGTATCAAAACCACTCGCACCGAATTTGCCACCAAAAGAATGCTGGATGAATACTATAACAGAATGTACATTAAAAACTAAGTACAGAAAACGGATATTCCTATATCAAAATAGAACAGCGCACCCTCCAGTGATGGTAGAGGTGCGCTGTTTCTTTTTTAACTCTGCTTAGTAATTAATCACTCTATCTATCATATATATCTGAATGGGACGACGATTACCACATACTGTAATGTGTCAATTATTCAAAAAGTGTTGCATTTTCCCCAAAAAACATTAATATAGAACTTATACTAAATCTAAAATCAAATCTTACGAGGTGATTCTATTAATGAGCTCCAATAATAATAATCTTACGACCAGCTGGGGTGCTCCAGTAGGCGACAATCAAAATTCAATGACAGCCGGTGATCGTGGTCCTACTTTGCTGCAAGATGTCCATCTGCTTGAAAAATTAGCCCACTTTAACAGAGAACGTGTTCCTGAACGTGTCGTTCATGCTAAGGGTGCTGGCGCTCATGGGTATTTTGAGGTCACTCAGGATTTAACTCAATATACAAAAGCTAATTTTTTATCTGAGGTAGGCAAGCGTACCCCAATGTTCATCCGTTTCTCAACGGTAGCTGGGGAGCTAGGTTCTGCTGATACTGTAAGAGACCCACGTGGTTTTGCTGTGAAGTTCTATACCGAAGAAGGAAACTATGATCTCGTAGGTAACAATACACCTGTATTCTTCGTTCGTGATGCAATCAAGTTCCCCGACTTTATTCATACACAGAAGCGTGATCCACAGACACACTTAAAGAACCCTAATGCGGTTTGGGACTTCTGGTCTTTATCGCCGGAATCTCTACATCAGGTTACGATTTTGATGTCAGATCGCGGAATCCCAGCTACGTTGAGACATATGCACGGGTTCGGAAGCCACACCTTCAAATGGGTAAATGCCGAAGGCAATACCGTCTGGGTGAAATATCATTTCAAAACAGAACAAGGCATTAAGAACCTTGCTCCAGATCTTGCCGCCAAAATAGCTGGGGAGAACCCAGATTATCATACAGAAGACTTGTTCAATGCTATTGATAAAGGAGAATTCCCAGCGTGGAAGCTCTACGTGCAGATTATGCCGATCGAAGATGCGAACACTTATCGCTTTGATCCATTCGATGTAACCAAAGTATGGTCGCAAAAAGATTATCCATTAATTGAGGTTGGCCGCATGGTACTGGATCGCAATCCAGAGAATTACTTCGCGGAAGTAGAGCAAGTTACGTTCTCTCCTGGCTCTTTCGTCCCTGGTATTGAAGCTTCTCCTGATAAATTGCTACAGGGTCGACTGTTTGCTTACGGCGATGCTCATCGTCACCGGGTAGGTCCTAACCATAACAGCCTGCCTATCAACCGTCCAAAAGTAGAAGTGAAGAACTATCAACGTGACGGTGGCATGGCACTCGGCAACAATGGCGGATCCGGTGCCTATTATGAGCCTAACAGCTTAGGCGGACCTAAAGAAGCACCACAGTACAAAACATCACCTTTCGAAGTATCTGGAAATGCCGACAGTGTCTCCTATAATAGTGATGACTATTATACACAACCTGGTGACTTGTATCGCCTGATGAGTGAAGAAGAACGTACACGTCTTGTTCAAAATATCGTAGGTGCTATGACACCAGTTGAAAGTAACGATATTAAACTTCGTCAAATTGTTCATTTCTATAAAGCTGATCCAGAACTGGGACAGCGTGTTGCATCCGGTTTAGGATTATCCGTCCCAGACGGAATATAAGACTGTAATTGCACTTATACAATCAAAGAGGACCTTTACCCGTAAATGGGAAAGGTCCTCTTTGTTCATAAGAAAAGCTAAAACATATAATATATAAGAACGATCACGATGCATAGCGTGGAGACAACAGATAAGCACGAAAAAAAAGTATTCCAGTTATTGCCCTTCATTTGTCTTATACACGACCAGTATACTGCTTCTTTGATGCTCTGCCCCATCACGTGAAGATTTAACTACCGAACCGTAGCAGATATTCACAACCTGTTCCTCACGCAGCCCTGCCAAGAACTCATTAGCCTTATTCTCAGCATACGAATTATCAGCATCTACAAACTCTTTTACTTGAATCATCCTGATCTCTCCTTTAATAAATTATAGTTACTTTTTATGTCTAGATTCTATAGGTGAACTCAACGAAATGTACATGGCGTATCACTCCCCTGGTAACATTTAATGTAAAATTATCTTCGAAATATAGTATAGGCATTCCGCAGTTTTCTACGAAATGCCTATAACATCAGCCTATCATAGCACCCAACTATACAATAGTCAAACGTTTTAAATACAATATTTAGTAAGAATTTAATGCCTTTGCAAAATGGATTGGATTTACATATAGAAGCTGTTATACTGATCAGAAGGTTCCCTCTAGGGGACCTCTATTTGTATAGGAGGGATTTTAATATGGCAACGCGTCATAACAAATTTGCAAAGAATGTGCTACTTAGAGGGGGTGAAATCTACTATGAACCATAGTCTAATTTATGAAGGCTCAAGGACACAACTGGTCCAGCAGCTTATTTATTTTGATGAGGAAAAAATCGCATTTCTAAATCAGTATTTCCCGGAACGAAGCAAACAAAGAAGTAATGCTGAAACGCTGTTGTCCCGTTATTGCTCCGAGCTGGAACAATTACTTTCCCGTTTTAGTGGTGAAGAATTGAATTCACTCGTATTGATTGGAAGTCAGCTTCAGCTCCGCTACTTAGACGACAATACTACAGATACCTACACCATCGTATTTCCAAACCAGGCAGAACCCAATGATAACAAGATTTCAATGTTCTCGCCTATTGGCATGCAGCTGCTGTTAGCTCAGATCGGCAGTACATGTCAGCTAGCTATTCCTTCAGGTGAGTTATCAGTAAAAATCGAAAGTATTAAGTTTGTGAATTGTGGTGAGGTGGCCGTTCTTATTTAAGCCCACTTGCACATATCACCAACATTAACAGCGTCCCTTTCCAATCTTATGGAAGAGGACGCTGTTCATCTATTCAGCCTGCTAAGCACTCTTCATACTTTTATTTGAGCCTCAAGCCTTCACCCAGTTTACTGACTGATTTTTCGATACGAGATGCTCTGGTTTCAGGTCTTTTCGCCGCTTCGATCCAAGATACATATTCCTTCTGATAAGAATAAGCCAGACCGTTATAATAAGCTTCTGCCTGCTCATGGCTACTCAACGCATCAAGGAAATCCTTAGGGGCTTCTACCTCCCGTAATTGATGATCTTGCTCCATCGTCACATGCACAATATCACCAGGTTGAGCTTTGGCTAGATCCCGTAGTTCTTTCTTTACCACCATAAAATGCTTTCCGTTTCCATGGGGCATAAGCGTTCCTCTATAGGGGATTCCATTTACACTTCCTTTTACCTGTATTCTGGACTTTGTTTCAAATATTTGTTCGGCATCAAAAGGGACGTTAAGATAAGTCCAGCTCCCACTTGCATCAGGTCGCACTAATTTAGCTTCAAATTCAAACATTGCTACCTCCTCAACTAAAAGCCCTAAGTTCTATTGTATCCATATGAATGTAACTACACAAAAAAAACACCTGCCTATAATAGACAGATGTTTCTTAATTATAAGCGGGTGATGGGAATCGAACCCACGCTATCAGCTTGGAAGGCTGAAGTTCTACCATTGAACTACACCCGCAAAGGTATAAAATCGGGATGACACGATTTGAACATGCGACCCCCTGGTCCCAAACCAGGTGCTCTACCAAGCTGAGCTACATCCCGTCAAAATATGTAATTACTTAGTAATAAAAATGGCGCGCCCTGAGAGATTCGAACTCCCGGCCTTTTGATTCGTAGTCAAACGCTCTATCCAGCTGAGCTAAGGGCGCAAAAATTATGGAGCGGAAGACGGGAATCGAACCCGCGACCCTCGCCTTGGCAAGGCGATGCTCTACCGCTGAGCCACTTCCGCAAAATATGGTGCGCGTGAAGGGACTTGAACCCCCACGTCGTGAAACGCCAGATCCTAAGTCTGGTGCGTCTGCCATTCCGCCACACGCGCACACTTTGAAAATAATGGTGAGCCATGAAGGACTCGAACCTTCGACACCCTGATTAAAAGTCAGGTGCTCTACCAACTGAGCTAATGGCTCTCATAAATGGCTGGGGATATAGGATTTGAACCTATGCATGACGGAGTCAAAGTCCGTTGCCTTACCGCTTGGCTAATCCCCAACAATAATTAACTAAATGGCGGAACCGACGAGATTCGAACTCGCGATCTCCTGCGTGACAGGCAGGCATGTTAGGCCAACTACACCACGGTTCCATAGACATAATGCATAAGAGTAAATTGGTTGCGGGGGCAGGATTTGAACCTGCGGCCTTCGGGTTATGAGCCCGACGAGCTACCGGGCTGCTCCACCCCGCGTCATTTAATAATTATATACTATTCATTTACACTACGCCAGCTAGTCCCAAAACATCATGCTTAAGGAAAATTTGGTTGCGGGGGCAGGATTTGAACCTGCGGCCTTCGGGTTATGAGCCCGACGAGCTACCGGGCTGCTCCACCCCGCGTCGTTCTTAAATGAATATGGTGGAGGCTGAGGGGATCGAACCCCCGACCCTCTGCTTGTAAGGCAGATGCTCTCCCAGCTGAGCTAAGCCTCCATGTTATGACCCGTATGGGATTCGAACCCATGTTACCTCCGTGAAAGGGAGGTGTCTTAACCCCTTGACCAACGGGCCATGCTAATAAACTTTATGGCGGAGAGAGAGGGATTCGAACCCTCGAGACGCTTGTGGCGCCTACACGATTTCCAATCGTGCTCCTTCGGCCAAACTCGGACACCTCTCCATAAATGGCTCCCCGAACAGGACTCGAACCTGTGACAACTCGATTAACAGTCGAGTGCTCTACCAACTGAGCTATCAGGGAATATGGTGGGCCTTAGTGGACTCGAACCACCGACCTCACCCTTATCAGGGGTGCGCTCTAACCAGCTGAGCTAAAGGCCCTTTTTAAGACACATCAATATTAAGGGCAAAAAAAATACCACGGGTAATGTGGTTGTCCGCTTGGCGACGTCCTACTCTCCCAGGACCCTTCGGTCCAAGTACCATCGGCGCTGGAGGGCTTAACGGTCGTGTTCGGGATGGGTACGTGTGGAACCCCTCCGCTATCGCCACCAAACGGGCATTTACATCGTAAATGCTCAGGCTTGAGTCGCCTGAAAACTGAATCCGAATTGAATTTGCGTCTTAAGTATAGGATAAGCCCTCGACCGATTAGTATTGGTCAGCTCCATGCATTACTGCACTTCCACCTCCAACCTATCTACCTCGTCGTCTTCAAGGGGTCTTACTAATTGGGAAATCTCATCTTGAGGGGGGCTTCACGCTTAGATGCTTTCAGCGCTTATCCCGTCCGTACGTAGCTACCCAGCCATGCTTCTGGCGAAACAACTGGTGCACCAGCGGTACGTCCATCCCGGTCCTCTCGTACTAAGGACAGCTCCTCTCAAATTTCCTGCGCCCACGACAGATAGGGACCGAACTGTCTCACGACGTTCTGAACCCAGCTCGCGTACCGCTTTAATGGGCGAACAGCCCAACCCTTGGGACCTACTTCAGCCCCAGGATGCGATGAGCCGACATCGAGGTGCCAAACCTCCCCGTCGATGTGGACTCTTGGGGGAGATAAGCCTGTTATCCCCAGGGTAGCTTTTATCCGTTGAGCGATGGCCCTTCCATGCGGTACCACCGGATCACTAAGTCCGACTTTCGTCCCTGCTCGACTTGTAGGTCTCGCAGTCAAGCTCCCTTATGCCTTTGCACTCTTCGAATGATTTCCAACCATTCTGAGGGAACCTTGGAACGCCTCCGTTACTCTTTAGGAGGCGACCGCCCCAGTCAAACTGCCCGCCTGACACGGTCCCCGTACCCGATTAGGGTACTAGGTTAGAACCTAGATACGATCAGGGTGGTATCCCAACGGCGCCTCCACCGAAGCTTGCGCTCCGATTTCTACGGCTCCCACCTATCCTGTACAGATCGTACCCAAATTCAATATCAAGCTGCAGTAAAGCTCCATGGGGTCTTTCCGTCTTGTCGCGGGTAACCTGCATCTTCACAGGTATTAAAATTTCACCGGATCTCTCGTTGAGACAGCGCCCAAGTCGTTACGCCATTCGTGCGGGTCAGAATTTACCTGACAAGGAATTTCGCTACCTTAGGACCGTTATAGTTACGGCCGCCGTTTACTGGGGCTTCGGTTCATAGCTTCGGGTTACCCCTAACCACTCCCCTTAACCTTCCAGCACCGGGCAGGCGTCAGCCCGTATACTTCGCCTTGCGGCTTCGCACAGACCTGTGTTTTTGCTAAACAGTCGCTTGGGCCTTTTCACTGCGGCCCCCTCGTGCTATTCACACTACCGGGGCACCCCTTCTCCCGAAGTTACGGGGTCATTTTGCCGAGTTCCTTAACGAGAGTTCTTCCGCGCGCCTTAGAATTCTCTTCTCGCCTACCTGTGTCGGTTTGCGGTACGGGCACCTTCTCCTGGCTAGAGGCTTTTCTTGGCAGTGTGAGATCATGACCTTCGCTACTACAATTTTCGCTCCCCATCACAGCCCAGCCTTAATGATGTGCGGATTTGCCTACACATCAGCCTCACTGCTTAGACGGACATATCCATCAGTCCGCGTCACTACCCTCCTGCGTCACCCCATCGCTCATAGCGGATTACGGTGGTACAGTAATTTCAAACTGTTGTCCTTCGACTACGCCTTTCGGCCTCGCCTTAGGTCCCGACTTACCCTGAGCGGACGAGCCTTCCTCAGGAAACCTTGGGCTTTCGGCGGATCAGATTCTCACTGATCTTTTCGTTACTCATACCGGCATTCTCACTTGTATGCTGTCCAGCGCTCCTTACGGTACACCTTCAACCCACATACAACGCTCCCCTACCCCAGATACATAGTATCTAGCCATAGCTTCGGTGGTGTGTTTAGCCCCGTTACATTTTCGGCGCAGAGTCACTCGACCAGTGAGCTATTACGCACTCTTTCAATGGTGGCTGCTTCTAAGCCAACATCCTGGTTGTCTGTGCAACTCCACATCCTTTCCCACTTAACACACACTTGGGGACCTTAGCTGATGGTCTGGGCTGTTTCCCTTTTGACAATGGATCTTAGCACTCACTGTCTGACTCCCGGCAATAAGTATATGGCATTCGGAGTTTGACTGAGCTTGGTAATCCTTGCGGACCCCGCACCCAATCAGTGCTCTACCTCCACTACTCTTATACCGAGGCTAGCCCTAAAGCTATTTCGGGGAGAACCAGCTATCTCCGAGTTCGATTGGAATTTCTCCGCTACCCCCACCTCATCCCCGCATTTTTCAACATGCGTGGGTTCGGGCCTCCAGTGCGTGTTACCGCACCTTCACCCTGGACAGGGGTAGATCACACGGTTTCGGGTCTACGTCCACATACTCAATCGCCCTATTCAGACTCGCTTTCGCTGCGGCTCCGTCTTCTCGACTTAACCTTGCATGTTAAACGTAACTCGCCGGTTCATTCTACAAAAGGCACGCCATCACCCATAGATAGGGCTCTGACTTTTTGTAAGCACACGGTTTCAGGTTCTATTTCACTCCCCTTCCGGGGTGCTTTTCACCTTTCCCTCACGGTACTGTTTCACTATCGGTCGCCAGGTAGTATTTAGCCTTAGCAGATGGTCCTGCTGGATTCATACGGGGTTTCACGTGCCCCGCACTACTCGGGATCCGTCTCGGAGAGAACACAGTTTAGGTTACAGGGCTTTTACCTCTATCGCGGGCCTTTCCAGACCTCTTCGCCTACCATATTCCTTTGTAACTCCATGTGAGACGTCCCACAACCCCTAAGAGCAAGCTCTTAGGTTTAGGCTGTTCCGCGTTCGCTCGCCGCTACTGACGGAATCACTATTGTTTTCTCTTCCTCAGGGTACTTAGATGTTTCAGTTCCCCTGGTCTGCCTCTACATCTCCTATGTGTTCAGAGATGAGTAACTGCGAATTACCACAGCTGGGTTTCCCCATTCGGACACCCCCGGATCAAAGCTTGCTTACAGCTCCCCGAGGCAGTTTCGTTGTTCGCCACGTCCTTCGTCGGCTCCTGGCGCCTAGGCATCCTCCGTGTGCTCTTATTAGCTTAACCTTGATTTTTCCGCAGGAAAATATCATACAATGACATTCTCTTTGGAATCATCTCACTAATAACATTTACTTGTTTACACAAGTTGCTAAAAGATGTTCTAAAACGCAAATTCGTTTCGGTATCCAGTTTTCAAGGATCAAGTTTAAAGATGAGAGCTTAAACTCTCAAAACTGAGCAACGAGTGAGTAACAGGCCTAAACCTGAGATTTGGAAGTTTAACTTCCGATTTGAATGTCTTCATCGCAGAAGACGATTCTCCATAGAAAGGAGGTGATCCAGCCGCACCTTCCGATACGGCTACCTTGTTACGACTTCACCCCAATCATCTACCCCACCTTCGGCGGCTGGCTCCCTTGCGGGTTACCCCACCGACTTCGGGTGTTGTAAACTCTCGTGGTGTGACGGGCGGTGTGTACAAGACCCGGGAACGTATTCACCGCGGCATGCTGATCCGCGATTACTAGCAATTCCGACTTCATGCAGGCGAGTTGCAGCCTGCAATCCGAACTGAGACCGGCTTTGATGGGATTGGCTTCACCTCGCGGCTTCGCTTCCCGTTGTACCGGCCATTGTAGTACGTGTGTAGCCCAGGTCATAAGGGGCATGATGATTTGACGTCATCCCCACCTTCCTCCGGTTTGTCACCGGCAGTCACTCTAGAGTGCCCAACATTACTTGCTGGCAACTAAAGTTAAGGGTTGCGCTCGTTGCGGGACTTAACCCAACATCTCACGACACGAGCTGACGACAACCATGCACCACCTGTCTCCTCTGTCCCGAAGGCCGCCACTATCTCTAGTGGATTCAGAGGGATGTCAAGACCTGGTAAGGTTCTTCGCGTTGCTTCGAATTAAACCACATACTCCACTGCTTGTGCGGGTCCCCGTCAATTCCTTTGAGTTTCAGTCTTGCGACCGTACTCCCCAGGCGGAGTGCTTACTGTGTTAACTTCGGCACCAAGGGTATCGAAACCCCTAACACCTAGCACTCATCGTTTACGGCGTGGACTACCAGGGTATCTAATCCTGTTTGCTCCCCACGCTTTCGCGCCTCAGCGTCAGTTACAGCCCAGAAAGTCGCCTTCGCCACTGGTGTTCCTCCACATATCTACGCATTTCACCGCTACACGTGGAATTCCACTTTCCTCTTCTGTACTCAAGTCACCCAGTTTCCAGTGCGACCTCAGGTTGAGCCCAAGGTTTAAACACCAGACTTAAATGACCGCCTGCGCGCGCTTTACGCCCAATAATTCCGGACAACGCTTGCCCCCTACGTATTACCGCGGCTGCTGGCACGTAGTTAGCCGGGGCTTTCTTCTCAGGTACCGTCACTCCGATAGCAGTTACTCTACCGGACGTTCTTCCCTGGCAACAGAGCTTTACGATCCGAAAACCTTCATCACTCACGCGGCGTTGCTCCGTCAGGCTTTCGCCCATTGCGGAAGATTCCCTACTGCTGCCTCCCGTAGGAGTCTGGGCCGTGTCTCAGTCCCAGTGTGGCCGTTCACCCTCTCAGGTCGGCTACGCATCGTCGCCTTGGTGGGCCGTTACCCCACCAACTAGCTAATGCGCCGCAGGCCCATCCCTCAGTGACAGATTGCTCCGTCTTTCATTCTTTCTTCAGGAGAAAAAAGAAATTATCCGGTATTAGCTACCGTTTCCGGTAGTTATCCCAGTCTAAGGGGCAGGTTGCCTACGTGTTACTCACCCGTCCGCCGCTAAGTCATTTTGAAAGCAAGCTTTCAAAATGACTCCGCTCGACTTGCATGTATTAGGCACGCCGCCAGCGTTCGTCCTGAGCCAGGATCAAACTCTCCAATTAGTATTGAAAAGAGCGATATGCTCATTTTGAAACATCTGACGAGAAAATTAATTCTCTAATTTTGGATATCACTTTCGTGATTTCCTACTCACTCGTTGTTCAGTTTTCAAAGATCAAGTTCTCGTTGGCGCCGTTTAATGTCTCAGCAGCAACTCTTATACTATATCATGTTCAGCCGTTTAATGTCAAGCTCTTTTTTTACTTCTTTTTCGAGCTCGGCATGTGTGTTTCTCGGCCAGAAATAGAATATATCATGTATAGAGATTCATTGCAAGCATTATTTTAAAATTCATATTATTTTGCATTCTTTTACTTCTTCATCATAATAGTCCACTTCCTTAGTGATGTTTTCCGGCAAAGTGATGGTCTCTTATACAAAAAGCATTAAACACAAAAGAGCCCCAGCAGATAAGCTGAGACCCCTTTGTTCGATACAAGCTAAGCTTGAGTTCATTTCACGCAGATAATAGATTACTTCTGCCCTTTTTCTAATAATGCAAGGATTATGGTAACCGCCTCTGCTCTTGTTGCCTTCTGGTTAGGTGCAAATTTATTCTGCCCTATACCATTCACAAGGCCTGATTTCGCTGCCGCTGCAATATACGGCACTGCCCATGCTGGTACATCCTTAGCATCATTGAAGGTTAATGTCGCTTTAGGATCTACCGTAATACCAAGAGCGCGAACAACCATAACTGCTAATTCTGTACGTGTTAGCTCCTGTGTAGGACGGAATGTTCCATCATCATAGCCACTGATAATTTGCAGAGATACAGCCTGTGCCACAAAAGACTTAGCCCATGCTGGAATCTTCGCAGAATCCTTAAAGCTTGAAGTGTCACCATTCTCCGGTAATTGTAATGCACGTGCCAGCAATGTGATAAATTCAACCCGATTTACTTTCTGATTCGGACGGAAAGTATCATCCGGATAACCACTAACGAAGCCAGCTGCTACTGCTTTCTCGATAACAGCAGCCGCCCAGTGATTGCTAGTATCCGTTAAAGATGGCTTACTAACTGGCGTCGCAGTTGGTGAAGGCGCCGTTGTCGGTGCTGGTGTAGCTGTTGGCGCTACTGTTGGTGTTGGTGTTGCTGTCGGTTTTGTTGTTGGTGCAGTTGTTGGTGCAGTTGTTGGTGCAGTTGTTGGTGCAGTTGTTGGCGCTGTTGTTGGTGCTGTTGTCGGCTCTGTTGTTGGCGTTGGTGTTGGCGTTGGTGTTGGCGTTGGTGTTGGTGTAACTCCACCATTCTCATCGCCCTTAACAATACCGAACTCTTCAAGAACATATGGTTTAGCCTCATTAACATTCTGATCAATCTCATAAGATACAGCTGTCAGCTTCCCTGCATCTACAGTGATACCAACAAAGGTCTGAACTTGACCGCGCATTGGACGCGTAGCATCACTTGGGTCCGCTCCGTATTTAGCTGCTGTATTCTCATTGGCTACTTCAAAGAGATTATAGTAAGCATTTCCCAATTCTTTCTTCATGTTCTTATAGTAAACCTTCGCTCCTGCCGTAGCTGGAATCAGATAGATTGTTCCATCTGGGTTTACTGTGTACTCTACCGTTTGACCATTGAAGCTTTCCTTGATTTTCACTGTGTCTGCTGCAGTTCCGTCAGCCTTGATTGGCTTGGTTCGTGCATAGATATGATCGTGACCTTGAAGCACCAGGTCAATACCCAGTTCAGCCATCATTGGAGCGACTTTCGCTCTTTCTCCATTAGCGCCCATAATATCTTTGTCAGTAGCGTGGTTAGAGGTTGTGTATGGTCCTTTATGCATAGCGACGATAATCCACTTCGCTCCAGCAGCCTTCGCTGCTTTTACATCGGCCTTCATCCAATCCAACTGTGCCTTGCTGAAGTTAGCATATTCATCCGAATTCTCATTCGTGTTCAAGACTACAAAGTGCGCATTGCTGTAATCATAGGAATAGTATGCTCCTGTTTCTGTTGGTGAGCCTGCGGCTTCCTTAATATTGTAGTGCTCATAGAAGGCATTCGCTTTATCCTCATGGTTCCCCGCAACTGGAACAATAGTGGTATTGAGCAAGGTTTCCTGTGAATGGCCAAGCAACCAATTCCATTGTGATTCATTGGTTCCAGTATCTACGATATCTCCGTTAATCGCCACAAACTCAGCATTCGGGAATGTCGTAAGTGCTTTTGCCATCGTTTCTCCAGAAAGAATAGCCTCATCTTCGGTCTTAGCTTGTGTGTCCGCCAGATCGATGAAAGTAAATGCACCTGTCTTAGCAGCTGTTTCGAAAGTTCCCACTGCACTCCACAATCCCAGTGCTTTATCACCTACACGGAAGTAGTATTTCGTATCAGCCTTAAGGCCAGAAGCTTCAGCTTTATGAACTAATTCATCCTTTGAATTTCTGGAAACAGCTGAACGGCCTGTAAACTCAGCAGCTTTTGTAAAGTCTGGAGTAACGCCCGTATTCTCTACAACCTGCAGGTCGCTTCCTGCAGATTTCAACGCTGTGTACCAAGTGAATCCTTTTGCACTCACTGGATCGCCGTTAAAGGTAACGGTAACTTTTTTGATAGAATCGCTAGAAGCAATTTTAGCTTCTGAATTGGTTCTGTCACTTACAGCTTTGATAACAAATTGATAGGTTTGGTTCGGATTAGTATTTTCTACAGTGTAACTATAAGAAGTTTGACCTTCCGTATTAGGAACACTGACCGTCCAGTTTGCAGATACCAGATCATTTTGCTCATAAATGCGATATCCTGATACCGGTGCACCGGATGCAGGCGCATCCCAAGTTAACGTGATTTTACCGCCATCTGCTACAGTAGCTTTTGCATTTTGCACAGGTTTAACAGCTACATCAGACTTATGAATGCTGTATTTATCATACAAGTCAGTAGATCCACCAGTTGTCGTGGTATAGGCTTCGTATGAAAATTCATTATTTGTTACAGTCATTCCTGTGAACATTTCCTTACCAGGCTGCTCGTATTTAGCTGCAAAAGGAAATGGACCTGCTGCTACATTATATTTTTTATTGCCCGCTGCATTTGTAATCAGGTATAACGTACCCTTAGGATCAGTTACCACTCCGTTTTTGTCCGGCTTAATATCCGTCAACGGCTGATTGTTGTACATTTGATAGCTTCTAGTATAGGTGTGGTCATGTCCTCCGATAACCATGTCAATACCAAGCTCATCAAATACCTTTGTCAAATTAGCTCTGTAATAGAGTACATCTGTATCATTTGTGTGACTGGCAACTGAATAAGGTGATTTATGCAAAAGCACAACCTTCCACTTCTGATCGCTTTTCGCGGCTTCACTGCGCAGCCACTCTACTTGTTTTTTGTAAATTTCGTTATTCTCAAGACTCGAGCTAGCACCATAATATTCTGTATTAATAACCATAAAGTGTGCTGAACCGTAGTCAAAAGAATATACAGAGCCATCTGGTTTTGCGCCCGTATTCGAGACATTAGGTAAATTAAAATGAGTTGTGTAATTGCTATAACTCTTACTTTCATGATTACCTACCAGTGGAACCAATGGAATATTTGCTAGAATATCCTTTGGTTTATTGAAGAACCATCCCCATTGCTCCTCAATATCACCGTTGTCTACCAAATCACCGGAATTCAGAATGAATTCACTTGTCGGGAATTTAGCCAATCCCTCTTGAAGGGTATGATTCCAAATATCAAAATCACCTTCAGTTGTTCCTTGAGAGTCCGTTGTATATAAGAACTTAAATGCCTGATTACTGGAGCTTTCTGTTGTAAACGTTCCGATGTCACTCCAATTATCAGCTTGTCCATCCCCAGCACGGTAAGCATACTCCGTTCCCGGCTGCAGGTGATCAGCAATGACCTTATGACTAGTCAGTACTACTGGTTTCTTGGCTGACTTATCCGCTTTGGTCATATACACGCTTGTTGTAACCGATGTTCCTTCGTAAGTTTGAGCACCTACCGGAAACTGACCATCCACTAATTTAGAAGCTTCTACTACTTCAAGCTTGGTACCCGTCACACTCTCAGGTGCATACCAGTTGAATCCCATACTAGTCTGAGGGTTTCCGTTAAAAGTAAGTGCGATAGACTCAGGCTTCCCAACTCCAGGGTCTACAGGCTCTACTACCGGATAAGCAATCAGGTTCATATCCCAATAGAGGTCAGAGCTACCATCACTCGACTGATGCACCTCAGCTGAAAGCTCATTACTTCCGTCCTTCAAGTTAGCCTTTACTACTTCGGTAAGGTCTACCTTGGTATATTCGTTTGGATCACTTAAGTTAGTTGAACTTTTTGTTTGAAAATTAATTTCGCCCGCTGGCATAGCCTCACGGTAAATTTCTTTACCGTTCAAATATAGTACAGCTCCGTCATCAAATGCGAAGTTACCCAAGATTTTATCGGATTTCGCAATCTCTTCCTTATTCACCGTTACGTTTGTACGGAAGTAAGAAGTACGATATTTCATACTCTTATTAGAACCGTAGCTTATATTTGTGTTCAGAGCACCAAATTGCTTACTGCTGACTCCGGATCCACTATCTTTATAACCAAGCGGTGCTTGGCCAGACGCCCATGTTGAATCATCGTACACGGACCGCCATACCGTCCCTTGATCTGTTCCGTGATCTAGATACTTCCACGTAGAATTCCCTGCCAATAATGTAACAGGCTCTAACGATTGTAATTGCAGTAGTCCAGCATCCCCATTGCTGTCTTCAGCATAAGCTGGTATTCCTGTGAATGTAATTCCCAGTACCATAACGAAAGCTAAGGTCATGGATACAGCTTGTTTAAATAACCTGTTCATAATCAGTCTCCCTTACTGTTCTATGAAATGCTTGCATCCATTTATAGTAACTATTAAATATTTTCGCAATGTCTTTATAAACATAGAAGTTTGTAAAGTACATCGTGTATGTATTCTTACAAAAGTGGTTACAGTAACGGCAAGGTTGCCAATCAAGGAGGATAAACATGGACGATACTCATGCTTTTGTAGAAAAAGTACACGATACCCAAAAGAAAGCTGAAAAGAATAAAGAAAATCACGGTAAAAGTACACCAAGTCAAAAGCTGCCAAATAAACAGCACAGTAAGTAAAAGCGTTTAAATCATTGGCTCCCAAACACGACAAAGAAGCAGCAAGCCTCTCCAACTATGGGAGACTTGCTGCTTTACTTTTTAAGGCACAAAGATAAGTGCTAATGAGGGCTTATTTCGTCCATTTCACTACATTCACTGCTACTTTTTCTAATTGCGTCTTACTCAGTGTTTTATTCGGGGAACTAATAGTAACAAAACGATCATCCAGTTTATAGGTCAAGAACAACGAATCGGTAGATGGACTATACCATTTAGCTTCGGTTCCGTTAGAGAGCTTTACGGTTTCACCTTTATATTCGTAAGCGTAATCACGAGGAGAAATGTTCACCTTCATCTGCTTAAACAGAAAGTTCACACCATCATCTGAACCCACTACTTTTTGAAATGCGTCTCCACTCACCATTTGAGTAGGTGCATAGGCTGTTTCAAAACCTTGGAAATTGGCGAAGGCTTTAACAATCTCTTCTTTCTGAGTGTTGCTGTATTGTACTGGAGTCAGAGAAATAGTGTCAGTCACCGAGCCTCCTGTGCCAAGAATAACCTGATTGTTCACCGCATCAAAGGTCACAGGCACCTTCATTACATCAGCAATCGCACGCACAGGAAGATAGGTTGTATTGTTATACGTAATTGGTGCCAGTGCATTTTCTTTATTATCAACTGGCGTATAAGCCGTGCCATTCACCTTAAATCCAATGCTGTGATTGAGATATGCCGTAATTTTCTGAAGTTTAGTTCCTGCGTACACACCGGCTGATCCTGTGGCTACCATCCCAAACACCATTGTTGCTATAATTATTTTTTTGTTTTTCATAAGTAAGCCCTCCTCGAAAGTTCAATCTTTGTTCTTACTTTAGCTCAAACAAAATAAGATTATGTCTCTAAGTTGTTTCTTACTTGTACCCATTTTGTAATTAAAAAAATCAAAATATCATTAATTCAAAAAAAATAAAAACAGCAACCCGCTTGTCCTAAAAAGGATCGTACGGATTGCTGTTAGATTAACTTTGATACGGCGTTGTAACCTTATACACTTCTGTATATAAAATTTCTCTATAAAGATTGAATTCTTCTACATCGACAGGGTTAGGGTAAGTCATAATTTGAAGCGGTAAATCCGCATTTCCCTCACGCAGAGGGGGCTGCACATACGCATAAGGATTCAAATGGAAGCCCAGTCGCTCATAAAAGCCAATTCTCCGTTGTTCCATTTCACCCAGTGGCGGCTCTACTTCAAGAAGCACAGGCTTGCCCGACTGACGGATATATTCTTCCATCAGCTTTTTACCAATGCCCCCACCTCTTATACTTGGGTCCACGGCAATATGTTCTACAAATCGAAATCCTGGAAACTCCCAGCAAGCTATAAAAGCAATGATTTTCCCCTCAGCATTCACTTCGGTAATCAATCGGTAATGTGAAACATCCAATAACTCCTGTTGTCCCTCATAGGTTCTGATCTCGGAGTTAGGAAAAGAGGCTTCCATAATGGCGAATATTTCATCAAAAGTTGTGTGATTCATAACATAGTTCTCACTTTCTGGATTTATATTTACACAAGTTATCTTAACCTTCTAAACCCTATGATATCAAATTTAAGCCTCAAGGTACTAGTACCTGGTACTAGGATAACGTGCTATACTAAGCATAACAGTTATACACATCTTGTTTTATATAGGAGAGGTTCATATTGGATAATCAGCAGTGGATCGCACCTGAGTACTACAATCTCACTTCGGAAATGGAACGTCATGCTCCGGAAAAGATTGCGCTTAAGTGGTTGAATGAACAAGGAGACTACGAGGAGATCACTTACGGAGATCTTCGCAAGCAAGCTAACCAGCTTGCCGGAGGGCTCGCAGCACTCGGCCTTCAGCAAGGGGATCGTGTTCTTGTAATGGTTCCCCGTCGAATCATCGCTTATGTCATCTATTTAGCATGTCTGAAGCTAGGACTTGCCATTATCCCTTCATCAGAAATGCTTCGCGCAAAGGATTTATCTTATCGTCTGCGGCATTCCGAAGCCAGAGCTGTTATTGCCTGGTCCGAGGTCACTGATGAAGTTAATAAAATCTCAGACGATCTGCCTGCTCTGGATTACCGTCTTTCCGTATCCGGCGACCCTGACGAGCTCGGTCATGGATGGCTAGATCTGGAAGGCCTAATGATTGATCAGCCAGATAAATTCACAGCAGTCGAAAGCCACCGCGACGATATGGCGATCTTGGCATATACCTCTGGAACAACTGGCAACCCTAAAGCAGTCGTTCACAGTCATGGCTGGGGTTATGCTCACTTACGTATCACATCGCCTCAATGGCTCGATATCAAAGAAACCGACACCGTTTGGGCAACAGCAGCACCGGGCTGGCAGAAGTGGATCTGGAGCCCATTCCTAACCGTCCTTGGCAACGGGGCGACCGGCTTTGTATATAGTGGATCTTTTCATCCCAAAAAATATTTGCAGCTGTTACAAGATCACAACATCGAGGTATTATGCTGTACGCCAACCGAATATCGCTTGATGGCCAAATTAGAAAATCTCAATCAGTATGACTTGTCCCACCTTCGCTGCGCGGTTTCCGCTGGAGAGCCTTTGAATCAAGAGGTTATCAACACCTTCCAGCGTGAATTCAATATCACGATTCGTGATGGTTACGGTCAAACAGAAAGTACGCTAATTATCGGTACTCTCAAAGATACACCTATCCGAATAGGTTCTATGGGTAAGTCTATTGCTCCAGGTCTAATTGAAGTGGTAGATGAGGACGGCATTCCGTTACCTGCTGGAGTTGTTGGAGATATCGCAGTGCACCTAAGCATGCCAGCGTTATTCCATACCTATTACAAAGACCCTGGCAGAAAAGAAAGCTCTACTCACGGCGAGTTCTTCATAACTGGTGACCGGGCACGGAAAGATGAAGAGGGTTATTTCTGGTTCGAGGGCCGTGGAGATGACATTATCATTAGTTCGGGCTACACCATAGGTCCTTTCGAAGTAGAAGAAGCCCTTATGAAACATGCTGCGGTTAAGGAATGCGCGGTCGTTGCAAGTCCGGATGAAATCCGCGGACATATCGTTAAAGCTTTTATTGTACTAAAAGATGAGACCGCCGCTTCTCCAGAGCTTGTGAAGGAGCTGCAATCCCATGTTAAAGAGTGGACCGCTCCTTATAAATATCCACGCAAAATCGAGTTCATTCAAGATCTTCCTAAGACGACCTCCGGAAAAATACGGAGAGTAGAGCTTCGCGAGCAGGAGAAACGTGCTACGCAGGAGTAACATAACAGAAGATATTTAATAAACAAAGAGCAGCTAGTCCGTAATAGGACTGCTGCTCTTCTTTATAGGGTATCAGCTTGTTACTCGGACCAATATTTCGCATCCGGGTTTAGAGCCGCACCTACTTCGCCCTCTTTTACTAAATCGCAATCGAGGTAACCCTCTTCATCCAGGAAATAAACCTCCTGCTTGTAGAACTCACATAAAGTCTCCAGGAACTTTTCAGGTGATTCATACATGACAATCAGATCCCCAAAATCATGCAGCAGGTCACATACACGTTCCACACCATCTGCAGATTTATAGTAACAAATGAAGTCGCTACCGTAGTTCGTTAAGATCGGCAAGATAACGCCATCCGCTTGATGGCCTTTTTCCTCCAATATTCCAGCTAAAATCTTCATCTCTGCTTCATATTCATTAATATGAATTAGACGATACCCTGGAATAAATTCGATCAGACTTGGTTCTTCTTCCTCACTGCTTGTACCAGAAACTGTGTTATAAATGGCCTTCAGCAGTTCAGGGGCTTCCGGAAAAATCGCCGTAATCTTCGCTTCATTATCACCCTTACCTAAGCTGGCAATGTAGTCAGGACGTAAGTCAGCGGAAAGCTTAAGATATTCTTGAAATTGTTCTGTCAATTTGTTAGTTTGCATGTTGTCATCCTTTACTTGTTCGAGGAATTCCACATCTTCATCAGCCAAGCATCAAAGTCAGCGCCCTTTTCGCCTTCGTAAATATCGTACACGTCGATTCTCATCTTCTTCAGTTTCTCTTTGAAATCTTCGTACGAATGATCTCTTGGCAAGCTCTTCTTGATTCTCAGGAGTATTTTGGATACGCCTTTTACTAGCTCTGGTTTATTCTTGGACGGTGCTTTAACATCTTCGCCGAATGCCTTCAGTTTAAGGTAAGCCGCTTCTTGAACTGTATATACAGGATCGCTCTCCATTAAACGCGTCAGGATATCGATAATTTGTTTGTGGTTAGTCTGTCCCAGTTCTTCAACAGCTTCTAGACGGGCTCTCCAATCCGCAGAGCGGTTGGCAGCTTTCTTTAATTCCTCGTAATTCTCCGGTAGTCCATTATTGTTCAGTTCTTCGATCATTCCGTTCAATCCCCTTCTATTCAAAACTATCTATCTAACATTAACAGTATAACCAACCATTGCGCAAGCTAAGAGAGGAAGATCTTTGCATGACCTTTTCCTTCAAACATATTTCCACAAAATTGGGGTAAAGTATTCGAAAGAAAGTGTCCCGCAACATTCTATAGACTCTTTACGTTAGTTAACTAGAGAAACGTAGATCAAACACACCAAGGAGAGTGACCTAATTGAAAAAACATACCTTCATTCTAGCGTTAACTATTGTATTAAGTGTAATGCTTAGCGCCTGTTCCAGTAGTAACAATGAAGCCGTTGTCGAAACCAATCTGACGCCGAAAGAAATGATCGACGAGATGCTCGCAAAAGTGGAACAGCCTTCATTAATGGAAGTTGAAGAAGATATGGTGGCTCAGCTGTACCATCTAGCTCCATCATTACTTGAAGATTATAGCATTAGAATGCCAATGATGAATGTGAAAAGTAACGAAATTGCCATTTTAAAAGTTAAAGATGCAAAAGATATCTCTACTGTCGAAACCGCCGTCAAAGAGCGTGCGACTGATATTCAAAAGCAATTCGAACAATACCTTCCGGATCAGTATGAGAACGCCCAAAATTATAAGCTGGTCACAAAAGGCAATTACATCTTATTCGTGATTTCGGAGAGTGCTGATCAGCTGGTGACTGAATTTGATACCTTGTTTACTAAAAAATAATTAGCGATGGTATTCAGCAGCCTACTATTCCTATTCCTGTTCCTGCCGGCTGTCCTTGCACTCTACTATGTTTCGCCTTGGCGAATCAAAAACCTCATATTGTTCTTAAGCAGTCTGGTGTTTTATGCTTGGGGCGAACCCGTCTACATTGTAATTATGTTGCTGTCCACCATTACGGATTACGGCTTTGGTCTACTTCTTAGTAGACCGAAGCTAACTAAGGTACAGCGCAAGTGGATTGTGGTTAGCTCTATGGTTATTAACCTGGGCTTATTGTCGTATTTCAAATATGCAGATTTTCTCATCCAAAATGTAAATAAACTCCTCGGTACTCATATCCCATTAACTGATTTACCACTACCTATTGGGATTTCGTTCTATACCTTTCAATCCATGTCGTACATCATTGACGTATACAGAGGAACTGCTAAAGCACAGCGAAATTGGATTGATTTCGGTACGTTTGTAGCCTTGTTCCCGCAATTAGTAGCCGGTCCTATCGTTCAATACAACACCATTGCAGAGCAATTACGAGCGCGTTCGGTGGATATCCCCATGTTCGCAGAGGGTGTACGAAGATTCATTATCGGACTAGCCAAAAAAGTGCTGCTTGCCAATAACATCGGTTTGCTCTGGCACACCATCTCCAGCTCCAATCTAGATTCCATGCCTGCTTTAACCGCCTGGATTGGCATTATTGCATTTGCTTTTCAGATCTATTTTGATTTCAGTGGATATTCGGATATGGCGATTGGCCTCGGACTTATGTTCGGCTTCCGCTTTAACGAGAACTTCAACAAACCTTATATTTCACAGAGCATTACCGACTTCTGGCGGAGATGGCATATTTCCCTTAGCAGTTGGTTTCGTGACTACGTATATATCCCGCTTGGAGGCAACCGCCGGGGTTTAGGCATTCAAGTGCGCAATATCCTCATCGTCTGGCTGTTGACGGGAATCTGGCACGGAGCAAGCTGGAATTTTCTACTCTGGGGATTATACTTTGGGGTTATTCTTATCTTTGAAAAATGGTGGGGATTAAAGCTACTGAGCCGCCTACCGCGCTGGGTTAGGCATCTATATGCCATTGTACTTATTCTCATCGGATGGGTCTTGTTCGCCTTTGAAGAACTTCCATTGGTGCTTAGTTACTTGCAAGCGATGCTCGGCTTTAACGGTCAGCCATTGTGGGATACCACTACTTTATACTTCACTTACACAAACGCGATTCTACTCGTCGTACTAACTTTAGCCTCTGCACCTTTAAAAGCTTCCAAGCGAATGGATGATAGAACGATTCCTTCTCTAATTTGGTATGGCGTGCTATTCTTCCTATCTGTCGCTTACTTAGTGGATGCTACCTTTAACCCATTCTTATATTTCCGATTCTAGGGGGTGATTGTTTATGAAGCAGAGAACGGATCGAATACTAGTGGTAGGATTTGTCGCGACGCTGTTTCTGGTGGGTATAACCTTTTTCTTACTGCCTGTTCAACGTTTCTCTGAGCTAGAGAACCGATATTTACAAAGCGCTCCCCATCTGACATGGGACAATTTATTATCCCACACCTATGCGGAAGAGGCGGAAAGCTTCGTAACCGATCACTTCCCTTTTCGCGCCAAATGGGTATGGGTGAAATCGGCGATGGAGCAAATGAGGTTGCAGCAAGAAAATAACGGAATATATAAGGGGAAAGACGGCTACTTATTCGAAAAATTCGAGGCACCTGATCACAATAAGTTTCAGCAATATACAGCGGCTGTGAAGCGTTTTGCCGATAAAAATGCTGAAGCCAAAACGACCTTTCTGCTTGCGCCGACATCGGTAGGCTTGTACAACGAGCGTCTGCCCTGGTTAGCACCCGTATATTCGCAAGCCGAGGTGAATCAAACGATTGCTGAGGATGTAGGGAATAGCCTTACTTTTATAAATGGATTTAATGTTCTTGCTCCTCATGCCGCAGAGGACATTTATTATCGGACCGATCATCACTGGACAACCTACGGCGCTTATTTGGCTTACGTAACTTATGCTAAAAGTATGGGATGGCTGCCTCTATCCCAGAGCGAATTCGAGATTGAGACGGTAAGCGATTCGTTCCTTGGAAGCTACCATACGCGGAGTCAATTCATTGGAGTGGCACCAGATTCCATTCAAGTGTATAAGCCTGTTCATGATGTATCCACCAAGATGCATATTGTAGATACGGGTGAGACTTTAACAAGTATGTACGATCCAAGCTATCTGGAGAAAAAAGATAAATACTCTTATTTCCTAGGCGGCGTTCATGCCCTCATGAAAATCACAAGCCAGCTTGATCCTAAAGTGGTCAAACAGGAGAAGCTGCTCGTCATCAAGGACTCCTATGCGCATAGTGTCATCCCTTTTCTGGCTCAGCATGTGCCTGAGATCCACGTGATCGACATCCGTTATTATAACGGGAGTATCAGTGATTATATGGCTCAGAATGATATCAAGGATGTATTGATGCTGTTTAATACAGCAACTTTTGTTGATAATGCTTCGATCTTGAAGCTAAATTGATGGTAGGGCGATGAATATGGTGATGGGGCGTAACTGCGGGAAGTTTGGACTTTCGGTCGCTGTTGTCTCCAGATGTTTTTGATTTCACCGCTAACAGCGGATAACATCCGGAGACAAAGGCGAACGCTCCGCTCCTACAGTTCCAAAATTCCCTCCGTTACTTTCCACCATATTTATGGGTTAAATCTGAAAACCATTCACGATTATGTGTAGAATCGTGTCTCTGCCGATAGCTTTAAAGCGAATGAATCCTCCTTGAAGGAGTGCTTCATTTATTATGAGCTGCAATTCAATTCCACTAGCATTGCATTAAGCTTCACATCACACCACTTTGCGGATTAGGGAAATCATCCCTAAAATTAGTCAATTATCGGCTCAATTTGTGACTTTCAAGGAAATCCTCCCTAATAAATACGAGAATACCCTCTTTATGAATGAAACACCCTGATAATTGGGGAGATTTTCCCTAATTATCGCTTGGAGCACGATTAATCTCACATAATCAGGGAGGTTTTCCCTAATCTAAACATTTAATCATTGATAGTGCCTGATATATATTCATTATGAGGTTGATTAAGAGTGAAAGTGTTGCCACAGTAACTGAAGATTTCTTAAGGGACATTTTCCTCCCACTAACAATTATTTTCTGTAACCTCTACATCAAACCAAACACTAAAACTAATATACGAGTCCTCTAATGTGGCTTCATATTTTAGATCATTCTTAGCTAGAATCTCCGCGACAATAGACAGGCCAAGTCCAGTACCGGAGATTTCTTTATTCCGAGACTCCTCGATGACATAGAACGGGTCCCAGATATACGCTAGATGCTTCTCTTTTAGGCGCGTGGTTTTATTAGTAATGGTGAATTTCAAAGTGCCGTGGATATCATTCTCTACTGAGATGCTAAAGACATTCTCTTCCCCATATTTAATGGCATTACTAATTAAGTTGTTGAATACAATTTCTATCTGGCTGCTATCCTCCTCAACGATGGATCTTTCAACCGAATGGAAGTCGGTCTGTAAGATCAGGTTTTTATTTTTGAACGTAATATTATATTGTGAGATCACTTTGAGCAGAAGCTCTTTAAGATCGAATTTTTCTTTATGCACTACGGTCTTTTGGATCTTGGACAGCTTAATTAAGTAATCCACCATATCAGACGTATACTTCACCTGTTCCAAAATGATATCCGTATAGGTGCCATCATCCAGATCGTCTTGAATACCAATGGTATACGCTTGGATTAAGGATAACGGTGTTTTTACCTCGTGTGAAATGCTTGAGATCAGTGTGTTTAAGCTTTGATTTTTCTTTTCCAGCTCTGCATGGGCACTTTTCAGGCGCTGACTCATCTGGTTAATGCTCTTTGATAATTCTTCGATTTCATCCCCCGATTTAATCGTCACTTGTTTAAAATCAAGATTGGAGATATCCTTCGCCACATCCTGCAATTGCTCTAACGGAGTAATGATTTTCCTCGAAAAATAAGCCACTAACAGCAAACTGATAATAATCCCCAAAAGAATGGAATAGAAGCTGAATTGGTTTACGATGTTTAAAGCATCTGTATTGTGCACAACCACTGTGCCGATGAGGATTAAGCTACCATCCTGCTCATATATTTTCGTTAACAGGCTGGACTTCAATTTCCCCTGATTAAATAATAGATTCACCGTTTTTCCTTCATTTACCTTTTGCAAAACTTCTTCCGTAATCCAGAACTTATTAAGTGCCACTTTATCTTTGTACAACGCAAATTGAATGTTCTCGTTGATTATTGTTGCGCTTCCGTTGTTCTCAACCCTAACTATCGTTACATTGTTATTGTTCTCGATCGCTGTTTCTTTCTCCATGAGCTGATCCAGACTGAGATCCTTTACTTCGTCATATATGTCGTTAATTTTGGTTTTCATTTTGTAAAGGTAATAATCGGACGAGAAAAAATTGTGCAATGAATAGGACGTCCCAAACACAATCAGTAGAATAATACTTACCATAATCAATAACTTCGTGCTTATTTTATTGATTTTTATCATGGAAGCTGTACCCCATTCCCCTATGTGTGATTACGTGGTCAGCCCCAATCTTATCGCGTAATCTTTTGATATGAGTATCCACGGTTCTCTCTTCACCAAGATAATCCATCCCCCAAACGGAAGATAACAAAGAATCTCTGGACAAAATCCGGCCTTTATTCTCATATAGGAAGGTTAGCAGTTCAAACTCTTTTTTATATAGGGACAGCTCCTCCCCATTCTTGAACACTTTTTTTCGCTCAAAATCAATTTCTAAATCCCGTATAGCAGCTACCTTTTCGGTACCCAGCATTTTTTTGATTCTCAGCATTAAGATCCGTGGATCGAATGGTTTTCTTATATATTCATCTGCACCGATATCTAATGCGCTAAATTCATCGTCGTGGGAAGATCGAGCGGTCAACATGACCACCTTAGCTAAACTAACCTGCTTGATTTCATTGCATACCTCAATCCCGCTTCGCTTAGGCATCATCCAATCCAGTACCACAAGGTCGATCTTATTCGAAAAAAAGAGCTCCAGCGCCTCCTCCCCATCCGCTGCTACCCAAACGTTATAGCCCTCTTTTTCAAAATAAGTCTTCAATATAGTGGTCATGTGTTTCTCATCATCGGCAATTAGAATGTTCAAGTAGCATCATTTACTCCTTTCCTTCAAGTCCTTTCTTCAATACTTCCCATATTGGGCTATCGACTACTTTTCGAGGAGGCTGTTCGCCATTCTCTATCGCTTGCCAATATTCCCAGGTTGGGGGCTTACTTCCCAATTCATAATCCATACCGTCCCAAGTATCCTCGCGGAAAGCATAAAACGCCCAGTGCCAGCCGAAATCATCAAAAATCGAAATTAAATCAGCCATGTATTGATCTGCACCTTTTACTAATCGATTCGTTCCAAATTCTTCTGCAACAATCCGGTTTGCGGGGATGTTATTTTCCTTTGCCCACTGTGCAACAGGTTCCAGAAATTCCTTTAAGGCTTCCTTGTTAAAAACTTTTTCCGTTTTATCTTCTCCTACTTTTATCGTTCCAGGATATTCATAGGTTAACCCTTTTTTCTTATTTTGACTGGTTAGCTCGTAAGGCTCGTACATATGAAAAGCATACAACACATTTTCATCATCGATCGGTTTTAAATATTTAAAGGCCCAAGGTGTAGCATACAGCCCAGAATTTACGATAATTGGCGTCTTGGTATCTACGGTACGAATAGCGGTCACTATCGTCTCATATAAAAGATTCAAATCCGCAGGGGTGTTCTCTACTGAGCTATACCATTCGCTGTAATCCTGTGTCCAGAAGTCATTAAATCCCGTGGCGGTCTCTGGATGCGGCTCATTTATCAGGTTATAACCGATTACCGCAGGATGATCTTTCAACCGGCTTGCTAGATCCCTCCAAAACACTGCCGCTTGTTCATGATAACTGAAATCTTTCCATATCCGATCATCATTTTTGTAATTATTGAACTGCCTCCAGCGATCTCCGGGGAGACTGAGGACGGTCAGCACCACTTTGGGGCCCCGAGCCTCGGCTGCATCTAAGTCCGCTTTTAACTCGGCAAAATCCTCCTCAACAATCCCTTCATACTTATCTGCATTCCCTATTAGAAAATCTTTATCCGGGTTCGCATCCGGTTTGTCATTAAATAAAAAGTCACTGTCTTTTGCCCATTTATCTGGTGCCAAACGAATGAATTCAATATTCTGCTCTTTCGCAGCATCATAGTTTTCCGGTAAAGATTTTGAATTCATGAAATTGGTTCCTTTTCTCTGGCCCTCCCAGAAGGCTAACTTCTCATTCCTTTCTTTCGTTTCTTCCTTCTTCTCTTCTTTCTTCAGTTCTGGATTGGCTTGCGGTGGTACCGAACTGCATCCGACAACCAACAATAAGATCAACACGATAAAAGCTTTAGAATTCTTCATTTTCTCACCTCGTAGCCTATCGTAGCGAATCTCTGTTACAAGAGTGTCACAAGGGGTGGAAATCAAGCCGAAAATGATTCGTTTAATAACAGAAGCTCAACCAAAAGTACTGGTTGAGCTTCTGTTCATTCTCCAAACAACAGATCCAAAATCCGTTCATCCGCTTGGCGGTTCTTGCCTTTAAAAGGATAACAGTGGATATGAATCGCTGGATTAAAATTGATCTCAATAATGCTGTAATTGGTATCGGTAGCCTCTTCCCTAATATTATCAATCATCATGTCTACTCCACAAATAGTGGCTCCTGCAGCTTTAGCTGATTGAATGGCTAGATCTTTATAGCTGTCCGGAATCTCATCAGTAAAGTCTAAGCTATCTCCACCGGTACTAATATTCGAATTCTCCCGCAGGTAGATGATCTCATTCAATGGAGGGATATCGCTCCAAGTCATAGTGTGATTCTTCAAAAACATCTCTTCTGCTTCGCCAATCCGAATCTTTTCAAGCGGAGTTTTGTAGCCACGACCTCTTAGAGGATCCTTATTCTTTTCGTGGACCAGCTCTTCAATCGTATGTACACCATCACCGACCACATTCGCGGGAACCCGGTGCAATACTCCGACTACTTCATCACCCATGACTAGAAAACGATATTCTTTCCCCGTCATAAATTCCTCAAGCAGCACTGTTCGATCATGCTCGAAGGCGATTTCGAAGGCTTTTTGATAATCTTCTTGGGATAAATCATCTGTAAAAATAGTAATGCCGAGTCCAAAGTTGGTTGATTTGGGTTTGATCACTATTCGCTTATTACGATAAGTTCCATATGCATTCATTGCCGCTTCCAGATCTCCAAATGCCTCACCTGAAGGAACACGAATGCCATGTTGTTTGAGAACTTCCTTCGTAACAATTTTATTCTCCATAATTAGTACCGTGCTGTAAGAATCCAGGGATGTCTTCGTAGCCTGCTTAACGTATTCTTTATGACCGCCTTTCGTAAGTACAACAAAGTTCTCTTCCCGATCAAGCAATTGTAACTTAATCCCACGTTTAACTGCTGCCTTCAGTAGAAGCTGTGTAGATAGCTCCAAATCCTCATATCCTACAAATCGATATCCATTTGCAAGACTTTCCTTAGCATATTGTTTGGCTTTATTCAGATGATATTTAATAAAAGAGGATTGTTGAACTTCCGACTTCACAATCCCTGCAAAGCTCTGATCTGGATTTAGAATCTTATCCTTAGCTCCGTTCAGAACGTTCGAGAACTGTTTATCCTCTGGGTTCAATAGCTGAATCATATCCTGCATTTCTTGCATACAAATTAAAGCCTTCTGTTCCATTGTCCCGCAAGAATCTCCGTAATCATGCAAACAGCCTTTGATCCCCTCCATGATCAATTGATCATGATTAAGATTCGCCATCTTCTGATCCTCTACTCCGAACGGTTCATCCTCTTTTAATAGCATATACAGGATAAACAGATGAATGAAAGTCATTGATTCTTTGCTAATTCCTATTTTATAGAGTGGATTGAGATCAATAAAACGAAGCTCCAAATAGGCAATCCCATCCTGCAGCAGCTCCTCTAACGGATGTTTACCTCTTGCCGTCTTCACTCTAACCGGGCTATAGAACTCTTTTACACTTAATAATTCTTCCGATTCAATCAACGCTTGTAAATCATGTACATATTCCGTAAGCGAGTCAAAAGATACATAGAGAGGCTTTTCATTCCGATACCCGCATTCGCTATTTCGCAGTGAATTCATATTCAGATAATAGAAGCTTTTATCATCATCCGATTCACCACGTGCCACACATTGCTCCATATAAGTCTTATCAAAAACAGGACTAGCACCTGTTAAATAGATTAGAAGCCAGCGGTATCGCAATAGGTTGCGGGCTATTTTTAAATAGGTAGCATCTTTGAAATCTTTAAAACTCTCTTGTGGATCAGCGATATCATGAAGCTTTTTTAGAAATTGTTCATCAAAAGAGAAATTATAATGGATCCCACTCAGCAATTGTCTTTTACGACCATACTTATCGGCTAACTGATGTCTATACTCGTCCTCTACCGGATTACCCATTTTGGCAATGGGAATTTCCTTATCATTCGGGAGCATGGGAGGATTACTACTCGGCCACAGATATTCTTCATTAAGCTCTAGCGACACAATATCCTGCAGCGCCTCCAGAAAGTTATAAGTCTCTTCAATAGAATCAAAAGAGGGTGTCACCATTTCAACCTGACTCTCTGAGAAATCTGTTTGAATATAGGGGTTCTCCAGCTTGTTTCCAAAGGCTTTTGGATGTGGTGTCAGCGCAAGTCTTCCCTCTGGATCCACTCTGACATTTTCTTTTTCCAGTCCAAATTCTCCGTGAAAAATCTCCTTATTCAAATGGTTATCCTTTAAAAGCTGTATGAGTTTACGATTTAATAAAACCATTCCTACGCTCATCCTTTGCTTAGTAGTTTGCCTGCTGTTTATTCATCATGAACAAAGATCTTCTAAACCAGAACACAAGAATAACACCCTTAAACACACTGCTTAGCGCAATCGACATCCACACCCCATTCAAACCAAAAGGTTCGGATAAGAGTAAGGCTAGTGGAATTCGGAGTGCAGTAAATGAAATACTAAAGATCGGTGGGATGTGGGTTTGACCCATGCCGTTAAAAGCACCTACTGTCATCAATTCCATACACATGAATAATTGTGAGTAACCGATGATCCGCATATAATCTGCGCCCAATTCCAAACTTGTCTGGTCTGATAAAAACAATGAAAATAGCTGCTGCGGGAACGCAATAAATATAAGCGACACGATCACGCCAAAAATGGAGGTTAAAATTAAGGCCTGACGATACCCCTGCCTAATACGATCGAAGCGACGTGCTCCATAATTTTGACCAAAAAAGGCAGCAATAGCTCCCTGTAGTCCGCCAATGGTCATATAGGAAATGGATTCAATTTGGATTCCTACTTTTTGAACCGCAATAGCATCCGCTCCAAATCGTACAATGATCTTGGCAATGATGATCGATATGATCGTAAAGGTGACCCGTTGGATCGTTATCGGTAGCCCCATGCGGATGACTTCTTTCATTTGACGACTGTCCCACGCGGATGTGTTTGAAATGAGTTCTGACTTTCTTGTCTTCACGATAAAAAGAGCCGTAACCAAAATGTTCGCCGTTAATGTTGCAATAGCTGCCCCCGCTACTCCCCATCCTTCAAAACTGCCCCAGCCAAAAATCAAAAATGGATCAAGGACAATATTAACCATAAGACCAATGGAGAAGATCTGAAACGGTTGTTTACTATTTCCCATAGCGTTTAAGAGAGTTGCGAATAACGTATTCACGATAGAAAATACCGATCCAAATATCGAAATCACTAGAAATTGTCTAGCCATCCGCTCTACTTCATCACTTCCAAGATCAAAAAAACCAATCAACTGATTCTTGGTTAGTAGCACTAAACTCATATAGAGAAGTCCTAATAAAATAGACATCATAAATCCGTTCTTTATATAAGATTTAGCCTTCTCTAACTGACCAGATCCCATACAATGCGCCACCTTAATCCCTGTGCCGATCGTAACCATAGTCGATAAAGCAATCGCTAGATTAATGAAAAAACTCGCTGTACCAATCGCGGCAACCGGACCACTTCCTAATCTTCCAACCCAAATCATATCGACTAGACCATAAGTAGTAGAGATGAAATTCGTCGCAATAATCGGAAGCGTTAATTTCATTAAGGTAGGCATAATAGGACCCTGAGTCAAATCGTTTGTGTACTTCAAGTCCTTCAAGTCTAATTACACCTTCTTCATCTAATTTCAAATCCATTATATAACCACACACTTATATAATCAATTGATTATATGTGAACAATATTTTGAGTTCGGATTTTTCGGCGAAATGGCTATTGAAAAGAACGATTAGTTCGTTTAGAATAAAACCAACGATCAGTTCTATATTTATAGAACTAATAACAAGTTCAGTATTTCACTGAAAGAATGGAGCAGCTCTTGGATTATAAAGTAGAGGTCGATTTTGCACCCATGTATGAATGTGTTAGTAGTATGACTGCTTTTCTAAGTAAGCAGAACCATACTGCCATGGATTCCGGTAAGCTCTGGGTACGCGATGTTCAAGCCAGATTCGCGCCAATGCTGCTACGTAAAATGCAGGAAGTCGTTAAGAAACTTGATGATTTCAGTTTGGCTCCCTATATTTGGTGCTGTCCGGGAGAGCGATCGGTAGAGGGGTTTTTGGAATGGTTCGATGGTTTATCTTCGGGCGAACTGTATGAAATATCCGGACGTTTCGGCCAATCGGTCCCTTCCAATCTTGCAGAGCTTAGGGACACTGCCGCTGACATCCTACGCGAATGGAACGCGGGATACTTCAGTGGAATCGATCCTAATATCATCAAAGGGCTTGAGCAGGAAGCCGAATCAAGACGCGCGATGCTAAGCGGGAACAATGATATGGAAGTCTTTGAAGCAGCTACTGCTGGAATGCGCCTTTATCCAACCGAACATCTGAAGCAGGTCATTATCAATCCGCAATATCATGCTCGTCCACTGGTTACGACCGCTATGTATGATGAATTCGTATTCACCAGCTACTCTTGTGATGTTCTCCCTCCGGAAGCTGGACGGCCTGCGCCTGCATTACTCCGCCTTACCCGTGCGTTGTCAGATGAGACCCGGCTGTATATCCTTCGTTTGCTCACAGGCAAGCAGCTCAATTTCACAGAAATCGTGCGTGAGGTAGGACTTTCTAAAAGCACAATCCACTACCATCTTATCGCACTGCGTGCAGCTGGGCTGGTCATTGTCCATACCAATGTTAGAAACGCATCGTACAGCCTGCGATTAGAAGCGTTAAACGGGCTGCCTCAGCAGATTGGGGCGTATCTGGAGAGTTAAGCGTATTTGCGAGAAATATAAAATAGTATAGGTGCAAAACTTATACTTTCTTATTTTAAGAAAGGAGCTACCAAGCAATGATAAAACGCAGCTATTATGGTCTACTCTCGACCATTACATTAAGCGCTTTTGGGGATGCTTTTGGCTTACTGGCTATGGAATGGCTCGTCTATGAGCTAACCGGTTCTAAGCTAGCGATGGGAGCACTCGCGCTCAGTTCCGGCATACCTGAGCTGCTGTTGCGCTTGCTCGGTTCACCGTTGTCCGATCGGCTGCACCGGATCCGTTTTATGGCCTGCTTGGCAGCCATTCGCTTGCTGGCTATAGCACTGCCACTCGGCATGGGCCTGGCTGGCCAATTGCAGCTGTGGCATCTGTTTGTCGCCGCGGGTCTCAGCGGATCTTGCGCCGCATTGTTCATGCCAACAGCGATGGCTGTTATTCCTGGCGTTGCCGACAGCCGGAAGCTGGTGCGAGCTTTTGCTATCATTGATGGCAGCAAAAGCGCAGCAGTCCTGCTGGGGCCTGCCTTAGCAGGTGCGTTGACCGCTGCTAGTGGAGCACTGCCCGCCCTTGGCATCAACATGATATGTTACGCAGCCGCCATCACTACCTTGCTGTGCTTACAAAAGCTACCGAAACCTTCTCCAGCCCCAGGTAGTTTCTCCATCACCGTTTACGTTCGCGAGATAGCCGAGGGTTTTACCTTCTATAAACAATTTCCTGCAATGCTTACGATTATGATCATGGCCTCCATCAGTAATTTAAGCTCAATTGCCGTCTGGACGATGATGGTCCCTTTTGTACGTGAAGTGCTCCACCGCGATGCGGCCACGATGGGCACGCTAAGTACAGTTTTCGCACTGGGAACCTTAGTCGGGCTAAGTGTGATTTCCATGATAGGGGAAATTAAAAAAAGACGGCTTGTCATGCTTAGCAGTCTGGGGATCATAGGTTTAGTGACTACCTTATGGGGGTTATTCCCTAGTTTTTCTTTTGCTCTCGCCGCTGTATTTGCTACTGGGACGTTAGGTCCCTTTTTCGGTTCCTTAAGCTCTTCACTCCATGGACGTCTAGTTCCGAGCCATCTGCAAGGAAGAGTCAATTCTATTCGCTTTCTGATCGGTGGCGGCTTGCAGCCTTTTGGTGCTTTTGCCGGTGGCGCGATTGCCCAGCATTATGGGGTGCCCGCACTTTTTGTAATCGCCGGACTGCTTCCAATGCTCTGTGCTAGCGCAGCCTTGCTGCTCCCCGGACTAAAAGCGCTGGATGGTGACCTTTCCACCCTTGAGGCTACCCATAGGCGACCCGTTGTGGAAGTTCCGTCACAAGGTGTTGTAACTGAACGATAAGTGGGGATATGTAGAAGAGTTCACTGATTCTAATAGAAACAGCGGTAGTTTAGGACAAGGAAATCCCGTCCTAAACTACCGCTGTTTATTTTAATTTATCAGGCAAAAAAGGAAACTGGAATTTCAATTTTTTCACAATAGACTACCCTCTGTCGTTGAAGGCGGCGGATGGCAGTCTGTTTTTTTATAGTCTTGTTAACGTTCCATTCACACTACTCTGATAATGTCTATAAGCGTTAGGTGGATGATCATCCAAACCCAATAAATGATGATGCGGAGGATAATAATGTTAACTTCTTTTAAAAAAAGACTAATCGTTGGTCTAACCCTATTGGCTGTGATTAGTGCCGGATTAGGCGCAAGCCTGGTGTTGCCCGGGTACCAGGCATCGGCCGAGACCAAAACGGATCAAACCGTGCTACCCATAACTCAGACTGAAGTACCCGCCAATCTCGATGATACCGCGAGTCTGACTGCCTTCGTTGATAGCATCATGGAAAAAGATATGAATCGGCTGCAAATTCCGGGAGCGGTCATCTCCATCGTAAAAGACGACAAGATTATTTTGGCCAAAGGTTATGGAAGTTCCAATCTGGAAAAGGCAGCACCCGTTGACCCGATAACCAGCATGTTTCGAATTGCTTCAACGACAAAGCTGTTCACCTGGACAGCGGTGATGCAACTGGTCGAGCAAGGCAAAATTGATCTAGACACGGATATTAACACCTACCTGAAATCAGTGAAGATCCCTGCTACTTATCCTGAACCTATCACTATGCGCCATTTGATGACACATACAGCAGGGTTCGAAGAAGGTGGAGTTGGTTATCAAATCACTACAGACCCTGCCAAATTGCCGGGGTCAATCTCGGAAACACTCAATAAGCATATGTTGGCACGAGTAAGACCACCCGGACAGATAAGTTCTTATTCGAACTACGGAGCTACACTCGCAGGTCTAATTGTAGAGGAAGTTAGCGGTATTCCTTACAATGATTATATAAAGAAATATATTTTTGATCCGCTCGACATGAAATATTCGACTGTAGTAGAACCTTTGCCGGAGTCATTCATGCCCAACAAAGTTGTGGGGTACAACAGCGAGAACGGTAGTTTTATTCCAGGTACACCTACCTTCGAGGGCGGCTTTCGTCCTGCCGGCTCGGGTACAGTATCAGCAGTAGATATGGCGCATTTCATGATCGCCCATCTGCAGAACGGGAAATATGGAGACCAGCAGATTCTGAGACCCGAGACGGCAGAACTAATGCATTCAACGGCGTTTCAATTTGATAAACGTCTGCCGGGGGTGGATCTTGGGTTCGCAGAGAAACAAATCAATGGGCTCACGCTGATCACTCATGGTGGTTCTGACCCCATGTTTAATACGGGATTGTATCTTGTGCCTGCCAAGCATGTAGGCATCTTTGTATCCTACAACGGCGGTGAGGGCGGTGATTCCGCAGCAGACCTCATCCAAGCCTTTTTCAACCGCTACTACCCTGCTCCTGATGCGAGTCAGGCTGAATTCATCGCTTCTGATGAATCTATTCAGAAATTTGCAGGAGCCTATCAATTTACCCGCAGAAACATCAGTGATATTGATAAGTTTTTCAATTTTTTCGCTCAGCTGAATGTCTCGGTTGAGGATAATAAGCTATCCTTGGGAAGTGGTAGTGAACAACAATTGTATAGTGAAGTCAGTCCGAATATGTTCCAACTCGAGGGAGGTACCGAACAAATTGCCTTCCGCACTAATGAGTCCGGTAAGGTTACACATATGATCTTAGGGATGGCACCTGATATGCCGCTGGAGCGTACGCCTCTTTTGGATCAGAATAAATTTTGGCTTATCATACTAGGGTTCTCAGGGTTGATTTTCATCACTTCATTGCTCGGACTAATCTTCTCCAGACGCAAGATCAAGGCGATGACGCCACCTGAAAAGTGGGCCATCCGCCTATCTGCGGGAACTGCTGGCTGGGCGCTGCTATCTTTCGTCACGATATTTATGGTGGTTATGTCCATGGACATGATGCAGAAGTTCAGCGAGATCAGTCTTTCGCTTTCTCTCAGTTTAGTTATGCCAATCATTTTGGTTGGTCTGACTTTAGCTTTACTAATCTCGGCTATACTGGTTTGGAAGAATAAATACTGGACAGCTTTCAAGCGTGTGCATTATACGTTAGTGACGCTTTCGGCTGTGGCGATGACTCTGTTCTTCTACTATTGGAACCTGTTGGGTTGGCAGTTCGGATAACACCATTACTTGCCAAGTACAAATCAGATATAATGAAAGCTTAATAGAGGAGGAAAATCGTGGCTACTATACTTATCGCTGATGATGATGATAACATCCGAAAGCTAATGTCTTTATTTTTGCGAAAAGAAGGTTTTGACCTCAAAGAAGCCAGGGATGGTACCAAAGCTCTGTCCATTATACAGAACTCGCGTGTCGATCTCGTCATTCTAGATATTATGATGCCAGGATTGGATGGTTGGGATCTATGCAGAGAAATCAGGCGCTGGGATGCCAACATCCCCCTCCTCATGGTGACGGCTAAAGCGGAATCCGCACACAAAGTGAAAGGCTTTCAACTTGGTACGGATGACTATCTAACGAAACCATTTGATCCGCTTGAATTGGTAATGCGAGTAAAAGCTTTGCTTAAACGCTCGTTGGTCGTCTCTTCCCAGTCTGTGCAGTTGGGCAATGTGACGCTCAACCGGCGCACTTTTCAGGTCACGCGTGGTGAAGAACCGGTCACAATTCCTTTGAAGGAATTTGAGCTGCTGTTTCTGCTGGCCAGCCATCCTGGGCAAATCTTCACAAGAGAACAGTTGATCCTTCAAATCTGGGGATTAAATTATGAAGGAGACGGCCGGACTGTAGATGTGCATATAAGTCGGTTGAGGGAGAAATTCAGCGGCAAGGGCGAGCAATTTCAAATCGAAACGGCCCGCGGCCTGGGATATCGGCTGATCCCTACGCCATGATCAAGACATTGTATGTACGCGTCATTCTCACGTTTCTGGGCATCATTATCTTTAGTCTAGTCTGTTCCTTTTTCATTGGCTTGTATGTCTTTCAGAAACAAATAAGTTACGAGGGACAGAATGAAATGATCGTAGTGGGAAAAGAGATCATTCACCGCTATGATGACGCCAAACCTAAAGATACGGACGAGTTCCTGAATAGTATGGTTAAGGTATCTGCACACCCTATCCACTTGTACAATCATGCCGGAGAACATACCTTTTATGGGCTCAAGGGTAGCCCGGCTGTCACTGTCCCCCCCGAAGCTGTCAAACAAGTACTACAAGGAAAGCTCTACCGTTCCTCCGCGGAAGATAAGGATATTTTTATCGGGATGCCCTTTCTGTTGGACGGGGAGTGGCGTGCGATGTTTTTGCAGTATTCTGCTGAGAACGAAAATATCGTCAATCGGATGGTGCTCTTTGTGCTTTTGCTCGTGCTTTTGCTGGGTAGTGTATGCATTCTTATTGCCGCCAGATATTTGGTGGAGCCGATCAAAGCACTGACGAATGCGACAAAAAGACTGGCCAAGGGTGATTTCGAGGTGGAGCTTAAAGTGAACCGAATAGATGAAATCGGGGAATTGACACAAAGCTATGTGGAGATGGCAGGGGAGCTGAAGCAGTTGGAACAAATGAGGCAGGATTTCGTATCCAACGTTTCTCATGAAATCCAGACACCGCTTACGTCCATTTCTGGCTTTGCCAAGGCGTTGCAGAACCATGATTTAATCGTGGAAGAGGAACGCAGCGAATATCTTGATATCATCATTGCGGAGAGTGAACGTCTGTCGAGGCTAAGTGATAATTTACTGAAGCTCGCTTCCCTGGATTCTGAACATCATCCCTTCAACGCAAGTCCCTTCAATCTTGACGAGCAGATTAGAACCATCGTTGTGACCTGTGAGCCCCAATGGTCAGCCAAAGGCATCGTTATCGATCTAGAGCTGCCGGAAGCGGTCAAAATTAAGGGTGATGAAGATCAGCTGAAGCAAGTATGGATGAATTTGCTCAGCAACAGCATCAAATTCACACCGGTAGGCGGGAATATCCGCATCAGTATAGATAGTAGTGCAGCAGAAGTATCCGTCACCATCAGCGATAATGGAATCGGGATGTCCCCGGAAGAGTTCAATGCCGTATTCCAAAGATTTTATAAAATAGACAAGTCGCGGAACGGAAACAACAATGGCAACGGTCTCGGACTTGCGATCGTTAAAAAAATTGTCTCTCTACATCAGGGAAGGATAGAGGTAGACAGTGCTATCGGAGAGGGAACGACCATTATCGTTAGGTTGCCCGTTTTCCCGTCTGCTCCCAGCCGAAAGAGCCTTAAGCCCTTTGAAGATAACTCAGCACCTATGGATATCGTAAGAAAATAATCAAAAAACAGGCGATACCGGTAGACCGGAGCATCGCCTGTTTTTTAAGGTTAGATCTAGGAGCATCGCTACTAGAATTCCATACCGATTGTAATATCTTATAGTGGCCAAACCTCCAGCCACTAGGTACTACCGCCCCCCTTCGGCTAAAAACCGAAGGGGGATTCTTTGAGTCTTTCTTCGATGTAGAGTTTAGGTTTCGCGCTGATAGCAGCGGAGAGAACGGACTGATTGTGGAAAAGCGGAGCGTTCGCCTTTGTGTCCGGATTTTACCCTAGGGGGAAAAATTCAAAAAAATCTGGACACAACAGCGATTGTAACAACAGTCCGTTCTCGGAGCGTCCGCCAGCGCAATGCGCAGCACTTAAAACGCCAAACACCCAATTCCAAAACCTAAGGCTCAATCAACCCATACTTCGTTTTTATCCGATCCAACTTTTCAATCATAGGGTTAGCAATGAAAAAGAGGAACACCACCGTCGAGATGGCATGCACCATATCAAACCAAAAGGCGGAAACATAAGTCGTCATCAACGCCGATAATGAGAACTCAGAAGTGAACATCATCAGCGAGCCTATATTGATAATGCCACCATATACCAAGAATGTCGCTAGCCCTCCGAATATACACAGCGATAGCTTAGTCTTTTTAAGCAGACCCTTCTTGAAGAAAATGCCCGCCAGGAAGCCAATGATGCCAAAACAAAACATTTGCCAAGGCGTCCAAGGTCCCTGCCCAAAGAAGAAATTGGAGACGAAGCCCGCAACAGCACCGACCAGAAATCCTGCCTCAGCTCCCAAACTCACCCCTGCGATGATGACAATGGCAACAACCGGCTTAAACTGCGGCAACATGAAAAAGGCTGCGCGTCCAGCAACGGCAATAGCTGCTAGCACCGCTATGACGATGAGTTCCCTCGCCTGCGGCTTCCGATTCTCGAACACCAACGCAAACGGAATCATCGTGTAGAGGACGATCAATAGGCTGATAAAGTAATATTTGCGATCATCTAGGACAAAGATACCTAACAAAATTGTAGCTGGAATAACTATAAAGATTAGCAGTCCCGCTAATAAAGTTCGACGACTCAAACGACGACCCGTCACCTGCTTCGTTGACATAAATCAATCACACCCTCTATCGTTACTCCCTCGCTCCATACATGACGCGCCATACGGTTGGCGGCAGTCGTATAGAAGCTGTTTCCAGCAAAAAACCTCTGGGCTTCATTCGTAGTGATGATACTTCCATCAAAGAACATGGCGCAGACCTCCGCGTATTTGGCACAGAATTCAACATCATGCGAAACCATTACGATGGTAACACCTTCAGCATTAAGCTTCTGTAAGAATAAAGCTAATTTCTCTTTAAAAGCTCCATCCAGTCCCTTCGTCGGTTCATCCAGCAGCAGAATCTTTGGTTCTAACAAAAGCACTTTTGCCAGCGCAGTACGCTGCTGTTCTCCCCCGCTAAGATCATACGGATGCATCGAGAGAAGATGTTCCAGTTCTGCGAACTTAACCACAGCCTCAACTTTAGCCACCTTTTCTTCCTTCGTCAAAGGAAGCTGAGATAACATTTCGTATAAATCTAGCTCGACTGTTTTTTTCACAAATAAGGTTTGCGGATTTTGCGGGAGGATGCCCAGATTGTTAGTAAACAGTTCTTTGGCATTCATTTTTGCTGGATTCTTTCCACTGATTAGAACCTTCCCTCGATAGGGCTGAAGGATGCCGCTCATCAAGGAGAGTGTTGATGTCTTCCCCGTTCCATTCCCACCAACAATGCAATAGAACTGCCCTTGCTTTACTTCAAAAGACAAATCTTTAATAATATCCGGTCCGTTTTTATCATATTTAAACCATACATCCTTAAACTTTATGACTACAGGGCCGTCCACTTTCGAGCTTGGCTGAGATTCAGCGATCGCTGCAGGTGTCTTATCCTCTAGAAAAGCATCCAACCATTGGCGTCCTTCCTTCACTGTAACAGGCCATGCTAAGTCATTCTCTACGCCTGCGTAAATTTGCATCGGTGAGGGCATGGACAGAAACATCGGATGATTCAGCTTGCTTAGAGCTTTTCCCACCCTTTGCGGGGTATCATCAGCAATCACGACGCCCTCATTCAACACAATCAGCCGATCTGTAAGCGGAAGAACATCCTCTAGACGATGCTCGCTCATGATAACGGTTGTTCCAAGCTCGCGATTAATCTTTTTGACCGTCTCCAAAAAATCGGAAGCGGCGATGGGATCTAGCTGAGAGGTAGGCTCATCAAGGATTAGAACCGAGGGATGCATAGCCATAATCGCTGCTAAATTGAGTAGCTGCTTCTGGCCACCCGATAGCTCAGTCACACTTTTATGGAACCAGGTCTGAATTCCGAAAAAGCTCGCCATCTCAGCCACGCGCAAACGAATCGTAGAATTGTCATAACCTAAGCTTTCAAGGCCAAAGGCCAGTTCATGCCACACCTTGTCTGTCACAATTTGATTGTCCGGACTTTGGAGTACATAACCGATTTCCGCTGCCTGTGTCCGTTGATCGATCTCTTCTACAGGTTGACCCTTATAATAAATCGCCCCTTGGCGTTTGCCATGTGGGGTTAGGATTGTTTTCAGTTGTCTTAGTAAGGTACTTTTTCCGCAGCCTGACTTTCCACACACAGTAATAAAGTCTCCGCTTGCAATCGTAAGATTGATATTCGAAAGAGCCATCTGCTCTTGTTCAGGAAAAGCAAAGCTTAGTTCTTCGATTCGATAGATTTCCATTTCATTGCCTCCACCATATTGATGAGCACAGGGATCATACATAGCGCAAAATAAGCGATATATACAAGGATACTAAAAGGTGTAATTGCGCTCGCTTTAATCGACGGATAATATCTCATCGTGTTCTCACCCATTGCTGCGCCGATAGCTACCATCGCAATTAAGCCTGTCATGATCAAGAGGGCTACTTTGTCCCGGGCATCTAAACGGAAGATCGAAAAGCTTGTACGTCCAGGCAATCCATATCCTCTTGACTTCATGGAATCTGCCGTTTCAATCGCATTTTCCAGAGCCCAGGTGGTCATTATCGATAGGATCGTAATCCCATTCCGCGCCCTTGCGAGGAGATTTCCCTGCGTGACATCCCGGCCTATACATTTTTGGGCATTCGAAATCACCTTGATTTGCGCTAAATATCTAGGAACAAAACGAAGCACCATCGAAAAAATCAACGACAGTGCCGGCAGTATTTTTCCGAATATATAAATAAACTTATCCGAGGTCATCACGACGTTATAACAGGAGAACCATATGATTACCGTCACAAACATGCACGCCGCTGCTACGCCATAAAGAATGGATTCCTCCGTAATGGGATTTCCATTGTTCAAATAGAACAAGATCGTTACCCCTTGGTGATTAAAAACAGGGTTCATAATCGCCATAAATAGTAGAAAAGGAACCATGTACAGCAGATTAAACCGAACGGCTTTCTTTCCTTTTAACATAAAGGAGTAGACTACTGCACTGATAAGGGCAATCACCTGAAATATGGGATGCATGAACACCATGCTAAACAGCAATACAACGACAAAATATAGAAAATTCACAAACGGATGAAAGGTAGAAAAGCTATCCTTCATTATTTCTGAGCTCCTCCTGTGGCTACATAACCACCTACATCTCGACCTAAATCACAAGTGTATACCCATTCAACGACATCGCCATCCTTGAGAACATAACGACTACTGCCGTAGTTAGGGAACCAGCCATTTACTTTGTACATCCATCCACTAAGCTCTCCAGCATCAAATTCATAAAGATTATTTATGCCTTCAATATAATTACTGTTATAGATCGGAGTCATACTGAATTCCATATGGATTTTATTCTTCTTCATCTCTCTTAGCAAAACATCAAACACAGACTCACCTTCATAAAAGGTTACCTTCTGCGCTTTATAAATGATACCATCTGCCGGCAATACTTCAACCTTATCCTTATTGAAAATATCCATATTATCTAAAATCGTTGCTGCCGACACGGACAAAGTAGCCGTTAATTGCTTCTTCTTATCTACCGTTGCATCTTGCCATTCCACGGGCTTAGGTTTCCCGCTCGGCACTGGATCGGTAAGGAATTTATCCTTTTTCGGTTCCTGCTTTGTTTCTGTTGTCGCTACTTTTGAATCCGGTTTGATTACTGGTTTTGCCGTCGCTTTCGTTTCCGGCACGGACGTTTTAGCCGCTTTCGGTGTTGCGGTCGGTTGTGCCTGTGTATCCGATTTAGGTGTTGCAGTCGGCTTTTCAACCTCTGTTACCGCAGTTTCGGTTGGCGTTACCTCTTCAGTTGGTTTTAACGTTTCAACGGGCTTAGGCTTAGCTGTTTCACCAGGTGTAGCTGTAGGAGCTATCTCCGTTGTCTCGGCATCACTTGAGGTTGTAGGCTCTACATCAACATTCTGATTGGAGGCCGTATTGGCTGATTCTACAACTTGAGACTCAACACTGTTACTCGCAACCTTGTTCGGGCTCTTCTGATAATTCCCGCCCCAAAAGAAGGCAATCGCCAACACACCAATAATTAGTATCGCTGTTAGCCATTTTTTCTTATTCATTTCTTAAGTTCCCCACCTTAAATAATAAGCAAGGGTATACATGCTACCCTTGCTTATCTCTTTAAATAAAGTTCTATTTAACGTCTGTCATGTCATAAAGACTCGTCTGACCCTTAACGAACCGATCATAAGCAACCAGTGCATACATCGCTTGATCCGTAGCCATAAGATCTACTTCTCCGGGTTTCGCGCCTCCGTTGCCTACGCCACCCTGCTTCACGTGATAAAAACCACCTTCAGGTGCAGCAAAGCCAAGCAACGCATCTACCGCTGAACGGCCATTTTTAATGAATCTGGAATCCTTATGTGGATCTATACCAAGTCCAGCTAAAGCTACGATCACCTGAGCAATGCTCTCGGAATTCGTAGATTCCCAGCTTGCAAAACCACCGTCTGCTGTTTGCGTTTTGGATAACCAAGCAATTCCACGATCCACAGCAGCCGTTACTTTGGCATTCGTTTTGTAATAAGGGGTCAAGCCTTGAATAACCATTCCCGTAATATCCGGATCGGCCTCAGTAGCATTACTGCCTAGTGCCCATCCCCCGCCGTTGATCTCTCTACCTAAAATGTAATCAATGAGCATCTCTCTAGTTGTCTGCGTCTTTACATCCTTAACCACTGGAATGTCGTAATGATTACTATCCAGAGCGATCAGGGCAAACACAGGTCCATTAATGCCTTGCTTGATTACAGTATCAAAATCCGCGAGCGGTTCCAGTAGGTTATAACCCGCCACTTTATCAATATTTTTGCCGATTGAAGTTAATGCCAAAATAACTCTATCATATTCCGTATATTTTACGCTATGCAGCTTCCCAGCTTTTTCTTTAAGGGTGGCTTCTACATTCGCATAGTACTTAGCGTAATAACTATCTGGAACCTTCACACCAGAACGTGCCAGCCCGAACACTGTCCAATCCCCGCCAACCGAGGAGATGACCGGGTTTGTTACTGTTTTTTGCAAAAAGGCTGCTGTGTTCTGAATATATGGACTAACTGCTTTGTCGCCACTCTTATAATCATGGGTTCTAGAAGCTACAACAGCTGCCATTTCTCTAGTTACAAGCTCTTTAGGCTTAAACTGATTATTATCACCTAACATAAGTCCGGTGGCAACAATGGTTTCCACATCTGCTTTTGCCCACGCAGACACAGTATTGATATCTTTAATAGCTGTCCCAGGCTTCGTAGCCGGGATTGATAATGCTCTGACAATAATGGCTGCCATTTGTTCGCGAGTAATCTTATCATTTGGCTTAAATTCATTATTAAAGCCTGTAATTAACCCTGCTTTATGAGCAGCATTCACATATGGATAGAACCAATCTCCCAGAGCGACATCCTTGTAGGTAATTCCTTTGTCACTCTTGATATCAAGTTCCAATGCTGATACTAGGATCTTAGTAAATTCTGCTCTTGTAATGTGATCTTTCGGATTTACCTGACCATTGTTACCTTGGATGTACCCTTTTACTGTAGCTGTTTCAATCGCTGAGAACGCCCAGGATGAGATCTTATCGGCATCTTTATACACGTGCTTGATATCGTTAGGAGTCGCTGTTGGCGATGGACTCGCATTCGGGTCACCCGGTTTAGCGATATCACCTGGAGCTGGCGTACCACTTGGTTTTGGTGTAGCAGATGGGGTTGGAGTTGGGCTCAAAGTTGGCATCGGTGCATTTAGATCCACACCCAAATTCGTAGTATAACGCCACTGAATTCTATCCCCGGCACTTAGGTTATATGAAGATGCACCATAATTAGGATATTTTCCATTCACATTATACATCCATCCACTACCGCTACCATGGTCAAATTCTCCATCACCAGCTATGGATTCAACATATACACTTCCAAATGTACTGTTCCAAGAATATCTATAGTCGATATCGCGGCTATCTAGCACTCTCTCTAGTACAGACCACACTGTGTCACCAGATTGTAGCTCTACCTGTACAGATGGAAGAACATATCCCTTCTTAATCGTAAGCTTATCCACGGATAGGGTTACATATGGTTTCGATGGAGTGGTTCCTCCACCATTGCCACTACCACCGTCGCCACCAGGTGTCTGAACTACACTGGATGTGTACGCAATGTAATCAGTGAAGTGATTGGTTTTTACGATTAAATCATTTCCATTATCGTAGGCATACTCTGACTTGCCGCTTGCCAAACCTAAGGCGTCACTTGCAAATTTTTGAATCGCATGAGGTGCACCATTTTGAATATAAGCTACATCTTTTCCTTTAAGGTCCTTAAAGGTTAATGTGATAAATTGACTGAATTCTACTCTTGCGCTGCCACCCATAGAAAAAGCTTGAATAATGCTCTCCAGCTTCTTATCCTGGGAAATAATCTGATTCAGACTATCTTTTAGTGCAGCTTCTGTGCCTGTTAAAGGTGACATTAGTTCAATCGCTGCGGCATTTCCACTTGTAACTTTTGCACCCTTAGGAATGACTACAGATACGTCACCTTTGGTAGCCTCAATCTGAGGAAGATCGCTGTTATTAGGTAAACTAACACTAACCTTCGATTGTTGACTTTTAGGAATAACTACCGTTATTTCCTTGTTGCTATCTCCTGTGCTGATCGGAACGATATAATCATGAGCATCATCATTGATTACAACTTCCGGCTTATCACCAGAAGGTAACGGAAATTCTTTCGGACCCTCTGGTTGTACAGGTGGTTGTTCAATTACCACATCATTCATATCAAAGAGACGGTTACTGTGATTAATCAGACGATCATAGGACACAAGTGCATACGTACCTTGGTCCGTAGCCATCCCATCTACTCTTCCGGTGAGAATATGCTTAAATCCACCATCCGGATCAGCAAAGGTAAGCAGTGCATCAATCAGTGAATTTCCCTTTTTAACAAACCTTAAGTCACTGTGCGGATCTATGCCTACGCCAGTTAAAGCAACAATGACCTGCGCGATGCTCTCACTGCTTGTGCTTCCCCAGCTTGTAAATCCACCTTGATCATTCTGTGTGCTTGATAACCATGCAATCGCGCGATCCACAGCAGCTTTTACATTAGGATCCTTTGCATAGTAAGGCGCAAGTGCTTGCATCGTCATTCCAGTGATATCGGTATCGGCTTTAGTACCAAATAACGCCCATCCACCAGTTGGTGCTTCTTTTTCTAAAATATACTGAACTAGTTTTTCTCTTGTGGTTTGATCTGTAACGCCTTCTACTACAGGAATATCATAGTTATGACTATCTAAGGCAATCAGCGCAAATATGGGACCATTAAGCCCTTGCTTCTGAACATATTGAAAATCTGCAAGTGCATTTCTTAAATCATGCCCTGCAACATTCGTGATATCTTTTCCGATCGAGGTAAGTCCTAGAATCGCTCTGGAATGCTCTGTGCTTTTAGAAGGGTCGAGTTTTCCATCCTTCATTAGCTTAGCTACTTCAGCAGCTACATTATTATAATAAAGATTGTAATAGCCACTTGGAACCTCGAAGTTGGCCCGTGCTAGAGAAAGAATCGACCATTCCCCGCTACCTGTTCCAAAAGACGGATTTTTTACAGTGTTTAGGATATAGGCAAGGTTTTTATTTAATTGTTGTTTGGCTACAACAGTAGTAGGTTGTTCAAATGGAACATCATTCATGTCATAGAGACGGTTGCTATTATTGATCAGACGATCATAGGATACGAGCGCATATGTACCTTGATCCGTAGCCATAGCGTCTACTTTACCGGTGAGAATATGCTTGAATCCACCATCCGGCCCAGAGAAGCTAAGTAAAGCATCTATAAGTGAATTTCCTTCTTTAATAAACCTAGGGTCACTGTGCGGATCTACGCCTACGCCAGTTAAGGCAACAACAACCTGTGCAATGCTCTCACTGCTTGTGCTTCCCCAGCTTGTAAATCCGCCTTGAGCATTTTGTACACTCGATAACCATGCAATCGCCCGATCCACGGCAGCTTTTACATTAGGATCCTTTGCGTAATAAGGCGCAAGTGCTTGCATCGCCATCCCGGTCATATCGACGTCGGCTTTGGTTACACCTAAAGCCCAGCCCCCGGCATCTGCTGCACCTTTTTTAACTTCTCTATCTAAGATGTACTGAACCAGGTTTTCTCTTGTGCTTTGATATATAACTCCCTTCTCATCAGGATCAGGGAATAATACTGGAATCTCATAGTTATGACTATCTAGTGCAATCAGAGCAAATATGGGACCGTTGTTCCCTTGCTTCTGAATATATTGATAATCAGCTAGTGCATTTCTTAGATCATGACCTGCAACATTCGTGATATCTTTTCCGATAGAGGTAAGTCCTAGAATGGCTCTGGAGTTCTCTGTGCTTTTACTAGCGTCGAGTTTTCCATCCTTAATTATCGTTGCTATTCGCGTAGCTACATTGTTGTAATAGAGATTGTAATAACCGTTAGGTACTTTGTAGTTCGCACGTGCTAGAGAAAGAATCGACCATTCTCCGCTACCTGTTCCAAATGAAGGATTCTTTACGGTGTTAACGATGTAGGCCAAGCTTTTATCTAACTGTTCTTTAGCAGTGATTTTATAAGTAACCTGATAGGTTACATTATCTGCTTTGTTTCCTGCGCCATCTATAGCTGTTACTGCGATTACGTTACTACCTGGGTTTAGAGATGCTTTGTACTCACCATTAGTAGCTGACAGAACGACTTGGTTCAGCTTTACTACTGGAATAATGTCTTTATAGACATTGTCTGTAACCACTACTTTGAAGCTCACATCTTTACTGGATACTTCCTGTTTATCTTGTATACCTTCTATTGAAATCGTAGGCTTCTCTGTATCTGGCTCTTGTACTAGCGCATTAATCTGCTCTACTAGAGCTTGATCAACCTCTGTTGTTACAACTGCACTATCGGCAATTGCTTCATTCGCATGAGCCGGGATTACGCTTGTAGAGAACGTCGTGATAAATACTGCTACAATAAGTAACCAAGCTAAAAACTTATTTTTCTTCATGTTTCCATAACCCTTCCCTTCTCTTCCTATGTTAAAAAACAGAATAAACTTTCATAGCACTACAAAAAAACCACTCAACATACGTCAAGAGGTTTAAGATAGTGAACCGCAACAATAGCAGGCATATACTATATCAAACACCTCTCTATCGCTCGTAGAGTTTAACGGTGTATCAGAAACAGGCAGATATTCTGGCTCAAGTATCATCACCCTTGCTACCTTCCCAGTTTCCCAGTGGTACCTTGCAAGGACTCCTCTTTCACAGCGGCGGGACCGCGCGGGATTCACACCCGCTTTCCATTTAACCAATCTATGATTGTATTTCCGAAACATTCATAATTGGCACCTATTGCTAATATTAATTTTTCCATGCTTCATCATATCTAATATAGTTGCTTTTGTCATGCAATATTTGTTTTTTGTATAACGAGTAGTTAGCGATAATCCTATTGAATATCAAATCATTTTAACCACAATATACTCTTTTTCTCTCAGCTCAAAACCATCCTTCAGTGACAAAGAGGCCAAATCAAAGATTCGATCATACTTTTTATTACGTGGGAGTCCTTCTTCCTCAGCCCAGCATGTATAGAGCTCGAACTCGGTACCAGATACCCCATAATCTGTCATAAGCCTAAATAACTCCCGACAACACTTGAGTGAGGCGTTATACGATCCCGGTAGAGTATCTTTTAGCTTAGGGGATACAGAGAAGCCGCCCCAATTCGGTGAAATCCGGTACACATACGGACTCCGAAAATGCTTGCGAATCTCATCGTTCCAATACCCAAGTTCCTCTATAAAAATACCCGCTGCATCTTCTTCCGAGTCGTATACAAGACAGTCCTCATCTCTTAAATGAGACAGATCTGCGATGTCATCCAAAGGAATTATACCTTGCAGGCGCAGAGCCTCTCTTTGTTTCTTATACTCCGGGGAATTTTTCACTTCATTATATGTCATTACTGACGGTACACTGCCTCTTTCTCCTAACGGAAGTTCTGTAGCCGAGCCTATGTAATGAAATCTGCTCACTGGATTGCCCTCCATAACTTTGGAATCACTGCAAATCACTAATTCATATATGAATTTACCACAAATTAGTAAGGTACTCGTTGAAATTATTCTATGTTAGGGTATTTGGTAAGCGTTTACAACGAATTCATGGAGGTGTACGTGTTCATCTAAGTACCAAAGTACCAAGGAAGGTCAGGTTTAAGCATCCTCAAAAATGATCTTACAAAGGAGAATTCAATGACTACTCGAATCCAGAAATCATTCTTATCATTGACCCTTGTCACCGCTCTTCTGCTCTCTTTGTTCTCATCCATTGCCGCCGCTGCCACTAAGGACGAGCAACAAGCTAAGGCAGCACCAAAGAGTAAGATCCAATCCTATGTAGACGATATGCAGCCCGGATGGAACCTTGGCAATACTCTAGATGCTACAGGTGAGGATGAAACCTCCTGGGGCAATCCGCGTGTGACCCAAGAACTGATTAAGAAAATCGCCGCACAAGGCTACAAAAGTATCCGTATTCCTATCACTTGGGATTCACACATAGGCGAAGCACCGAACTACACTATTGAAAAAGCTTACCTCGACCGTGTCGAAGAAGTTGTAGGCTGGGCGCTGGACGCCAAGTTATATGTAATGATTAACGTCCATCACGACTCCTGGTTATGGGTAAGTCATATGGAAGAGAAGCATGAGGAAACGCTGGCGCGTTATAATGCAGCATGGACTCAAATTGCTGACCGCTTCAAGGATAAATCCGATAAGCTGATGTTCGAAAGCATTAATGAACCTCGTTTCACAGATGGCGGAAGTACGGATGAAGCGAAGATGGAACAGATGCTTGCAGAGCTCAACAATTCCTTCCATCAGATCGTTCGAAACTCAGGTGGAAAAAATGATGTCCGTCCACTAGTGCTACCTTCATTAGAGACTTCTCCTACCCAACCTAGAATGGATCAGCTCTACAAGACGATTACAGCTCTTAACGATCCGAACATAATTGCGACCGTTCACTACTATGGCTTCTGGCCGTTCAGTGTGAATATCGCTGGTTACACCACGTTTGAAAAAGATACAAAAAACGATATCATCCAAACTTTTGATAACGTTTACAACACATTCGTAGCCAAAGGAATCCCTGTTATCGTTGGTGAGTTTGGACTGCTAGGATTCGATAAAGATACAGGTGTGATTGAACAAGGCGAGAAGCTGAAATTCTTCGAGTACCTTACCTATTATTTAAAAGAAAAGAAAATGACCTCCATGCTCTGGGATAATGGGCAGCATTTCAACCGCAAAACGTATAAGTGGTCCGATTCTGAGCTGCAGGGTGTATTAATGTCTGGTCTGAAGGAACGTTCCTCCAGCACTGAAAGCGATCTGGTCTATCTAAAAAAAGGTGCAGCGATCAAAGACACCAAGGTGAAGCTGAACCTAAACGGCAATAAGCTAACCATGATTAGTGCAAATGGGAAGTATCTAACAAAGGGAAAAGATTACACCTTGAATGGCGAGGAGCTCACACTCAAAGCCAGCCAACTCAAAAAACTCACAGCTTCCCAAAAATACGGTGAAAATGCCGTGTTAACGCTGAAATTCAACAAAGGTGTTGCGTGGAGACTAAAGATCATCGTGAATGACACTGCCAAATTAAGTGATGCCAAAGGTACGACTGAATCGTTTGCGATTCCAACTACCTTTAATGGTAACCAGCTTGCCACGATGGAGGCTGTCTATACCCCTGGTGGCAATGCAGGCCCGCAAGACTGGACACCATTCAAGGAGTTCGGCAATACGTTCTCACCCTCTTATAACACGAAAGAAATCAAGCTGCTTCCAGCCTTCTTTAAAGATGTTAAAGATGGAGAGGTCATCTTGAAATTCCACTTCTGGAATGGTGATATCCTTACGTACAAGATCACGAAGAGTGGAACAAACGTTGTAGGAAAATCTTCTTAACTTTCGCTGTATAACATAAAAAGAAGTGTCCCTTCACGGGGACACTCCTTTTTTTAACTACATCATACATATACTTCTTCATACGTCATCAACATCAAGCGATAGACCAGATATACTCCAAGATAAGCTCCCGTTAAAAGGAACATTGGATTCAAAAAAATTGCATGGATCGAGGTCATAAATACCGTGTTATCTCTTAATATTTCATATATAGCTAGGGCAGAAATATTACCTAAAATAAGCGTAGACAACACAGAAGCTACATTAAAAACAATACGCCACTTTATCCATTTCCGTTGTATCATTAGCATGGCGACGGGAACCACTATACTGCCAAATACGATTAGAAATTTCATTTAGCCAGCCACCTCAGTATCTCTTTTAATCCTCCAGTTCAACACTTTCGATTTGCCCCTCGGCATTCACTGTCCACTCGATATCAACACCTGGCATCAATCCAAGCATGTCCTCATCTTCGATCACTACATGATCGGGAATGGTTATGCTTTGCTCTCCCCCACCTTCGACTCTAACGGTAACCTGTTTACCGTTAGCCGTAGTAATCTTCCCATCATATTCAATCTGCTGCAAAACAATCTTTTGAGTCGCATCCGTTATGGTAACCCGCTTGCCGCCGTCTGTCAGCAGCTCAATCTTTTTATGATAGCCATCCTTTAAAGCAACTTCCTTAATCACCCTCTTAACACTAACACCCGCCGGAAGTCCCTCTGTATTTGTACCGGACGAGGTATTGGGTTGTTCAGTGGCACTGTTCGTAGCTGCAGGTGCAGTGGCTTCTGTTGTAGGCGTTGGAGTTACTTGTGTGGTTTCATTGGCAGCTTTAGAGCAGCCACTTAATAGGACGGTGCAGGCACAGATCAAACAAAGAATTGAAGTTCGAATCTGACGTTGTGAATTTCCTTTATTCTGTGTCATCATTTACCTCCGCATTTAAATTTCTTCCAGTTCTATTTTGTGAACATAGTTTTACCTCTTCCCTTCCTTTTATACCCCAACTTCCCCATATAAGATCAATAGAATGGTAACAATTCATGAACATATCAAAAAACCGCCCTGATTTAAGATCAGTGGCGGTCCTTGTAAATTAAATTATTTACTGCCGGTAAACGTAATTCCTTTTATAAAGAAGCGGTTGAAGAATGCATAAATAAGTAGTGCGGGTAGGGTAAACACCATTGATGCGGCCATAATATAATTCCAGTGGCTAATATACTGGCCCTTAAAAGTATTGAGACCAAGTGTAAGTGTGAACATCGACTTGTCTGACATGAACATCAGTGGCTTCAGAAATTCATTCCATGCACCCATGAATACAAAGATCGTCTGAGCCGCCAATGCGGGGATAGCAAGTGGCAGAGCAATGCGGAAAAATGTGCCGAACTTATTTAGACCATCCATCTCGGCAGCCTCCTCCAGCTCTTTCGGAAAGCTCAGGAAGAATTGCCGCATCATAAAGATGAACGTCGCATTTACCATCATCGGCAGCGTCAGTGCGGCATAAGTATTCAACAAATCAAGCTGTTTCATGATCAGATATGCAGGCACGATAGTCAATTGGCCGGGAATCATCTGTACGGCCAAGATAAGAAAAAACACAACCTTGCTGCCTGTAAAATCAATACGTGCAAGCGCATAACCCGCCATAGAGTTGAACAAGGTATTGCATAGCGTTGAAACTACAGCGATGAGTGCACTGTTGAACATCCATCTGAGGAACAGCGGCTCCTTCACGAAGATGTCGTAATAGTTCTGGAAAGTGAACTGTTTTGGAATAAAGTTGATACTCCCTGACACAATCTCGCTTAACGGTTTAAACGATGAGGATAGTGCCCATAGGAAAGGTATGACCGTCACGCACCCATATGCGAATAACAGGAAATACAGAACCACCTTAACCCCTTTGGAATAGTTAATTACCACCTGATCGTCCTCCTAGTTCAGCTTCTCTTCGGAGAATAGCTTCCGCTGGATCAGCGTTACGATCATAATGACCGCAGCCAGCATGACAGCGAGCGCAGAAGCGTAACCGAAGTCGAGATTTTTAAACGCATACTGATAGATAAGCAATGCCACCGTTAAGGTAGAGTTATTCGGGCCGCCGGAGCCTGCCGAAAAAATATACGATTGATCGAATAGCTGAAAGGTACCAATGACTCCCATAACTACCGTGAAGAAGGTCGCTGGCTTAATCATCGGAAGCGTAATAGAAATAAAACGTCTAAATCCTCCTGCCCCATCCAGCATGGCCGACTCGTACAATGCATCAGGGATATCTTGCAGTGCAGCTAAGAAGACTACCATAAAAAACGGAGCAGTAGACCATATATTCATAAGCATGATCGCCTTAAGAGCGACCGCCGGATCTCCAAGCCAGTTGTAACCATGCAAACCTACGAACTCAAGCACACGGTTCAGCAGACCGTTTGAATTGTAAATCCACATAAAAATAAGTGACAATACCGCCGAGGAAGTAACCGTCGGCATAAAAAATACGATTCGGAAGAAATTTTTAAATCTAAGCTTAGCATTCAAAATAACGGCTAATAAAATAGCAAATGCAGTCTGCAAAGGTACAACGAACAGCGCAAAGGATGCCGTGTTTTTCAGTGCAATCCAAGCTCTCTCGTCACCGGCCATACGTGTAAAATTATTGAATCCAACCCACTTGTAACTGACATCACCAAGTAAATTTACCTTATGTCCTGATAAATAGAGCGAATAAAAAACTGGCAGGAACAAAAAAGTGCCCAGTACAAGAATAGTAGGAAGCAGGAACAGATAGGCCGTCACATTATTTCTTAGCTTCTTTCTAAATGTTGAGACTTGAGTCATGCTTCACTTTTCCTTTCGTATCAGAATGAAAGAAGGAAGGGGTGGTCCGAAGACCCTCCCCCTTCAATCCGTTTATTTTGCTGCTTCAATTTCCTTATTCGCTACATCTTCAGCTTTCTTCATTGCATCCTCAAGCTTAGAGTTGCCCATAAATGTATCTACAAATTGGTTATTGAAGTTATTAGTGATGGTAGGCAACGTAGATGCGGCTTGCCAAGGCGTTGCATAGGAGGCACCCGCTACAATTGCTCCACGCAGTTCATCCTTGTCGTAGCCCAGCTCCTGTGCGACCGATTTCCGTGTAGGAAGTGCGAACCCTTTGCTGGTCCAGGTCTTCATTCCGTCTTTGCCTGTCAAGAAAGAGATTAACTGCCAAGCCGCTTCTTTCTTCTTCGATTGCTTGTTCATTACATAAGCTACCGTAAAGGCCATTGTGCCTTTAGTGCCGTTCACCGTTGGAAGCTCAGCGGTAGCATAATCCAGATCCTTATAGTTGGATTCCAGGAATGGAATCGCCCAGTTGCCTTCGAATACGATAGAAGCCTTGCCTTGCCCGAACATTTCTCCACCCCAGCCAGCACCTACTTCCTTAGGCTCACCGGAGGATTTGTCAACGTTATGCATATCTACAACAAGCTGAAGACCTGGTAGTGCTTCCGCAGATGCGAAGGTTGCTTTGCCTTCTTCGTCAGAAACTTTTCCACCGAACGCTTGGATCATGAACATCTGACGTGCAAGCTCAGGAGCAACGCCGAAACCATAACGAGTGATTTTATCTCCTTCTTTTTTAGTCAGCTTGATCGCATCTGCTTTCAGTTCATCCCAAGTTGTTGGAGGAGTCGTAATTCCCGCTTCGGCAAAATCCTTTTTATTGTAGAACATAGCAAGTGTAGAGAAATCCTTAGGGAATCCGTAAGATACATCATCCTTCTTAAAAGCATCAACCATTGGCTGTTCAAAGTCTGCAACATCAAACTCAGGTGTCACATAACTGTCCAACGGCTCCAGCACATTAGCTTCAATGAGACCAGGCGCCTCAAATGCATCCAGATAGAAGACGTCCGGACCTTCTCCACCTATGAGTCTAGTCTTGATAACATCCATGTATTGATCGGCAATAACTTCGTAATTCACTTTCACATTCGGATATTTAGCTTCGAACTCCTTCAGCGTCTGATTTAACAGATCCTGCTCTTCAGGACTCGCTCCCCAGCCTGCAAGAGTAATCGTAACCGGCTCATCCGTTGTCGGTGCTGCTGTTTCTTTATCTGTGCTATTGTTTGTTGCTGCCGTTCCTGCGTTACTGTTTGTTTTGTTGCCACCACATGCGGTCAACATTAGTCCAGCAACCAGCATCAAAGATAGAATTATTAACCCCGATTTTCTCATTTTCAATACAACCTCCTTAGTATTGTCAGGCTTTTTATATAAAAAAATTACGTATTGCCTATAGAATCACCAGTTCATAACCTGTTTGGTTAGATAAAATCTCCAGCTTTGGCTCGTTATCCACACGACTAACTCGCAGGCTGAGCGTGCCATTGCCAATCTGTAATTGCTCCACCTTTAAGTCATTCATACCGTTTAGAAGTGCAGGCTTGATCGTAATCTGCCGGGTTAGAGCATTCGGTTGAAGACCAAGGAGCGCTTGCACGAAGGTCAATGGTGTTCCAGCCGCCCATGCTTGTGGAGAACAGGCTACCGGATAAGGAACAGGAGCACCGAGCTGGTCACTGTAACCACAATACAATTCAGGCAATCTGTAATATTCAAATTGGTCAGCTGCGTTCAGTAATCCTTGCATAACAGTGATTGCTTCCTCTGTGAACCCGGACTGACTTAGGCCAAGCAAACAGAGTGAGTTATCATGCGGCCATACACTTCCGTCATGGTAACTCATCGGATTGTAACCTGTAGCCGCAGTACTCATAGTCCGAATACCGTATCCTCCGAAGAGATCAGGGGCTACTAGTCTTTCCGCAACTGCTTTTGCCCGCTCTGGCGAGGCGATTCCTGACATTAGAATATGTCCTGCATTCGAAGTAACGGAGTCTACCCGTTTCTTATCCTTATCCAAGGCGATTGCATAAAATTGCTCATCATCCATCCAGAAGTCTTCCTCGAAACGGGTTCGCAGCTGAGCTGCATCTTTTTCCATAACCTCTGCCTGTTCTTCGTGACCTAAGCTCTTGAAGATAGGAGCAAGTCGAGTCAGCGCCTGATACACATAACCTTGAACCTCTACTAGCGCGATCGGGGCCTCCGCATAATCACCATTACTATGAATGACGGAATCCGCAGAATCCTTCCAACCTTGATTGGCAATTCCCTTGGATGACTTCTGATAATACTCCACAAAGGAATCCTTATCATAATCGCCATATTCTTTAATCCAATTCAATGCAGCGTTGAGATGCGGCATTAAAGAGCTAACAAAGTCAAGATCTCCTGTCCAGTGGTAATACTCTGCCGTAAGCAGCAGGAACAGAGGTGTTGCATCGATTGTGCCGTAATATGGTGTGAACGGAACCTGGTTAGTAGCCGCTAACTCTCCATACCGGATTTCGTGCATCACTTTGCCTGGCTGCTCGTCGCGCCACTCATCTTCCTTCTGTCCTTGGTAGGCAGCCATTGTAAGTAAGGTTCCCTTAGCAATTTGAGGATTCAAAGATAACATCTGCAGCGCTGCAATCAGGCTGTCGCGTCCAAAGGGAACGGAGTACCACGGCAAGCCTGCAACCGGAAACTGCCCATAACCAAGGTCTGTTAGCAGCACCCGTAAATCTTGAACACCTCGATGGTACAGCTTGTTAAATAACGGCATATCACTGCTGATGGAAGTCGATGAAGCATTCCAACTAGCGTAAGATGCTCTGAGTTTATTCATTGCTTCCTTAGGTTCATGCTGCAGCGGCTCGTTGCCATCTATCATCGGAGCAATAAAGAAAGCGATTTCAACACTCTCCTGATGCTTAAGCTCGACATCGAAATGTACCTCACCTGCCTCGCTTATTCGGCTTTCCTGAGTATCCCATTTCACCTTGGTTTCTCTCAGTAACTCATCTGCCCCGAGATAACTGATCACTCTTTCACCTGAAGCACTTCGTTCACCCGTCTTACTTCCTAGCTTTCCATGCTGAAACCCACGAATCACGAACATATCTGTAAAATCTGCATCTAACAGCACAGAGAAATCGAATTGGATTGCTTTTGGATAATAACTTGTTAACTTGAAGGTCTCATATAGTGCACCCTCATAAATAAAGCGTGTACGTTCAATCTCTACAGACTCACGCCACAAAATCAATTTACCGTCTTCCTCCATATGAGGATTGGTAAGACGAATGGTAGAGATATAATTCTCATCGGCAGCGGAGGATAACAATATCGGTCGCTGATTATTAATTCGGATTTCCATTCGGCTTAAGAAACGGGTATCTCTGGTATAGAGACCTAGACCCGATTGATCATTGTCCGGTATGTCCCCACTTTTGTCCGTCATTAGAAACAGATCATTTTCTTTGATAACTCGATAATTCAAAACTTCCCCTCATTTCTTCGCTGTGTATCCGAAACGTTTCGGAAAAAGCACAAAAAAATATATATCTTCAGATAATCGAATGCTCGACAGACTTACCAAAACGTTTCGGATAAGGTATAATCGAATTATAAATCATGATGAAAGCATTTACAAGATGCATTTTATATTTTATTTTTTTAATATTTAAATACTACATATGGCCTTATTGTCCCTAAATATGAAGGAGGTATCCTTATGGTTACTATAAAAGATATTGCCAAAGCCGCCAGCGTATCCGTAACAACCGTCTCCCGAGCCTTAAATGGTTATGACGATGTTAACGAAGGTACCCGGCTCAAGATTAGAACTATTGCAGACCAATTAGGCTATAGCCCTAACATGGCTGCCAGATCGCTTATATCTAAAAAAACAAAAACGCTGGGTCTCCTACTCTCCAACGTAACAAGAGATAGCTCCAAAGACAATATAGCCTTTGAAGTATTATGCGGGATCAATGATCGTTCAGGAGAGCTGGATTATGACCTTGTACTCTTCAGCACAACCCCGCAAAAGCAAAGAGTGAAATCCTATAAGACATTATGCCAAGAAAGAGGTGTAGATGGTGTCATTATTATGGGGATTCGACTGGATGATCCCTATCTCAAGGAAATCGTATCCTCTGATATTCCTTGCGTGCTCATTGATATTACACTTGAAGGGCCAAATGTCGGTTATGTCACCTCTGATAATACAAAAGGGGCGCTTCACGCAGTAACTCATCTGCTAGAGTCAGGACATCGCCATATTGCTATGATTAACGGACATACCCAAGCAGATGTAGCACTTCTTCGATTAGAAGGTTACCGTCTCGCCCTTGAGAATTACGGTATTCCCTTTGACGAATCCCTCGTTTTTAACGGATTATTTTCCGAACAAGGAGGAAAAGAAGCTGCTCAGCAGATGATGTCCAGCCATCCTGAGGTCACTGCTATTTTTTGTGCAAGTGATTTGATGGCGCTTGGAGCTATGCAGGGTGTGAAGGAAGCCGGAAAAGCGGTGCCCGGGGATATTTCAATTATAGGTTACGATAATATTGATTTGACAGCGTATTGCACACCAGCTTTGACTACAGTGAATCAACATAAATACGAGTTAGGAACCAACGCTGCTCAGATCCTCATAGATCTACTAGAGAAACAACAAGCTATTCATCATGTCATGCTTCCTAGCGAGCTAATAAAAAGAGATAGCGTTCGTACCCTTTAACATCATGAGGAACTCATTAACAATAAACAAGGATATCCCTTCATTAGGGACATCCTTGTGTTGTTTCAAATCGTGAATCAATACTAATTTATCACAGCGTCATAGCACGCCCATATCTAGCTAAATACTCTTCCTTCTCCTTATAATCCGGCATGAGGCTTCCAACCTTTCGCCAAAAAGAGCGGTCATGATTCATATGAAGTAAATGACACAGTTCATGGATAATCACATAATCGATTACCTCCACTGGAGCCATCGCTAGGCGATAGTTAAAGGTTAGCTTTTTATCCGAGCTACAGCTTCCCCACTTGGTTCTAGACTCAACAATGTCAATCGTCTTAGGCTTTACTCTAAGCTGTGTCTGATATTTATTGATCCGTTCACCTACAACCTTCTTACAGCTAGCGAAATAGAATTTCTTCAGCTTAAGTTTAAGCTCTTCCTCATTTAAATCCCCTGTCTCTATTAACTCTTGAAGCGAATAATATTTGCCTAGATACAGGAACTTACCCTCGTCTTCATACTCTTTGAGCTTTGGTGTTTCTCGGTTCGCTTCAATACTTTTTAGCTTCTCCACTATTAATTTCCCATTACGCTCTACAACGCTTTTGATCGTCTCTTCACTTGTTTTCTTGGGAACTTTGAGCGTTATACGGCCCGAAGAATCTATATGAATGGAGATTTTCTTGCCATTTCCATATTGAACATTAAACTCGATCACCTGATTGTCGTACTCAATCTTCATACCCACCATCGTTTCTATAAGGTTATTCGCAAAAAAAAAGAAGAACGCATTTTAGCGTCCCCCTATTTTAACATGATTCATCAACTCACTGGATACTCCCTTACAATGCAACCATTTCCCAATCCGCTAACTTTTCTTTTTGCGAAATCGTAAATGCCTTGGTTAACAGATTCGCTTCCAGTTTCGCTTCGTTCAGCAGATTTTTCCAAGTTATCACCACATTATTCTCATCCAACTGTTCAATCTGAATGTCTCCATCAAAGGCTGGATTACTATTTCTGAATTTCAAAATGTTAAAGAGCTTTTGCACAACCGGGCGCTTCACCTCAGCATCAACCTCATCTTGGGTATAATAATGCCGATTAATATTCCGTCCTTCTTTGGTCTTTTCCAGAAGCTCTATATCATTCACTCCAGCTAATAGTCCCACATAATAAATCTGTGGTATGCCTGGCGCAAAACATTGGATGGCTCTCGCCAGCAAATAAGCCTGATCATCATTCCCAAGTGCTGAATAATAGGTACAGTTGATTTGGTAAATATCAAGGTTGTTATATGCTTCAGTGCTATATATTTTTTTGACATTAGCTCCTTGGCTATAGAGACTTTCTCTTGTCATTTCTGCTTCTTCATCGCTCAAAAGATCCTTTACATCCACCACACCAATACCATCATGCGTGTCTAGTGTTGTAAACTGCTTTCTCGGGCAAATCTCCAGCCAATGAACCAACCGGTTTACTTTCCCACTAAATAAAGCATGCAGCACCAACATTGGTAACGCAAAATCATATACATAGTAATCCTGTTCTGCGATTTTTAACTGGATGCTATAATGCTCATGAATTTCCGGCAACACGGTCACACCATAAGGGGCAACGGCCTGCTCAGATTGATTCAGCATCTCCCAAATATCCGGCTCAACAAAGAAACAATTCGTACCGATTTTTTTGTTGGCATATGCGAAAGCATCTAGTCGAATAATTGAAGCACCTTTTTCCGCCAAAAAAGTAAGGTTGTCTGTTATAAATTTCTGCGTCGTTGCTGTGGTCACATCCAGATCAATCTGTTGTTCATCAAAGGTACACCATACTTTCTCCAAGCTACCATCCTTAAAGGCAACCTCTACGTATGGAGCGCGTGGTTTACGCTTATAGATTAAATCCACATCTTCCTGAGTGGGCTCCCCGTTCGGCCAAAAATCCTTGTAACGGATAAACAAGTCGGCATATTCTGATGCATCCTTTTTCTCAAGAAAGTCCTGAAAATAAGGAGATTGTCTGGAGATATGATTAATCATAAAATCAAACATCATATAATAATCTTTACTCATCGCTTCGACGTCCGACCAATCTCCGAATGCAGGATCCACTTTGGTATAATCCATTGGTGCAAATCCTCTGTCACCCGAAGAAGGATAAAACGGTAGTAAATGAACACCTCCAACGATGCCTCGCAGATGCTTATCTAATACTTCGTTTAATTCTTTTAAATTACGCCCGAGGCTATCTGCATAGGTAATCAACATAGCTTCATTCTTAATTTGCATTATAAATCCCCCTCGTTAGATTTCGGCTACATCTGCGCTTTTTTCCCCTTTGCATATTAAAGCCTCATAAGGCCTCAACAGACCATTATCATGATTATTAATGTTAGACAGCACAACATAGCCTGCAAGAGGGTCGGTTAAGGGAATGGTTTGATCCGTAAAATTACAGATTACTGTCCAACATTCATTCTCATAAGTTCGAACATATCCACCTAGCTCATTCGAGTCCACATAAATCTCATGATAATCACCATAAATTAACGCTTTATTGTCCCGTCTCAGCTTGATTAATTCCCGATAAAAATGAAGGATAGAATTACCGTCTTGTAGCTCTTCCTCCACATTAATCGACGAATAATTCGGATTCACATTAATCCATGGTTGCCCATTCGTAAATCCGGCCATAGGTTCTGAACTCCATTGCATCGGTGTGCGACCCTGATCCCTGCTTCTGATCGCTAAATAGTTCAGAATATCTGCCTCAGACCTACCCAGTGCAGTTTCATTACGGTGATAATTTAAGCTCTCAATATCTCTATACTCTTCAATTGAAGCCATGAAATAATTGGTCATTCCAATCTCTTGTCCTTGATAAATAAACGGTGTTCCTCGCATTAAGAAATAATAGGCAGCCAGCATTTTAGCTGAGTCTTTATGGTATATCCCGTCGTTACCGAATTTTGAAACCGAACGCACATGATCATGATTCTCCATAAAAAGTGCCATCCAGCCCTTATTGGCTGTCTCAATCTGCCATTTAGATAACGCGTGCTTAAATTCAGTCAGCTTCCAAGGATGATAGATTCCTTTAGCCATTGGCTTGGCATCCAGATCTACATGATCAAATTGAAATATCATATTAAAGACGCCGTTCTGCTCATCTACATATTCATGAATTTGCTCTATCGGAACTCCAGGGGCTTCCGCAACCGTCATCACATTGCGAGGTTCCAGAACCTCCTGTTTCATCTCGTGAAGAAAATCCAAAATTCCGGGTTGATTCAAACAAGCTTCTGCCAGAGGCACATAGCGGCGGTCGTCTTCAGACTTAAGGTGCGGAAATTGCTGATTTTTTTTAATAAATGTGATCGCATCAATGCGAAATCCGGCTATTCCCCTGTCAATCCACCAATCCATCATGGAAAAGATGCTTTGGCGAACTTCGGGATTCTCCCAATTAAGATCCGGTTGTTTCTTAGAGAAACAATGTAAATAATATTCCTGTGAGGTCTCGTCATATTCCCAAGCTGAACCTCCAAAATTCGATTCCCAGTTGGTTGGTTCCTGGCCATCGTTCCCAGGCTTCCATATATACCAGTCACGCTTTGGATTGTCCTTAGAACTTCTGGACTCCATAAACCAAGCATGTTCATCAGAGGTGTGATTCGCTACCAGATCCATGATCATACGAATTCCGTACGCTTCCGCTTGTGTGATCAATTCGAGCATATCTTCCATACTTCCAAACTCATCCTGAATTTTATAGAAATTCCGAATGTCATACCCATTGTCATCATTAGGTGAATCGTAGACCGGACACAACCAAATAACATTGATGCCCAAATCCCTTAAATACCCGAGTCGGTTGATGATTCCACGCAAATCCCCTACTCCATCTCCATTTGAATCCTGAAAACTCCGGGGATAAATCTGATAAACCACACTTTCTTTCCACCAGTTGCTGTTTCTAGTCTCCATAACTCCACACTTCCTCCAGCACCCGAGTTTAGGGCTTTCTTTATCTTATTTAATAGCGCCTTGGCTGACGCCTCTGATGATGTAACGTTGACCAAACAAATAAGCAATAAGAATCGGCAGGATCGTTAACAGAAGTGCTGGTATCAACAGCTCCCAGTTATTCATATACGTTCCGTTAAACACCTTCATCTTAATAGGCATAGTAAAATGGTTATCCTGAGTCAGCACCAATGAAGGTAGCAGATAATCATTCCAAATCCATAACACATTCAGAATCGCAATTGTCACTGATGTTGGAGCCAACATAGGCAGTACAATCTTAAAGAAAGTCTGTCTACGATTACATCCATCGAGCAGTGACGCCTCTTCCAATTCATAAGGAATCGACTTCACAAAACCATGGTACATAAATACCGATAACGCACTTCCGAAGCCGATGTAAAGAATAATCAATAATGGAATAGGCGCTGCATCGATCCAGTGAAGTTTTGCCCCGTAGATATAAATCAGAGGAATCATAATGGACTGAAACGGAATAATCATGGAAGCCACCATTAGTGCGAAGAAACCATTATTGAATTTAGTCGAATGTCTCACCATGTAATAGGCGGTCATTGCTGCAAAAACACCAATGAATAGGACACTGAAAAAGGTGACTACGACTGTATTTCTAAACGAGACAAAAAAATTCATTTTATCAATGACTTCAGCAAAATGCCCAAAGTTTAAGCTGCTCGGCAGTGAAAAAGGGCTTTCGAGAATTTGACCATTACTCTTGAAGGAATTGACGATCATAAGGAAGAATGGAAAAACAAAAATAATGAAAAACACAATTAAAAATAAATACGTCAGAATCACGGAAGTTTTTCGTCTAGCACTCATCATGCAGCAACCTCCAATTTCTTACTGAAATAAACCTGCAGGCCGGTAACAACTGCAACGATAGCAAACAATACAAAGGCTTCCGCTTGGCCAACGCCATAATTATTTTCGACAAAGGCCTTTTTTACCACATGCATCGATACCATGGTTGTACTATCATATGGTCCGCCTGCCGTTAGAGAATAGTTAACGTCGTAAACCATAAAGGCATTCTTCAGAGTTAAAAAGATGGTCACTACAAAGGAAGGAACCATCAGCGGCAAAGTAACCTTTCTCAACCGTTGCCATCCATTGGCACCATCAATCGTGGCTGCTTCCACTACATCTTTTGGCACATTGACTAAGCCAGCGACAAAAATGATCATCATATAGCCCGCTGATTGCCAGATCGACACAATAACAATGGCCCAGAAAGCTAAATGTTCATCCCCTAGCCACCCTAAACGCAGCCATTCTATCCCGAACTTCTCACCAATAGAAGGCATGGTTTGTACGAATATAAACTGCCAGATGTAACCTAGAATCAAGCCACCAATCAAATTCGGTGTGAACAGGGAGGTTCGAAAGAAATTTTGCATCTTCACTCCGGAAGTCACTAAATAAGCCAATATAAAACCGAGAATATTGATGATAATAACAGTTGTCACGACAAACTTAACGGTCAACAAAAGAGAATCCCAAAACTTGGAGTCCGTAAATGCTGTCTTATAGTTAGCTAAACCTGAGAACTCTATTGGATTTAATGGAGAGGTCATATTGGTAAAGGTCAGATATAATCCATATGCAAAAGGAATCAGCACGGCAATCGTAAAGAAAATGATCGTGGGACCGGTGAAAAATAACTGGTTGCCCATTCGTTTGATCAGACGTTTTTCTGATATCATACGTTTAGCACACCCCTAATTGCTTTAAGGAGGAAACAGGTGAGAGTCACCCCAACCCGTTTCCCGCAATTCAGCAAATGATTAATTACTTTTGGCTTTTGTAATAGGTTTCAATAGCTTTGGCAAGATCAGCACGGGATTCTTTTTGGGCGATATATTTCTGAATATCCGGTGCAAGAATGTTGCCCCAATCCTCGACCTTCACATAGTTTGAGCTGAACGGCATCGTATTGCCGGCTACCACAGCATCCGCAATCGCTGATCCGAGTGGATTGTTCACTTTCAAAGAGTTGTTCTTAAAGGCCGAGACGACTTGCGACTGGTTCACCAGAAAATCTTGACCTTTTTCATCATAAACGAGCCAGTTCAGGAACTTCTTAGCTGCTTCTTGCTCAGCCGGGGTTGCCGCTTTATTAATCACCAGAATATTAGTTGGACCTGCAGCAATCTTATTGTTCAGCGGATTGTCTGGATTGTTATCCACTGGGACAGGTATAAATCCGAAGGATTCTCCACTAACCGCCTGCAATGAATCATAAGCCCAGTTCCCGTTAAACAGGATAGCTGACTCCCCTTTACCCACACTTACATGCGCATCGTCATAGTACTTGCCCAGTGGACGTTCACCGTATTTGTTGTATTCTTTGGATACCAGCAGATCCATCGTATCGTAGTAACCATTCCAAACATCATTACTAGCTAAATCAAATGTTCCGGCTTTTAGTTGCTCTACAATCGTGTTCGGATCTTCTGCCTGATTCACAAACTGTGTACTGTAATGGTTCGCTACGGACCAGTTTTCAGTTTGATAGGCAACCGGATATTTCACCCCGGATGCTTTAATTTGATCTAATAATTCTTTTAGTTTGTCACGAGTATTGATAGTGTGCGGATCGAAGGTACCGCCAACAGCCTTATCAAGTACACTCTTGTTGTATACGAGACCGAAGCCTTCTATTGAAAATGGAAAACCGGCAATTTTTCCCTCTGCGTCTTTAACGCCGTAAACCGTTTCTTCATTCCACTTCTCACCTGAAAGATCTATACCGAAATCTTTATATTTGTTCACAATGGAGTCGGGGGACATCATCGCCATAGTTACCGTTTTACCGGATGCCGTAAGTTTATCCAGCAAATTAACGGTATCACCAACAGCTCCTGAGACAGCCTCAACCTTGATATTTGGATTCGCTGCCATGAAATCTTTAGCCGCCTGTTCCCATTGGGAAGCGATTTCACCTTTACCGTTCGTAATAATTATGCTGACTTGCTCATCCTTCGAGTTCGCTGCCGGACTGGACCCCGCTCCGTTGGATCCACCACAAGCTGTCAATGAAACAGCAAGCAAAAGAACAAATAATAAAACAGATATCTTTTTCAAACAAAACCCCTCCATTTTGTGCTTTTTTATATGCTAGACCCCTATAAAAGTCTGAACATCAGATTGATACCGTTTTCATTAGTTAAAAAAATTCTTCATAAATTCAACTGGCTTATATACTAGAAAGCTTTCTTGCCTGTATTGTAACATCACTTGGTATCGGTTTCAATACAATTTAAAGCTAAGTTTATAAATTATTCGGAAAAACTACTGATAAACAAGGTAATTCCAGTTAATTATTTACCCCTTAGACGTGGTATCGATACCAATAAAGAGAAATAAAAAAGCGAGTCTGCATTGCAAATTCGCTTATCAGTGTTAAGTAGATTCTCGAACTACCAGTTCTACCGGAAGCTCATAAGTAACTGGCTCTACATTGAAATCATCCAGCATCTCCATAAGAACTTCCCCTGCTTTACGCCCCATCTGCTCTATAGGCTGCCGTATAGTCGTTAATGCGGGATCCAACATTTCAGCGAGGGGCTGGTCATCGAAACCAATGATCGCCAGATCTCGTGGGATACTTAACCCTTCCTTTTTCGCAGCCATCATCAAACCACCAGCAATTTCATCACTGCCTGTAAACACAGCGGTTGGACGATCCTTCATTTCAAGCAAGAGTTTCATTACTTTTTTCCCATCTTCAATGGTATGCTGGTTGACCAAAATCCAGTTAGGATTCACTTGAATCCCGGCCTCTTCCAATGCTTTTTGATAACCTAGGTTACGGTCTTTATCTTTCCCGGCCTCGGTAAACAGACCTCCCGTACAGTAAGCAATTTTACGGTGACCTCTTTCAATGAGGTGCTTGATTCCTAAGTATGTACCTTTAAATTGATCCAGCCGAATCATCGGAATTTTTGCATTACTCACATATTCATTACATAACACAATAGGCCCAAATTCAGTATACGGTTCAATGACTTTCCAATCATTCTCAATGGATGCCATGATGATGCCGTCCGCTTGTTTGGTCTTCAACAAATTTAAATAGGTTAATTCTCTCTCCTTATCCTCATTAGTCTGACAGATCAAGGTTTGGTAGCCGTTTTTGTAACCAACCTTCTCTATGGAATCAACTAAATAGGAGAAAAAAGGATTCACAATTCTAGGAACTACGACAGCTATCGTTGTTGTCACTTGTCCTCTTAATCTTCTTGCCGAGAGATTCGGGGTATATTCAAGCTCTTCCATTGCTTTTAATACCAATTCTCTTTTATCTGCTGAAATATGAGGATAGTTATTTATTACTCGGGATACGGTCGTCTTAGACACTCCTGCTAAACGCGCCACATCTAAAATATTTGCCATTTCTACACTCACTCCAGATAGGGACAGTTTTTGAAACCAGTTTCAATCATTTTAGCTTAAAATATAAAAAAATGAAAGGGTCCTCAATACACTGGATATCCTGCCACAAACATCGCTAAATACAAAAGACTCCCCGCAACAGAAACTACAGTAATGATAGCATCCTTTGATTTCTCTTCAGTGATCGCGACAGCAGCAAAAGCTAGTGGAAATGCAACAAGCAAATACCGCGGGGCTGACAGCAGCCAGGTAGCTCCCACTACGAACGCAAAATACACGATGAAATAGGCGGTGTATGAAGGTCGTATCTTTTTTGCACCCATGAACATGATAATTAGTGCTGAGAATATAGCGATTAAGTTAGGCAGCCATAAGCCGAGAAAAGAACGGCTATCTCCACTCTTAAAGGTGCCCACAGCGTATTCCATCTGATATCTTACCGTATCAAAAAAGAGATAAAACCGCTGAGACCAATGCTCTCTCTGGTAAATACTGAACTGAAACGCATTTCCCGTCACGTGATAATTAATAAACAGATAGGCCAGCAAGCCCGTTGATATGATAGCGAGAAAACATACAGCGCTGATGATTCTATGTATAAAGACTTTTTTACTTAATAGCTTATAGTTGCCCATCAGATCCCGTCCAAATTCAATCGCAACCGGTACAATCAGAAGCACTCCGGGAGAACGTGTATAAGCTGCAAGTGCACCGCATAAGCATCCGATCAGCCATTCCTTTTTTCTCACAAAATATAAACACATCAAAGATAATGCCAGAAATAGAGCCTCGGTCATCGGAATGAAGAAAAAGAACGCGGCAGGGAATATGAAAATGTATTTCACGACCCGCATGGCATTCTTTCGATGCATGTCTAGTGCAGCAAGCTCATAAGCGACCAGGGCTGCGACAATTGAAGTGATATTTGAAACGATGAATCCAGAAACGAGATAATTCCCTACGAATGCCTGAACCACTCTTATTAAATTTGGAAAAAAGGGAAAGAACACGATATGGAATCTCGCATCACCCTCGGTCACGTATCCATTCTCAGCAATGCCCAAATAACTAGAAGCATCGATTCCAGAGATATGCCAAGTCTCTGCCATTTTGCTAAGCAGACCACCTGAATAGCCATTCTGTATGATCAAAAATGAATACCCGATGAGCATAAGCAGGATACGACTCGCCAATATCCATCCAATAATATAAAGCCAAGCCTGTCTTCTATCCTGCTCCTTACTCTTCCAAGTCACTTCAGGTGCTGGATTCGTCAAAACAAAATCCGTCAATACAGGTATAGTACGGAGCCCCAATAGCGCAAAAAGCCCGAAACAGACCACAGAAGCGAGGGTGCCCAGCATGGTCCAGCTCTGAGTCGAAATGGCCCAGTAAATAGCCGTCACCATCATAACAAGTATGAAGATGAAGGAAATGATTTTGTCGTGCTTTTTCATTTGATCCTCCAGTTATTTAGTCCGAACAATTGTTTAGGAAAAAAAGGATATAATTACCTATAGAAATATAATAGTCTTTGTGTATTTTTTTGTAAATCATTTCTATTCCTTTTCTAGAGTTATCTAATAGGACTGATAAACAAATAACAACAAATTTTAAAAAAGCCCATGCCCTAAATGGCATAGACTCTATTAAACATTTTTACTTTAACAACTGTAATACGCCTTGAGGCTGTTGATTGGCCTGAGCCAACATGGCTTGAGATGCTTGAGATAAGATATTGTACTTGGTAAGGTTCATCATTTCTTTTGCCATATCCCCGTCTCTTATTCGTGATTCAGCTGCTGTTAAGTTTACTTCGTAATTGGTTAGGTTATTATGGATATGTTCTAATGCATTTTGATACGCGCCGTACATTGAACGCTTGGATGAAACGGTATTTATAGCTTTGTCTATTTTCGAAATCGCTAATTCGGCACCTTGTCTAGTTGAAAGATCTATATCCGCAATTCCCAGAGCAGTAGTTCTAGCATCTGTTAATTTAACAGCGAAGTTATCCCCAGAGTTTGCTCCCACCTGAAGTTTTACTGTTTTGTAATCATATGTGGTACTAGGGTTTGATCCGTAAGATACATTGAAATTTGTTATCCCAGTTGTAGTCGAAAAAGTATAACTTCCGTCATCATTACTAATAATGTTATTTAATCTATCCGTAGAGCCCCCACCATTTAGATTAACATTAGCCAATTCATTTCCCTGTGGATCAAAAATGGAAAGACGATAATTATTATCTACTATTCCTCCAACGATGTAATTCCCATCTTTCATTTCTGTAATGCTAGTCAGTTGACTGGAGTTGGAAGTTTCATTTGAGATATTCTTCTCCCACAATACGTTTCCACTACTGTCTAGTTTATAGATTAATCCACTAGTTTTAGTAGAGTCGTTATAGGAACCAACAATTATGGCCCCTCCATCACTGGTTGCGATGGCGCGGTAACCTTCATCATCCCCAGCAGCCCCGACACGTGTGTCCCATAACGGGTTTAAGTTACTATCATATTTCACAACCCAGCTTGACTTATCGGTATAAGAACCATTTAGTTTGAGACTTGATGAACCAATAGCCAAATAACCGCCGTCGGCAGTTTCAATAATAGAGTTAAATTCTTCGCTTCCATAGCCAACAGGATTGGATTGTGAAGAACCAACTATAGAGGTGGATTGTTGCACACCACTACTATTAAATTTAGCCACAAGACCATCCCAATTTTGAATACCGGAACCCGTCCCTGCCACAATAAAGGAACCGTCACTAGTCTCAATTACTTCATTCCCCATAATGGAGTAGACGCCAGATACTCCTGCTCTCCACTGCTCATTCAAATTCCCATCCCATTTAATTATATTTATCTTTTGATCGGAAAGTGCCCCTGCTGAGAAATCATTTCCTAATAAAATATAACCACCGTCACTAGATTCTTTGATACTATACACATCGATCTTAGAAATTGCTTGTGACCAAATCAGATTACCCATACTATCTAATTTGAAAGGATTATTACCGGGAATTCTTATACCGACGTAACCTCCATCCGAAGTCTTAGATAAATCTCTGGCAGGTATGTTAGCTGTCCAATTCGTACTTATATTGCCCTGTACTGGGGTAATATTCGTGTTTACTTCGAGGTCATTATTCAATAAATAAATCCCATTAAATTGAGTGTTATTAGCAATATCATTTATCCCAAGCTTTATCTGCTCAACTTCTTTTTGAATCAATGTTCGATCAAAATTTGTTAATGTATCATTTGAAGCTTGTAATACAAGCTCCCGCAATCTTAGCAGATTAGGATCTTGTATAGTTCCTAGTCCACTCTCCATGGTCTGAATCAGTGAAATACCATCCTGTGTATTCCTCTCCGCCTGAGCTAACCCACGAATCTGTGCCCTCATTTTCTCCGAAATCGCTAATCCCGCAGCATCATCTGCTGCTATATTTATACGAAGTCCAGATGATAGTCTCTCTAGTGAACTTGTAATAGATTTATTATTTTTATTTAATCTGTTCAAACTATTTAAAGATGTGGTGTTGTGACCTATCCGCATATAATCACCTTTCAATTGATAATATCTTCTATATCGGATATTCATTAGTAATTATTTAGGTCAAATTACCCACTGCTTAAGACCTCACTTACAATCCCCATCGTGCCTCTCTGAAAAGTTGAATATTTACCATAGAGAAACGACGATCTGTCATCAGTAAGACACCGACAACTGAACGCCGCTTAAAAGGTCTGTTCATGAAAATATCATTCAAATGGATAGATCCAGAAATGCTCTGTTCCAAAACGATCTTGGATTTCTTTATCCTCTAGCGTTTTGCTACCTAACAGTTCAGCGGCTTGGAATTGGGATTTATGCGCCTGAATGGATGCCATCTTTTGCTTCAGGAAATCTTTCACTTCAATGATAACCTGAGGCTTTCCAATCTCTTCAATATTATTCGCGAAAGCTATACAGTGAACAGGAGGTCTCTCTGCCTTGGGCATTCTTCCAACCGTTCGAACCACTGCAGCTCCGGTAGCATCATGATCGGGATGAACGCTGTACCCCGGATAGAATGTAATGACCAGTGAGGGGTTAAGCTCCTTCAGAAGCGCATCAATATGGCCCTCGAGCAGAGCTTGATCTTCAAATTCAATCGTTTTATCGTGGAAACCAAGCATTCTCAAATCCTGTATTCCAATCGCTCGGCAGGATTCTTCCAGCTCCTTTTTACGGATCTCTGGGAGGGTTACCCGATTCGCAAATGGCGGCACGCCCATATTCCGGCCCATCTCTCCAAGTGTCAGACAAGCGTAGGTGACTTGGGTGCCGTTTTGCACATGCTTGGCAAGCGTTCCGGATATACCGAAGGCCTCGTCATCCGGATGCGGTAATATAACTAGAATATGTCTTTCCACTGAACTCCTCATCTCCTCTACCATTAGAACGGCTCCCGGCTTAGTTGCAAGGATACGACCAGTTTGCCTTGGCTGTCATGACCGGCCAGAATTAATCTTTCGGTCTCACTCTCTTCATAGTGAGTTAGTCCTTCCGAGTACACCCAGCCTTGTGACATTTTTAGGCCTACGCGATAAGGTCCATGACCGGAAATCGAACCATGAGAATATCGGATCACAGCATTAGTAATGAAAGTAGCCGCTGGGTGCTTAGAACTATCGAAATGGGCAGCGTATGCTCCCGTCGTCATCTCAAGATGGATATATAGATCCTGATCTTTAAGCAGGTCGATCCTCTCTTGTATTTCGGATTGATTAATTAGCTGCAAGGTTACGCCTCCATATCTGAATGAAATTATACCTACGAAAAATAAGATCCCTACCCTATTAAGGACGGATCTGTTAAAGGATAAGCGGGTCCGTATTTCTCATCAAAGTATAACGTTCATTGCTATGTAATTCAATGGATAGAGTAATCCCCTCCAAGTGTAACAGTAATGAAATAGCGCTTTTCACGTTCACCTAAAGGGGATAAAATCATTGAGATATTATGCTGTTTTATATTAGCTCACAAACTGATCTAACATCTTTACGATGACTTCACGTCTTATAGGCTTACTGATATACTCGTCCATCCCAGCAGCCAAACAATTTTCACGGTCGCCCTTCAAGGCATTGGCCGTAACCGCGATGATAGGCGGACAGTTCTCCCTATGCTCATCTTTTAATATCCTCATAGCATCTATGCCGTTCATAATCGGCATGTGAAGATCTAATAAAATAAGATCAAATGATTCTTTCCGTGCTATTTCAACAGCGTCTTTACCATTTGTGACGGTGGTAACGCTGTGACCCATTTTTTCGAGTATTTTGGTCAGCACTAGTGCATTGATAGAATTATCTTCAGCAAGTAAAATGCTAGCCTCACGTGCGGTATGAAGCTTGTCACTGCTAGTTTCTTGAATGGGATTTACGACTGATTTCTTGGGTCTGATGGTGAAGGTAACCGACGTGCCGTTCTTGCCGTCACTCTCCGCATAGATCTCGCCACCCATCATTTCGACAATTCTACGGCTGATGGCAAGCCCAAGGCCAGTGCCTTCGTGTCTACGCATCATAAAGCTATCAACCTGCTCAAACGGTTCAAAAACGTCGGTAAGCCGCTCAGGGTCAATTCCAATCCCAGTATCAGTTACCGTAAAGGCCAACAGGGAGGGATCTTCCTTTACAAGCCTCACTTTTACCGATATGCTGCCCGCCGGTGTGAATTTCACAGCATTGCCTAGCAGGTTCAAGAACACTTGCTTCAAGCGTTCCTCGTCACCGTAAATAAATTCAGGAACGTCATGATTTATGATGCTGGTGAGCTCCAGATGTTTTTGTTCAGCTTTTATTGCGATAACAGAAAAGCTGTCCTTGAGGCAAGTTCGCAGATCGAATGTATCCTCTTGTAGCTCGCTTCGGCCTGCCTCAATTTTTGAAAGATCAAGGATATCATTAATTATATTGAGCAGGATTCCTCCGCTTTTGCGAATGATTTCTACATATTCACGTTGTTCTTCATTGAGCTCTGTTTCAAGCAGAATATCAGTCATGCCGATCACCCCGTTCATGGGAGTGCGAATTTCATGACTCATCATAGCCAGGAACTCACTTTTAGCTCTATTCGTGGACTCTGCAGCTTCCTTAGCTAGCGACAATTGCCTTTGCTCGGAAATATCCTTGCATATAAGGTAAAATCCGATATTATGATTGTTCACATAAATGGGTGCAATACTGGTGAGCACTTCAACTACTTCGCTGTCCTTAGTGACAAGCTTATTGATATACTGCTCAACCGTATTATCGTAAAGGGCTCTTTCCAGAATGCGCTGGACATTCTCTTCTCCAATCAGACTCGCAAGCTTCATCCCGATCAACTCGGACTCGATGGAGTAGCCCGTTAACTTTTCCGTCATACTATTGGTGTTAATGATTCGACCGTCAAGGTCAAAGGAAATGACGGCGTCATGGTTGTATTTTTTAAGCGACGTATACCGTTCAACAGACTCCTGAAGGCGTTGCTCGGATTCCTTTTGCTTTGTAATGTTAACGATCTGGCAAATGAAATATGCTGGCTGGTTCGACTCGTCGCTGAATAAGTGGAGAGTAAGCTGTCCCCAAATATAATCTCCATTTTTTGTGATAAACTGCTTTTCCATCTGCACTTCTGTTTCCTCACCCAAGAGGGCTTTTAAATCATGAAGGTTGCCGAAATCCTCGGGGTGAGAAAGGTCTTCTAACCGCATATCCTCAAACTCTTCAATGGAATAACCAAAAATCTGTTCAAAGGCTGGGTTTATGGTCAGAATCAAACCATTTGGCGATAAAAGGGCGATTCCAAAGGAGGCGTGATTAATCACCTGTTGGTTGAATTGTTCCTGGTTTAGATTTACGCGATGCATAGCGACCTCCATGGGATGATGTGATTTTTGCGTGAAAAAATAGACCTTCTATTTAGAAGGTCCTATTTATAACTTATAGTCTAATTTACCCACTTTGTTATTAATTGAATCTGTTAACTTAATGGGATCGAATAAAACAGTCGGGATCCTTTGTTGTTGGTATACCATACAATTTTGTCGCCGCTAACAATAGGGCTGCTTTCTGATAGTACAAAGTTCTTAATCGTTTGGATACCGCCAGTGGTTGCACCCTCTCCATTTATAAGAACATATTTCAGGTCACCCGGATGATTCTCTTTATCAAACTCCTGCCACAGCACCATCATTTTGTCGTCTGTTATTTTCACCAATTTAGGAATGGAAGCGATCTGGTTCGTACCAACATATTTAGCCAAGGTGATGTGGTTCACTGCTGTGCTAGACAGGTTGGCTTTTGGTAGAACACTAAGAACGATATCTCTCTGATCCTTCTCTAGTCCCACCATCTCATAAGACGTATATTCTTTGACAAGCGAATGGTCAATCGTATTCATAGCGACAATATAGTTCGCCGAAGACATCTCAAATCCGCCTATAGAAACGCCTGTGGTGTTCGCTCCAATTTTGCCGGGGATATTAAACAGGTCTACCTCGTTATAGCTGGTTCCATTTCCTTTATTCAGCACAATCGAACGAGGATAGGCATCACCATGATCCACTAGAACATGCGTAGCACCATCAAACAATACATATTGATCAAAAGAGTGGCTGACATGATTCTTCTGGAATCTTCCCAGATCATTCGTCACTGTCATAGTTTGGGTATTCACGATAATGGTCAGCTGGGATTGATGATTTAGTTTATCTTCTGTCGTGTACCTTGTACGTGAAGTGTGGAATACAAGCGTATCACCAGCCTCGGCCATACTACCAGAGCCAGAATCAAAAGGGCTAACCGTATAACTCTCGCCACCCTTAATGGAGACACTATCTACTCTATTGAAGCTTTTATCATAACGGACAATACGAATCACTTCTTTGCTATCATTCTCCTCGCGATTCTCTTGTCCAAAAGCAATATAGTTATACTTCTCCCCACTATAGAAACCACCAAATATCGGAAGCTCAAAAGGGATACTCTTATTTCCAGTTAGTTCAAACTTCTCATTATATGATTCAATCGTAACTTCCTTATTCGCCTCAAGGACACTTACAGTCCCATCATTATTATTCACGAGATAGGAAGTGGTCGTACTTTTCCATCTGGGAAAATAAGAAGATACAGCGTTACTTTCGGTTTTCACCGCCGTCTTTACCCGGTAAGCATGATCTGGAACTTTTGAGAACAAGGATATTCGATCAGACTGAACGTCATATTCGATATCGAATGGAATTTTCACCGCCAAATCTCGCAACTGAACATAGTTATTCTCGTCAATATTGTACGCCGTAATCGACTGTAGCTGTCCGTTCACTAGCACTTTAGAGGTCGACAGCGTAGCTGAATAATTTCTATTGCGACTATAATAGTTGCTGCTAGCTTTCTTTTCGGGAGTATAGGCTTGCCCGGTTATGATCTCTATCGCATTGTTTGCTTTATTCCAAGTGATATCAAATTGACTGGCTGTTCCCGAGAAATACTCCGCTACATCGCGCAGCCGGAAATAATTGTTGTTCGAGATATTGAATCCGTTCAGATCCCTTTGTTCTCCGTCAAAATATGTACTGCTCTCGGTTACCTTAGCCTTCACCGTACTGCTCGCAAAGGTTGTAGTGCCGAGCGCTGGTATAACCAGTAATACAATTAGCAAAACACTAAAAATCCTCTTCATCCAACTTTTCCCCCATTTATATATAAATAAAAATACTATAATTTCTATCGGTATTTTATTCCTATTCCTCCACCACATAACTTACAAACGCCAAGCGCTTACTATCCGGAGACCACGAATTCACGTTAATCGTACCTTGTCCTCCAAACAATTGTACTAGTGTGCGATGATCTCCTCCCGTGCTTGCCATCAATCGAATCTCAACATCCTTATTCGCAGGGTGATCGCCAGGATCTACATCTCCTTTACGGTAACTCAGGTAGGCTATCGTCTGACCATCTGGCGATACATGCGGGAACCAGTTATTACTCTCATCAAAAGTCATCTGTGTTTGCTCAGTGCCATCGGCATTCATTCGCCATATCTGCATCAGCCCTGTACGCACCGAGTTGAACCATATATGTCCACCATCTGGTGAATATTCAGGCCCATCATCCAGCCCAGGCGAATCCGTCAGTTGTACCTCTACTCCCCCGTCTACTGGAATGGTATAAATATCATACTGACCTTTGCGCTCTGCACAGTAAGCTAACTCAGCACCGTTTGGAGACCAACCATGTAAATAACTTGGAGCATTCGGTGTAACTAGAACCGGTTCGCCACCCTCCATGGGAAGAATATATATACGAGATTTACCATCTTCTTTCGTATGGTGACTAATTGCAATCTTAGTGTTGTCAAAAGACAGAACATGATCGTTATTACATTCCGCAGCAAACCCCGAGTCAATTTGAACAAGCTCACAGGTTGCGATGTCGAACGAATAGAGACAACCTCGACTATTATAAATAAGACGCTTACCATCGCTAGTCCAATTGGGTGCCTCGATTAAATAATCAAATGAGCGGAGCGCAGTACGTTCCCCAGTCTGTACATCTACGATTTCTAATGTGCTAATCACTTTCATTGTCCTCTCTCCCATCGTTAAAATATGTACATAACCCACTTCGACAGCTATTCTAAATCCCCTTTCTTCTGGTCATACCATTGTGTAAGAAAAAAGATCCGCCTCGAAGAGTTTACTCCTCAAGGCAGATCCATAATCATCTTATAAACGTCCAGCCGCTTTTACTTTTACCAGCAAAGCATTGCCCGGCAAGTAGGCAATCGGAATATCCTCAGACAATACGATCTGAACGGTATCGCGATCTGCACCGGCTAGAACAGCTTGCTCTATTGCATGGCTGCGGGCATCTTCCTTAGCTTCATCATAAGACATTTCGTCCAGGGAATAAATCCGCTCTGTCTCCCCGCTCACCTCACCTAACGCAGCGCCAATTGCATTCGCAGCATCATAGTGATCCGGTCTTACAATCCGTGATACACCTTCAAGCTTGTCTGCCACAAGAATACTTCCGCCACCGACCAAAATGACGTCAACAGGATCTGAGCTTGTCTTCATCCTATCAATCGCTTCCTCGATATCCCGCGTAATGATCTCATCCGCTCTCTTGCAGATCGATTCATCAAGTACCTCTGTCTGCGCATCTTTCCACTCGTATCGATTAAGCTTCACCGCCACATCGGTTGCTGTGAGCGTATCACCACCAAAGATGAGGCCGCGCTTCAATAGCTCGTACCCCACGCTATCCGGACCCACTGTTACCTGATCCTGCGTTTCATCTAAGCGAACGATTGTACCGCCGCCGATCCCGATCGATAAGATATCCGGCATGCGGAAGTTCGTGCGAATGCCGCCAATCTCAACCGCAGCGGAGGATTGACGCGGGAAGCCTTGCATCAAGACGCCGATATCTGTCGTGGTGCCACCGATATCAACAACAAGTGCATCATTCAGACCTGACAAGTGTGCCGCACCCCGAATGGAATTCGTCGGACCGCAAGCAATCGTCAGAATCGGGTAACGAAGCGCATATTCACTGTACATCAGTGTTCCATCGTTCTGACAGATGTATAGGCTCGCGTCAATTCCATAAGTGTGAAGCGCCTCTTCGAAGCCCTTTACGACTCCAGCAATGACGTTAAGTAATGCGCCGTTCAGCAACGACGCGTTCTCACGCTCGAGCAATCCAATACTTCCAATCTCATGAGATAACGTCACAGGCATATCTGCGCCAAGTACTTGCTTTGCTAGTTCTTCGACACGTTTCTCCTGCGAGGTATTCACTGGGGAGAACACACCACAGATCGCAACCGCTTCGACTTCACCCTTCATTTTCAAAAAGCAGTCTAGAATCTCTTCTTCATCCGTTTCAACAATCGTGCGGCCATCATACTCATATCCACCATGAACAACATAAGCATGTGGGCAAACCGTTGCCTTAAGTGTATCGTCCCAATCCGCAAGTGGAGGAACCGCAGTTGTTGCCGGTGCCCCGATTCGAATCAAGCCGACTTTCCCCAAGTGCTTGCGCTCTACAATAGCATTCGTACAGTGCGTAGTTCCGAGCATTGCATAACGAATCTGCGCCGGATTCACACTACTCTCTGCTAACAAACGACGGATGGATTCAGTAATGCCTTCATTCACATCACGTGTGGTATGCACTTTTATCGTATGAATGGTGTTTAACTTGGAGTCGAGCAAGGCTGCATCTGTATTTGTCCCGCCGACATCAATCCCAATGCGGTATATTTCTTCCATGTTGTCTACATTCGTATGAGACATTACTCTGCTCCCCCTTTCTCTGCTGCCAATTGTTCAATTAGAACATAAGGTGCATCATAGCCAAAATATTGTGGACCTACCGTCTCGAGGCCCTTTGGTGAACGCCATTTCGGATCACAAGGGAAACCAACCACACTCACCCGGGCACCGTATTTCAAATTCTCAGTCGTGATTGGCATACCGGTATCCTGGTCAAGCACAGAGATCAGGTCAGGAGTAATAGCAATTGAATGTCCATCTTCTGTGGCAAGAAGGAACTCATTCTGGAAGAACAAAGTCATCGTACGTCCCTTTTTAGCATCTGTACCTTCGAAGATCGCTTCACCGCGTGTAAATCCGCCTTCTGTACGACGGCGAATGTCTACTGCCTTCCCCTGGAACAACGCATATCCATTCAGCTGCTTCAGCAGCATTTCAATTGGATTCTGCTTCAATTCCTTGGACTCGAACAATGTTTTTCCGATTTCATACGCAAGCGTCAAGGTATGTGGAATTGCACTTTGCTTTACCTGCGCTCCAGTTACCGGATAATCACAAATCGAAGCTGATCCGCCCATTTGAATCGTAACCGCACGCGCCATCCGCTCTTCCCAAACACCGTCGATTGCATGCATAAGCACACCGTTGCCGCGTTCATCTGCCATCGTAATCGGACTGCAGTCAATACCGTCCAAGTAGAATGTCACCATTTGCGATTCTGGAAAAGCCCGTCCCATGGCATCCGCATCTACGATAGGAATATTGCGTTCCGCAGCCGTAATTACGGGAACCAGAGAGTTACCGCCACCGACCTCAATCGGCATAATGGCGCTCACCTTGCGTCCAAGCTCTTTCTCAATCATATCCAAAGGCTTGATCATTTGCTGAATCGAAGGAATCTTCTCATTCATAACCGTAGGTGCGCCAATCATGGATATAGGAACAACCAATGCATCGTCCTCCAGATCCTCAGGACTTAATAAACGAACAGGACCATATTTGCGAATGGCTTCCATCGCCATCAATTTACCAATATGCGGGTCACCGCCCCCGCCTGTTCCAAGAACGGCTGCACCAACAGCAATGTATTGCACCGCTTGTTCATTTAATTCTGTTAGTTTGTGATTTCTCATGTTGTTATCCCTTCTTTGTCATGATTTTGCCGACAATCCACTGCACGATAAAGGCGAACATAAACGCATCTAATGCCGGTACGCTCGTGATTTGGAACCATCCAAATCCATCTGGCGCTGCGGTTGTCATAAAAGCGAACAACGTAGCTGCAACCCATACCGCTAAGGAGCGAATCACCCAGTTTTTGTTGCGATCCAGACCCTCAAAAGTGAATTTTTTTCGATCCACAAGTAAAAATTCAGACGTGTAGATCCCCCCGATTGGAGAGACAAACACCGTAATAATATTTAGGAAAGATAAAAACTTATCATAGATGCCAAATACCGCAAGCAACGTAGCAAAGATACCTGCCACAATAGTAATTAGCTTTTTCGGAACCTTTTGGAACACGACAGAGAACCCTAGCGAAGCAGAATATAAATTGTTCGTGTTTGTCGTCCATTGGGCAAGGGTTAAGACGATAATGGCTGGAAGACCAAGTCCTAGCGCAATGAAAATATTCGTCAGATCATCTGTGTCCATAATTCGAGATAGGAAAATAGCTACAATCGTCATAAAGCTGTTACCCACAAAAAAGCCGATAAAGGCCGCGGTTATAGCATGCTTCGGTGTGCGCGCCCAACGAGCGATATCCGGTGAAAGCACCGTGCCGACAATAAAGATACCAATAACAAGCGAGATCGCTGTCCCCATCGGGATCGCTGCTCCGCTAATCGGTTCCCACACGGCTGAAGCTCCTTTGGTGTGGAACGCGGAATAAATAGCCACTCCGATAAACAAAATAAGCAATGGTACGGACCAGGTGCTTAGTCGTTCAATAGATTGATATCCCCAAATAGCTGTCGACATCATCAAAAGCCCACCTATGAATGAAAGCACCCCTAAGGACAGATGAATATCCCATAATTGACTAAAAGCAGTCTGCATATTCGAAGCGAAGAACCCGACCTGCACCCCAAACCAACCGAGTGAGAAAATACCGAGGATAACCGCTACGACACGTGCACCCACATTTCCGAATAGAAACCGAGAGATCATCGATGTCGATAACCCTGTTTTCGCCCCTACATACGCACATAACGCTCCGATCACCCCTAGGATTAACGAACCGATTATTGTTGCTGTGAGTGAATCCGTCAGATTCATTCCATTGCCAAGCTGAGCACCCAAGAACATCGCTGATAGGTCAATCCCGATGGCGATCCAGACGAGCGACATAGATAGCCATTTTTTACGCAAATGCGCTGGAACCGGCTCTCTCTCAAAATCCCCCGAGCTAAGCTCGTTCCCCTTTACTTCACTTACTTCTGCCATTCTCCCCATCCCCTTGTTGTTATCTTCTTCTGTAGCGCTATGAGGACGCACCCTTCCAATACATTTCAAACGCATGGTTTAGCTTACGCTCATAAATTCCTTTAGAAGTGTAATAGAAATACTGCATGCTTAATCCATCCATCAAGTTGAGAAAAGCATCTGTGAGAAGCTGCACGGATTGATCGCGAATTACGCCCTCTTCCATCCCTTTTGAGATGAATTGTTCAATGATCTTCGTCAGCATCGCGTCGGACTCTAGGAATGCTTCCTCAATCGTTTCCTTTAAGAATGCCGGTGGGAAGACCACATACCTCAGCACAATTTTGCTTGCTTCAGGACTCTTCTGATAGAACTCATACTGTCTAGACAATATGCCTCGTAGACTTTCCTGGGCACTCAGTACTTTCTGTTCTTCCGACAGCTCTTGAATATAAGTGTTATAGGACTGCATAGCCTCACGAAAGACCGTCATAAACAAATCCTCTTTATTCTCAAAAAAGGCATAGATCGCCGGAGTCTTCACGCCAACTTCCTTCGTAATTTCAGAGAGAGCCGTACCCTCGTAACCCTTCTCTCCGAATAGTCGCATCGCTACTTCTTTCAACTTGTTTTTGGTCAAGACATTCCACATCCCTTACTTACTTAATTAACGTTAATTAAAAAACACTATACATCTTTATGCATAATAATTCAATATTTTTCATAAAAAATAGCCATCAATACATACAAAAAAGCCGACCAACATCAGGATAATCCCTGAATTATGATCAGCTAAACGGTGAACTGGGTTTACTTTAGAAGCAAAGTTGTTAATGTAATCTTTCATCAAACATGAGTTGAATTTGAATACCAAAGGCATCTTCAATGATACCGTAGGCTTTACTAAACACATTACTAGATAAAGGAGCAATAATTTTCACGCGCTCATCCGTGATTAAGCTACTATAGAAGCGTTCAATTTCCTCTAGGTCAGCACTTTGAATACATAATGAAGTGTTATTACCCACTGTATATTTCTCATTCGTATTCATTGTATCTTCTGCTATCATTATTTTTGTTTTTCCGATTAACAGGACAGAGTGAGTAATATAATCCTTATTTTCATCCGTAAGCTGTATGGAGCTGTCACGTTCTGCTAGTTGTTGATAGGTAACACGTAACAATTCCTCTGCATTAAAATGCTTTTTGTAAAATTCTATAGCTTCCTTGGCTCTTCCCTTCATCGATAAGAAAATAGCTACTTCTAATGTTGTACTCATAGTGTAAATCTCCTTCGTATATTTGATATGTGATCTTAAACTTATTATCATATATAAAGGTATCAAAACATGACACCTTAATAAGGAGCTTTTTATATGAAGAAATCAGAACGCTTAAATGACATGATGAGATACTTAAACGGACGAGAGTTTTTCAATCTAAGTGACCTTATGGTGAAATACAATATTTCGAAAAGCACAGCGCTACGTGATGTTACTTCATTAGAACAATTGGGTATGCCTATTTTTGCGGAACATGGAAGACACGGACGTTATGGTATTTTGAAAAATAGATTATTATCCCCTATTATTTTCACGATAGATGAAGTCTATGCACTGTACTTTGCTATGCTGACGCTAGAATCTTATCAATCTACACCTTTTCATTTAAGTGTTAATAAGCTAAACGAAAAGTTCGAGCACTGTCTATCGAGTACACAAATCAACCAGATTCATAAAATGAAAAAAGTTCTACAATTCGAAATGTATCAGCATAAGCATGTCAGTCGTTTTTTAGATAAAATCCTGGCAAGTATTCTAAATGAATGTGCCTGTAACATTGAATACACAAAAAATAACCAGACAAAAAGCTACCCTGTACAATTCTTCAGAATTTCCGCGAAGTTTGGTCAATGGTATGCTACTGGAATAGAGTTAAATACGAATACATATAGAGTTTTTAGATGTGATCGAATAACCTTCATTGAAGTAGAGGAAAGCTCAGCCCGCTATTCTATAGAAGAACTTCTTAATCGTTCCTTAGAATTTTATCAATCCGAGAACAGTATTCACTTTGAAATTGAGATTGCGGAGCAAGCCAAAGATATTTTTTATAAAGAGCATTACCCCTCTATGAAAATAGAAGCTGGCCCGAAAACAGTCATAAAAGGATTCTATAATCCAGGCGAAGAAGAATTTCTAGCTAATTATTTCATGCGTTATGGTCAATATGTTAGAGCGGTGAAGCCTGAAGGCTTGAAACAAATGATTCAGGATAAGCTAGAGCAACTCTTAACTCACTATCAGAAATTATAAAGCTACTCAAAAGAGGTAAAAAACACATCTTGAAGAATGGCCTTAGCTTTCTTAAGATTGCGTGTATCAAGTTGGTTAAGCATGTCTACGATTTGACTCATTTCATCGATTTCCATTGCCTCAAAAGATTCTCCAGCATTTAATGGTTCTTCTTCAGCAACCGATTCCGGATGAACCCATGATGCTTCTAAAGTATCCTCGAACGCTTGGTTCAGAAATAACAATTCATCTGTGTTATATCTCTGTAGAAACCGATTTATCCCTTTATTCATCTCCTTATGTAGTGCTTGATGCAAATCGAATATTTCTTTTCCAAGAGGTGTTGTAAGAAACAGCACTTCTTTTTTATTATCGGGGAGAAACTCCGTGCGAATAATTTGCTGCAGAACTAATTTTCTAGTGATTTTGGACACGCTACCTTTCGGAATTCCGAAATGCTTCGAAATGGTAGTGCCATTCACCGGCTCAAGCTGTCCAATTGCATCGATTACATGCAGCATCATGACTGTGGAGTCTTGGAGGAAATCAATGATAAGAGGATTACTACAGTTCTGAATCAACCACGCCTTCTCTTCATCATCCTCCGATTGAAATCGCTTTTGTAATTGGGGAATCATATCTATCAATTTTTTTATCATAATATCCTTATTAGGTAAGTTCTCGAAAGAATGCGTCACTGTTAAGTCTCCTCGTAAATTCATCTTATGCTCATTTTAACAAGACACAGCTCATAAATAAAGTTTCCTAGAAATAATATTGACAATAAGGAAACTTAAAACGTATTATTGTTTCCATAGTTAATATTTAATTTCTAGGAAACAATAAAACGAAGAGAAGGTATTTATATGAATGTCTTAGTTATTTTTGATCATCCATACGGAGCATCAGCGTCCGAGAATATCCCACATCAGCGAAGCTATTCCGCAGCCTTATTAGCCTCCGTAATGCGAGGTCTTACCACCAAAGGTCATACGATTGATCTTATCGATCTGCATGCCGATGGATTTAATCCAGTCATGTCGCGCGAAGAACTTGCTGCTTGGCGACAAAAGAAAACCACCGACCCCCTAGTCGCCAATTATCAGCAACGGCTTATGGCAGCAGATCATATCGTCTTCCTATTCCCCATTTGGTGGGAGGCCATGCCCGCTCTCACCAAAGGCTTTCTTGATAAGGTATTCGCAAAAGGTATTGTCTACGAGGAAATTAAACCTGGACGGCCCTTCAAATGCTTGCTCACGAATCTTAAAGGAGTGTCACTGCTGACCGTAATGAACACGCCCGACTTCTTTTATCGCTGGATTTTTGGCAACCCCATCACCAAAATTCTGTTCAGAGGGACCTTCCGCAAAATGGGAATACGGAAGAACCTCCGTTGGTATAATTATGCCGGGATGTCAGATCGCAGCTTAGAAGAACGGGTGAAGCATCTTAATAAAACAGAACAACGTTTTGCACGACTAGAGTAGATTAGATTACTGAAGCTGGGACTGATTTCGAGAGCTGAACCTCGGGTTTGTTCGCCTCTCTGAGCACCAGCAATCCGATGAATAAGGATACAACACCAATAATGATCAGCAGTGCTCCCAGCTCCTGACTGTAGGCTGTTAACGCCCCATCCCGAAAAGCCATTCCGCGTATAAGGCGATTAAGCCAGTTCATCGGCAATGCCCAAGCGGAAATTTGAAAAAACTCCGGAAACGCTAATGGGCTCAATTGGATTCCAGTGGCAAGAAACGACGGATACAATACGAAATTAGTTCGTAAATTAACTTTGGATACGTCTTTGGCAGTATAACCAATCAACAGGCCCATAAGTGACAGAGCAAAGGCATACACAAACAGCGGAATAATAAAAAGATAAGGCTCTGCTTCAAAGCGCATTTCCCCCACCTGCTTTAACAAGCCATAACACAGGAGCAGCGAGATCGTTGATAAAACAGCGTAAGGTACACTACGAACCCAAATCTGCCAAGGAGACTTCCCGTTTGCAAAAAGTTTACCCTCCTGCCGTAAGCGAGGGGCAATTGAACCTGCTGCGCTTGTTGTAATCATCAGCACCACAATATTCACAAATCCAATGACCATAAAGCTCACATAACTTGTGGTCGGATTAAACAACATCCGCTGCTGCAGGGACAACGGAGAAGCAAGTCCTTTAGAGGTTTCGGCATCCATCCCCTTTTGGAGGAGACGGGTCATAGAAAGAGTCATATTTTCCGTCTGGATGACTTCCTGAATCGCAGTTCGGATGCCGGTTAGACCTGATGGCATGGTGTTATCCATTAAGATGCCGAGATTCGTTGATATCCCCTGCTGCTGATGCAGCCCTAACGCTTTGGGAAGGGTGATGACCGCGACAGCCTGCTCATTTGCCAATAATGTTTCTGGATCTAAGGAGCTGGCATACACATTAGTTACCTTCATATATGGAGAAGCATTTATTTTAGAGATCAGCTGTCGTGAATACGAGCTGTGATCCTCATCAATGACTACAACATGCGATTCGCTGATTTGATTCTTCGAGAACATCAAGCCAAAAAATATAGCCGCGATAAGTGGACCAATAAAAATCAGGCGTAAATACTTACTGCCCGCCACGTACTTCCACTCGTCAATCAGTGATTTCATCGAGCTTCACCTCCGCTGTCATCCCCGGAAGCAAATCAGCATTCGCATCCATAGCTATACGGACAAGAAACATGCTTAAATCGGCTTGCCCTTTTTCACGTGACATGCGTAAGCTCGCAAATTGAGGGGCGGCTGCGATGGAAGTAACCACACCCGTCACCTCGGCTTTATGGTCCAAATACGGAAAATGAACGTCGATACTTTGATTCACCTTTAGCTTTTGGATTTCGCTCTCCTGTATGTAAAGGTCTGTATAAAAGTTGTTTTTTTGCAAAACCGCCATTGGCATTCCTAGCTGTATTTGATCTCCCGGCTTTACAACAATCCTGTTGACCGATCCGTCCTCCGGCGCGAGTACATCTGTTTCTCCTTCTTCAGCGGATTTAACCTTGAACAATACCTCTCCCTGTTTTATAGAATCACCTACAGCCACACGGACCTCTACAATTGACCCTGGACTGTTCTGATAAAATATAGTCTTTTGCTCTGCATCAAGAATCCCTTGTTTCCTGCTCTCAGCTTGACTGACAGCATCCTTTCCTTTTATAGCAAGTAGAGAACCTCCAACGATTAACGCAATCGCAATTCCAATATATAAACCTGCTTTTATCTTCATTTCCCACTCTCTCCCCTTACCATTTTTTTAGCCGCATTTTCGGCAGCCTCCATAATCACTTCTCCCAATGTGGGATGAGGGTGAATGGTCATCGCCAAGTCCTCTACAGTTGCTCCCATCTCAATGGCAAGGGCAAGCTCCGACACCAGTGTAGATGCTTCTACTCCAACAATTTGGGCACCCATAACGATTCCCGAGATCGGGTCCGCTACAATTTTGACGAACCCTTCCGTTTCCCTCAAGGCCAATGCTCTCCCGTTAATCCCAAAAGAAGATTTGCCAATAACCAGCGGGATGCCTTTTGCCTTTGCTTCTGTTTCACTTAAGCCAACACTGGCCAGCTCTGGATCAGAAAAAACAACAAGCGGAATGGCTCTATAATCAACCTCGGAGGAAAGACCGGCAATGGCTTCTGCCGCAATTTTAGCTTCATAGGACGCCTTGTGAGCAAGGGCTGGACCCGACGTAATATCCCCAATTGCAAAAATATTCGGGATAGCCGTTCTGCACTGTTCATCTGTCTCAATGAAACCCCTGCTCGTCACTGGCAAACCTATACGGTCCAGCCCTAAATCACCGTCTGTATTTGGTTTTCTGCCGACAGTGACTAACACATATTCCGCTGTCACATGCAGCTGCTCCTGATTTTTCAAATAATGCAGTGTAATGGCGTCTGCACTCTGCACTACGTTCACAGCTGTCGCTCCGGTAATCATCTTAATCCCATCAGCTTTCAACTGCCTTCCAACAGGGCTCACAAGCTCCGCCTCAAATCCAGGCAGCACTTGATCTCCTCCCTCCAGAATCGTTACCGTTGTTCCAAATTTGGCATACATTTGCCCCAGCTCAACGCCTATATATCCACCGCCAATAACTACTAGGCTAGTTGGAACTTCACGGAGCGACAGAGCTTCTGTCGAAGACAAAACACGTCCGCCAACGGGAAAGGCTTGCAGCTCAATCGGACGTGATCCTGTGGCTAAGATGGCATTTTTAAAAGAAATGCTTTGCTCTTGTCCGGACTGACTGATAATAGCGGTATGCTCATCGACCAATCTGGCCTCCCCTTCCAAAATGCTCACACCTGCAGTCTTTAATAAATAGCCAACTCCACCTGCCTGCTTATTCACAATTCCTTGCTTGAAATCCTGAGCATTCTTAAATGACACTGCCGCATCCGCAGAGCTGAACGGTCTAAGCAACTCGTAACGATGGGATTCAGCAATTAATGCTTTGGAGGGAATACACCCAACATTAGTGCAGACCCCACCTAGCTGATTACGTTCAACAATCGCCGTTCTCATTCCAAGTTGTGAAGATCGCAGCGCCGCCACATACCCACCCGGACCTGATCCAATGACCAACGTTTCTACGAACTCAAGTTTCCCCATCTCCTGATACCTCCTGTACCTGCTATTTTAAAATATGATGATCGTAATATATTATTACCATCATATTTTAAAACCGTCAACAACCGTGTTTATCCTTTCATAAGCAGACAGTGCTCAGAATCGTTAAATTGACAGGCTTTATTATGATGCATATAATATTTTAAAAGTAGAATTATGAAGCTATGGAGTGATTATGATGCCCTATCCCAAAGGCCATAAAATAAAAGTACGGAATACGATTGTTGAAAGTGCTGCCCAGGCTTTTCGCACCCATGGCATTCATGATGTAAGTGTTCCATTCATTATGAAGGGAGCCGGATTGACTCACGGGGGGTTTTATTCACATTTCGACAACAAAGAACAACTCGTCGCCGAAGCCTGCCGGTATGCCATCAGCGATACCATCGCACTTTTGCAGAAGGTCGCGGACCAGGAAGAGCAGAACCCCAAAATCAATGCGGTCATTGACTATTATTTAAGTCCGTATCACCGCGACAAAACGGAGATGGGCTGTATTATCCCTGCCCTTTCTGCCGAAATATCTCATTCTTCCGAAGAAGTTCGACAAGTATTCACCCAGGAACTAGAGCGGATGATTGCTTTTATCTCCGATCTGGCGGGAATTGAGCCCTCCAAAGGTAGCGCACTGTTCAGCACCATGGTTGGCTCTCTAGTTCTTGCAAGGACTGTAAATGACCCTGAACTGAGCGACAGCCTTCTTTCGTCAGGCAAACGGTATGCTAAAGAGCTGTTTATGATCTAAAAACAATAAACACCCCAAACAAATGAATCCAACTCAGAAAATTTTCGTAATATTATGAATTATAGATAACAGAGGGGTGTATCCAATGAACGAGCAGTATGCTGCAAGGGTTGAATTGTTCGCAGAGAACGCGCAGAGGATCAAAAAGGCTTTTCCTTGGCATAATGCAATGGTTAGCCGTTTGGCGGGGTTACTGTACACAGCAGAGAATAAAAGGGCAGATGAGGATGCGATTCGTGCGAGCCACGAGCTTATTAAAGAAAATACCGGAATGTTTTCTTCGTTTAGGGGGAACTCGGCAATCAGTATTGCTACTATGCTCTCTCTTTCTGCTGACAAGGAACAACAGCTTGCTAACACGCTGACCGTGTATGACTTATTGAAGGATGTCAAATTTAGAGCCTCTGATTATCTCGTCGTTGCCGCTTATCAAATCGCCGCTAATACGACAACAGATCAGTATCAGCGTACGGTAGAACGCGCAAAGATGTTTTACGATAGCATGAAAGCGAAGCACCGTTTCCTTACCGGACATGATGATTATATCTTCTCTGCCATGCTCGGCCTTTCCGATATCGACGTGGACAGCGGCATCGACCGGATGGAGCAGCTTTACACTACACTAAAGCCTGAATTTATGTCGGGGAACAGTGTGCAAGCTCTGACACAGGTACTGGTTCTTGGAAAAGAAGCTTCAGAAGCAGCGGATCGTGTACTGGCATTACGAGATGCGTTCCGTGCACATGGCATCCGGTTAGATAAGGAATATACCCTTTCTTCGCTGGGCGTGCTAACTTTGCTCTCCTCCAACAATAAGGACATGGTTACGGAAGTCTCAGAGACCTTCGAATTACTGCGTACCAAAAAAGGCTTTGGCAGCTGGTCCATTGTAAAGCAGGAATTGCTACTGCTGTCAGCTGCGCTGGTAGCCTTCAAATATGTAGAGGATGTGCAAAGCGGCATTGTAACCTCGATGCTTTCCACCAGCATCACTAATATTGTGATCGCACAGCAGGCTGCTCTTGCTGGGGCTGCGGCTGCGTCGGCTGCGGCTGCAGCTTCATCTTCTTCGAATTAAGTGGAAATGTGAGGGAAGACATGGACTCGATACAACCAATCACCGCTAGAAATGAAGAATGTTTATACCGTCTACTGAATATTTGGGAGTTATCTGTGCGGCATACACATCTATTCCTGTCTGAACAGGACATTGATGCGTTGCGGCCACTGGTTATACAAGGGATGGAGCATATAAGTCATCTGCTTGCTTTTATAGATGACCATGACCAATCGCTTGGATTCATAGGGATTCAGGATAACAAGATTGAAATGCTATTCGTAGAACCTACTGCAATGGGAAAAGGAATTGGTAAATCGCTCGTTGCTTATGCTATTCAGACACTGAACGTACGCTACGTTGATGTAAATGAACAAAATCCGCAGGCCTTAGGTTTCTATGAGCATATGGGTTTTCAAGTTTTTGAGCGTTCTGCACTGGATGAACAGGGGAATCCTTTTCCTATCCTGCATATGAAGTTATCGATCGGCTCACGTTAAAAGATTCCATCTCCTCTCAAAGCAAAAGAGACCGCTTCGAGTAGCCATAACAATGGCTGTTCGAAGCGGTCCTTTGTGTTTAAGTAGGATCAACTTTTGTTTTTGGTGTGGAAGCTCCGCTTATTCTACCGACTTCAACGCCTCAATCATATGAATCCGTTTGAGCTTAATATGCATGAAAGCCATGACTATGCCTGAGAACAGCAGTGTTAATAGCGCGGCATACACATAGCTTGGCCACTTAATAATCGGCGCGAACATCGTCGCATCCAGCTCAGCTGTATTCAAGACGAAGCTGTGCAATATAATGCCAAGACCCGATCCGGCTACAATGCCAAGTAGGCTTAGCAGCATATTCTCGCGGTAAATATACAACGTTACTTCCTTATCATAAAATCCCAATACCTTGATGGTTGATAGTTCCCTGATCCGCTCAGAGACATTAATATTGGTCAAATTGTAGAGGACGACAAAAGCTAAAGCAGCAGCCGATACAATGAGTACCAAGGTTACAACATCCATACTCTTCATGGTGTCATCAAAGGCAGTACCTACGTTGCTGGAAAAGCTGACCGCGGCCACTCCCTCATTATCCGTTAGCTTCTCGCCGAACTTGTCCTCCCATGCTTTATCGTGCGTGGTATAATTCAGCAGCTCTGTGTTAAACACCGGTTCTTGTCCAAATACGGAAGAATAATACGCAGGTGTCATATAAACATAGTGCATTACATAGTTCTCTGTAATCCCTATGACCTTAATCTTGAATGTCTCGTTATCCTTGTCCACCACATTCAACTGGTCGCCGGGTTCAAGCCCGTATAATTTAGCCAGCTTCTCCGAGATTATAGCGCCCTCGTCCGAAAGCGTGCGTTTTTCTCCACTCACTCGATCCCGCAGCTCCACATAATCGGATATCGCATCAACAGATGCAGGGATGAACATATGCACATCCTGATCATTTACACCACTGCCATGCGCTTTCATCGTTTCCTGTGCCACACTTAGTGATCCAGTTATAGTGGACTCGCCAGTGATCAATTGCTCGTAGGCATCCCGCACATCAGCAGACGCATCTTCATGCAGCGCTACAAGTGCATCATATTTCATAATCGTGCCGAACTGCTGAGGGGCAATGCTGCCGATCGAGTCTTTAAGACCAAACCCGGTCAGAATTAGCGCCGTACAGCCGGCCACACCGAACACAGTCATGAACATCCGCTGCTTGTAGCGGAATAAATTCCGTGCGGTAACTTTCTGAACAAAGCTCAGCCGTTTCCATACAAACGTAACTCTCTCCAGTAGAATCCGCTGCCCGCTCTTTGGCGCCTTCGGACGCATTAACACAGAAGAATTGCTACGCAGCTCTACACGTGCGGCAATCCAAGCCGTCAATGTAGTGCAGATAAGCGCCACTATAATGGAAATGATGGAATACGACGGATAGAAGCTTTTGATAAGATCCGGCAGATTATAAAGCGAACTGTACGCATTATAGATAATGGTTGGAAACATGGTAAAACCGAGCGCAAGTCCCGCAACCGAAGCCGTCAAGCTGGCAAGTGTACCATAAACCAAGAATTTGGCCATAATGTCACGGTTGCCATACCCAAGCGCTTTAAGTGTCCCGATCTGCAAACGATGCTCCTCGACCATTCGAGTCATAGTCGTCAAGCTGACCAGCGCAGCAATCAGGAAAAAGAATACCGGGAAAGCACTTGCAATTGCCGACAATCGATCAGCGTTGTCTTTATATTCGGCATATCCCGGATTGGCACTTCGGTCTGTGACATAGACCTTCGGGAGCCCTAGTTCTGCAAGTTTTTGCTCCCCTGCAGCCAGTTCCGCCTTGGCAGAGACCAGCCCATCAGCAATGGCTTTCATGTTTGCAGCTTGTCCCTGCTGCACCACTTCTGGCTGGCGCTTTAAATCGGCGAGCTGCTTCTCGGCGGCGGCCACCTTGCCTCGTCCACTGGACAGCTCTTTCTCGCCTTCCGCGCGCATCTCCGCAAGCCGAGCTTCCGGCACACTGGACATCGCCTGCTCTACTGACTTGGTATGCTGTTCGATCAATCCCTCATACTCTGGTGAATAAGCCTTCACTCCGGTTGTATCCTTGAAGGATAGATAGGCTTCCGTATAGACCGGGAGCTTAAAATCCGACTCTGGGATCGCTGCGAATGCATCCGCCGTCCCTTTACCAATTCCGCTGGTGCCCCGGGTACTCTTCTCAATAAATTGAGGACTTCGCACAAAGCCCACAACAGTATAATTCAATGTCTCAAAGTTGTTCGACAACTCCGCATCTGTTCCAGCTCCGCTGAACGTTATTTTGTCGCCCAGCGCATACTTTCCAGCCAGCTTGTCATCCAATACGATTTCTCCGGAATCCTCTGGAAGACGTCCTTCAATCATACTGTACTGGTTAAGAGGTTTATCTGAATTGTAAGAATGGACTTTGAGTATCAAAGCATTATCGCCGCTGAACACATCTGCGCTGTAACCCGGCTGGACTTCATCGATCCCCGGTACATCGCTCAGCAGATCTATGTTATCTTTGGTCAAACCATAGTTGGTCTGCACCTTCAGATCCATTAGTCTCGTCTCTTGATAAAAGGTTCCGGCTGTATCCAGCATATCTGGACCGGCTGACTTGATGCCAGAAAAGAAACTAACGCCCAGCATGATAATTGCAAAAATCGAAATAAATCGGGCTTTGGTATGCCTAATTTCACGAAAAATATCTTTCCATAACGCGCGCTTTTTCATAGATGCCTTCTCCTTACCATTCGATATCTTCAACGGATACTGGTGAAGGATTGGTTACCATCTTCCGTACCTTAGCATTATTAATCTCAATAACCCGGTCTGCCATTGGCGCAATCGCCAAATTATGCGTGATTACGATGACCGTAGTGCCTGTGTTACGGCAGGTATCCTGAAGCAGCTTAAGCACTTGCTTACCAGTATTGTAATCTAGCGCACCAGTTGGCTCATCGCAGAGGAGCAGCTTCGGCTGTTTAGCTAGCGCTCTGGCGATAGCGACACGTTGCTGCTCACCACCAGACAGCTGAGCCGGAAAATTATCCAGCCGTGCACCTAATCCCACATCCTCCAACACCTTACGCGCATCTAGTGCACGCGGGGAAATCTGAGAAGCAAGCTCAACATTCTCCAGTGTGGTAAGATTCGGCACTAAGTTATAGAACTGGAACACAAAACCCACGTCATTGCGGCGGTAGCCCGTCAACTCCTTGGCACTGAACTTGGCAATGTCCGTACCGTCCACAATGACCTGGCCTTCGTCAGCAGAATCCATCCCGCCAAGAATATTAAGCACCGTCGATTTGCCCGCACCGCTGGGGCCGACAATCACTGCAAACTCACCTTTATTTATCTCAAAATCAATTCCGTCGTTGGCAACGATCACACTTTCACCCATTTTGTAACGCTTGTACTCATTTTTGACAGCAACAAAGCTCATTCTCCATCCTCCTGTCTCTATCCAAACCAAGCCTAATCACTTTACATTGTTTCAGTTTATCATAATTAGAACGCCCAAGCCCGAATGGCAAACCCTCATTACTCAAGGATAAATTCACATCATTAATAAGTTCATTTTTTTGTAACAATAATGTAACAAGGAAATTTTACCGTAAACGATACTTAGTCAATTGATAATGTTATAATCACTTTGTTTTATTCACTCTTTTCAGGCAAGAGTGAAAGAACAAGAACAATCAGAAACAGGTGATCAGATGTTCGAACTGAAATGGCTATGGCAGAACTTAGAGGGCAACCGGACACGATACATTCTAGCGCTCTGCCTCTCAGTAGTGGGTTCAAGTCTTACGATTGTAAACCCTTACATCAGTCAGCGCATTGTCGATACGTTTATAGCAGGTGACAATGCGCTGCAGAATCTTACACAAGAACGGCAATTATTGATTATGCTCTGTCTGGGCATGATTGGATTTTCTCTACTGCGCACAGGACTTGCTTATATTACAACTATGCAGTACGAAAGATCCTCGCAAAACATGATGTACAATATCCGTATTTTTTTGTACAACAAGATCCAAGGACAGGACAGAGAATATTACGACCGTAACCGTACCGGTGATCTCATGACCAAGATGACCGGGGATCTGGACATGGTTCGGCACTCGATGGCATGGATTTTCAAAACGATCATTGAATCGCTAACGATCTTCATTGCTGCTGTTATCTATTTTTTCACTATAGATGCTCAGCTAACGCTGTGGATGCTAATCCTGTCACCGCCCATTTTTATCGTGGCTTACATATTCGCTAAACGCGTCCGTCCTATGTATATTGACCTGCGTGAGCGGCTGTCCCAGCTTAACACGACTACTCAGGAGAATATTTCAGGCAACCGTGTGGTTAAGGCTTTTGCCCGCGAAGAGTTCGAAGTTCAAAAATTTACGGAGAAGAATGTCAATTACTCTACAGCGAACAAAAAGGCCGCCCTTGTATGGCTTGATTACTTTCCTTTTCTGGAATCCTTCGCTCAGGGCTTCAACGTCATTCTAATGCTGGCAGGTGGTTTGTTCCTGATGAACGGCCGGATCACCTTCGGTGAATTTACAGCTTTCTCTTCACTGATCTGGGCTATATCCAACCCTATGCGCAACATTGGTATTATTATCAACGACATTCAGCGCTTTTTTGCGAGCTTGTCCAAAATCATTGATATCTATTACGCAAAGCCTAATATCGTAAACGAGCATATGTCTACTGACAAACGCCGTTACGAAGGCCGTATTGAGTTCGATCATGTCCGCTTCAAATATGACAGCGCTATCGTACTTGACGATGTTAGCTTTACCGTAGAACCTGGTGAAACCATAGCAATCATGGGCTCGACCGGATCAGGCAAAACAACAATCATCAACCTGATTCCTCGCTTCTATGACGTAGCCGAAGGACGTGTACTCGTCGACGGCGTTGATGTCCGAAAGCTGGAGCTCGATGAACTGCGTGATAATATCGGCATGGCGACCCAAGATGTGCTCTTGTTCTCTGATACTATCGATGGAAACATCGCCTATGGTGATCCTGATCTTCCGGAAGAAGATGCGATAAGCTTTGCCGAGCTCGCAGCCGCACACGACTTCATTACCAAAATGCCTGAAGGTTATGATACCGTTGTCGGAGAACGAGGAGTCGGCTTATCCGGAGGTCAAAAACAGCGTATCGCTTTAGCACGTGCTTTGGCAGTTCGCCGTCCGATCCTCATTCTGGATGATACGACCTCTGCTGTCGATCTTGAGACAGAGGAGCATATTCAGAAAAGTCTACGCGAGCTGGATTATCCTTGCACGAAGATTATTATCGCGCAGCGTGTATCTACGACCGCGCAGGCTGACCGTATTCTCATTCTGGATAACGGGAAGCTGGTTGAGGAAGGCACCCACGCCGAACTGCTAGCGAAACGGGGCTACTACTACGATGTGTTTAAACTGCAGAACGAGGGTATTGGAAGGCAGGTGACCGCAAGTGGCAAGGAATAAATTCGACGTCGATGAGAATCTGGAATCGCCGTTTAATATAAAACACTTCCGGCGTGCGATGGTATACATCAAACGAAAGAAAACGCCAATGATTGTTGCATTTATCCTCAGTGCACTTTCAGCGGCCATTTCACTATCAGCTCCACTGATCATGCAGCATGTGATCGACGTGACCATTCCGGCAAAAGCGAAGCTTGCGCTACTGGGCTGGGCTGGACTGATGCTTCTGACCATTGTGGTCAGCGTTTATCTCGCTACCATACGTTCACGTATCATGACGAGTGTTGGGCAGGATATTATTTTTGACATCCGTACAGATTTGTTTAAGCATCTGCAAGAGTTGCCCTTCAAGTATTATGACGACCGTCCGCAAGGCAAGATTCTCATCCGGGTCGTAAACTACGTTAACGCCGTTTCAGATGTGTTATCCAACGGTATTATCAACTTTATTCTAGAAATCGTGAATTTGCTCTTTATCGCAGCCTTCATGTTCGCTGTTGACGTACGTCTATCATTTGTCATCCTTGCAGGGCTGCCAGTATTCTTTGTCATCATGATGCTGATCAAAACTCGGCAACGCCGGGCTTGGCAAGCAGTATCCAATAAAAGCTCCAACCTAAACGCCTATTTGCAAGAAAGTATCAGCGGTATTGGTGTGACGCAAATGTTCTCCCGGGAACAACGCAACGAAGGAATCTTCACACGTCTCGCGGGTAATTTCCGTACAGAATGGATGAAGGCTCAACGTTACAACTTACTTATTCCGTTCTCCGTAGACAACTTGTCTACGATCGTTACATCATTGATTTTCCTTGTAGGCCTACTAACACTGAGTCCACAAGATATGACCCTCGGCGTCATTCTGGCGATGAGCAGCTACGCTGCCCGCTTCTGGCAGCCGATTCTGAATCTTTCGAACCTGTACAATAACTTCATCAACGCCGTTGCCTATCTCGAGCGTATCTTCGAGACGCTGGATGAGCCCGTTACCGTCAGTGATATTCCGGATGCGAAGACACTGCGGCCTGTAGAGGGCCATGTCACTTTCGACGATGTGACCTTTGCCTATGACCCAGGACTCAATATTCTGGAGAATATCTCCTTTAAGATCAAAGCGGGAGAAAGCATCGCTCTAGTGGGACCAACAGGTGCAGGCAAAACTACAGTCGTCAATCTGATCTCGCGCTTCTATAATATTTCTAGCGGTAAGATTCTTATCGACGATCAGGATATCTCGCAGGTTACGCTGAAGTCCCTGCGCAGCCAGATGGGGATTATGCTTCAAGACAGCTTCATCTTCTCCGGTACGATCTTGGACAATATTCGTTACGGTAAACTCGATGCCACCGAGGAAGAAGTGATTGCTGCGGCGAAAGCCGTGTGCGCCGACGAATTCATCCGTGAATTCGATCAAGGCTACATGACGGAGGTCAACGAGCGTGGCTCCAAGCTGTCTCAGGGACAGCGGCAGCTCATCTCGTTCGCGAGAACGCTTTTGGCTGATCCGAGAATTCTCATATTAGATGAAGCCACTTCATCGATCGATGCGAAGACTGAGCGTTTGCTGCAAAAAGGTCTGAATGAGCTCCTTAAAGGACGTACCTCATTCATTATCGCGCACCGCCTGTCCACCGTAAAAAACTGCGACCGCATTATGTATGTGTCTAACAAAGGTATCGCAGAAAGCGGCTCACATGATGAGCTTATCGCACAAAAGGGGCTTTACCACCGCCTTTATACGGCGCAGAAGATGGAAGCTTAATTGAATAAACACCAAAAAAGCTCAGGCCGAATTGTAGCCTGAGCTTTTTTGGTGTTTATATTTTATTAAAACTATGAAAACTAATCTATCACCGTCCAAATATTTAGCGCAAGTGAGCGAACCGCAATATTCGTGTGATTTCTGTACACCCTCAAACGCTCTGCAGGCTCTGGACTCCAGAGTAGAGCACTTCCGGCAACCTCAAGCAACGAAAGTCCAATATACTGAGATTCGTAACTCCCCTCAGACCCTAGCACATCTACAATTTCCAATAAGGTCTCCGGACTCCAGTAGCCTGTGCTGTCTTTTAAATTATAAGCAACCTGCTTGTAGGCGTCGCTCAACAGCTGCGGCTGATTTGAAATACAGTTAACCATCTGATTCAGATAAGCGGCGGATTCCTGCACATTATTCCAGTCTATTACTGCTATATACAGCTTCATCACAACTTGCTGTAAAGTCTCATCCGATGTTAGACACTCAATCAATCCCGTATACAAAGGTTTAAGGTGCACCCGGGTGATTGTTGGCAAAGCGTTCAGCTGGTTGATAAGTTTCAGGAGACGTTGCCGATGAGGCAAATCTCTACTGGTAGTTGCATTCCATTCATCCCTTATCGCCGCACTAGCTAATTTCTGACAAACGCCGATTACAACCTCATTGATCTTACCATCGCGGCAGGTTTGTATTAGCGTGTTCATGGCAAATTCCCATCTGTTGCTGTCTTCCAAATCCATAATAGCCTGAGCGGTGGCAGCTGCAACAATGTCTTCATTTCCATTGGTCCACCGCATCATAGAACTGAAAGCATACTTGCCGACAAACCCATCCGGATGATTTCCGATTTCAATGATTAATTTTAAATAGCGAAGTCTATAGTCTAGCGGAAGATCATTAGGCTGTTGGGATAACAAGCTTCTTGCGATATCACTTTCTGATGAAGCAGCCATTGCACTTAAAATCTCCCAAGCGCGCTCATCATCTAAAAGCTGTTTTGCAGCATGCCCTATGGCAATGATTACATCCTTGTGTGCATTTGGTTTCTCGAACTCGTTCATCAATAGCGGAATGCTGTCATCGCTTCTATAAGCACCCAGTAAGCGGATGCCCTCTTTTCTGACAGTGATCTTCAGCTTATCCCGATTCAGAAGCTCTTTCAGCATGGTAACCAGTAACACCGGATTCACCCTGCGGATGCATCTAGGTATCGAGTACATGGCTACACGTGCCCGGTCCCCATCCAGATTCTCCAGCAGAATGGGAAGTGCCTTCTCCGGTTCTTCCATAAGTGAAAAGGCATGAAGTGCAGCTTCTACTACAGTTACTTCCTTATCCTGCATAAGCCCAAGTAACCTATCCGAACCGAGATCAGGCATGCTTGCCATGATCTTAATAACTCTTGCACGCTCCCAAAGATTACGTTTGGCATCGTATGCAATTTTTTCTAATAAGGCACTTAATGCTTGTTGCTGACGTGGCAGCCATCTGTGGAATCCATCCGCGGCCGGCACAAGATAGATAGTTTTGCCTGATAGGAACTCGCCCTTAATGACAGCCCCTGAAATAAAAGGATCGAGCCATTCTTGACGCTTCAGATGCAGATGCTGGAATACTTCATGGATCGTAATATACGATTTATCTAAAGCTAATAATTCCTTAACTCTGGCATCACGTGTTGTACGAGGCGCAAGCCAGTATCTGGCCGCTTGTATGGCTGTAGAATCTGCCTTTGCCCTCGTTGCTTCCTTTAACAGATTCTGAAGTTTTATGATGCCGTAACCTCTTTTACCAAATGAGCTAGCCAGGCTAAGCACCAGATTGTAGTCTTCTCTTTTGTTACCCTGTACAGCTAATGTATAGATTTCATCAAAGATGACCTCTTCTACTCCTTGGGGTAAATTCTTCTCCAACGATGGAAGTGAAAGCTGTCCGTTCTGCTGGGCCAGTTTCCGGATCGTATTTAAAGAGAACTTGAACAACTCACTGTGAGGATTTAATGCGTTATGCCGGAGAATAGCAAATGCCAGTTGTTGAACGGAAAACTTCGTACCATATGAAGTATCTCTGGCATCTATAACACTATCAACAAGCATAGTAAGTTCTTGTACATGGGCATCGGTGAACACAGATGCAGGACTTTCTGAAAGCTCCTTAAACACAAAACCTCGAACAGGATCTTGCTCATTTCTAATCCGGCCCAAAAATACCAAAGTCTCATGCATACCCTGTCTCGACAGAACCGTACTTCTGATCAGTTGCATAAGCGCCGTGGAACGTTCTTCTGAACTGGATACCTTTGTTGCTTGTTCAAGCCCCGCTCTTGAATGAAGAATAGAACGGCAAGCGGTGAGTCTGATTGTTCTCTCCCGGTCATCATTGATTTCACGAAGGCCAAGCATCCGGGTGGCTTCCTTGTCACGCAAGGCATGCGGTAATATATAAAGTAATCTTTCCGGAAAAACACGGTCTTGGCGTTTATCTTCTTCATACACGGCATCAAAAATCACTTGGCGGTTGGAAGGTGCAATATTATGCAGCAACTTCGCTAAATGCATCGGGTGATCTGCGAGTAATTTCGCTATCTCAATCCATTGCTCCATGGATAAATATTTTTTTCTTTTTAGAACACCTTCAGGCACACCATAAGAAATCAGATCGCTCCGCGACTCCGTTCGAGTCAGCAGCTGATACACTATATTCGGATTTTGGCGTACAAGCGTGCCAAGTTGTTCCTTTAACGCAGGATGTATGATACCCTCGGGTCCATGATTCATCGCACACGCAAGTACCAGATCCGCCTTTAGATTGCATAGGATCTCCATAGCTGATGAGAATCTCCACCAGACATAGCCTTTTTCCCTGAGTGGTGTGCTTTCCAGTGTTGTTGCAAAGTATTCCGCTACTACGTCAAGATGTCGGCTGGATAATTTCTTCCAGTCTTTTATGGCATATCCGATATCAGCAAGCCATTTACTTACCGTTGCCGAATAACAGGCCTGCAATATAATCGCGGCTTCCTCCGCTCCCCACCGGGCGTACACCATAGGCAATAAACGTTCCGCCAATTCCTGACGGTTAATCTGTGAAATACTGTGCAGCAGCTTACGGCGGCAATCATATGATAAATGTGGGAGCTCACGTTCAATATCAGTATCTGAAGCCACCTTTGCCAAAAGACCCGCAGCCGTATTTCTGATACTTGCCATGGGATGCCGCAGGGCTGACAGAATAATAGGGGCATCATGTGTTGCAATGGCACCGATTAAGGCAAGACGTGCTTCATAAACGCCATCCTCCAGCAAGGAGGCTAGTAATTGGGAGTACTGGACAGATCCAAGATGATCACGGCCTAATATCGCTACTTTTTTGACTCTGTCGGAATAGCCTAGTGAATCCAATTCTTTAAGTAAGCTCTGTTTGTCCAATGGATCTCTTTTAAAAATCATAAGCCCTCCTCTTTCACCTGTTCTTATTCCATCCGAACTTTATTCTCTATACTGCAATCTATCCCCTTTAAAAAACTAGAATTCCCCATTTAGTTTCGCTAATCAAAAATAAAGGTAACCCTGAAGCTGGTTGTTCAACCACCTCCAAGATTACCCGTAGCACTACTAACTCTATTCATTCTTTTTTTGTATAAACACATACGTACTCTCATTCGACAGCTCCTCAGCAAAGCTGAAATCAAACCCGTCGAAGCCTTTGATATCCTCCACACAGGTGATTTGCCGCTCAGCCATGAAACGCACCATTTCACCTCTGGCCATCTTAACCAAAGTCGCTCTCTCAACGATCTTACCGCCGATTTCCTGCCCGAATACACAGCTAATCATTCGAACGTTTCCGCCAACATACGGGGAGATGCACTTGCTGTATTCCTTGGAGGCCAGATTCAGAATGATGTCAGTCTCCGAAAATAGCTGATCTGCAAGCTTCCTGTTCCAGAACTCATAGATAGACTTGAAACCTGGTCCGCTAAGCTTAGCCTGCATCTCCAGCCTGTACGGAACAACGCCGTCAAACGGCCGGACGATTCCATAGAACCCAGACAATATCCGTAAATGCTGCTGAAGATATTCCAGCTCCTCCATTTGAAGTACCCCAGGTGCCATGTACTGGTACTGGATACCCTCATAAGAAAAGATAGCCGGTGTAAGACTCCGTGTTACATCCATATCCCGAATCCGTTCCACATTTAGCGTGGCGATGGCATCATTGCATTTCCATAGCGATTTGGCTTCTTCATAATTCAACTTTTGTAATAAGGCCAGAAGAGTCTGCGACTCGCTTATGAATTGCGGCATCTGGCGGCAATCCATAAAATCCGTATCCATCTTCATCTTCTTAGCAGGCGATATAATGATTCTCATGTTGCTCCCTTTTCTCTTTTCTTACCCCCGCGGGGAATTTAAATGTAATCTTATCCTATCACACTTAATCTTCGTAGGCTTGGGGCAAGTTCATGAAATTTGTTCACTGTCGCCCACTTTGCCCGCTAATTCCTCCATCTGTACCTTGGCTGCCGTTTCTTCTTGTCCCGCCATTCATGCCGGGAGAGCTACCTCCATCTTTACCCCGGCCACCGTTAAAGCTCTGTCCCCCGTTCGCCCTTGAACCAGAATCTGTACTTGATATCTTCTGAGCGGTGATGGCGTCACAGGAGACGAGCACCATGGAACAACTAAGCACTACTATGAGCAAAGCGAGATATCGCTTGATCCGCATCTTTGAACCCCCTCTTTCCGAGCAAACATGGTCAACGTGGAAAATATCTTTTTAACATATAATCATATACATCTTTAAAACCCATATAGGATAACACGATCAGCAGCGGATATACCGGGTAAATATATCGAGACTTAATCTCCCATAGTAGATAAAATCCGATAAAGCCCAACACCACAAGAATCAAAGAGGTCTCTTCAAATCTTTTGGCTCTTATTCCACCGATTAAGCGAACGAGTATAAAAACATACATCAGAAAATTCAGGACATACAACAACCACAGCAGCCCGCTGCGGTAGCTCGAATCCCCCTTAAATAGATCCGTAGCAGCATTAGTGTAGCTATAACGGTCCATGACAAAGCCTATTCTTCCACCGTTACTGGATGATCCATCATTCCCAAGTCCATATCGTTCCATCTGGTATGTTCCTTCTGTCCAGGTCCAAACGATTTTTTTATAATACATTTTCACTACGTCCCTTAGGCTCGCCTCGGAGAGTTTATGACTGATTTCCTCTTTAAATAGCTGCGTACTTTCTGCCTTATTATAATTGGCATCCTGCTGATAGATCGTATAGCTCTGCCAGTTATCCCAGAATCCAAACGTCTCCAGATTGATCCCCATATTCAGCCACATATAGACCGGTGCGGAATTTTCGTTAATCGGTTCATCTACGACATTCGTCGCCTGCAGCACAGCATTTTGCGTCCAGCTTGGAACATCAAACAATAAAGCCGTAATAAACAACGCGCTTAGAGCTTTTTTTACCCCGATCGCACGCATGTTGAACAATAGACTGACTACCACAGCAATCAGAAAAATAACACCGATACTTCGGAAATAGTTGCCGACTGCCAGGAAGATGGCTGCGAAGACAATATCCTTTAAGGACTTTCTTTTGATAAATTTTACAGCAAAATATAAAGCACTTGTCAAAAAGGCAGTCGCGATCACATCGTTATAAATTAAATTACTCATAAACAAAGAAGGGATATAGGTAGCGGCAAACACGAGAATGCCATAATCATGATCCCTAGACTTACCCTTGAGCTCTTTGTACAGCAGGTAAATCATTAACGAGGTTAACAGTGTAAAAAGAATATTGAATACTTTGATCACCAAGTAATTATCCGGAAATAACTGTAGCAACGTCTTTAAGTACACAACAATCGAGAAGTTAAACGGGAACATATGCAGATAACCTGTCGTGTCAAAAGATGAATAATCATTTCTGTACAGCATATCGAGTGCCAGTGAAAGCACCGTCTGCGAATCATCCGTCGGCAAGCGAGGAAATAGAAAAATGATCACGATCTGAATGGAAAAGGAACATAGCAATATGGCTGGAATTACGATTTTCCAACTGTACTGATTAAGCTTCAGGCATATTTTATACAAAATAACGCTTAACGCCAGCACCACCACAATCCCTAGAATAAAAAGGCCCAGCTGTTGCTTCTCCAAAACTGGCGTGTCCCCATATACGAAATAATTATATTTCGCCCGGATAAAAAAGGAGGAAGCGATAAACAGTCCTATGAAGCATGCCAGTATGAGATACAATGTTTTTTGAATTGCCCTTACCATGGAAAACCTCCTTTTCACAGTCGAAGTCTATACAAGCACATCCCCCGATTCATAAAAAGCATTATAAACACCCAAACTGAATATTGAATGAAAGCAGCGAACAAACGTAAATAGACCGCCTCCCTCGCAAAGGGTTGCGGTCTGTATTGTAATTCTTTTTAAGATGAAGTTCATTTAAACCCTTGGAAATCCAAATCTTTCAGGAAGCGATTACTTCCTAGTATGCTCTTTACCCTCTTCGATACATTAGGTCCTTTAGGTGTACTGCCTCGTCTATTCAGTAAGATCCATCTTAGACAAGCCCATGCTTAGAACACCTCAAGCTCTTCCTGCTCCATAAAATTGTCCAATAGATAAGCAGAACGGAACATATCAGCGTAACGCTCAGAGATGTGGATTTTCAGCAGAATAAATGACCATGCAAAATCATATCTAGGATCTCCCAACTGGCCGTTCGTCCAATCGATGACGGTAAATCGCTGTTGTTCCTCTACTATATTTCCTAAATGAAAATCTCCATGAATGATACGATCTTGTCTCATAGGCGTTTGCTCCACTAGAGAAATCACAGCTTGATTATGGTCTGTATGCTCTCTCACTTCAGGAAAAAAGTAGTCGATGAAATCGTACTTAGGTAGTTGTATATGTTCCAGCTCAGCGATATCTATTTGATGAATTCTGGCTAAAATGCTCGCGAGCTCCTTCATTGTCTTATTATTCACTTTATGAATTGGCGTTCCGTCAAAGCTTGTTAACAACACCTTATTCCCGTCCGGATTGATTCCCCAACCCACTGGTTTAGAGACGGCTACCCCTTGTTCAGACAGGACCTCCAATAAACGGTATTGAAACTGAACATCTGGTTTGGAGCTCTTACTCCATGTTTTCAAGACATAGCTTTCCCGATCTAGATTGATCTTTAGAACCTCAGCTTCAAAGCCATCATCCATCGGATGCGTGGTTAAGCTGGCTTCATGATAGAGTAGCTCATCCATGATTTCATGGTGTTCAAGCCAGTTTACATTAGTTATAGGGGTTCTCAAGAGCAATTCTTCCTTTCGGGTGATTGTATATATCCAATTATTCTTGTGGAATGCCAGCTACGATCTCAATGCCACCATCCCATTCTATAGCACCGATTTCCATGAAACCCACCTACTCTTCTAAATTATTCCTTTTATGATCGTAGATATAGTAGCATAGGCGGTAAAATATTGAAATGAATTATAACAATAATAAAAAGCTCTGTAGAAACTCTACAGAGCACTGTCAGCTTGAATCTAACTTTTCTACCTATGTCACTGAATAAAATGCTAATCCGATACTTGAAAAGATAAGCAACAGTATAGTAATAAAAACCGCAGATCCTATATACTTATTCTTTCTAGACTTACCCGTAATTGATATTCCTCTTTTTCCAATAAGAGAATATAAAATGAATCCCAATATGGGAGTGGTCGCAATCATTAAGAATACCCAAATCCAAGGATTTATCCCTCGGTACAAACAATCGTTGTAGAGCCATAGACATGATAGCGTTATAGTCAATAAAGCAAATACAACAACTAATACAACTAATGGAATCATAACGTTCTCCCTCCTTACTTTTCACAAAAAAATAATTAAGCAGGTTCAAGTTTACTCCCCTTGCTCCTGCTTAAAAGTACTAACATACTGTTTTTTTCATATTTCTAACTGGTTAACTGCTTTGAACGAATATCACAACTATTGTTACCAAGAAAACCTAACCAGTTAGAAATATATAGTCTAGATTAGAAACAGAAGCAGAAGCACAGTGAGAAACAAATGGAGAAGCAGAAACAGCCATACTCTTCTCTCGTTTCTAAATTTTCTACGGATTCATCAGTCCAAAGGGATTCTGTAGCGTTTAAAGATTGCATTTACCTTCCACTCCTTTCAATTTGAATTAACTGAAACAATTGAAACATTTGCATAAATGATTTCACATACAACATTCATATTTATTTTGGTTACTATAGAAAAGTAACAATAGTTGTCGCATTTGTCGTATGAATAATTAATTTCATTCTCTAATCACTTCTAAATCATTATTTTCCCTACTGTTAAGGAATATATTTCCTATAAGGACAAAGAAAACAGATATTAATATAATAAATACATACATACTTCCATCAATAACTACATTCCCATTGGACATGGCTGAAACAGCAACGGATATAACTACAGAAAATAGAACCAACGACATCGTAAGCGAACATATTATGCTAATTATGGCTTTGATCACATATTGCTTCACAAGAATTTTCTTACCTATGCCTAAAGACCGGATGATTGCATACTCTTTTCTATTGAGATCATTCATTAAACTAAGTAAATTAACGTTAAATATGACTGCTGCCATGATGAAAAGAAAACAGATATATTTAAAACTAGTTAAGAATGAATCCATTTTAGATAACAGGTAATCTCCTACTACATTCATGTTAGCAATATAGCTATCCTTCACTTCATTAAGGAATCCATCATCTATTGCTCTTACCAAATAAATTGTATCGCTATATTGATTTTCGGAAGCTTTCAAGATCCAATTATTATTGATACCAGCAGAATCGTATGTTCCCTTTACTCTATAATTCTCAGTTTTCTTTTCGTTCGTAATTTCTAGGGTATTTCCAATATTGATTTTATAGGCGTCTGCATATGCTTTTGAAATGAGTATTTCTCTTGGATTTCCTTCAAAGACATCTTGCCCCTCGGTAATTTTAAACTTTGATGTATAATTCTTTTGATCAATTTCATTGATACGAACTTGTTTGTTGGAGACCTTATCATTTTCTATCTTTGCATCCATATAGTGCATTATCGTGAATGTCTTTATATCACTGGAGTTGACCAACACCTTATTTAGAGCCTCTTCATCACTTGTCTTCATTAAATAGTTATAGGGTAAGGATTGTTCATATCCTACATCAACAGATTCCTTTAAGGTATTTGCTAGTCCAAAGCCTATTAAAATAAACCAAAGCATCATGGTTAAATTTAAAATCCCTATTACAAAAACGAGCTTATTTTTTTTGATTTCTTTAAATGTATATAAGGTACTACGATGATATTTCCATACTGGAAGTCTTGTAATCAGCTCAATGAGCAGTAATATCCCTATAAAAATAGCGCATAACGTAATTAATAAAATAAAGTTACTCGCCATGGATGTACCACTACCCAATAAAACTGCATATACGGAAAAGACAACTGGGAGAGATAGAATAATCCCAAAATTTCTTAGCCTATTCCTTTTAGGGAGACCATGATCTCCTTTGACAATAAGAACAGGATCTAGATTGACCATATACTTTAGAGCAACATTTCTGTACAAAAGGAATACAAAAATATTAAAGACTACAAATTTAAGAATATTTATCATATAAGCGGCTGTGTAATTAACACTAATATCTTCCGCAGCTAAAATCATTTTAGCGAGTGGAATACTGAAAATAACGGACAAAATTAATGGGGTAAAGATCAAAATATTGATCTCTAATTTCATTGCCTTAATAATGTCCTTCATCTTGATAGGAATTAGCATTAACGTAGCAATATCTTTTTGGCTTCTCACAATCAACATCGTAATCCCACTAATCAACACGGCGATTGCTAATAAGTACCCCACTGTACTAATCAAATTCAAAGCCATAATCTGTTTATCTAAGTCTGAGAATAATTCATTTCTTCTATCTTCAATTGTTTTGTATTTATAACCAGACTCCATGGTTTGCAGTTCTTTTTTCAATAACTCTCCGGATTTACCAGAAATAAATACTAATCCAGCGTCAGAATGATAGGAGGACTCTAAATTTTTAGTCTTTATATAACCAGAAACCTGGGCATCATCCACAACATCAATAGGAAGATATTCTATTCTTGTGATCTTTAAAGCTTTGTCTTGTTCCTTAATTCCTATTAGTTGGATTGTATCTCCTACATTTAAATGCTGCTTGTTGACCAATCCTTCAGAGATTACAACCTCATCCTCGGATAAATTTTCGTAACCTGATAGAAGATAAAGCATCATTTTGTTATTTTCATTTTCAAGATAGACAGGTGCTGAATGAACAACGGAGGTTTGAATACCTTCCTGTTTATATGCGCTAATAGCTTTATCAAAACTCTTAGAAGGAAAAGATTGTGTGACTACAAGATCAGCAGGATTAGATTCTTGCATAGCCTGATTAATGTATTCCTGCTTACTCATTCTTATTTGAGGCAAAATAAGTGAAACGGTCATTGTAATTACGATTGAAAGGGCTATAAAAAACATTGACCATTTATTTTGGTTTAGGTTTTTAAGATTATAGAGTTTGAATAATTCTCTATATTTCATTTAACAACCCCTCATTCATTAAATATTGTCGTTTACCCAGACTTCCAATGGAATGATCATGAGTAACTATCACTAATGCACTGTTATAAGAAGCACTCATTTCTAGAAGGAAGTCCATTATGCTCTTACCAGTGGTAGCGTCTAAAGCTCCTGTTGGTTCATCACATAGAATCATCTTGGGATTATTAATTAAGGCCCTCGCAATGGCGACTCTTTGCATTTCCCCACCAGAAAGTGTTGGTGTCTTATGACTATGTTTGCTTGTTAATCCCACTCTTTCTAGCATTTCCATTGCACGACTCTTTTTGTTTGCATATGATAAATTTTCATGAATAGCAATAATCAAATTTTCTAATGGTGACAAACAGGGAATTAGATTTGAATTTTGAAATACAAGTCCAATGTAATCTTGTCTGATCTGTTCAATCTCTTTTCTATTCTTGGTATCAATAGGTCTACCCTCAACGATTATTTGACCCTCTGTTACCTCCGTTAACAGTGAAATACAATTTAAAAAACTCGTTTTTCCACTTCCCGATTTCCCCATTATGGTGATGAAGTCGCCTTGCTCAATGGTTAAATCTATTCCCTTTAGAACGTGCTGCACATTTTTATCAGTGCTAAAATCTTTTTTAACATTTACACACTCAATCATTATGCCTTCAAGCCTCCTTTAATTTTCAAAGTGAGGTACAGTCTTTTAAAGAAGGATGCTAACAGGCTAACAACAAAAATCACCGGTATAAACAGAATAAATAGGTTATTTAGATCAACTAAAACATTAGATATATTTCCATGTATTATATTTTGCTGTAAGGATATAAATTTGTTAATTAACAAATCATGATTATGAATTAACCCTATGACAGAATACAGAAGTGACAGGATAATCAAACATGTAGTAAGTACATATACACTACTGTAAATACCATACACATATACAGATTTACTGATCGAATAGTGTTCATCCATTTTTCTTGCTCTCTTTGCATTTATTATTTCTACAGCCATCTCTTTGATTGATTTAAATGCCTTAACCTGAATATTTTGAACATTTAGATAATCCGACAACAACCAGTATCCGTCCATTCTTAGAAATGGTATAAGGTTCATCGCCGACGTCATTAGAATAAGAACAATGGCGATAAGTAAAGAAATATTATGTGATATCATATAACACACAAATATTGGAATCGTAGTGAGGACTTGAAAGTACATCCCACTGACATCATTGATAATTCTTTTGTGTTTATCTAACCGCCAAGTATTTGTCATATCAATGAAGAACACAAAATAGGTTAAATAAATTCCGATACCTATTTTCCCAACGCTAACATCGTACTTATAAGCTGCTGTTGCATGCCCCAGCTCATGAATAAACATGGAGAGATACACTAAAAAAATTACAAGAATAGTGTTCAGGGTATTGAAAATGTCCGTTGGATATTTTGAAAGATGTATCACCGAAAATACTCCACAAATACTCACAATGATAAGCAATGGGAGTACAACCCATCGACTATAGAGTAGATATTTCAGTATTGAATATAGTCCACGAAACTTCGAAGACTCAATGATCGGAAGGTGTAACCAAAGGTAGCTTTTTTTTTTCTCACCAGATTTACTAGAGGAATTGGCCATCATATTTTTAGGAACAAGAAATTTTTTAATAAAATAATCAAATTCCTTATCTGTAATGCTAATGCCTTTTGCATTGAGATCATTAATAATCTCATCATTGGTGTTCGTTCCATCTAACTTATCAATGATTTCCTTTGCTCTAGGTGATACTTTGATATGGCTAGATTGATCAAACGATAATATATAAAAGCTATTACCGTCTACATCAAGTTCTTGTCTAGTTTCATATTGCTTTACTTGTAACAACCCCTCCATGCTCATCACACCTTTTGCAGAATTTCACGCTTTCTGGTATTCACAAAGGCTTTCATTGTATTTTCTATATCACTGCATACAGGACAATCAATATCCTGATTTATGTCTATGGCTGCTATAGGGCAACCACCACCACAAATCAGACCGTATTTGCATTCTTTGCATTGTGGAATTCGTAGTATGGTTCGATCTTTCCACATTCCCTCAAGTTTTGGATCAAGCTTTACACTTTCCTCGTCATAGGAACCAATTTGATGATGCCCCTTACCTGCTAACATTAAGCAAGTAGAAATATTCCCATCGGGAGAGAATACTAAGTTACCACCAGAAGTAGCCTCACAATAATTTAGTTTCCAAGGTTTCATTTGATTATTTGAATCAAAGAAAGACTGTAAGTAATTCACACATGGAGAAACGACCATTTTAATAATTGAATCCTCAGATCCTAGAGATGGTTCAATTTCAAGAACTCTAGCGTACAACTCACTTTCTTTCATAGAATTATTCGAACCATCGCAATAATCTAATACGGGCGCTACATAAGGATAAACATAACCCGATTCCACCCATTTCTTTTTCTTGATAAAATGAATTAATTCGCTTAAAGAATCGATATTATCTTGATTTATATTTGTTCGCAAATGCGTTTTTATTTTCATTTCAGTCAGTAAATCAACACTTGATTCGATGAGATCAAAGGTTCCTCTCCCACTCACTCCAATTCGTCTGACATCATGAATAGGCTTTGAACCATCCAAAGTAATCTGAATGATGACGTTATCATACATTTTCAAGAGTTTACTGTAGTATTTTATTGTTGTTCCATTCGTTACAATTCTTACTTCGATATCCCTTGCCTTTGCAAAATCAAGTGTCTTTTGTACAATTGGCATGTTTTGAGGTAACAAGGGCTCTCCTCCAAACAAGGAAATCGATGTTTTTGGCGTGTCAGTCTCTGTTTGTGTATTAATGCAAGTATCAATATAATTAAGGATTATAGTTAATTGTTCTTCAGTCATTACTTTTTTATTACTTAGATTCTCGTCTCCCTCAAAGCAGTAGGTACATCTTAAATTGCAACCCATCGTGGGACAAATTGTAAAGCTGCGAACTAAATTTTTCTCAATATACTTTTGATGTATATCAGCATACTTTCTTATGAATTCTTGTTCTTTCTCTTTTTGTTCAAACACGTAACCCCTTTTAATTAAAGTTTGCATCAGCTCATCTTTATCATCAAAATTGGAATATCCCTTCTTTATTTCCTCAATCCGTCCATAAGTTTCGGAATCAATAATGTCAAATGCACTAGAGATTGTATTTATTAATAAGATACTCTCATCATCAAGCTGGAAATCCATTACTCTATCCGTGAAATACAATTTTTCCATCCTCCTATTTCACTTTTCATTACTTATATTGAAATCATAAACCAATATTTTTTTGTTTTTTGATGCTCGTTGTAATCCGCAAAATACTCGTTGTAATCTGCAAAATAAAAAGGCGATTTCTCATTCTTTTGAATGGAAAGTCGCCTTTTTTTATTTTATGGAATTGGTAAGACCACGATTGAATTAAAATAGCCCTCATCGTACGAAAAGTCTGAGTATCCTTTTAACTTTTTGACTCGTTCATTGATACTGCTGATTCCAATGCCGTACCTATTTTTCCCTTTTTCAGAGATTAATCGCCCATAGGAGAAATCCACATTCACATGATTCGACGAATTTACAATGATTATGAATAATTTACCCTCACTAAACTTTATTTTGATTTCAATTTCCTTTTTTATTTCTTCTGTTAATCTAAGTACTGCTTCAACGGCATTATCTAAAAGATTCCCTAAAATGGCCGCTAGGTCAATGGTATGTTCTATAAATAAGTCATGAGGAACTTGGAGGTCTAAAGTGCATTCTATATTATACTTTTTGGTTTGTTCTAGCTTACTATTAAGAATGGCATCGATGGGTATACACCCGGTTAATAATCTATATGAGAATACATTGGTTTTCAATAACTCCTGTAGCTCCTCTTTTACCTCGTCTGTTTTTTTCCTCTCCAATCCATAGGCTATATTTAATAAAATATTTTTCAGATCATGTTTTAGCTTAGACATTTCCCTTTGATTCTCTAAGCTCTCTTCGTAATATTTATTTTGTGTCTCCATTATGGAGTACTTATGTATAAGAAAATTTTTCCCTTCTAAACTATTGTAAATCAGCATAATGCACACATTCACAATTAACAAAAAAACACATGGAACGAATTGATTGATATCTTTATACTGAAAAACCCAATATATACTCATTAAAGATAGACAAGGCACAATACTTAATAACAAACATTCCTTATTACTTAATCCGATCTCATTATCAGATCTAAAATAGAGTAACAGCTTTGCCGACAACATCACAATTAACAACGATAAAAAGTTTGCACTAAAATATACGACTAGCATAATGAATAACTGGCCTTCAAATTTTTGATCATAATTATATGTAATAATAGACAACGCCAAGTCTGCAAGTGTAGTGATCAGCGTAAAAAAGATAATGTGGTAGATCCTTTGAGCCATTGATCCGTAGAACGAATACAGTATACAGATACTCAAAAGAACAACAAATAAAAACAACTTAACCATAGAGTTTGTATCACTAGACAATAATTTTATGATTCCCATAGAGACAAAGGTTATGGAATAAAATTTATACTTTGAAATTCTGAGGTTAAGAAATCCATTGAAATAAATAGAAATCGATGTTACCTGCACAAGTGTATAGAGAATCGCTAGAACCGCAATGCTAATAACCTCAATATTTCTCAAAAGCCGATCCTCCTTTTTATGAAATGGTTATAGGCATCTTTAACTATTTTCCTCTGCCCTCTACTAATTGCGAAATTTTCTTTATTGGTGAGAATAATATCGGTTCCCGAAACAATATGTATGTAATTTAAATTTAAAATGGTGCCTTGATTTACTTTTATAAAGGATAATGGATCAAGCATTTCTTCAATCTCTTTTATTGTGCCATAGAATGAAAATTCATCATCAACGGTTACAACGTGTATAATCCTACCTTTCTCAGATGAAATGGATAGAATCGTCTCACTTTTGATTTGATAGTTAAGATTTTGAGTTTTGAAGAATAAATACTGATTATTCCTTCTAACCTCATCAATGGCGTGAAGTAATACTTTACTTATTTGCTCTTCTTGAATAGGTTTTAGTATGTATCGAAAAGGCGAAACTTCAAAGCTTTCCATGGTGTAATTGTCATAGCTGGTAACATAAATGATAATCATGTTTTTGTCTATTTTTCTAATTTCCCGAGCGACCTCGATTCCATTTAAAATCCCCATTTCAATATCTAAGAATAATATTTGGTACTCTTCGTTTCTGGCATTTAAAGCTTTCAATAATGATTTTCCGGACTCATAAATGTCAATATCGAACTCTATGTTTTGATACAAGCCTGCACTATCCATAATAATCTTCTCTAATTTGGAACTATGTAATTGCTCGTCATCACAAATACAGATTCGTATCATTCCTCTAAACTCCCTCTGTTGAACAAAATAAAGAATTTGAAATTTCAATATATGCCTATAGTTATGTAAATATTACCTTATTAGTATTAATTCAACAAAGTAGGTCAGAAGTCCTTGCACAATAAAAAAAAGACGACCAAAGTCGTCTAGTAAATGCTTGTTAAACTATTTCATAGCCAACTGTAAATCTTGAACCGTATAATTCATAACCAATCTGAGTATATAATCGAATAGCTTTCTTATTATCTCCATGCGTGCCTAAGGTGGCGATTGTTTTACCCTGCTGCTTTAGATAGTACAGATGATGTTACGGGCGACACTTTTTTTCTGCCATTCAGGAATAACGAATACATTCTCCGTTGCACTTCTCTCCTCTGTAGTTCTCCAGGTTGAGGTGTTACCGATCAATTGATCGTCATGAAACGCACAGAAATTAACGATTTCGGGAGATCCCTGCATCCATCCCAAATGGTTTAGACTCCACGCCACACCGTCAAAGGAAGCGAGTTCAGCTTGACGATATTGTTCCTGAGCTCCACTATTGTTCAGTGCAGTTGGCCTCACCAGAACCCCTTCTGGTAAAGGATACTTAGGAATCTCCCTACTCAAGTCAAATATTAATCCCCAATAGTTCTAATAATCATGTCATACGGATCTAATTCCAGGGTGTGTTGTCCATATTCCGTATGAATCGTAGTTTTTTGAAGCTGATCGCTATTGTTAATGACCACGAGGATTTTACTTTCCGGATAATAAGCACACTCTGTATATAAGTTATCCGTAATATACTTGGTCTCCGTGAACTCATTGCCAGCAAAACGAATCAAATTCAGCAGCAATCTTGTATTCTCAAAGCTGAATTGGAAAGATGGAAGGTAGATCCCCTTTCCTTTACCGAAAGCATGGGTGGACAGTGTTAATAGACCATCCGTTTCAGTCACAACCGCTGCTGCTCCATCAGTAAGATAAATGTTATTTTTGGGTGTTATGCTAGCCCCAATAGGTACTAAACCAAGCCCATCCTTCACTTCATATGTCCATTTCCCATGCGCTACTCTGGAGCCTGTATCCTCATCTACACCGAGCACATGTGCCATTCTGAAAAAGCTGTCATACCCTTCAAGCGCTGAAGGCTGATTCACGCCTATAAAAGTACCACCTTCAAACACCCACTTTGTCAGTAAGTCCACACACTTGTTGTCCCTCCAGCGTTCTCCACCACTCCATGCTGAACCAGCCGATCCGGCATTGATCACTACATCACAATCTTTTAAAATCCCCTGACGGATATTCTCAAAATCAATGAACTGTACTTCAATCGGCAATCCGGATAAAGCCTCGTTGATATGAATCAAATCATGCATATACGTTTCATGGAAATGCCCGGACAAGGTCCACGATCTCCATTTGCCCCAAGCGTGCAGAATGGCTACCTTCGTCTTAATATGATAGGGTTTGCCTTTATGATGCAGCTCTTTAATTTCTCTGAATTCACCCGCAATCTTTTCGATATAATCACAAAAATCCGGATAAGGCTCTACAAGATGCAAATATCCACCCAATCCAATTCGATCTATAGGCTCTCTGAGTAGAGCACGCCGGATATTGATCCAATATTTTTTGGCATCTAGTGTAGGGTTCCCTCCCTCCATAAAGGTAGGCAGTCCACCTAGACCAATCGGAAACAAGTAGGGATGCAGCCGAATCTCATGGGTATCTACTTTTACACCTGAACACATTCTTGCCTCGAACCCTGAGAACACACATTTAATCATCCCGTCGAAGCCAAACTCCTCGAAACGATCATTGTAAGGCTCCATGCCAACCCAACTATCATCATAGAAGACATATGCCAGCTTGTCGTACCCATGCACAATATCAATTAATTTCTTACTAAATTCGATGACAAAATCATTGATAAATGCCATCCAGTCCAGCTTGCGCTGCTGCGCCGGGATATGACTGACACGATATTTTCCACCATTCACAAAATCCTCGGCCGTGAGCGAATACCCATATTTTTGAGCAAACAGATCAAGCGCTCTAGCGCTTACCGTAAAATCATATGAACCCCAGTCCGAGAACAAATGGCGATTGCGCTCATTGCTGCCCCAGATCCAGGCGAAATTATAAAATAGGGACGTAAACCGAACCACCGTTGTTTCCTTATGCTTACGGCACCAATCTTCAAGGAAGTGGAGCAAATACTTTTGCGTTTCAACATAGATGGGATCAATCTGCATTAGATGTTCTTTTTCCCAGTGATTCGTGGTGTGATTGTACATAGAGATCTCTTCCCAAATCCGGTAGACCATGAAGCTGACCGTATATTTGTGCCAAGGCGCAATTCCAGTAATGACTACATTTCCTGATTCCCGCTCATAATTCCACTGTTCTCTTGGAACTTCTTCACCAGTCGTTCGGTCAAAAATCTGCCAGTACTTAAACGCCTCTTTGGAATCATTTACTCGGAATTGCTCAGTGAAAAAGTCTTCCATTAAATAGATGGATAAATAATCTTCGATCGCTACCTTCGGATTAGTAATTAAAAAGCTCTGCTGTAGCTTATCAGGGTTCTGGGATACCCATTCATTATGATCTCTGATGATACAGATTGTAGAATAAATGCCGTATCCTGCGTTGATAATCTCATCGGACAACTGTGTACCGTCACTGTCACGGATGACATCGGCACCCCACCGTTCAGCTAACTCTAAGGTCAGTGCCTCATAACCGGATTCGCCCGGTAGTGTAAAGGCCCCCGTTGTTTGCTTGGACAACTTGGATCCCTCCTATTTAAGCATATCGGACAGAAAAGAGAGTGCTAAGCCTTGGCCCCAGCCTTGAATCCAGTCTTTTGGAATATTGCGATAGCCTTCCCGGTCCTTCATAACCGCTGTTCCGCCCGATACTCCCAGTACTCGTCCATCCTCGCTGATATTGCTTAGTACACCCTTCAGGGCCTTTTGTACATATTTGGTATGCAGCGGATTGCCGTTATTGATCATTGCAGCCGCTATCCCGCAAGAGGCAGATACTTCTTCATAAGATTCTTCGTCATCAAGCACTGTCCGCCACAGGCCGTTCTCCGTTTGCACAAGCTTGAGTGCCGCCAATTGATCGCGCAGCGAACACTCCACGTCCATACACTCCGGATACAAATACCATTCTTTCAAAAGCTTTTTGACTTGCGACATGGTATATGCGCCCCAAGCATTTGCTCTGCCCCAATATAGTCCGGACATATGATCCTGCTTCACATTATTGTAGCCATGGTACCAGAGGCCGCTGCTAGGGTCTTGCAGGTATTTGATATGCCAGTAATATTGATTCAGGGCATCCTGGATCATTTCCTGATCGTTTAATTTACTTCCTACGCGTAGCAGAAAAAACGCCGCCATAAACAATGTATCTGCCCATGCCTGCTCTGGAAAATCATTCGAAATAGAAACGGTATGCTGCAACACATGATCTCCGAATCTGAGCGCATGGTTCTGCAGATAATCCACCTTGCTCATTACAATATCCCAATATTTCTGATTGCCTGTTTCTTCATACAAGGTAATCAGCATATGCCCCATAGCACAGGTGTTTACCGTCCAGTCCGGCAGGCCCAGCTCGATATATTCATCTGCCCACTGGACAAGCATATCCAAATACTCTGTATTACCTGTCGTTTTATAAGCTCTGGATACCCCATAATAAGCCACACCACAAGGCCAGTCCCATGTTAAATCCATCGTCATTGTTTTTCTAACTACTTTGTCGATGACGCTTAGAATCTCTTCTCTGTCATAAGTTAATTGAAGCATCTTGATTCTCCTCTCTTTCTCACACACCCCCATTGGCGCTGAGAGCTGTCCGTCCTATGTAAACGCTTTACTAACTCTATTGTAAGGAGTAAAATGGTCTGATTCTAAGCATATTCATAACTAAATTGTGCAATTTCAACCATTAAGAGTACAGGGTCAGTCGCAATTCCGGGGAATGTTTGGACTTCCGGCCGCTGTTGTCTGCAGATTTCTTGATTTTATACCGCTCTTCGCGGTGGAAATCTGCAGACAAAGGCGGACGCTAACGCTCCTACAGTTCCAAAATTCCCCTCCACCGCTTCTTTCCCTTTCCTCAAGTTGTAAAGTACATCTATATTGTTGAACTTGAAATCACTTTAACCTATAATCTACTCAACCTACGTAATAAGAATGGGAGTATTGAGAATATGCCCAGAAAAAAGAAACCCGTCATTGAATACCGCCACTACAGCTTGCCGATAAACTTCCCTATTTTACTGTTAAGCGGTGAGCGTTGGAAGATTTCCGATATCAAAAGTGAACATCTCCATTTTCATAACCATTTAGAGATTGGCATTTGTCATTCGGATAGCGGCATCATGGAGATCAAAGGTGAATCCGTACCCTTTAAAGCCGGAGATGTGACCTTCATCCCTAGGTATCTGCCTCATACAACATATAGTTCGCCAAATGAGGCCAGTCTTTGGTCTTATATCTTTTTCTCGCCAGAGGAGCTCTTTCAGCAATCATTCAAAAGCGCTTATAGTGACTTCGAGCCAAATTTGTGGGCGATCAAGGGAAAGAATTGTATTTTGAACAAGGAGGAACATCCCAAGGTTTATACCCTTGCGACATCGGTCGTAGAGGAATTGAAGCACAAAAATCCTTACTATCAGGAAAGCGCCTACGGCTTATTATTATCCCTTTATATAGAACTGCTTAGAATACATTCCCGGTATGAACCCTTAGCAGAGCAAGAAACAGAGCATAACCTGAAAGGTGATTTTGTCATTTCTCCGGTTCTGGAATACATCACCAAAAACTATATGATACCTATTACCATCAATGACCTAGCTGATCTGTGCCATCTAAGCACCACTCATTTTCGCAGAAAATTCCATGAGATCATGGGGACCGCACCTCTAGATTTCCTAAACAGCACCCGTATTGAAGAGGCCTGCAAGCAGTTGAAAAGCACGGATGCTTCCATCCTCTCTATCTCTGAACAAGTCGGTTTTCAGTCCATTTCCAGCTTCAACCGATGTTTCTCCAAGCTTATGGGCGAATCTCCCAAACAATGGCGTAAAGCCGCACATTCCGAAGCCCAATCTGCAAAAGCATCTATATTGGAGTTTACGGGGTGGGTATAGGGAAAGGAGTCCCTGTTTACTTCACTTCACAAAATCTACTTAACACATGAATGATTTGCTCCTTGCTCATAGGGGCGTCGTGCCCTGGAATATACGTAGTGAATGAAAGTTTTTTTAAAAACTCAACATATTCCTTCATTTTTATGGGATCAATTTTACCTTCTCCATGATAATAATCTCCACTATGTGCATCACCTGCAAATAAAACCTCCGCTTCTTTAACATATACAACACAAGAGTCTGCTTCATGCGGCCCTCCTACCTTGAGGATTTGGCAAGTGATGCCCCCTAAATCCAATGTTAAAGAATCCTCGAAAATAATCGATCCTGTGCTGACCGAAATCTTATCGAACGTATCATATTCTTTGTTCATACAGTTATAGGCGAATTCTATTTCTTCTTTTGTCTCTAAACGTTTTACAACGGACTCTTCATCCCATTTCCACGCTTTCAATCGCTTTAGTACCTCATTCGTTGCTGAAGATACTATGGTTTCCCCCTCAAAAGCATGCATACCAAAGGTATGATCCCAATGCCAGTGCGTAATCAAAGCATATTTGGGACGAGATAGATTGTGGTCATCCAAACCCTTTATAAAGGCATCAAAATGCGATTTTGAATTGCCACAATCAATCATAATTGAAAAGTTCTCACCTACAACATATCCCAAAACAGGTCTGTCTGTTTCTCTAACATTTTCTAAATAATAAATCGATTCATTTATTTTTTTTAGTTCCATAAGATTGTTTTCTCTCCTTTAGATCAACGGGTCATTTTGTAATTTAATAATGAATCCGGATAGCTCGTTGAGCAAGGGAGAGTTTAATTTTAGGCGTTCTCACCAAGAGCACAAGTCAATCCAACTCCAAAAAAAAGAGAGTCCCCCGGTAGCCACTTTTTTATGGCTACTGGGAGACTCCCTCACAATTAGGTTTTTGCTATAAGGTTATTTCGAATTCTTCATAGTTGTCGAACGAACTTGGAATGCTCCGTTTTTGTAAGCAAGAACAGAGGTTTCTACGCCTTTAATTACGGAAGTAGCTTCACCACGAATCGTTTTTGATGCAACAATCTCATAGACTCCGTTTTTATCTACATCAGAAGCCTTCATTGTATTGTAGAGCGAACGTTTGCCATTCACTTTCACGTATTCGTTTAGAAGAACTTTAACACCACTGTCTTTGAAGGATACTACGTAAGCATTGGTGCTACCGCTGTTACCGCCAGAGTATACAGTAATCATGACATCTTTAGATTTATCACCATTGAAATCGCCAACGAAGTTGATCTTTGGTTGGTAACCCGAGAAGTCTTTGATATTACTGTTGATCACTTTTTTAGTCTTACCTTCTAGAACGACGATATTGATATCTGTAACCAGATCACCATTAGCGGCATCCTTGTTACCAATCAGTAAGACATTATCCGCAACATCATTACCAGTTACATCCACTTGTTGTTTCGCAAGCAGAATTGTTTTTGCTGTTGTTGGAATTCCCTTAAGCTCAAAACGTTTGCCAACGGTGAAATCACTTGTTGTAGTTGTTGGAGTAGTCGCTGGCTTGCTATCAGATTTAATGGTTTCTGTACCCACAACCTTGAAAGCACCGTCTTTAAAAGTAAACGTTGTTTTTTCCTCACCTAGAACTATAGCTTCAGCGTCACCGCGAATTTTTCTAGTTCCAACCAGATCATATACACCATCTTTATTAAGATCTACTTGCTCTAAAGTGTTGAAAAATGCTGGTTTACCATCCACAACAGGCTTTACACTCAAAAGTGGTTGTACCTTATCACCTGTGAAAGACAATATGTAAGCATCTGTCGTACCATTGTTACCACCGGAGAATGCTGTAAACATTACATCATTTGCTTTGTCCCCGTTGAAATCACCAATCCATTGAATTTCTGGTTTAAAGCCATCGAAACCGCTGATTTTTGCATCTTTCAATGTATTTGTTTTGCCATCGACAACAACCAGGTTGATGTTGCTTACATAACCAAGCTCATCTGCTTTGTCACCGATCAGATAGATTTTATCTTGGACACCGTCTTTATTAACATCGTTAACTTGTTTTCTGATAAGAACAGTCTTATCTGTTGTGTTAACACCTTGCAATGCGAAAGGTTGGCCAACAGTCAGTTCTCCAAGTGCAGGTTGTTTAAATGGATCTTCTTTAGTAGTTTCTGTTTTGCTAACTTGGAATTCGCCGTTTTTGTACGCAAACCATACTTTTTCATAGCCTGTTACCACTGAAGTAGCTTCACCATGGAGGATTCTGATTCCAAGCAGTTCGTTCACGCCATCATTTTCCACATCGACTGCTTCTAATGTTCTGAATAATGCCCGTTCGCCTTTCACCTTCAAATCCCCGCCCAGAATAATAGAAGGGGTATCATTCTTGAAAGTTACGATTCTAGCATTGGTAGAACCTTGGTTGCCACCGGAGTACGCAGTAATCATCACATCAAGTGCATGGTCATTATTGAAATCACTTACATAGCTGATTTTCGCGTTCAAACCACCAAAGTCTTTAATCCCTGCGTTTAACACTTTGTTTGTTTTGCCGTTTACAACGATGAGATTAATGTTGTCGAAATCAGGAGATTCATTTTTGTCGCCAATGAGATATAAAGTGTCTTTCACGCCATCCAAATCAAGATCAACCGTTCTTGTTGCTATCAATACTGTATTGACGTTCGTTTTAACACCAGCTAGTGTAAACTTTTGTCCTACTTGATTAGTGGATGGTGCTACGGTTGAACTGGTTGTTGTTGCGACAGGATTGGCCATTGCTTGAGATGAGAAAGATGCGACTGCTGCTAGACATAATGCAACGGATAATGTTTTCTTAATTTTCATTGTGTTTCCTCCGATGGTTTATAAAGGTTGGTGTCGAATACAATCTCATTATATTCCTAGAAACATAGGACAGAGTGACGGTAAGGTAACATTATCCTATTGAAATAAAACAATAACTAAATAAAATATCCAAATCAGAGGAACTTCAAGCACTAAATAATGCCAATTTCTTTGGGGGATAACGGTCGAAAAATCAATAGAAACGCTTTCATTGGCTATACCATGGGATTTGAACAACCCTACTTTTTTTTAATAGTTTGATAACAATTCTGTAAAATCAGTTTGATTCAAACGACGCGCAAACCTATTCAAAGGCTACAACGCTTGGAACTCCTCCAACAAGACGACCTCTTCTCCTTGTTCTTGTCTGATTCTAATATTTTCTTTTCCCCAAGAACACATAACGTCAACGATCTTATTGGCTGTAACGCCATATTCCGTGAGGCTATATTCGACTTTTGGCGGCATCTGCTGGTAAACGAATCTTTTGACAAGTCCATCTCTCTCAAGTTCACGAAGCTGCTGAATCAGAACCTTTTGTGAAATGCCCTGTATATTACGCTGTAATTCACTTGTTCTTTTGGCACCGGACATCAATAAGCAAATGATCAAAGCTTTCCACTTTCCGCCGATGATTTCTAGTGTTGCCTCTATCCCTAGATTATATTGTTTCATAGAAAACACCTCGTTCATACGGATCTATTTAAACTTACCCAAAACTTCATTTTTGCATATATTTTTTCGTGAGTCTAGTACGTACTTCAAAGTAACCATCTTACTTTATTGTGTGTATTTTCTTTTAATAAAACCTGCAAGATAATGATGATATTCATAAAAATAAGGCACAGCATTTTGAAGAAATACGCTTAATATAGGCCTGGAATGGAGATTCATTATGAAAACACTGGTGATTGTGGCACATCCCAACCTTGAGAATTCGAGGGTCAATCAACGCTGGAAAGAAGAGCTACTGCAATATCCAAACGATATTACCATTCATGAGATTTATAAAGAGTATCCTGACTGGAACATTGATATTCCTAGAGAGCAAAATCTAATGGAAGCCTATGACCATGTGATCTTTCAATTCCCTTTGTATTGGTATAGTTATCCGCCTCTACTGAAAAAATGGTTTGACGATGTGCTCGCTTACGGATGGGCTTATGGATCAAACGGTGACAAGCTTAACGGGAAAAAGTTAGGGCTTGCTATATCCATCGGCGATAAAAAAGAAAATTATCAACCAGATGGCTCTGTTTCTTTTACCGTAGACGAAGTAATTGCACCCTTTAAAGCCAGTGCCAAACATGTAGGTGCAGAAGCACTACCGTACTTTGCTGTTTTTGGAGCTTCTTTTCAAGCGAGCGATGAAGAAATTAATACTAGTGCAAAAGAATATATCCACTATATCTTTAAGTACCATATTTGATACAAAAAGGGCTATCCCAAGTCTTGATCAAAGACTTTAAGGATAGCCCGCTATTAAAAAATCTAAAGCGTTTCTGTAGTGAGTGTAAATCCTTCGATCACAGCATCTTCGTCAACCTCAATCAAAATGCAGCGTCTACCTTGATAATTCACTTGCTTCACATATTTCAAATCCTGTGGGCTGACCGAAATCGTAGCTACCTTTGTTTCGATCTTTATCGATTTTGTAGTGAATTTTGGCATCACGCTACTTGCCTTCATCTCATAGTGCTTGTTGTCTACGATGGTTTCAAACGCACGTTCCACTTTTTCCATCGTCACGTCTTCAACACCGCTTACCTTCAGCACACGTTCTACATCTCTATAGTCGAGTTTAGGAGGTTCTTCTTCATCTTGGTTGGTTTCAATGACCTGGTGGATTTCCTCGTACAGCTGAGCAATGGTGGTCGCGTCAAGTTGTTCGCCCGCCACTTCCTTCACGATGTCTTCGAAAATAGCTCTCTCTTCCAGTGCCGTCACGGATCTTTCGGCGTTCAAGACCTGCTCGATGAAATGCGGATCTGGAAAATTCGATTTTCCCGTACAATACAGAATGCGGTTCACATCGGAATAATTGTCCGTCACGCTTGGGTAAAAGAAGCCCTGCTCCGGCGTACTTAACTTGACGATCGGATCTACAATGACATTGTACTTAAATTCCCTTTCCACATAATCAAATAAGAGAGCTTTCCGTTGCTTCTCCGTGGAATTCACGCTGCATAGAATAAACGGATGCGCGAATAGTTCGTTTTTCTCACTTTCCTCGGCTTCATCGTTTCTATCTTTAGTCGGACGGTAATATTGTCCGCGAACAAAAGTGATCACCGTATCCCGTTCATAATGAGTATCCGCCATCATTCTGTCCACCAACAGCAGCATCAGGTCCTGCCATTCATCTGGATCCCCTGTCACCAAAGCTTGGTGAAGCATCACCTGCGCTGGCTCCTCCGCTTCCGCCTGAAACTTCAACTCGAACAATTTCTGATCCAGTTCGCCGGTCAAAAGCTTTTTGAAATTGCCCATATACAGCTCCTGCTTCTCTCTGTCCACCATTCCAAACGGCAGGCGCTCCCAATGATAGATCTCGTTGCTTTCCTTCATAATATACACGTTGAGAATATCGTAAATATTCATTAAATCGTGATCCAGCTTAAATTGCTTGCGTATATGCGCGACTTCTTTCTTTATCATGATTCGTTAGACAACTCCTAGGAAGATAAATTGGTCTTTTCAGTATAAAGGATAAAAAAAACCTTCGCTAGAAGGGGTTTTATACGTGCTCGTACTAATCAATTAATCGCATGCTCCAATGCATAGTCTTCAAGCGGAATATCTACCTGTTGATCCATGGCTAGCTTGGCTAGCTGCTCACCAAGAAAGGGTCCCATCGTTAATCCCGATGAACCTAGTCCATTAGCAACAATTAGTTTATTCCATCCTTGAACCCTGCCCAACACGGGCAGAAAATCTGCTGTAAATGGACGGAACCCTACTCTTATTTCATTTAGGCTACAATCTGCAAGACCAGAAGCCGTTTGAAGTCCTTTATTTAAAATTTCTTGCATTCCACCTGCGGTTACAGAGGTATTATAACCTACGACATCATTTTCGTGAGTAGCACCTACCACGATATTTTGATCCGCAAATGCGAGTATATATTGATCTGTAGGCGGCATTACCACAGGCCATTGCCCTGTACTCGCTTGTTGAGCAAGCTTCAAGTGCATAATTTGAGCCTTCTGATAACGCACCTGGAGCATGATCCCAAGCGGATGAAGCAAAGCGTTAGACCAGGCCCCTGCACACACAATCACTTCATCCGCTGTGAATATCTGTTCTCCTACGCTAACCCCTTTAATTTCATGATCATCATACTCAAGAATAGCATCTCCCTCAATCATTTGCGCACCGTTACGCTGTGCCGCCCTTAGCAAAGATTCACGTAATTCACGTCCATCCACTCTTGCTGCACCCGATACATGCAGCGCATGATAACCTTCCGATAATAATGGAAACTTCTCTTGTGCTTCAAGATCCGTCAGCATCGTAAGCTCACCTATTTCAGGGGCGTCCTCTCTGCGAAGCTCCGCTCTTTCTTTCATCGCGAGTAACTTTCTCAGATCATCATGAATACATATCGCTCCAACTTTTGCGTATCCAGTCTCGGTTTCTCCAGCCTCTTGAAGCTCTTGAATAAGTGCCGGATAAAAGCTTGCTCCCGCTTTAGCAAGACGATACCATGCTTTGTTTCTGCGTTGAGACAACCATGGACAAATAATCCCTGCTGCTGCATCCGTTGCTTGTCCAACATCCTTACGATCTATAATGATGACCTCAGCACCTAACTTACTTAGCTGATAAGCTGCTGAAGCCCCTAATATCCCTGCACCAATTACAATAACCTTGTTCATGTCCGAAGTCCCTTCAGTTATTCATTTTTTTAATCATTCACTACTTATCCATTGTATCTTAAATTTGACATTTATAATGAATTATCGTACTATAAACCTCACTCAGTTAAAAGTACTTTAATTAGAGTACTAAAATAAAAGTGTCATTCAGAAGAAAGAAGGTATACAGTTGAAGTTTTCACAGTTTTTGAAGTCCAAAGGGGCCATTGGTTCTATTTTTATGGGTGTGTTCTATGCCATTGCGATGCTTGGTATTTTCTTACCAGGGTATACAGCACTTCCAGGGAACATGGATGATTTAAAAATTGCTATCGTCAACGATGATGCAGGTAAACATGGGGCTCAGATTTCGAGTCAGTTTTCGGAGAGCTTACCATTCAAAACGATAAAAACCGATGTATCGAATAAAAAGGCGATGGATGAATTAGAGCATAATAAGTTAGCTCTAGTTGTCCATATTCCAGAAGAATTTTCCGCCAACGTTCAAAGCGGTAAGGTATCCGCAAGTATTGATTTCACAGTCAACGAAGCCTCTGCCACCATGGTATCTTCAGCCATGTCTTCCGTTGTAGGAGAAATTAACAAACAATTAAGCGCGAACTTCTCAGAGCAAACCGCAAAAGGTGTGTTAATGAACTTTAACGTACCAGAAGAACAAGCCACCGCAATGGCTACACAAATTGAGAATAGTTATGTCGGGAATTATGTTGTCATCAATGATGTTCCGGACGGCATGCACAACAACATGCTACCTATGTTCTTAACTATGGCTGGTTATGTTGGGGCAATGATTGCCTCCATGCAATTAGTTGCTTCTTTTAAAGCGAACCGCGGGAAAGCAAGCAAGACAAAACTGTTTATGTTCGTTCAATTAACAGCTTTATTAATCGCTGTATTATCAACAGTCGTTGCTTTAGCCATTGCATTCTCTATTGCAGATGTAGACCTATCCTTACTGTTACCAGTTGCTGCTCAGCAAATTCTAATGTATATGGCTGCATTTAACGTATGTGCGATTATGGTCTTCCTAGTTGGCGAAGGCGGTATGGTCTTAAATATTCCAATCCTGCTCATGCAAACCATCGCCAATGGTGCTACCATGCCTCGTGATATGATGTATACACCATACGATTGGTTCGGCCGCATCACACCGATGTATTATTCTGTACAAGCTTATTTGGCACAAATGTTTGGTTCCATCAGTCCAGCACCCTTCTTATGGGGATTAGCAGGCGTATTTGCCGGGGCTATGTTGATTAACATTGTAATCGTCCGGTTTGTTCATAAACCTGTACCTCTGACTAAAGAAGCTATACTGCCCGTTGAAGTTAAAAATACAGCTGAAATAACCGCCTAGGTTTGGTAAGATAGAGTTTAGCCAACAATTAGGAGTGGGTTCTGTGATGTCAATTCAAATTTATATCTTAAGTAAGTTAATGGATGAAAATAATTATCCTTATAAATTAAAAAAAGAACTATCCACCCCTATTCCTTTTGATAAATTGCTCAATCTATCTGAAAGCAAACTGTATTATCACTTTGAATCTCTTTCGAAACAGGGCTTAGTTGAACAGGTAGAGATTATCAAAGAAGAACATCGTCCAGACAAACAGGTGTTTTCCATTACCGATAAAGGGCGCAAGCAGCTCCCGCTCAAAATTTATAAGGTAATAGAAGATGCAGAATCTATTTCAGAGATGATTGTCGCTCTTGTGAATCTTCGTTTTGTAGAGACTAATAAAGTGATCCCGATTATCGAGAAGAAAATTGAACAGTCACTGATAAGAAAAGATCAATTAAATCAAATTTACCATCAAATAGATGTAGTTAGCTCCACTCGTGAAGTCGTAGATTTCATGGAAAGCTACTACGTTTCTCAACTTGAGCAATCTATACACTGGTGGAAAGTTCTTTTAGAAAAGCTGAAAACGAAAACGATATAAAAAAGAATGCCTTGGATTATAGCATAATCAAGGCATTCTTTTTTATATCCAGCACCAATCGCAAAGCTTTTTTCAATTATTCACTTTTAATCAATAAATATAAAAAGTATGGGGCACCGATTAAAGCCACAATTACTCCTGCTGGTATTTCAGTATTGGCTACTACCATTTTACCAAGCGCATCTGCAATAACAACTAATCCTCCACCTATTAATAGGCATGCGGGAATCATTATTTTATGACCACGAAAGAGTCGTCTAACTAAATGTGGAACTACTAAACCTACGAATCCAATACTTCCACTAACGGCAACCGCTGGTGCCGCTAATAATACACTACACACTAAAAACCAAACGCGATATTTATTTAAAGATACCCCTAAACTAATGACTACAGGATCGTTAAGCCTTAGCACATCCAATATAAGATGATTCCGAATTAATAAAGGCACAATAATAAGTAACCAAGGCAGCATAGCATACACGTGACTCCAATTACTATTCCCTATGTTCCCTGCCAGCCACACTTTGATCATCTGATATTGCGAAGGATCTAGTACGAAGGTTAACACAATCATAAATGCGCTAATCGCAGCCGCAACAGCAATACCTGTATAAATTAATCGAATGGGGATAATGCCTTGATTGCGATCATAGGAAAGCAAAAATAACAGGGCCACAACAATAAAACCGCCCAATAGGGCATAGAATGGCTGAACATAAGTGTGTAGGCCAGTAGAGCTATTTTGTAACAGCAAAAATAACATCATGGATAATCCAGCTCCAGCATTTATCCCGAGTATGCCTGGGTCTGCTAAGGCATTTCGACTTATGGCTTGTAGCAGCATTCCTGCTATCGCCAACGCGCCACCCACTAGAAACCCCAATATCATACGAGGAATACGAAACTGAAAAAGTACAAGCTCCTGTCTCGGTGTTCCATTTCCTAATAGGGTCTGCCATAACTCTTGTAAGCTTAAGCTGCTTTGACCAGTAGATACACTATATATAAAGCCTAGCAGTAAAATGATAGCTATAATTAAAAATTTCCATTTTAGCTTCACTATAGTTCCCGCCTTTCTTTACGTGCCAAATACAGAAAGAACGGAACTCCAATAACTGCAATTACAGCACCTACAGGTATTTCATAAGGGGAATTTACGATCCGTGCCACTAAATCAGCAAGCACAACAAGGATGGCCCCCAGAACTGCCGATAATGGAATAATATAACGATAATCTACACCCACTATGTAACGTACCAAGTGCGGAGCAATTAAGCCAACAAAGCTTACAGATCCGGCCAAAGCACATGAAATCCCAGCTAACATAAAGGCGGATAAAAGCGAGAGATTTTTGATAAGCTTAATATTAACGCCTAGCCCTTCCGCTGTCTCATCCCCTACTGATAATATTGTAATCGACTTTGAAATTACGATAGCAAGTAATAGAGCAAGGAGCATCCAAGGCAACATTTGCTGTAAATGAGCCATACTAATGCCACTTAAACCTCCTCCATACCAAAAAGCCACCTGCTGTGCCACTGAAAAAAAGATGCTTATGCCTTCACTTAAGGCAGTTAGCATAGCAGATATGGCAGCACCCGCCAATACAAGTCGAATAGGTGTCATTCCTCGTTTACTTAATAAGCCAACACTAAAGACTAAACCCGCTCCCAATCCTGCACCTAGAATACAGAGCCAAAGTGTGCCTGTAAATGTAAGCGTAGGCAGGAAAACCATAGCAATAACTAGCGTGACACCTGCTCCAGCATTTAATCCAAGAATTCCCGAATCCGCTAAAGGATTGCGACTAATCCCTTGAATAATCGCTCCACTTACTGCAAATCCAGCGCCCGTTGCCATAGCGGCAAGTACCCGGGGTAAGCGAATGGATTGGATCACCTGATGGGTAGAAGCCTTATCATCAAAAGCAATGATCGACATGAATACATCTGCAAAGGGTATTTTTTTCGCGCCAAGGGCCATAGCAAGCACTAATACGCCTATTAATAGGAGGAGCATGAAGATTAGCAATAATAAAAAGGAAAGCTTTTTTTCTCCTGTTAGAGATGATTTCTGAACATTTGTGACCAATATTTCCAACCCTTTCCCTTCACTTACAAAAAGAGCCAGCCAAGGGCCAGCTCAGATGCAAACGAATATAATTTCTAACGCAAGTCAGAGGATGTTGTAAGCAAAAATTTGACGGCCCGACTAATCGCACCCGAGATTACGCTCACATGCTCCTCTTGCGCAAGCAATGCCCAGCTTACTTCGAAGCTTGGAATGTGTAAGGACATCATGCTGTTACATAGATCCAAGCTATCCTTGACCATATAATCCAGCTCTTCTCCACCGGCAATCATAAGCGTTTTAGGTAAATGACTTAACGTATTGCTGTGTAAATCAGCTTTAAAATTCTCATACTCATTTAATAGTGAATAATCATTCCACCAGATGGAAGCACTACTTGCAATATAATGCGAAAACAAGGTAGGTTGTGTAAACAAGGCATGCAGAACAAATAATCCGCCAAAGGAATGACCAAACAATGCTTGCTTCTGCTCATTTATAACGAACCGCTGGGCAATGGCTGGCATTAACTCTTTTTCAAAAAAAGCAAGCAGCTCATCTGCCCCGCCAAATTCAGGCCAAGGCTCCCCGTTAGGACGTTTCGGTAAATTCGCAAGCTCGGCTGGCATGGTTAAATCATAGGTTCGACGCACTGTATCAAACGCTTCACCCCCAGGATAGCCGATGCCGACAACAATCGCGGGTGGATATCCTTTGGGCTTACGCGTCAGCAATCGGGTGATTTCAGCAGCGGTTTCAAAAAGTCCATTACCATCTAGCACATAAATGACGCCGTAGCCATCTTTTGCAGGCTCATCTAAAGGTTTGGCAATAAAGATTTCATAGTCCTTATGATTAGCTTTACTCGTAATCAGCATCGTTTCATAGTTGGGCTTTACATACGGTTTGATGATCATGGCTTTAGGAACTTCACGATATCGTCCATCGTCTTTTGATAAGCAATTAATCCGCTGGATCTCCAGTGATCGCCATCCACCTCGAACACTTTACCCGCTTGGACTGCAGGCAGCGCTTTCCATAAAGGACTAGCTTTAATGTCTGCCAGGAAGGCATCCCCGAGACCATCATTATCGTTAATAAAAATGTAATCAGCGTCTAAATCAGACAGCATCTCCAGCGAAATATCCGCAGACATCTCACCTTCTACAAGAGTACTTTGAGCAAAACCTAGCTCACTCAGCACATATCCCCCGTAATGGAAGTTACCCACTAAAAAGATTTTACGCGCATTCGCATTAATATAAATCGCTTTTTTACCGGCAGAAACACTAGCTAACTGTGCTTTAGTCTCTTCTAGCTTTGTATTATAAGCAGCAATAGCTTCTGTTGCCTTATCCTCTAAACCTAGCAATTTCGCAATCGTTTCTGTTGCTTCCACTACGTTACCAAGTGCATTCTTAAACACGTAAGTTGGAGCAATTTGCGAGTAGTTTTCATAAACACCATTTTGTGCATAAAAAGCAGTTGGGAATATAATTAATTCCGGCTCCAAATCCACTACAGATTCTGGAGAGGGAATACCATTAGCGAAGCTGATTTCTTCTACACCACTTAAAGTATCCTGTAGATATTGCTGCGGTCTTTCACCCGTGGACCATTGCGCTACCGGGGTTACACCAAGCGTTACTAAGTAGTCCTCTAGACCAGGCGCATACACCTTTTGTACAGTTCCGGGAATGTTTACTGTATTGCCTACTTGGTCAGTTACTACAAACGCTTCTCTAGCCGCTACTTCCGTTTCTTTTACAGCTGGTTCCTCCGTTGCGCTCGCTTCGCTAGTTGTTGCTGGAGTATCTTTTGCTTGCTGATTCGCTGCATTATTACTGCCGCAAGCTGTTAGTAGAATGGATAATAAACCAACCATTACAACATAACTTATTATCTTTGTATTAAACCCCTTCATGATTGACCTTCCCTCTTTCCTATTTTCTCAATAATAATCATTCTCAGTATTGAGTGTATAAGAGATAGGGCTCATTGACCATGTAACATCTTATGATTCCTCATGTACATTTTCAAGGTATCATCATCACTGCAACTTCTTCTAGCATCCGCTTTAAAGCTACTGGGGAATATTCGAACCAAGGATCAGAATGAATAACATAGATTTGTTGCTGTTTAATAGCCTCTAACTGTTTGAATCCAGCGTCTCTCTGCAAATGATGCCATGTTGCGCGTGACTCATCATCAGGGCATATAATCGTAAACAGCTTATCTACTTCCAACTTACCTAGCTCATCAAGAGTAATCTCGGTATTATATAGACCAGGCTGCTCATAACTAGATACCGCTCCCAAATCCTGAAACAAAAGATGCTCGATGCCTGTATTGCAATAAGCAAAGATTTGCTGCTGATAAATACGTATAACTAGAACTTTAGGTGGTGTAGTGGTCCAGCCTAACTCCCGACGAACGCCTTCCAATCTTGCCCTATACTGTGTGATCCATTGTTTCGCTTCTTCTTGTTTATTTAATCGGGCAGCAAGTTCAGTTAATGCTATTAAGCAATCTTGTTTATCATCCAGCCAATAGATTGGAAAATGCTCCTCTATCTGTTTTACCAGCTCTGACGACAAATCTTTTGGAGAAATAAGAAGATCGATTGGCAAATGCAATAGCTCATTTGGGCTGCAATAATTTTTATTCTGGGTCAAGGTTACCTTATGCTCGATTTCTTGCGACCACAAATTATAGTAGTACGGTGTCCATTTTGCACTTAAGGGTGCAGCAAATGGGATGATTCCTGCCGCATGTAAATACCCCATCATATTCCCAGTTACAACACCGATATTAGATTTTTGCTGGCTGGAATACATGGTTGGGGATATCCCTTCGACCTTTTTGAACACTCGGCTAAAATAAAACTCATCACTATATCCAACAGCCTCTGCTATAAACTTCAAGCGAACGTCTTCCTTTTGCAATAATTGTTTAGCCTTTTGAATCCGCAACTGGGTAACAAACTCCATTGGACTTTGTATATATTCCTGTTTGAACGCTGAGGAGAAATAACTGGAACTAAGACCAGTAAGATCTGCTAAATGAGCCAAAGATAAGGGCTTCGTGAAATTCTTTTCTATGTATTTTCTAACCTCACTTAAATCTGTCTTTTGAGATTGTTTTTGCATTCTGTCACCTCTTTACTGCTTGGATGAATTTTATTGAAATCGCTGATTGATAATTATTCTCAATTATACTTTTGTTTTGGGAAGCTAGCAATGGTTGGAAGTATATAGCCTCGTAAAAAAAAAGACGCTCAGGGGAATCCCCTAGCGTCTTCTTTATGTGTATCTATGGGCATCGCTACCCTTAGTAGACCATCTTATTTTGAATCTACAACCGGAACCGAAGCTGGAGCTGCAACTACCCCTTCATTCTTCTGCAAATTCTCTTTCACTTCTTCAGTCCCTAAGGACTGTACAGGAGCACCGATGCTAAAACTGTCGATGATCTTCCCAAGTGTGGCTTTGTCAAAGTCTTCTTGGGCATACAGTTCAACGGTAAAGCCATCTTTTTCCCAAATCACAATTCCATTTGCAAAATAAACCTTAGTCCCGTTAATTACTTCTGTCTTCACTTCTTCCGTAGTACTGATCCCATTGTCGCCGCCCTTGGAGATTAGGAAATTAACAGCTTTATCCCCGGAGTTATACTGCACTTCAACCATGCTGGTCCCCTGAAGAACAACATTCACAAACTCATAGTCTGCCATCCAGGTTGGTGCCGGGAAGTTCATTCCAAGCTCCGCACGTGCTTCATCCAGGGTCAACTTGGCCGCAACCGGCAATTCAATGGCAACATTCTCCCCGCCTTTCCCCTCTTCAGATGGAGTCATTGACTGTGCAGCCGAAGGGATTTCCTTATCGTATTGCGTGATTTCGAGATTTCCTACTTCAAACTTTGCCATGATCGATTGGAACATATCCTGTGCATAGGAGGTTGCAGAGAATGCGCCACCTAGACAAATTACTGCACTACCAATCACTATTGCATTTCTCCAGCTACTTTTTTTCATCGTTATCCCGTCCTTTTTCTCTGATTTGAGTTCAAGAGCTCCATGGTCCAACTTGTATACTAAACGGTTATAAATTCTTTCTTTGGCGGCAGTGTTATCCTGTTCAACATTCTCAAGCAGTTCTATGGTTTTGCTGAATTTTGTGAGATCATCATTTTTCTTATTCATGGTTGAATCCTCCTGCTTTTAAGGAAATATGCAGTTTCTTCAGACTTCTATGCAATACGACACCAATATTGGACTCACTGACGCCCATGATCTGTGCGACTTCGGAATTTTTCAGCCCAGCCCCATATTTCATTGCAATGATATTACGTTCCTTCTCACGCAGCTTGGAGAGCGCCTTAAACAGTGCTTGATTATTATCCTCACGAATCGCCAGTTCCTCCGGAGACGGCTTGGGAAATATGAGCTCCAGCAAAGAATCTAGTGAGGTGTAGCTTCTTTTCTTCTGCCCCCGGAAGTAATCCGTCACAGCGTTCCTTACAATGGCAAACAACCAAACCTCAAAATTCGATTTTTCTTCTGAAAAGCTGTAATACTTACACATCACCGTCTCAAACACCTGACTACAAATGTCCTCCGACACGTGGTGGTTATTAATACGATAACTAATATATTTGTAAACACGTTTGTAGTACGTATCGTACATCCGGGTAAATTCCTCTTTTGACATCATGGCACCACGTGATCTTTCGATATTCTTGTAACGGTCCGCAGTACCCTGGATAACTTCCATCTTCACCCTCCTTCCACCTCACCTTCATCGAAAAGCTAAACAAATTGCGCAATTTGTTGTGAAGAAACTTACATAAGTTAATACGTAGAAAAGCCCAAACCATTAACAAATGTTTTGATAATTGTGGGATTAAGAAACCATCATACAACTTATAGTTCACCAAATGGAGACGGAGGACCTTTTTCAGCGATCGTTCATGGGGTTAATAATCACAACACAAAAAAACGCCACCCCGAAAGGCTGCGTTAATGTTAATCCCTTACTTACTGCTCCCCTAGCTTAATTAATTATTTTTGCAGGTGCAAGCTTTAGTAATTCTACATTTAGGCGTTGCTCTGCTTCCTCATCAATACGATAACCATCTGCTTCTAACCGTTCTATTTGCCGATCTAAGAAATAAACCGTATTAAAAATCTCAGTAGCACCCAGCACGGATAATACAGGTTTCAATGCATATTCAATAGCTAGAAGATGACCTAACGAACCCCCAATAGCAATAGGTACAATTCGCTTATCAACCAGCGCTTTTTGCGGAAGGAGATCTAAATAGGTTTTTAAAATCCCCGTATAGGAAGCTTTATAGATAGGCGTTAATATGACAACAATATCTGCTTCTTCCACTAGCGCATTGGCCCCAAGAATCTCCTCGCTGGCAAAATTGGCCGTAAGCAAATCAATTGCAGGTAGCTCATGGACATAGATCGAATGATGCCCAATCCCCTCTTGTTCTAAAAATCTTCCAACCTGCTGATGGATAGCAGTTAACCGGGACTTTCTAGTATTTCCTCCATTAATAATGACTGCTTTGCTCATTACACATTCCCTCCTGTGCTCGCAACGGTTAGTGCTTTTTCAAGTGTGGGTACAACAGGTACAGATAGTCCTAAATTTCCTCGAAGCGTGTTACTCTCATATTCAGTGCGGAATAAGCCCCTACGCTGTAGTTCAGGAATTACCAATTCAACAATATCGTTAAAACCTTCTGGGAAATGGGGAGGCATCACATTAAATCCATCTGCCCCTTCATTTAAGAACCATTCTTCTAATTGATCTACGATTTGTTCAGGGGTTCCAACGATTTCCCGGTGTCCGCGTGCTCCAGCGATCCGTTCATAAATTGCACGTATGGATTGCAGATTTTCACGTTTGGCAATATCACGAATAATGTTGTAGCGGATACGCGGATTGGTCTCATCTTCAATGGAACTGAATTCCGGAAGTGGTTCTTCGACATCATACCCTGACAGATCAATGTTAGTGAAAGCTGACAAATACGATAATCCTACCTCAGGCAAAATGTAGCTGTTTAATTGCTGCTGTTTCAACAAAGCTTCTTCCTCAGTTTTCGCTACAGTAATAAACACACCCGGCATGATCTTCAAGTCCTCCGGCTTACGTCCATATTTATCCAACCGACCCTTTACATCCCGATAAAAGGTTTGCGCTTCTTCAAGGGTTTGCCATGCTGTAAAAATAACTTCCGCGGTCTTCGCCGCCAGTTCTTTTCCAGATTCAGACGACCCGGCTTGAACTATCACTGGATGTCCTTGTGGTGTTGTGGATGAGTCAAGTGAACCTTGCACTTTAAACCAGGCTCCTTCATGGTCAACAGGATGTACCTTGTCTACATTTAAATACCGGCCTTGTTCCTTATCGATGACTAGCGCCTCAGACTCAATGGATAACCAGAGCTGTTTGACAACCTCCACAAATTCCTCTGCACGTTCATAGCGGGATGCATGCTGCAAATGTTTATCCTTACCAAACAGGAGAGCTTCCCCCTCATTAGCTGATGTTACTACATTCCAGGCGGCACGCCCCTTGGATAAATGATCAATAGCTGCAAATTTACGCGCTACATGGTATGGATCGTTATAGGTAGTCGTCAAAGTGGCCGTTAACCCAATATTCTTAGTTACCGCTGCGAGTGCCGAAATAATAATAACGGGGTCTAGCTTCAATGATGATTGTGCATTTCCCGAAAGCTTTTGACCCAATACATCTGCAAAAAACACCATGTCGAACTTACCACGCTCAGCCGTTTGTGCAATCTCCGTTAAATACTCCAAATCAAATGCCCGACTTGCCCCTGAAGAAGGATGACGCCAGCTTGCTACATGATGACCAGGTAGATTAATGAATGCCCCGAGTTTCATTTGTTTTTTTGTCATGCTAATCACTCCTATTGTTTAATTTTTGTCCGAGAGTAGAGCTTAAGATTTCTCTATTAAGGTAAGTGCGTGACTGCGGGGAATGTTTGGACTTCCGGCCGCTGTTGTCCCCAGATTTCTTGATTATTTACGTGTTTCACAGTTGAAATCCGGTGACAAAGGCGGGCGCTATCGCTCCTACAGTTCCAAACTTCCCCTCCGCCACTCTTCCTTTTTAGATTGTTTTAGGTTCAACTTATATAGAAAATTATTTAGCAAAAGGATTAAATTCGTTCGTATATAACTCTTCCGGTTTCACTTGGCCTTCTTTAAGCTCCCCATTTGCCACAAGCCAATCAATCCAAACATCGTATTCCGATGGTGTGATCACACCGCCTTTTTCAGAGATGCCCGTACTCTTCCAAAACTTAAGATTATCTGTGGTTTCCTTGCGTTCACGCTTATTAATAATTTCCTCGAATCGTTTAATTACTTCCTCCCTAGGTGTCGTTCGGGCCCATTCAATCGCCTTAGCCACTCCATCTACAAATTGCCTGACGGTATTAGGATTATCCTTGATATACTGATCTGTGAAAAAGTAATCACCCGCAGTAAACTCTGTCCCAAACACATCAATATCCTTGAAAATTTCTGCGACCCCTCCTGTTGTTAAAGCCCGATCCCGGGCAATCCCGCTTAACATAACCACATCGATCTGATGATTTCGCAGAATCTGTTCTGCACTAGAACTTGGGACTGTAACCAAGGTTACTTGTTCAATTTCTTTTTCGGTCAAGTTGCCTTGGCGTAAATAATCTTTAATGACGAATTCCGAATGAGCACCGAGAATATTCACCCCTACCTTTTTACCAATAAAATCTTTAGCCGACTTTATAGCTCCCCCCTCGAGGGCATATGCACCTACATACGTATTTTTATCACTGCCATAGGAGCCAATGACCGACTTTATTTTTACGTTCTTGGCGTAAGATTTAATAATGGCTCCATTGAATGCTGCACCAAAGTCAATTTGTTTCGTCGCGGTTAATTGAATGCTTTCCGGACCACCCACGCTGTCACCTATAGACTCTAGCTTCAAATCTCCTAAGTAACCTAAATCCGCCGCCAGCTCTGGGAAAGAGACACTTCCAGGTGCAGATTGATATTGGAGGATCTGATCTTCTCCACTTTTGGCGGAGGACTTCCCCTCTGAGCAGCCAGATAAAATACCACTAACCAAGCCTACAAGTATAAGCAGTGCTACTGTTTTGTTCATCTCACTTCTCCTTTTCCAAATGAATTGTATATTTCTATATGACAAATTAATTCAAGCGGTTTAGTTGGGATTAATAATAAAAAAATATCATTCAAGATCATCCTTCTATTCATTCACCGGTTGCTTCCATTTAGAAAATTTACGCTCGAGCAAGGTCAAGCCTTGGTTGATTAGCAAGCCCAATAAGGCAATGGTTAATATACCGGCGTACATTTGAGGGATTTGAAAGTTATATTGAGAATAAGTGATTAAATACCCTAAGCCTTCTTTTGCCCCTACCATCTCTGCAGCAATCAATACTAATATCGCTCCTGTTCCTGCCATCCGAATACCTGTAAAAATAGTTGGCACAGATGCCGGCAAAATCACCTTTAGAAATAACTTAAACGACTTAATATTCATGGATTTGGCCGCTTTTATAAGCAAGGGATCAACGTTACCTACAGCAGCAATCGTATTTAGAAGAATAGGCCATGTGCAAGCAAATAGGACGATAGTAATCTTAGATGTCTCACCAATCCCTAGCAGCAGCATAAATACCGGAAGTAAAGCGAGCGCAGCCGTATTTCGGAACAACTCCAACACTGGATTTAACAACTCCCTAGCTAATGGATACCAGCCAATCAGTAATCCTAACGGGATCGCAATTATTACCGCTAACGCAAATCCACTGAACGAGCGAATGATACTCGCTAAGAAATGAGTGAATAGCTCACCTGAAGCTATCAAATTCCATAAGGCGGTGATTACCTCAGAAATAGGTGGGAAAAATGCTGTGTCAACTAAGCCCGCCCGTGGTGCGATTTCCCATAGTAAGAACAATAAGACTAAAACAATAGACTGTTTAAACACCTTAAGCACGCCGGAAAAAGAAACAGGATTACGTTTCTTAAGCTGTAACGTTGAATGAGCAGTCTTTACCGATTCGATGGGAATACCCTCCTTTATCAACTAAATATACGCACCTTTGTATTCAGGTTCATGCAAATAACCCCACACTTCATGCCGAGCCTTCACAAAATCAGGATGTGAGCGAATATCCGCATCTTCCAATCGTGATTTTAGCGGAATATTTACAATCTTCCTCACCGTCCCGGGTCCTGGTGTCAGGACGACTACTCGCTCCCCAAGATAAACGGCCTCATCAATACCATGCGTAATAAAAATGATGGTTTTTTGGGTCTTCTGCCAAATTCGTAAAAGCTCACTTTGCAGTGATTCTCTTGTTTGGGCATCCAGTGCGGCAAAAGGCTCATCCATTAACAAGACGTCTGGGTTAAAGGCAAGACTTCTGGCAATGGCTACACGCTGCTTCATCCCCCCGGAAAGCTCATGAGGATAACGATCTCCGAAATCACTAAGCCCAACTAATGAAAGAAAATGCCTAACCTGCTCTCTACGTTCGTGCTTTGGGATTCCCTTTGCTTCTAAGCCAAATTCAATATTGCCACGCGCGGTCTTCCATGGAAATAAAGCATACTGCTGAAACACAATACCCCGATCAAGCCCTGGACCTGTTATGGGGTGACCATCTATTAAAATACGACCGTGTGTGGGAGACGATAAACCACTAATCAAATCAAGCAAAGTTGATTTCCCGCAGCCACTTGGACCCACTATCGTTATAAATTCACCTTCTCTTACGGAAAAATCCAGCTCTTGTACCGCTGTGAATTGCCCTGTTCCCTCCTTTTGCTTGGAATCTCGAACACTGAACGTTTTCGTGACACTGTCAAACCTGATTTTTTCAGCAGCAGCCATTGACTTCACCTCAACTAGTTATGATTACGGGAAAGTGATCGTTCGCCAAAAAGGCTCAGATGACAACGACTAGCGTTTGTCCCCTGAGCCTCTGGTTGAACCAGTCAGCATATTCCGTTTTAAACATTTGAACGCTTAAATTTAAATATTCGCAATTTGTATTAATCTGATAGGATTACTATATTTTAATCCGATGGGATTGTCAACAATAAATTCAACTCTACTTAATTAAACCCAGTATTGGCAGATTTATTCAACGAATGAAATGCTGCATGATGAATGGTGCTACTGACGAAGCTGTAAGCAAGCTGAACAATGTAATTGCATAGTCGTTCAAAATATGCGCGATACTAGATGCCCAAATATTCTTAGTCTTCATATAAGCCCCTGTAAGAACAAGACGTACAAGGCCAATACCTACAAGTGCTTGTACGAGATTCCAATGATAGGTTGGTAGGTGAATGGCTCCGAAGATCACTGCTGTAACAAGAAATGCAATCCAGATTCCCGCTCTGCGAGAAAGCTTGAAATTCACCACACACAATTGCAATATAAACAGGAATGGTAAAATGGTTAACAATTCTTCACCAACAAGTTGAATCCCCATTTTGACAAACATCAATACTTTACCAAGAGAATCAAGTTCTGCAAAGACATTAACTACCGCATCAGCTACAGTATTAACTTTTACTACATAGACTAGAATGAGACCGACAATCGGAGTAGCAATTATATTAAAGATAAAGAACAGCACACCCCACTTAACATCATTCTTTGTAATTTTACGAAACAGGTGATTCGCATGACCCTTAGATGCCCAAATGAATGCAACAAGCGGAATTCCCGTGAACAATATAGGTGCTAAATATTCGTTAACTTTCAATGGGATAAACGGTATTCGAGTGGTCAACGCGATAAATCCCAATACAATCGCTACCATTACAACGAGCCATTTCATAACAGGAATTTGTACAGGTAATTCATTGTAAAACGGGTAATCTAAATTTTCTTTTGCTTTTTTTCATGGGTTTTCTTCCTCCAAATATCGTACTAAACTCTTGATACCCATAAGTTAAACCACTTATATGAACCTATTGTGAACTGGATGAATATACAGAAACTTTTCAGAAAAAAAACCAAAAAAATGCCAATCTCCATTAGGAGTGGCACTTATCTATTCCATTTGATATTCCTTATTTGCCTGTCGCTTTTCGTTCGCCAAGTAAAGAGTTTAGTTGCTCCAACAAATCCCCGCCACCCGTAAAAGATATGGATCCGATTTTCTCGCATATTCTCTCGAGGAATTCCAGCTCTTTCAGTCGGAACAGCGTCTGATTCTCGTCCATTAGCTTTGCGGTGTTAAGCAAGCTTCGGGTCGAGGCCGTTTCTTCACGACGAGTAATTAGATTTGCCTGTGCTCTTTTCTCCGCAAGCAGAACGGTGTTAATTATATCTCTCATTTCCCCTGGCAAAATGACATCCTTAACCCCAGCACTCAGGAAATCTACTCCGAACTCTTCACCCTTCTCACGTAAACGGGATAGGACGAACGACGCAACGTCCTCTTTTCGTTTCAGAAGATCATCCAATTTGAGCGTTCCGACATATTCCCGCAGCATAAGCTGAAGCTGGATATGGATTTGCTCGTCAAATGACTTCATTTCCAGAGCACGTAATGGCGTTACGATCTTGTACTGACAAACGAAGTTAAGCCGCAGCGAAACTTTGTCTTCAGTCATGATCTCTTGGCCGATGAGATCCATTTGTTGTTGTCTTAAATCAATCGTCTTTACCACAGTCGAAACTGGACCTCTCCAGAAGTGGTACTTGCCAGGAGGAAGTTCTCGTTGCAATACATGATCATAAAACAGAAATCCAGATTCGTAGCTCGCAATTTCGTAGGACTGCACATTAGCTGTTAGCTTCGCTATAATTGCGCGGTTTACCTCGACAGGCAATTCAGGTTGTCTGATATCTGCATGGAAAAAGGTGTGTTCTTTAAGTATATTCCAGAATGCGTAGACACCAGGCTTAAGTAATTGAACAAATTGCCCGTCCTCATAGTACAGAACATACTCGTGATCTTGTACACATACGATATCGAGCTCACGCACGAGATCTTCATCATGAAGGAATAACTTCATATCTTTTCCTTCCACATTAAACGGTTTAGCGATATTCAACACCACAACGGTGGATTTTGACCACATTGAAAAGTGATAGCTCCCCGGCATCAGTTTTTTCACATAACTTCCTTTATGAAATAGCAAACCACGTTCGTCAGCTTGAATCGTTACTTTGTTCAACATAATGTTTCCCCCTAATTAGTTCGACCATTGGTCTTAGAATCCCACTGAAGTTCTGGCGGAATCTCGTTTTAGCTAAGCGATTTATCTGTTGTTCTCATGGATATTCTCACACTTTAATCTAAGAGAACTTCCTGAAATTTCGCACAAGCGGTATCCACGGATTGCAAAGCCTTACTTCAGTGCACTAAAGCTAGCTGCAAGGGATTCTAGCCTTTGATCTTTTCTTCAATTTTTCGCTCGATTTGAAGTCGAGTGCTCTACCAGAATCGCGTCCAAGGCGATTGGGGAATTGAACCCCAAATAAGGGATTCATATCGATCCGATCGTACAGGATACCGTAACATAGCATGCACGGCACTGCGGGATACATCGATATCCGCGCCTCGTTACGACCGTCCAAATAAGAACCAATGTATGATGAAACGCCATTTGGCGTTTACCATCTTGCTAAATGCTGTCTTACAGGTTCTATAATCGCTCATTTCAGCCTTAACGAACATGGTGAAAGTATTACGACTGCATATAAACTTTTCCATTACACCCAAATCCCTCCCCTGTTACAATGGAAGAAGATGCTTCATTTGAACGGAGGATACCTTTGGCTAAGGAAAGCTTTGATAAAGAAATACAGTTTCTGCGAATGCTGGTGCTTACGAGCGGGGCATTCAGCAGACAACAGTTCGCAGACAGATTGGGGATTTCCGTTCACACCTTTGATAAAACGATCCGACGACTCAAACAAGTAGCTAGCTCCACGCACCAGCACTTGGCAGATGAACAGAGCAGGGAATTTTCCGAGACCTTTCGCCTCAGATATTATGACTCCACCGATCCATTACTCTTATTTCTATTCCGCGCCAAATCCGTAAAGGAATCTGAAAGCCAGCGAGTCTCGCTGCTTCTAGGTGCAATGAATGGACAAGCCTTGACTGCGAAGGATTTATTGGAGATGTGCTGCAGCAGTCTGCCTTCTGATCTACCTTTACCTGACGAAAAGACCATTCGCTCGGATCTCAAATACTTGGAGGAGGTCGGAGTCATTACAAGAGAGCCGGGATCTCGCCCGTACCGTTATCGAATCCAAGACGACTTGATTCGAAGCTTATTGGATGAAGAGCTTATGGATTTATATGATTTTGTAGATGTGATGGCGAACACTCAAGTCCCTTCCGTTCAAGGATATTTACTGCGTGATGGATTAAAAAAACATCTTCTCCGCAATCAAGTTGAGCGGCATGCCGTTGAACCATTTTTATATAAATATCACTATTACTCGAGGATTTTAGATGAGGCGCATCTGTTTACACTTCTTCATGCCATGCGCCATCGCCGCAAAGTCAGGTTTCTGTATTTCTCACCGAAGTCTGAGAAAAGCTACGCATCCAAAAACACCAATCCCCTGTTTGAACGTGAACCAGAGGGCAAAGCTGAAAAGGTGGTTCCACTTAAAATTGTGTACGATCATCAATATGGAAGATGGTATTTGCTCTCATATGATAGACAGGGTATTCGGAAATACCGGATGGAAGGAATTACGCAAATCGAAGAAGCTGAACCTGTGGATGAGATCTGGTACGACGAAAAGAATAAAGAACTTGCCGAGAAGATTAGGTACAGCTGGTTGATAGATACTGGCCGGCCGGTGACCGTACGTGTCCGGTTTTTTAATCCGGGAGGTTCGGAACCGAACTTCATCAAGGAACGGGTACTCTTGCAGGGACAATGGGGGGAAATTGTATTTGAGGATGAACATTCGTTTATTTATGAAATCATCGTAAACGGGGTAACCGAAATTAAGCCATGGCTGCGTAGCTTCGGTTCCAGCTGCGAGATTCTGGAGCCCGCTTCGTTTCGCCGGGAAATCATTGCAGAATGGAAGGAGATCCAAGCTTACTATGAATCTGTTTGAGAAAATATTCAATCACCAGATCATTTCCCGATTGGAGGACTCCGGTACTTTCATGATCACTTCGCACGAACGGGTCTGGCTGAAGACGATGCTGGAGCATCCCTCGGCAGCTGATGCTTTCACTGCGGATACTATGGACAAGCTACGTACTGCCCTTGAGTCGGAACAGGGGATGGATATTTCCAATCATTTGATTGAAAAAGCCCGTACGCTAGAAAAGCAGGTCTACCACCCTCTTCTGCGATCTTTGCGCCGGCATATCATGAATAAAACGGGCATTCTTATCACCTACGCGATTAAGGGCGAACGTATTAATAAGGATCATTTGGGATTTCCGTATAAGCTGGAATACTCCATGGTCAAAAGAGAATGGTATTTGCTCTGGTATCACACTCGGCATCACTCCTTGATGAGTACCCGGCTAAAGAAGATCCAGTCCGTCACATCAGAACCAATCGAACCCTCAGCTGCAGAGAACATTCTAAGGAAGATCGGAGAAACGCTTGAATCGCGTAAAACCGAAGTCATCATTGAAATTGTCCGCGTTTATAACGCAGAGCTATCCCGTATTCTATACGCCTTCTCCAGCTTTGAAAAAAATGTTGAGTATGATACGGAGAAGGATACCTATCGAGTCAGAGTTTCTCTGCTTGGGGATGAGCTCGAGTATTTACTTTCCAAGATACGTTTTCTGGGAAAGCGGGTTTGGGTGGTCGAAGGCGATTATTTGAAAAAGCGGATGCTCGAATCATCGTCAAAAGCTTTAGAGCGTTATGGAATCATACCAACCGATGAAGAACTATCTTCGTAATCTGAGATAAATAAGAGTCATGTAGTTACCAATCTATGCCTACATGACTCTTTTGAATTACCTATTAATATTTGCTCAATATAGATGTTAATACATCTCCATCAATGTTGCCTCCGCTTATGACAAGAGCGATGTTAGTTGATCATTTACTCCAATCTTTTTTATCTGTATTTTATTCTTCCGCACCATCAGTATTATGACTCAACCCGATCTACTACTACATTTTTCACAGCATTGCTCACCAACACAGCCACTCTCCACAAGGGATGAATGTCCGGTTTGAACAGCTTTATACGATGAATCTCCAACAAAGTTTGATATATTTCCGCTTACGAGATAGCGACTCATTGGAAGCTTATTTACCTGATGTATTTACCGATCTTGACTCTCCACAAACACTACCTTCTCACCCTTTATGAGTTCAGCGATAGAATAGTATCGTGCACCAGAGTTATTAATCAGTGGTTTGGGTAGATGCTTCAAATGAATTACATCTTTACTACAAAGATTATAAAAACGATACTCTTCTCCCGGATGATTAAATCCATACCCACCGTTTATACGATTTGATATGTATTCTTTAATTCTAGTAGCAAAATCTATCTGTACACCTTCTAATAAAACGTTGAGAGAAGGTGATAACGGATCGAGAACAACAATCTCATCAATTTTATAAAGAAACTCCATTTCTCCACCACCACTAGATCTGAAAGTTATATATATTGGAGTTTTATATGAAAAACCCTTCGCAGTATGTGGGCACGCATGAACAAAGTAATTTTTCGTTAACTCATACGTCTTACCCGCAGCAACCGACAGAACTTCAACCTCGTAGTATTTCATCCCTTTTCTCACCCCTTTAATAAAATCTATAAATTCTGTTGCAATGTTTACATCCTCACCTTTTCTTTTCTCTAGACTAATCACATCGTTTATCAATTCTATAATGTCTGTCCAAGTAAGGCTGACAAATCCATTCTCAGGCGGATGAAGAACTTTATACTTTGTTAAAGTTACACCGAGCATAGGCACATTAGCATCATGTGGAAAATTTGTTGGATCGAGATACGACTCAAGTTGTCTTGATATATCCTTTTGTTGTACAGAAGCACTTACGCTCTTAGCTTCAATTATTATAACTAGTTTTTTAGTGTTCCCTTGAAACAAAGATAAGGTAATATCGCGTCTTATTTTCTTTACTCCAGCTGATAACATTTCTGCGTCTACTTGAACAAAATCAAATCCCTGCTTAAATTCCATGTACTTATTTGAAGTCAGACGAGTAACTTCTTTTAAAAATAACTGTATCAAGTTAGGATATCTTGAAAATAGGTACGAGAGTCCTTTTGTCTGCTTCGTCTCTGTATCCCCATGTAACAAATCAAAAAAGGTTGAATGGTAATCCGTATTTCCTTCATGATAAAGACGTAGCATAGTTTTCATTATCGATTCTCCCATACATGATAAATAGGTTTCGTATTCACTAGATGCTATCATTCATTCGATGAATAGTCTGTCAGAAATCTTTCATAATATCCCTCAGTAGCCCAAATCCCCAAAACTATAATAGAATAGAGTTATAACGCATAATTGATTTCATAAATACTAAACTGCATAACCGGAGGGAACTTATGAAGAAACATATCTACGTAGTCGGAGCTGTCATCATCGAGAATAATAAGATCCTCTGTGCACAGCGCGGGGCTACTAAAGCACTAGCTTACAAGTGGGAATTCCCTGGTGGCAAAATCGAAGAAGGCGAAACGCCACAGGCTGCGCTTAAACGCGAAATTAACGAAGAAATGAACTGCGTGATTGAAATTGGTGAAGAGATTGAGACTACCGTGCATGAGTATGATTTTGGCTTTGTGCATCTGACTACTTTCTATTGCCACCTACTAAGCGGGACGCCTACCTTAACTGAACATGTTGCAATCCAGTGGTTATCTGCGCATGAACTGATGTCACTAGATTGGGCGCCTGCTGATATTCCTGCTGTACACAATATTCAGAAGAAGCTGACAATATAACATGGACAATCCTATTCAACATTTAAAAAGCACATTAAATTGGGCGTTTATTGACCATCAACAGGACTCTTTGGATCAATACAAGCCTAGGCTTCTAGTCAATAATAAAGAGACCAGCGATTTTGTTCTTACTCCTTTGCTCGAAGAACTGGATCGCTGCCAGTCCTTTATTTTTTCCGTTGCTTTTATTACAGAGAGTGGACTAGCCACCTTGAAGTCGCATTTGGCTGATCTAAAAATGCGCGGGATAACAGGCAAAATCCTAACCTCAAATTATCTGAACTTCAATCAACCCAAAATCTATAAAGAGCTACTAAAAATCACAAATGTTAGCGTGCGCTTGACGGATCTAAGTGGATTTCATGCCAAAGGATACGTTTTTGAGCATGAAGATCATTCCACTATCATTATGGGAAGCTCCAACCTGACCGCTGCTGCATTAAAAGCCAACTATGAATGGAATGTGAAGCTAACCTCTTTTAAGCACGGGGGTCTACTGGGGCAGTTTCATAATGAATTCGAAAAAGTATGGGAAACTGCTGTCCCACTGACGGATAGATGGATCGAAGCTTATCAAGTTCTCTATGATGGGGTTCAAAAAGCAAACCATAACCATCAATTGACGCTACCCTTGATTCCTGAAGCGATCCCGCAAACTGTCTTTAGTACAATTTCACCCAATAAAATGCAGCTAAGTGCACTAAAGAATTTGCAAGCTCTTCGCAGCACCGGAGCACATCGAGGATTGGTTATTTCGGCAACAGGAACAGGAAAAACCTATCTCTCTGCTTTTGACGCAAAGAACTTCGCACCAAGTCGAATGCTATTTATTGCACATCGAGAACAAATTTTGCACAAGGCTATGACTGATTATCAACGAATTATGGGGGGAAGAGATAGCGACTACGGTATTTTATCCGGTAACAGTAGAGATACAAATGCGAAATACCTTTTTGCCACCATCCAGACGATTTCTAAAGAATTAACTTTAGCAAATTTTGATCCTAAGGTATTTGACTACATATTGATTGACGAAGTCCACAAAGCTGGAGCCAATTCTTATCTTAAAGTTATTGAGCATTTTAAACCAAAATTCCTGCTTGGCATGACTGCAACTCCAGAACGAACGGATGACTTTAATATCTACGAGTTATTCGACTATAATATTGCCTACGAGATTCGTCTGCAGGAAGCTTTGGAAGAAGATATGCTGTGTCCATTTCACTATTTTGGCGTCACTGACTTTGAATACAACGACCGAATGATCGACGATACAACGATGCTCTCTCAATTGGTTACGAACGAAAGGGTTTCTTACCTAATCGAGAAAATGGAATATTACGGACACTCCGGCGAAACGGTAAAAGGATTAATCTTTTGTAGTCGTAAAGAAGAAACCTTAGAGCTATCCCGCATGTTAAATGCAAGGGGTTATCGCACAAAAGCATTAACAGGAGATGACTCTCAGGAAGTCCGTATGCAGTGTGTAACAGATCTTGAAGCGGGAAATCTCGACTATATTCTAACGGTAGACATTTTTAACGAAGGTATCGATATTCCTTGTATTAACCAGGTCGTAATGCTGCGTCAAACCCAATCTAGCATTGTATTTGTTCAGCAGTTAGGACGCGGTCTTCGTAAACACTCGGATAAAGAGTTCGTCACTATCATCGACTTTATAGGTAACTACAAGAACAACTATTTGATTCCGGTAGCCCTCTCCGGAGATAGGTCGCAGAACAAGGACAATATCCGTCGTCATATGAAGGACACCAGTTATATTAAAGGCGTCTCAACAATCAATTTCGAAGAGATTGCAAGGCAACAAATTTACCGCTCGATTAGCAACAGCAATTTAACAGCGCTTAAAATTCTTAGAGAAGAATATTTCCAACTCAAAAATAGGTTGAATCGAATCCCCCGATTAATCGATTTCCTTGACAACGATTCGATCGATCCACTGATCTTTACTGAGGAACACTTTAGCTATTATCACTTTTTGCAGAGAATCAATGAAACCGTGCCACATCTATCCGAACAAGAGAAAATGATTATAATGATGATGTCCGCCGAGATTCTTAATGGAAAACGCAAACATGAGATCCTACTGTTAAAGCTACTATTAGTAAATGATCAGGTTACATATGAAGAATACATAAATGCCCTGCAAGAAAGTGGTTGCTCAACAGATTCCGAAACGATCGATTCAGCAAAACGTATTCTCGACTTGTCTTTTTTCACTGAAGCGATGAGGAAGAAATATGGTAATGCCGCTATCGTAGAGTTCATTGCAGATCAGAATTTTGCATTTCATCCGAAGATGGCACAGTCCTTACAGAACAACGCTTATTTTAGAGAAATAATCACAGATATTGTTCAAACCGCAATTCACAAAAATGAGCAGTATGTATGCAGCGAGCCACTGACTCTGTATCAAAAATACTCCCGCAAAGATACCTGCAAATTATTGAATTGGCATAGCGACGAAAGCTCTACCATGTACGGATACAAGACGAAGCACCAGACCTGCCCGATCTTTGTAACGTATCACAAGCATGACGAGGTCGAAGCAAGTACGAACTATCAGGAGGAATTTGTGAGTCCAGAGATTCTGAAGTGGTCCACAAGAAGTAGACGAACCCTTGAATCCGATGAGGTTAGAACGATACTTGAGGCAGACCAACGAAACATCGACCTTCATGTATTTGTGAAAAAAGACGATGCGGACGGAACGGAGTTTTATTATCTGGGTAAAGCACATCCTGATCAAGAAAGTGCTGTTCAGGCGTCTATGGTTGACAAGAATGATACTTCCATATCGGTTGTGCATATGGATTTGGTATTGGAGCATTCGGTGGAGAGTAAATTGTATGGGTATTTAACTCGGAGTTTTAATTAGAGTATGCTAGTTCAATAAATTCCGCCAAATGACTGAACAATTTCATAATTATGAATTCTAAAACGTATAGCCGCAAAAAAATTGCATTCTCTCATTTTTTGGAGGATGCTTTTTTTACAAATATTTCACAATAGATTTATGTTCTCATGAAGAACGCTCCGGATGATAAGATGAGAAACTATATACCGGGCAATAAATTCCATTAAACCTTAGTCAATTTACTTTGATCGAACAGCCACAAAATTAATCTAGTAATAGCCCTCAGCTCAGGTGGCTCAACCCCAATAACCACTCTAGCCTTCTTTGTCCACGTGCCCCTGTGAACGGTAATAGTTGCAATTTCACAATCAACGCCATAAATTGGTCTATCATAATTAAGATCATCAAACCGTTGCCTTTCAATATGAGCAAGCAATTTCAGTACTTTCTTTGGATGAATAAAACCTTCATATTTCCCATTCAATTCACGACTGATATGTACACCCTCAAATTCAAGTTTACCATTCGAATACATGTGGAATTCAAAAAATTGCCCAATCCCAAAACTCTCGAATCCAATCCCTGTTATCTCTTGTTTCGTCATCCCTTGGACACAACCCATTCTGAAATATCCGGTATCTTACCATAGAAAGATAGGATTACCGATCAAGCAACCAACTTCTTAAGCACTTTCCCAAATCATCAAATTGTGTTGTAAAGCTTTCTATTTCACCTTTAAGTATTTCGATCTCAAACATAGGTTGTTCCACAGAGTTCACCTTCGTATTCTTTCCTTCTAATTCCTTATGTGTCTGACAATACGAAGAAGAACCACTAGCATAACTTTATGAATCGTAACTACTGTTACAGCTTGAAGATGAGTTACCATTAATACTTGATGAGTGATAATAGTGACTTTGATTTATAAGAATAAGTGGGCTCAAATGATTCGAGCGATCCAGTAGATCAACTAGTAGATAATGAGTCGATTTCATTTTTGGAGGGACGTATTCACCTCACCTAAGATAACCGTCTTCTCTCTATAATCAGAAGAACAATGTAGACTACAAGTGCACCAACAAAAAGGTAATCATAGACCATTTTAAAAGTAGATACGCTAAACTTATACCTGGTATCAATTAATGTGATACTAGTGTAGCCTATAAAAAGCAAAGAAAAAGCATAATTAAGCGGTCTATTTGTAATAATGTTCCATCTCTCATCTTTTCCTTCTCTGATAAGAAATATGAGATTTATTAGCATGCCCAACATAATAATCACCGCTATCAAGCTACTCATCTTTGTTACCCCCCTCATCTTCCTCATAAGGCTCAAAATTAAATACGTCATTAAGATCCTTTTGGAATATATATGCTATGGAAAATGCAAGCTCCAGCGAAGGAATGAATTTGTTATTTTCAATCGCAGCAATAGTTTGTCTTGTTACACCTAGTTCTTTAGCTAACTCGGTCTGTGACCACCTCTTCTCGGCTCGTAGTAAATATACCTTGTTTTTCACTATTCCAAAATAATACATATATAGGAACCCCCTTCGAATTCATTGTAATACGAAGCACACAAAATGTAAAGTTAACATAACATTTTGTTTTGAATATAAAACAAAATGTTATAAAACCCCAAAAAAATAAATTGAAAACTATATCAACCAAACAACAAAAAAAGCGAATTCAGCCCTAAGCTGAATCCGCCTCTCCATTTTTCATCATGATCTAATCAATAAGCCCCGACTTCTGCAACAGCCGCTGAATCAGAACTGCCACTTCCGCGCGGGTGACATTCGCCTTTGCCTCCAGCTTATTATCGCCACGGCCGCTGATCAAACCAGCTTTGGCTGCAAGCGCCAAACTATCCTTAGCCCAGACACCTATGTTGCCTGCATCTGTAAAGGTAGCAAGTACGCTTGTCGCATCCACTGTTCCAGTCTGGTCCGCAAGGCTAGTTAACTTCATCGCTTTGGCGATAATGTTCATGGCTTGCTCGCGAGTTATTGGAGCATCCGGCTGGAATGTCCCGTCCTCAAAACCAGTGATCAGACCGTACTCGGATGCCGTTTCAATCGCTCCTGCATACCAGCTATTCGCTGGCAGATCCGCAAATGCTGTCTTCCCTTCCCCAAGCTTCAGTCCCAGACCGCGCACGATGATCGCTGCGAACTCAGCCCGGGTAATATCTGCATTCGGGTTAAACGTCGTTTTGTTCACCCCATTAATTACTAGACGAGATCCCATATCGTTCACAGCATCCTTCGCCCAATGATTCTCCACATCCGCAAAAGTCAGTGGATGCCAGATCACCGAATACGAGCTATTCGTCACACTTTTAATAACTGCGTAGTATTTGCCCTCCTTCAGAACGAATCTAGTCGGTACATGGCGCACTGTGCCATCTGGCTCCACAACGACTCCAGTCGTAATCCGATTCGGATCAATACCACCTGGAAGTGTCACTATCCGCTCTACGTAAGCATTGAACTGACTCACTTCCACTGTCGATGTACCGTAAGTAGCGGTAACAGTGAAATCTAGTGACGGTGCAACAAGTGTGAATCCACCACTGCTTGCAGCACCTGTCACTACTTGGTTCATAGATGGTGAGGTCTCACTGATCGTAATCTTCAGTATGATATCTTCCAGCTTCAAGCCATTTCCAAGTTTCTTAGCTAACGCACTAATGTTGATTTCGTCGGCTGGCAAAGTATAAGTACCTTTGCTTGTCTGAAAAACAAGGGTAGCCGATGCGTTCTCCATGTTCTTAATGATTTGACCGTTTAACTCAGCGACGATGATGTTGGAATCCAGGGTCACCGGAACGGTAACTACTGCTCCATTCCCTTCCGCGTTCAGCTTCGCTTGGAGTTTAGCTGGGTCGACGACGATAATAGTTGTTGCCACGTTCCCTAAGGCCGTTGTTGTTGCTTTGCCTGCGTTCTCTTCCTTACCGTTAACAAGGACGATCACATCGGTAACAACTGTGTTCGCATTACCGGGGGTTGTTCCGCTATTCGAGTTACTTCCGGTTCCTGGGCTGACCGGATCAGTACCAGGTGTTACGGTATCAGCCGCCACAGCTGCTGTTGCACTACCGTATTTCACCACTTTGCCGTCAGCATCTAGCTCTGCAATCCCAATCGTATCCCCATTGGCCGCAGGAACCAATCCCTCAATGCCTACAAGCATGTATCCAGTCAGGACATCTCCCACATTTGGTACGACGATGCTACCAGCGCCAAAGTTCTTATAAAAGAGCTTATGTCCTTCAGCCAGTGCAGGCGTAACGGTGATTTGCGTATAGCCGTTATTTGCCGAGCCACTTGGATCGATGGCAATCACGTTCAAGCCACCCGCAGGGTTAAGCATATTAATTGTAAAGGTCAGCGTAGTTGCCGGTCCCGCCGGAACGGACCCGCTAGCTACCACACGTACCTTAACGATGTGCTCACCACTCAAATCCGGCAAGTTGGTTCCGTCGTACCGTACATATGGTCCATCGTCCACAGAAAATTCCATACTTGTGTCCAGACCAACAATCGTATTGTTCTGATCATCAGCCGTGACTTCAGGCGCGGACGGGATGACCGCATTCGAGTCATGAACGATAACCTGAGCAGCAATAGAAGCGAATGCTGTTGCCGTTGCCTTTTCCCGAACATAATACGTGTCCGGCGCAAGGTCAGTAATCATTGTGTCTGTAACTTCTGTCCAAAGACCAGTGCTGCCTATTTTGTATTCCATTTGGACTGTCAGATTCTGAATGGTGCCATTATTAGCCCCATTGTACGTCACATCCGTGACAGTCACACCTACCGGAGCCGCTGCACGAGATGGAATGCTTAACGTCTGTACCGCACTATCCGTAGTTGTTGAACCGTCACCTTTCTTAAGGATGCTCAGTGACGTTCCCAACCAGCTGCTATCAATTTCCAGCTTGCCATCTACTGGCACCGTAATCGCTGTATCGTTTACCATGTATGAGCCACTTGGCGTCAGGCCTGCCAACTGTTCAGTAGCATAGTCGATGATGGCCGCTGGCGTCGCTTCTGGTATTTTCGTAAATGCCGATACCGTCACTTGCACCGAAGCCGAGGTAAATGCTGTCGCTGTTGCTTTCGTCCGCACATAATACGTGTCTGGAGTAAGCCCCGTCACGCTTGTACCAGGTACATCTGTCCATGCACCTGCTGTACCTTTCTTGTATTCCATTGCAGTAGTAACATTGATGAGCGTACCATCGTTTGTGTTCATTCCCGTTTCACCCGTTGCTGTCACACCAGTCGGCGCTACTAAACGGGACGGAATGCTTAGCGTCTGTGCCGCACTATCCGTTGTCGTCGAGCTGTTGCCCTTCTTCAAGATGCTTAGCGATGTTCCTATCCAACTACTATTAATGTCCAGCTTACCATCTGCTGTCGCCGTAACCGATGTACCATTTACCGTGTACAAGCCACTTGGCGTCAAGCCTGTCAACTGCTCTGCCGCATAGTCAATGATGGCTGTCGGTGTTAATTCCAGCGTTGGCACGAACGTAGCCACCGTCACGATCTTCGCTTCTGACGCAAATGCTGTCAAAGTCGCTTTCGTCCGCACATAATATGTGTCCGGAATAAGTCCTGTCACGGTTGTGCCTGACACATCCGTCCATGCACCTGCTGTGCCCTTCTTGTATTCCATCACGGTTGTTACGTTCGTCAATTTGCCATCGTTGGCATTTATCGCCGTTTCATCCGTCGCCGTTACACCAGTCGGCACCCCTGAACGGGACGGAATGCTTAACGTCTGCGCCGCACTATCCGTTGTCGTCGAGCCATTGCCTTTCTTCACAATACTTAGCGACGTTCCCAACCAACTGTTACCAATAGCTAATTGTCCATTAGCTGTCGCTGTTACCAAATCCCCGTTTACTGTGTACGAGCTGTTTGACGTGAGACCTGTCAATTGTTCAGCCGAATAATCAATAACAGCTGTCGGTGCCACTTCCGGTGTTGCTACAAAAGCAACCACGGCTACTTGCACTGAAGCTGACGCAAATGCCGCCACAGTCGCTTTCGTCCGCACATGGTACGTGTCCGGAGTTAGTCCCGTTACGGTTACACCCGTCACTTCCTTCCATGCACCTGCCGCACCCTTCTTGTATTCCATTTCGGTTGTCACGTTCGTCAGTGTACCATTGTTAGCATTTATTGCCGTTTCGTCCGTCGCCGTTATACCTATCGGCGCCCCTGGACGGATCGGAATGCTCAGCGTCTGTGCTGCGCTATCCGTAGTCGTCGAACTGTTGCCCTTCTTCACAAGGCTCAGTGACGTTCCCAACCAACTGCTATCAATAGCTAGCTTGCCATCAGCTGTCGCTGTTAGCGAAGCCCCGTTTACCGTGTACGAGCCGCTTGCCGTTAAACCTGTTAACTGCTCAGCCGCATAATCAATGGTGGCTACCGGTGCCGCTTCCGGCGTTGGCACAAACGTAGCCACCGTCACGATCTTCGCTTCTGAAGCAAATGCCGTAGTCGTCGCTTTCGTCCGCACATAATACGTGTCCGGAAAAAGTCCCGTTACGGTTACACCTGCTACACTCGTCCATACACCTGCTGTACCTTTCTTGAATTCCATCTCGGTTGTTACGTTCGTCAATGTACCATTGTTAGCACTAATCTCCGTTTCATCCGTCGCTATCACACCAGTCGGCGCCTCTGCACGTGGCGGAATGCTTAGCGTCTGCGCCGCGCTATCCAGTGTCGTCGAGGCATTGCCTTTTTTCACGATGCTCAGCGACGTATCCAACCAACCACTGTTAATGGCCAGCTTACCATCTGTTGTCGCTGTTACTGCCGTACCGTTCACCGTATACGAGCCGTTTGGCACCAGACCGGTTAACTGCTCTGCCGTATAATCAATGATGGCTGCCGGTGTCACTTCCGGTGTTGCCACAAACGTAGCCACCGTCACGCTCTTCGCTTCTGACGCAAACGCCGTCACCGTCGCTTTTGTCCGGACATAGTACATGTCCGGATCAAGTCTCGTTACGGTTGCACCTGAAATATTCGTCCAAGTACCCGCCACACCCTTCTTGTACTCCATCGCAGTTGTTACGTTAGTCAATGTACCATCGTTAGCACTTATCGCCGTTTCATTCGTCGCCGTTACACCAGTCGGTGCCCCTGGACGGAATGGAATAGTCAGCGTTTGTGCCGGGCTATCCGTTGTCGACGAGCCATCGCCTTTCTTCACGATGCTCACTGACGTTCCCAACCAGCTGCTGTCTATAGCCAGCTTACCATCCGCTGTCACCGTTACCGCTGTACCGTTGTTAACCGAGTAGGCGCTGTTTGGCGTCAGCCCGGTCAGTTGCTCAGCCGCATAGTCAATGATAGCCGCTGGTGCCGGAGCTCCCGTCTCAAATATTTTAGCGGTTATTCTATAATGATCAGCATCCGTATTATCGGTTGTCACCAAGACAAGCTTGTCACCAAAGGTGGGATACAATTTGAAGCTTGGATAATATTCCACAGCGTACATCCAAGTGGCTTCATTGAAACCCTGCATAGCCACCGGAGCGGAATCCACCGGCTGATCCGATGTAAAGACTAAGTTACCGTCATTGTCATAATAATTCAGGTAAGCATACTGCGTTCCCGACCATTCTTTAAAGTTGTTGTACGCATCATTGATGGCATTGGTAGAAGTGGGGTCCGTACTTACGGTTACAAAGCCCGGATTTGCACCATCCCTATAAATAGCAGCCGAAGATTCGCCTAGAGAGCCACTTACTGTAAAATCACCCTTACTCGTACCGTTCTTATCATATAAAGAAACCGTTGATGAGTCGTTTCTATAGTTATATTGGCTGAACATGAAATTCCCGTTGTTCAACGTGGATAGAAACAGCTGTTTTTCATCCGTTCTTATTCCTTTATTAATCGTATTTAACAGAGTCCCACTATTACTGAATATTTTCAGATAAACAGTATCCGTCTGGGGTCCTACTCCTGAATTGTAAGCAACCATATATACACCGTCTCCAGCGGATACATTAGACATGCTCGCATTATGGGAAACCAGAAGTGTTTCTCCCGAAACTGGGTTACCCTCAACAGTGAACACACGCGTAGCCGTGCTAATATTGTCGTTCCGTTGCCAGGAAAAAGCTATATTGCCGTCAGACAATTCCGTTATAGAGACAAAGCGCGTGAGTGCCGGGGTACTGGCGGCAGAGTATGTATTAATCTGTGTCTGACCGACCACCTTTTGTCCTGACTGGTTTAGCACCATGAAATAGGCATTGGGAGTACTCTCCCTAACGGTTCCCAATTGCAAATTGTTATCGCCGCTGTCGCTTTTATGGTAAGTAATCAGAATCCTTCCATCACGTAGCGCAAGCATATTCACATCAATCATTTTGTAATAGGTATCCATTAGACTACTCAGATCAACATCTGATCTAAGTGCTCCCGTGCGGTCAAAAATCTTTAAAAAATAAGAATAAACATAGGAATTGCCTTGATAAGCGAATGTGTTCAACACTACTGCGGTACTTCCGTCAGGAAGAACATCAACATCAGAAACATTCTTACCCGAGGCGTTTGTAACTGGAGGCTGAATGGGAAAGTCCACCGTTTTGGTGAATGAGGGGATGGCAGCGTATGCCCGGAGTGAAATCATCGGTAGCAGTCCAATGACTAATATAAAAGCCAATCCAATCTTGCCTAACTTTTTTAACATTGCTTTCCTCCTTGTCGAATGACTATTCATATAATTGTTAACGCTTCCGTAATTGCAGTTAATACAGAAAAGCAGATTTCTATCCTATTATATCGACATTTCTTAGAAAATAGTTTATTTTTCGACAAAAAATACGCTAAATCACGAATTTAATATGACTTTAGTCATATATATTTGTGTTCAAAGAAAAAATCATAGATTCGCACATTAAAAAAGCCCTCTCTGTCTATTAAACAGATTAGGCCGTCACGTTTTGAATTCCTCATCCTGATTGCCGATGGAAAAAACGATCTATGATCATAGTTCTAGTTAATACAAAAAAAACCGAGAAAGGCACTTTATTTAAAAGTGTCTATTTCTCGGTTAGAGTTTTTTCATCCGTTACGTTAACTAGCTAGATTGCCCTTCCATCGCTCTAATAGATTCATCAACCTTTACCATCATGGAACATTCGACTCTTTTGCGGAAGACGTCACAGCTGAAGTCATAGGTTCCGACGAGGGAACCCGTCGCGTGCAGTGCATTGGCAGGACAACCACCGCTGCAGTAGAGTTTAGCCCAGCAGTCCTTGCATTCCGGCTTCGAGTAGCAGTTGCTCTCTTGGAATTGACATTGCAGCTCAGGTTTTGTGATGCCATCCCAGAGGTTTCCCATGCTGTATTCTTCATCCCCGACGAACTGGTGACAAGGAAAAAGCTCTCCCCAAGGGGTGACAGCAAGATATTCGGTTCCTGAACCACAGCCAGTAATTCTCTTCTGGATGCAAGGTCCTTCCGAGAGGTCAAGCATGTAGTGATAAAAGGTAAACCCCTTGCCTTGTTCATCGCGACCGATCATTTCCTTGGCAAGAATTTCGTACTGGTTGTATATCTCCGGGAGATCTTCCTCGGTAAGTGCATAGGGCTCCTTTGGATCACAGATGACTGGTTCCATAGAGATCTTGTCAAAACCAAGGTCTGCGATATGAAATATATCGTTGGTGAAATCGACATTGTTACGAGTGTAGGTTCCTCGAACATAGTACTCTTGGTCCCCGCGCTTACGAACGAATTCCTTGAACTTCGGAACAATATGATCGTAGCTGCCTTTTCCGTTAACCGTTTGGCGAAGTCGGTCATGAACCTCTTTTCTTCCATCCAGGCTTAATACGACATTGTACATTTCCTGATTTAAAAACTCAGTGACCTCATCGTTCAGCAGCATTCCGTTCGTCGTGAAGGTGAACCGGAACTTTTTTTTGTATTCTTGTTCTTTGCTTCTTGCATAAGCTACGATCTGTTTAACCACTTTCCAAGCCAAGAGCGGTTCTCCACCAAAAAAGTCGATGTCCAGGTTACGATGATGACCCGAATTTTCAAGCAGATAATCGATAGCTTTTTGTCCAACCTCATAGCTCATGATTGCCCTATCTCCGTTGTATTTCCCCTGGCTAGCGAAGCAATAGTCGCATGACAAATTACAGGTATGCGCAACATTGAGGCAGAGTGCCTTGACATAAGTTTTTCGTTTTTTTAAATCGAGCGAGAGGTTCTCATACTCATCTTTTGTAAAGAGCTGTCCATCATTTTTAAGTTCCTCGATATCCGCGATGGTTTCTCGAATGTCGCTCTCGGAAATGCTGGAATCATCTTTATATTTATCCAACAGCATTGTCACGATTTTTTCGGCAGAAGCTTTCTCATAATCCGCTATAATTTCATATGCTAGGTCATCAACAACATGCACCGAGCCACTGTAGGTATCGAGCACGATATTGTATCCGTTTAGTTTATATTGATGAATCATACTTACTAATCAAGCTCCTTTTGCACACAAGTAGAAACGGCTTGGCCATCCTTTAGGGATAGTATCCATTTCTTAAAAATAGCCGCCCATCAGCAGAGCAATGGGCGGTAAAATTCCGAATCCTATCTGTTCATTGCATTTTCACACTTCTGGTTTGCAACGCCGCAGGAAGTTTTACAAGCGGACTGGCAAGATGTCTGGCATGCGCCGCATCCGCCGTGTTTTGCGGTATCCATCAGTTTGCGGGTGCTCAGTGTTACGATTCTTTTCACGATAAATAACTCCTTCTGTAATTTCTTGTGATCACTTTCACTTAATTTCCATGGAACATCGTAGCAACCTCACGCAAATACGTCTATGATTCCCGTCACCTAGCTGAGCAGAGAGGGCTTAAACATAAGCATCAACGTTAATTTTCGTGCAGTCTTTCATGCTCGTGATCGTAGGATGCCATAGCGGGAACCAGAGTCAGAGCAATGCTAAAAAAGTGACCAAAGAAACAAAAAAGAGACGGCAATGATGCCATCTCTTCAATAACGATTTTTCCTCATACTTGTCCGTAAAGTCCAATAAATATAAGGATTTCATAACACTGTATCCTTCCTTACCAGTAGAGCGACACTCTCCGATTCCATATGCACCATATGCGAACATCCCTCTCATTATCATGGCTATTGTTATGGTGGGAAGAAGTCGCGTAGAATTAGGGATTTTTGTAGAGAGTGTTTCTTGAATATTCAATGAAGTTATTTATTTTTATAATGTACTACGCCTTAGTTCATAAAAATATTGCACAATTGGATGCTTTAACTTCATCTTCTCGCTCATGTTTAAAATTCGCTTTTTCCCAACTCGTCTGTCCACTAAAGCTAGAATATTCAATAAGATATCGTCGCTTTCTAAGCTCTCCTCTATGGAAATAGATAAATACTTAGTAGCTATAACAATAAAGTTCGATTTACTTAATGATGTCTGTGCTGACAAAAGCTCCTTTGCAACTTCTGATATTTTTCTGCTTCTTGCAATGACTATTAGCCGATCCTCCGGGATGATCCCCTTACTATCTTTTCTAACCGCTTCAATGTCTTCATGGTTGATAGGAATTTGAAGATCTGAATCATTCTTAATCTCCTGCTCCGTCTGATACCATCTAATTGAGCTAGTTCTATCATTCATATTAAGTACGTTCTTTTTATCTACCGAAATATAACAATTCCCTGATTTATCAGGTAAATAACGGTAACTACTTGCGCGATATTCAACCCTGCCGTATAACGCAGGACAGAGAAAACTCTCCAGTTGTTGCTTCAATTTGCTCCAGGACATGTATCCTCCTATGTTTTATGTTATAAATACCTGTTGAGGCAGTCGTTCTATTATACAATACATAATACAATCCCACTAAAACCTGAATAATATCTTGATATAATCTAATCCTCTATTTGTCACGTCTACATAGAAACAAGCCGATTAGGTATAGACCCCGTGGTCTGGTACCTAATCGGCTTGTTATGTTACGCCTCAAACGTTCTTACTTCAGTTATTAGTCTTACTCGGACAGATAATTCGATAACCGGTACAGGAAGTTTCAGCGCGGATCGTATTACTGCTTGGATGGATTATTTCTCCATTACTTATCGTGACCTTTACCCGGGTTTTCTTTTGAGTATTCAAAGGTCACTTTTACAGGCTCGCTCATATAGCCAGTCGATAGATACGCCTCATTGGTTCCTTTTAAATTACCCGTAAGTTTGAATGTGAATTGAAAGCTTCCCGCGACTGTACTCTTCGTCTCATCTTCGAGATGAACCTTGCCTTTCGAATCAAGCACCTTCAACTTCACATTTGTAAGGACGCCATTCATCAGCAATCCATCAATCGTTACTTTTTTCGCTTCCTCGTCAACCTTTACTTGTATGCCCTCAATGCCCTTCACGTCTACAGCGCTCGAGAGGTTATAGACACCAAACTCGTAGATGGAATATCCGTAATCGGTTGCTCTTTTTATGCCTTGTAACTTCATGTATCTTGCCTTGACCGGGTTGAACTGAATCGTTTCTTTGCCATCATGCGCGGTAATAATTCCGTCATTTGGCATGACATTGATCCAGTTCTGCTTATCGTTTGACACAAGAAGTTTGTATTTATCGGCACGAGCATATTCCCAATCGATTCGAACCGTATCCATTTCCTTCACTTCATCGAGATCGACCAGGAACCAAGTATTGTCCACGTATTCACTCGCCCATCTTGAAGCAGGGAATCCATCGACGGCTTTAGCCGGTGCATAATTCACATTATTGCCTTCGGTCGACGAAGCTTCTACCGTTTTATTCTGCGCCAAATTGCCTATTAGGTAATAGACGCTTTCCTTCAGCATATTGTACGCCTCATCTTTTATCGTACCCGCCTTCTTGAATTCATCCAGCTTTGCGTTAAAGCCTTGGAGATACTTGGTGACTTGCGCTGCATCTTTCCCTTCATAGCGCTTCATCATTTCCAAATAGTTGTTCAAAGAACGCACCGTTGCAGAATTCGTAAATTGCTTCGCTTGTTCGAAGCGCTCGACTAACGCTTTCATACCAGATGCATTCGTCGTTGCTTCGATAACATATGACTTTATCACCATACGCCCCGCCGTAACGGTAATGTTAAGCTCATGCTTGCCAAGCTTGCCTGCAAGTGGAATAACGGTACCTGCTGTATAAGGCTTGCCGTCATACGTCGCCGTCACTTTCGTCAGACCATCATCCGTTCTAAGCTTCCATGTAAAGGCTACGGATTCTGAATCGGGCAGCCTCATCCCGCTCTGGAACGGCTTGTCGTTCATCTGCACGTCTACCTCGGAAGGCGGAGCCTCGTTGACCTGATACGTTCCTTTAACAAATTGATACAGCCAGTCGTAAAGAACGCGTGTCGCTGGATCTTTACTTACCGCGGTGTTATAGACTGCATTGTTGCCTTGGTAATACGATTTGAAGCCATCCTTCATGAGCCCTGTCTTCGCACCGCTGTTCAAGTAATCGATATACCGCTCGCGGAACACGCCGTCCGTCAGCATCCGATCATCGAACTCGAGTTCATTGGACATGCCATACTGCTTCGCCAGATTCGCAGAATCCTCCAAACGTTCGATATCCGTCGGCTCGAAGAAGTAGTTCGGTTGGATCGTCACCGCATCGAAGCCGACATCCTTCCACATGAACGCTTTATAAGCGAAGAAGTGCGGAATCCAGAAGAACTTCATGTCCTTGCCGCTAATTTGCATGTCATGCAGGGTCCTGCTCACCGAACGGATCAGATCCGGTCCGGATTGGCTTGTGCTGATTTGCTCTTCGAACCAGTACATACCTACAAGCTCGAGGTTAGCGTAACCTTTTGCTTCCCATCTCGATTTGACTTGCTGCAGCCACCATTGAACTGCTTTTTCACGGTTCGCAAGGGCTTTCTCTTTGCCAACGGAATCATTGAAGTTCAGCGATTCTCCACCTTGTTCAATAGCTCCGAAATTAGTGATCGATTCACCTGGATCCGGAATCATGAGGACAACCTTTTCCTTCACGCCAGACTCGTTCAGCGCATCGGATACTTCCTTAGCCGCTGCGTTTAACGCATCCATATCACCGCCTACCGCAAAGGTCTTATCCAGATACCATTGCCAATCTTCCAGATAAGCCCGCCCGCCGAAATCACGACCTGGATTTGGAGAGTTAATGCCAAGATACAGGACGCCGTCGAAGAGTCGATCCTTAATCTTGCCGTCCTTATCGACATAACTAATGTTCGGAATGATCCGTTCTTTTGTCCAGATGCCTAAGTCATTCGCATATTGCCCGTTATACAAAAGTCCAAGATGCTCTATACCCGCTGTTGCTTCGCCTGCCGCCAAGAATTTCGGCGTATGCGTTGGAACAGTTACGGCTCCGGCAACTTTGCCCTCTTCACCGAGGATTTCAATCTCATCCACGAAGGTCATTGCACGCGTATGCATTGTGAATGTTACTTTCACGTACCGAGCATACACGATTTTCGCATCTGGGCCGATCGCTTTAATACCGTCCTTGCTGCCATCCCACACATAGGTCTCCATGTATTTACCATCATTCCACAGCTTCTGCGTGGCATTGTCTTTGAGCAGTCCCCAGTTCACCTTGTCATCGGAGACGTACATCGATACCGTGAGTGGCACGAGTACATTGTTCGTTGGCCAATCTTCGAGGAAATTGGCTTTAATACCCGTGAGTGATTTCTTCGCCCCCAAATCAAACACAACTTCGCGTGTTTTACCCAAATGATGTCCAACCCATGCTACGTCGGATCTATTGCTTGCCCCATATATACCATCCGTAAGTTTGTTGCCTTCATCCGGATTTGAAGCTTCCGGCTCTTGCGACCACTCATAAGATAAGCCCGCTGCAAGATTGTGATATACCGCCCCATACACTGACGCAATAACACCCTCCGTACCCGCTCCCGGTAGGTCTGATGGATTCGTCACCTCGACCGGATCGGCTTCGCCCGGCGGGTTCGCTGGTGTCTGTTCCTCTGTCTGTGTAGGCGGCAGCGCCTCTTCCGCTTGCGCGATCGGCATCATCGTTACGATCATGATCGCAACCATGACGAGAGCTACCCATTGTCTACTCCTCTTCATATCGTACGAACTCCCTTCTGATTCTTGAGTCAAGAAACATCAATCTCCTAAATGGTATGCGCTTCCATTTCAGCTTACCTCGATGCTCTTTCCTCCCTTCCGAGATTCCGACACGCCATAGAAGCTTATAACATATGTCAATGTCCTTATAGTAACATTATGAAAAGTGGCCCTTCTTTCAAATAGATAATTAATGACATCGGGTATACACTTGTTGACATGAAGGCCTTCACGTCGCGTTTTTATAGGTATAAAGATAGCGCTTACCTCCTAAGGTCCTACCTATTTTCTATCAATGTCCTCTAAACAATCCGCCACATAAAAAACGCAACCCCTCGAGGCTGCGTCGTGTTTATATATGGTGGCGCCTAATTACTGCGGCGTTCTACTAAATTGATGCCCTATCCATAACCGAACGGATGCTTTTTGTACTCTAAGGGGCTTGAGCCGACTCTATTTTTGAACACACGACTAAAATAGTACTGGCTCTTATACCCTACCTTCACGGCCAGATCCCCGATTTTGATATTCGGCATTACGTCATCCAGAATCTCCTTCGCCTTCGATATCCGAAGCTCGGTGACATAGTCAAGGAATGAAGCACCGATTTCTTGCTTCATACGCTTGCTAAGATAGGTTTGGTTGATATGAAATAGCGCTGCTACTCGAGTAATAGACAGCTCCGGATCCTGATAATGACTGTCAATATACTCGGTCACTTTTTGGATAAGCACTGTTCCATCCCCTGTATACCCGGGAAGCTCCCGCTCCTTATCCACCCTGCTTTCATGTGAATGCAAAGGATATTTTGCCTGAAGATGCTCATCGATCCGATGAAGCAGCTTGTTCAGATCACTCTTCGGCACAGGTTTCAATACATAATCGAATGCTTGCAGTTGCACGGCTTGACGCGCATATTCAAAGTTATCGTAGCCGCTGATGATGACAACCAGAACCGACGGGCAGCGTTCGCGCAATATATTTATAAGATCGAGCCCATTCATATTCGGCATGTTGATGTCCACAAGACATACATGTGGTGGGGCTTCCTCCACCATATTCAATGCTTCGTTTGCACTTTTCGCTTCTCCTGCAACTTCAAAAAGATACGAACTCTCCTCAATGTATTGTCGCAAGCCTTTGCGAATGATCGTTTCATCATCGACGATGACAATCTTCCACATCTTCATTCCACTCCCCGTCCAAAGGTATTCGAATGACCATAACGGTAATGCCATCTTCGCTCTTCACTGCAAGGCCATATGGCACCCCGTAAGCTAGTCGAATGCGATGGTTTACACTGTATAGCCCAAAGCCTGTGGCAGAACGATCATATTTATCATCAAGAAGGGCTTGATTCATCTGTTCAAGCTTCTCTTCAGGAATCATAACCCCATTATTTTCAACCTTAATGACCAAATCATCGACCTGTTTATATGCTGTAATCGAAATTTTGCACTTTTGATCCCCAAGTGGCTTAATCCCGTGATAAATCGCATTTTCCACCAACGGCTGCAGCATGAAGCGAACGACTTGGCACTGAGCAAGCTTTTCATCATATCGAAGCTCGTAGTCCAGAATCTCCTCATATCGCACGCCTTGAATATGAAGATAACTCTCGACATGGTACAACTCCTGATCAAGCAGAATGTAGGGACTGCCTGTGCCAAGCCCTAATCGGAAATACGCGCTAAGCGCTTCCACCATCTCCACCACATTGTCTGCTCCATGTTCCATTGCCATCCACTGGATCGTATCCAATGTGTTATATAAAAAGTGCGGCTTGATCTGCTCATGAATCAGTCTGAGCTCCATCTCCTTTCGGTCCTGCTCCACAGCGTATAAATCAACAAGCATGTCATTGAAGCTTCGCCCAAGATCGCCGATCTCATCCGAGCGCGTAACATCTGCTCGTATGGTTTGGTTGCCGTTCTGCACATTTTCCATTACCTGGCGAAGCGACTGAATTGGACGAATAATGGAAGAAGCAAGCAGCATCAGAAAGACAATAAACGCACTACCGATAAGAACGCCTACCAGCAATGCAGTCCGCTGGGTTTTGATCACCGCTAGCGATAGACTTGAATTCGGTACTTCGAGTACTAGCTTCCAGCCTTCCACATTTTGAATTGGAGCCTCAAATACACTCATGTTCTTCTTATCTGCTGCATCCTCCGCTCCATCTCCTTCACCCAGCTCTCTGCAATCGATGATAAGCTGGCCTGACTGGTCATATAGCATTACATCTTGAGCAATCTCCTTCATCTTCTTGACGGAGACGGCTGCGGCAATATAAGCTACCTCATCATTCACCGATGGATTCACGCGGTAGAGAATGACGACGATTTCAACTGCATTCGCTTTGGATACGATCGGATTACTCACCACATAATTGGAATCTGAATTTAGCAGTTGTTTTCGATAGTAGGGTCGGTTTAGTATCGAAAAAGGCTTGTCCTTTGCTGACCAGGAATTTCCGTGAATATCCACCACTCGTATGGATTCGTACTCTACTCGCTTCTTCGCCTCAAACTTATCGATCTCTTGCAGCAATTCATCTCGTGTCCACTGATGGTCCGAAGCTAGAGAAGCAAGCATGTCTATCTCACCGATGCGCTGATTAAACCAATAATCGATCTGGTCGCTGCGTGCATTAACCACTTGCTGCGTTAAGTTCTTATTCAAAGGGACAACCGTATGGTTCATCTCCAAATATATTGTTACAAGCAATGCAATGAACAGCAGCAAGAAGCAGCTTCCTGCGATTAACGTAATTTTTAAGTGAATTGATCTCATTGTAATCATAGCCCTTCACAATATCCGTTTCTTACATGCCCGAAAAAGACAAAAAAACGCTAATCTGTGCAAATACATAATGCAGTACTAAATCTATAATAGGTCTTGTGCATATTTTCACATGAAATAACATTCATGTCTAGGCTAGAGATAAAGGATTTGCCTAGCAAATCTTCCTCTCCCTAATGTATGTAACCAATTCACAACAGAATGAAGGAGATATTATGCGAACTCACACGAAAAAGCTGTTATCTATTCTACTAGTCCTCAGTCTTATGTTCACGCTTGCTGCCTGCGGCGGTAAAGACGCAGCACCCGCTGCAGATGCAAACGGAGTTCAAGTCTTTGAAGGAGTTGGGCAAGGTAAACATGGCGATATTAAAGTACAAGTTTCCTTATTAGATAACAAGATCACTGACATTAAAGTAACAGAGCATAAGGAAAATGAAGTACTTGCAGAACCTGTTTATACGCAGCTCAAGCAAGATGTCATGGCAACTAACAGCGCAAAAGTTGATGCCATTAGCGGATCTACGGTTACAAGCAAAGGATATCTTGAAGCCATTCAAGATGCAATTACGAAGTCTGGACTTACCCTTGTCGCTGGCGCTGCAGTCAGTGGAAACAAAGACAAAGAAGAAGCCGAGCAAACCTATGATGTTGTCGTCATCGGTGCCGGGGGTGCTGGCTTTAGTGCGGCTATCGAAGCGAAGAGCGCTGGAGCAAATGTAGTTCTGCTCGAGAAAATGCCAGCTGTTGGCGGCAACACATTGATCTCCGGTGGTGAGATGAATGCGCCTGACAACTGGGTTGAACGTGCTCTTGGCATCACAGATGACACGGCTGAATTATTCTATAATGATACGATGAAGGGCGGAGACAACCTCGGGGATCCAAAGATGGTTCGTATTCTTGCCGACAATGCTCTAACATCTGCCGAATGGCTGCGCGATGAGATCAAGGTAGAGTTCTTACCTGATCATCTGTTCCAATTTGGAGGCCATTCCAGAAAACGTGCGTTGATTCCTGTAGGTCATACAGGGGTTGAATTGATTACCAAGTTAAAAGCCAAAACAGACGCTGATCAAATCACGATCAAAACGAATATGAAAGCCGAAACCTTGCTGAAGGATGAAAGCGGCAAAGTAACCGGTGTAACTGCGACTTCGGGTACTGGCGACAAGATCACATTCCATGCGAACAAAGGCGTCATCATAGCTACCGGTGGTTTTGGATCCAATGTAGAGATGCGTAAAAAGTATAACCCTAAAATGGATGAAAAATATATGTCTACCGATACACCAGGATCTACAGGTGACGGTATCGTTATGGCAGAAACGATTGGCGCCAAACTGACAAATATGGAGAGTATTCAAACGTATCCAATCTGTAATCCTGAGACAGGTGTTATTTCCCTGGTTGCAGACTCCCGCTTCGATGGTGCGATCCTGATTAACCAAGAAGGCAAGCGCTTCGTTGAGGAATTAGAACGTCGTGACGTTATTTCTAAAGCAATTCTTGCTCAAACGGGCGGATATACGTATCAATTATGGAATCAAGGCATTGAGGATATCGGTAAAACGATCGAAGTTCATCAGGACGAATACGATCAACTCGTTAAACAAGGCTTGCTCTTTAAAGCCGATACGATTGAAGAGGCGGCTGATTTCTTCAAAATTGACGTGAACACTTTGAAAGAAACGATTAATAAAGTAAATGATTATGCGAAAACAGGTAAAGACCTTGATTTCAAACATCGCGGTGGATTGAAATCTCTTGAAAAAGGCCCTTACTACATCGAAAAAGCTGTACCATCCGTTCACCATACAATGGGCGGCTTGGTGATCGACGAGAAGACTCGCGTATTGAATGAAAAAGGCGAAGTCATCCCTGGGCTGTTCGCTGCAGGTGAAGTAACAGGGGTCATTCATGGTGCAAACCGTCTTGGCGGTAATGCCATCGCTGATATCTTCACATTCGGCCGGATTGCAGGCAAACAAGTTGTAGCAGAGTAATCTTATTTTTATGTAACTGCTCTATTAATAAATTAGTCTTAAAAACGTGCAAGATAGTTTGTAGAGTGCAGGTTGACTGATAACTTTCAAGTTGCCCTCTATGACATAGCAAACCGCCCTGTCAGCAACATTGCGAACAGGGCGGTTTTTTATGGTGGAGCTAGGGGCTACGCTCGTCTAACTCGCGGCTCTTTTATCGTTCTCCGTTAGTGGAATTAATATTGTCCATTTCTTTCCTGGTACTATCACTAGAACTATAGCAATTATTTAGTGTCTACTTGACAAGGGTTCCTCACCAACAAAGCTACCGATTCTACGTGTACTGTATGCGGGAACATGGGCTACTTGGTTCTCATTCGCCATGGTGGTCTACAACCTTGATCTATAAGGGTTTTCTTCATTATAGTATAGTTCTGTTTGGATACGGTACACTTGGAATTGATAGCTTTCGTCCCCAATTCGTCCCCGTGAAAGACAGTTTCTTGCGTTCAACCGTTCAGGTACAGTGAAGTTTCTTACATCAGTCCATCCATAACATTATGTGCTTTTTGACTCTTTTCTTGAGTTTTAAGTCCCACTATTCAAAAATATCATTCCTATAAATCCAGTTACAAATGATACGTTCACAGTGTTCGTGGTCGAGCGGAGGTCAAGAAATTTAATAGTCAATAAAATTCATGTGTGGAGACGGAGAAAGGAATATAACAGCTTAGTGTACTTCTATTACCTGCTCAACCCCTGAAACTTTTAGTACATTATTCATAAAGGTTTCCCACTTTTCTGAGATTATCCGATTAAATTCTTCTTTTACTTTATATTTATTTAAATTTTCATCATACATGTAAAGTATATCATCGGTATATTTTACAAACTTATACGCATTTTCTAAATTGCCCCATCTATTAATAACAAAATTCCAAAAGTCACTTTCATAACTTTGAGGGGCAAACACTGAACTTGTCAAAAAAGATGTTATCTCTTTAGTAATACCCTCAAATAACTCAGTATAATAAATATTTATTTGCTCTTCAAAATGTTCTAAATAAACCTTCAAACCACTAGAGTTATCTTCAATTTTGACCATTGTATCAATTATGCTTTTCTTAGTGCTGCTAATCAAATAATCTAAGTTCCCCCTTATAAGATTTGCTGCTCTTAAATAAATATTGATATCCCTGTAGTAATATATTCCAAATCTATTATTTATAGCTCTTAATGTGGAGGCGTAATGTGACTCCAAAAAAGCTTTATATTCCACTAAAAATCTTTCTGTGGTTTTTTCCGCTAATTCATATGGAGATATATCCATTTTTATTTTTATTTCATTGTGTATTTTTTCAATCTTTTCACTATCACCATCACTTAAATAATTATTTCTTTTTAATACTTCTAGTTGATTCTCAATCAAAATAACTTGATTCATAAGATTATTTTCTCTTTTTTCAATAATTGAATCTAAATTACCAAATATCTCATTTCTATCATCTTCTATACTGGGTTTAGCAATTGTTGAAATCAATCCTTCATCGTCTTTGCGAATGTGTTTATAAGCATCATAGAACAATAAATTCTCAATATCAAAATTTATATTTCCTTCGATGAATTTGTTTTCTATTTGTTTTTTTCTTATTTTCGTCCCTTTTTCTTCATTGCCTGTTGCACCGGACATATTTAATTGTTCAGGTTTTCTAGGTAAAACCATCATGCATACTTTACTTCTCAAGTAGGAATTTGAGTTAGTTGTTTTAAAACTATTTACAAGAAATTCATAAATCAACTTTGAAGGTGCAGGATTGAATCTATCTAGAAATATGCACAGGGTATTATCAGATTTAATAAAGCTTTCAAGATCATCCCTATCCACACTTTCCATTCCTTTGGTATCTATTATAGAATTGATTCTATTTAATTTATTGAGGTCTAATATTTCTTTGTCGATATAGATGTATGTTTTTTGGGGTATCGAAAACCTATCCAATTCACCATCATTCAATTTCTTAGTAACATCCTTTAACCATTCCTTTAAACTCTGTTTGGTAGTTTTCTCATTATATATAATCTCAATCTTATTTCTATCTTTTAAATTAATATTCGCTTCTATGGTTTTATTAAAATCATCTTTCTCCCCTATAAAGTTCTCAGTAAATTCATCGAATTTTTCATCACTAGTGAATCCAGCCATATTCCTAATAACTCTATCTAATTCTGCATCTAATTGTACAGTTGCTTGGTTATCAGACTTATTGTTTTTTTTACTCTTATGCTTATTCCAATAGAAGTCGCAAAATTGTTCTATATCATGTTTTACATCTTTATAATCTTTAGGCTCAATTCGTATTGTTACATTTGAACTTTGGCTACCGAGTATCCTTACTTCTCCAAGTGTTGTTCGCCCAGATGAGGTAGGAAGCAATGGCAAATCATGAATATTCTCACCAATATCGATATCTTTTATAAGATTGAATAAATTACAAATTGCTGTTGTTTTTCCGCATCCAATTTCGCCTATGAAAACCACATCATATTTATCAACACTTAAGATTTTCTCAACTTTTTCAAGTCTTCTTATCATATATGACAACGAATTCAATTTTAAGGCTTTTGATAGATTATTAGATTCATGTTGAATAATATCATTTTCATAGTTCAAACTCTTCTTAAGAGTTCCAATTTTCTTTAAAATCCCATGCTTTGTATTATGCTGTTTCTGTATATTTATTTTATCATTAAGTATTTCCTTTTCACCTTCAACAAGATTGGCTTCCGATGCTATATCTTTTAATATACTTCTTATTTCTCCAGCATGTGAAGAATATTTAGAATTATAAGGGATTGTTTCTATATTATATGTACATTTCAACCATTCGATTTGCTCCTTAGAAGGGTTATCAAGTAATATAAAATGCTTTGTATTAAAAAATTGGTTTATATCTTTAAGTATCCTTTGTATAAAGATATCATTAAAAGAAAACCCAAGAAATATAAATGTCTTTGTTCCTGTTAATAATGAGAATAATTGATCATATTTTTTATCATTATATAATTTACTGTATGTTTCTTCAGTAATTACAACACTCTCTTGCTGTGAAATATTCCCATGAAGATGGAATATTTTTTTCTCTCCATCATTTAACAAAGTATTTTGAGTATTTCCGCTAAAATCTTTCAAATTGGTTGGAATGTAGCTACTTGTAAGAAATTTATTTAGTGCGTGATCATAATTTGTAGTTAAATAAATATCGAAATTCATCCGAGCTAAGTCTGAGTAATTATGGCTTTCTCCGTCAATTTGAAGATTAATTTTTTCTTTAATTGATTTACAAATATATTCCTGGATATCTGAATCTGTCCTATTTGCATACTTTTTTATTGCTCTTATTGCTTCCCAGTAATCGTCTTTTGATAATTCCAATTGAATCATTTCTTGAAAACCCGTAAAACCTTTGACTTCAAATAATTTTGCATAATCAGAAATTAATTCACCCCAATTAGGAAGACCAAAAGGGATTGAAAGACCTGCACCGATAAACGGAACTAATTTATTATTAACATACAATTCTTGCAGTTGACTTATAAAAAAACTTTGACTCATTTCGCCACCCCAATTTTTAAGTAAAGTTAAAATATATGTATTTTCCACCCTGTAAACAGGTAAATAATACCACACTTTCGTCGTGTTTTGCTAAGAAATGTGCAATATCAATGGAAATTGTCGAAGAAAATAAACAACTTGCTATCCCCTCTCATCAGAGTTAACATACACTCGAACAATGGGAGGTGATGGCTTTGTCTCAGAGTGACTTCCCACAATTGTTTAAACAAATATAAGCTTAAGATTTGATGAACACGCGAATACTTCAGCTTTAACTAAATCCATGAAAAAAGAAGCCTCCCAAAAGTTCATTGAACTCATGAGAAACCTCTAACCACCTTACCTTACGTGGAGAAAATGTAGGAAAACTACATTTTCAAAGCTCGTCTTACATCATGCCGCACATGATACATCACTGGTTTTTTGGGATGTAATTCAGCACCCCTAAATTTACCATATTACACCAATAACATAAATTAACAAAATAGTATGGAATCCAATAATAGAAAGTCAGTCACTTTTAATAAAATATTTTTACACCTATCTATATTACATTCCAAATGGATATATGTTACCAAACAGGTGCCCAGTTCTTCCGATGAAAATCCTATTGATATTTTATTAAGTGGCTCTGGGGTATTTGGGACTTAGCCCTGCTATCCTTCTAAAAATCCTTTATAAAAGTCGCGTATTCTTCTTGATTCATGGACCTATAGTCTTCTAGGTTCTGTGATAGGTCATGAACATGAAATACCGTTAAATCATTGTCATGAATAACATAATACGCTGGGCAATTTACTCCTGCAGCTAATTTAATTATTATTTCCCTTTCAACGTAAGTTCTTCTCCAGATATATTTTTTTGCATTTATAATATGTTTTTCATTATTAAGCCTTCCAGTTACAGCCACTATAGCGACGATTCCCCTGTCCTTTCTATACTCGACAAAGTCTATATCGAGTGTGAGATACTTTGAGCCGAGGCTTCTATGCCACAAGCTATATTCAGTAGTCCTTTCGCCAGTATGCTCCCCTTTAACATTTTGATGATCTCTTGGTGTAAATTTACTAGGGTCAATTGAATTATCATGTTCCATTTCTTCTTCTCCTTTAGTATAATTTTATACCAAAAATATTAATCCAAGCTTCTTTTCCTCTATGCAATTACCAGATTTCACTACATATATGTACGTTTTATCTTGAATTTCTTTAAGATCCTCATGGTAGTCTTCAGACGGCCAATACTTCTCATCATTAGTAACAATAATATATCTAGACTCCCCGTTGAATCGTTCACTGTAAAAATCCACAAGTGAAAACGGATGAAACACTCTGATGATGCCGCGGCCATTTTTTCGTTCATACTCTTCGATAATATCTCTGTAATCAACAGAGATCACCCGTTGCGGTTTTCCCCTAGGGACAATTTCAAGTTGAGCGATCCTTTTGGGTGGCTTCATTCCTATATTCTTTTGCCTTTGAACTAAAGCTAACCTTCGTTCCTTACGCATCTCAACATCAATCAAATTGGCATCAACTTGATTAATTAATGCACCATTCTTATTTTCTTTGTTTTCTTGCTCGTACTTTGTACGCTTCTCAATTAGATCGTCAATTTGTTTTTTAAACGTTTTGTCTAAATAGCTCATTACTCGATTTAATTGCGCTTCACGCTTACTACGAACCTCATCCCTTAATTCCATTGCTGTTTTCACCGCGGCGGTACGAAAAGAACTATCTATTAACTCACTTAATGCAGTAAGTTCTCCGACGAATCCTTCTTGAAACAACCAATATTGATCTAACCTAAGTAATGATTCATCTTGACGCTTAGCAAGAAAGATTAGTTCATCAGCCAACTCACTTCCTGTACCGTCCGTAATACTGTTTAGATAAACTTCAACTGATAATGGCTCATTTACCGGATAATAAACCATAAAACGTTCTAGTGCCATTTTTTCGTTTTCTCTACGCGTAAGAATCATCCCTAATTTACACAAAGGATGATCTTCAGATATAATATCTATTCCTTCCTTAACATAGTCCTGAAAAGAAGTGAATCGTATTGCCTCTTCTAATTGATATAAGGGAAGGCGGTTGTTCTTTGATATATCCCGTATATATTTAGGCAATCGCTCAATTCGTTTAACCTTCTCATTCTGAGTTTGATGAATACGAACATTACATTTTTTCAGGATATGCTCTGTAAAGGGGCCATAATTGCGTGCCGGTAATTTTTTGACAGTCATATCATGCTGTTCTCTTCGCATCTTAGGTAAATCAAATATATCATCAGAAAGCCTTTCCTTTTCAACCTCTTCAAGCAGCTTTTTGTGTTCTTCCGATAGTTTTCGTTCCATGGACGCGATTATATCATCTAACTTCTCACGATGAATAACGGCAGCCTGCATTAAAGAAGCTAAATCATTGAAATCCCCATCAACTATTTCCCCGATGAAATCATAAACAAGATCCGCACCTAAGTCTTCTCTCATTCGTTCCATTTTTTCAAGCAGACGAATCATGACATCGCCTTCTCGAGTATTAGAGGCAACTAGGTTAAATACTGCTACTTCGTTTTTTTGACCAATCCGATGAATACGCCCCATTCTTTGTTCCAGTTTGTTGGGGTTCCAAGGAATATCATAATTGATCATCTGATTACAGAATTGAAGATTTATTGACTCTCCACCGGCATCTGTGGCCAACATAATCTGACAATTATTACGGAACAGATCGACCTGTCTTCTACGTTCATCCATAGAAAGTCTTCCAACAATCTTAGATATCAGAGGCACACGAGTTATTAATCGCTTCTCCAAAAAATCAAGCGTATCTGCTGATTCTGTAAAAATTAAGATCTTCTCTCCTTGATTCAGTAACCCATTCCAACCAAACAATGTTTGTTCCAACTCGTCATACTTTCGTTCTGCTGCATTTCCCTTTAAGTATGATGTTTTCCTTACAAGTCGCTCTAATTCATTTATCTCAATTCGCAACTCCTCTGGATCGAGGTTATCGGTGGCACTTTCAAGTTCATCCTCTAATAACTCTTGCGTTTCTAAAGATTCGTCCTCATACTCTTCCCTATCGAATTCTTCTTTATCTTTTGTCTGTTTTTTCTTACTTACCATCGTATCTTCTAATAATTTGATCAACCGATCTCTGCGCCGTTTGAGAGATAGATCAATGGCATTAACAGAAGAACTTAACCTTCTTTGAAGTAGCATCATTGCAAATGCTGTGCTATTACTACCTGTGTTCATAGCGCGATTAAAGTATAGTCGAACATATTCTGTGACAGCCTCGTAAAGATCGAGCTCGTCTTCTGACAATGTGTATTGAATGGTTCGTGTGGTTCGCTTGGGGAATAGTGGTGTACCATCAAAGTTTTTGAGGCTCTCCTTTAACCTACGAATGATAAAAGGATTCGCCTTTTCACGAAGCGACTCCGTTGCCGACAGGTTAGAGAAAATATCATCATCTACTAGACGCATAAGATGCCTGAAATTTTCCATATCACCTTTATGAGGAGTTGCGGTTAACAAGACACAATGCTTGGCTTGTCGTAGTACTGCTTCACCTAGATGATATAGTCTCGTTTTTGATGTTTTCTTTTTCGTTATACCATGAGTGTACGCTGCCATTTTGTGGGCTTCATCCACTATGACAAGATCAAAATCCGCTTCATTTACCAAGCTCTTCACATCATCGCGAGCTGCCCAATAGATGGATGTAAGACAAAAATCATGTTCTATGAATGGATTCTTAGAACCGTAGTGTTTCATTACAGATCGATTGATGATGAAGAAATCCTCATTAAATTTCTCTTGAAGCTCTTCCTGCCATTGTTTAAGAACTAATGGCGGAACCAGAATTAAAATCCTATCCACACTTCCACGTGCCTTAAGCTCTTTAATAAGCATTCCTGACATTATTGTTTTACCAGCGCCTGGATCATCCGCGAGTAAAAATCGCACCTGGGGCATCTGTAACATCCGACTATATACTGCCTCAATCTGATGAGGCAACGGGATTAAATTCTTATTGCCAAGGGTCTGCTTAGCAGAATATTTCCCATTCACTAATAATGCATGATAACGCAAGTAATGTTGAAGATCGCTTGAAGTCATTTGATGGCTGGTATTACTTCGCTCAAATAATCTTTGCAAGGTTGCTAGCTCAACCTCATCCAACATTAACTCATAATATCGATTGGAATCCCGCCCTAGTGCTGCAATTGAGTAAAAGCCTTCATCGAAGGCTTCTACTTTTTTTATCTCAACCGATTCCGGAAACTGGGCTCCTTGAACAATCTCACCAACTTTAATCATTTTGTCATAGCCTCACTTCAGTCTAACCATAGTCATGTCAATTCCTTGCCTCATAACTTGTAGCTGACTATTTCTCATTTCACTTTCCCCTATTTCTATCGAAAACGGAAATATGCATGGTTCATTTGAAATTTGTTTTAATTCAATGGCTGATCTACCAGTAGCTTTCAGAAGAACCTCAATTAGCCACAGTTTTAAATCCAACTGTTGAATCTGCTTCTTCTCAGTGCTTACATACATTTTCTTATCTTCACTAATGACTTCAAGTTGTTTTAATGTACCTAGTACAGCTCCTATTGATACACTTACTCGTCTTCGTTCACCATAAAGAGTAAAGATCTTTCTACTTAACTGTATGCTCGAGAATTCGCCGTGAAGTTGAAATAAACGTCCAATTTGCTCAGTCACATCTTTTAGAAATGGGTATGCAAGTATCATTAAACCCCAGTGAAGGAGCAACCTTTCATCTTTAGATGCATTTCCGAACATTTGAATGGCACGATCTCTTAATTCCTCGTTTTCCTCACTAACTAAAACCCAGATTTTAAACAGGATCGTTCGTGCATTTAACCTCGCCTTTGAGCCTGCTATGTCTGACATCAAGTACTGGTCGACCAGATCATACATTTGTTGTCTGCTTTCGGCTCTTATTAATTCTCGAGCTATGAAATCCAATTGATGTAGTTGTAACTTTTGATCGAACCCGACAACCTTCTTCATAATCGACACCTTCATTCCATTCTTTTCTTCACTCGTACGAAAGGTACTATTACTTCCTCAATGCTTGCGCCGCCATGACTAACTACAACTTCGCCTTCTTTGACATAAGCCTCTCCGGATTTCGCCAGTAGCACATGAAATTCATCGGGTAATCCACTTCCTTTCCACTTTTGTGACGAGTATTTTTCAGCAGCTCGATCTCTTAATACTTCTGTATTGTATATCCGAACTCGTTCCCCTTTAGTATCTGCAAGAACACCTTCTCGAATAGTCCCGATTCCAACGCTTTCTTTGTTCCCATGATCGGATGTTATATACACTTCAAATCCAGCTTCTAATAAATCATGAAGTAATGAGCGCAAATAACCCTTTCTTAGCCAAATGGAAATCTGACTTTGCATGCCTATTTGGCCTTGAATGGTGTTATGCGTCAGCTTGTCTATAATATCGACCACAAGTCCTGCAACTTTAATTGACGGTTTAGATAGTGCCTTTATCTCCGTTCTATTATATTCACCTTGGCCTAGAGATTTCTCGTACGAGATATTAAGCGGGGATACTCCAAGGCGATTCCAGCAAGTTTTCCACTCTTTTTCTTCATTCGCTGTTGTGTGTATTGAATCATAATAGGTTCTTGGTATTTGACCTGAAAAAATGGCTTGTCTTGATACTGAAGTCAGGGTTGGAATCCAAGCATAAGTTCCTTTTTCATTAAAGTTGAAAAATTGCTGAAGCTCCGATCGAATCTGACTCCATTGTACAAAGCTCATCCCGTCCATCACAATAACAGCCTTCTTGACAGATCCTTGAAGTTGTACATACTCTGCAACCCTATGAAGCATGACAGGTGCATGCATATCTGTCAGTGAAATGAGTGCACTATAATGAGAATCTAGCCATTTCATAAATCTCTCTTCTATAACTTGCTCAAGGTTTCTTAATCTGTCAATGATGCTATCCGACATTTGAATTTGAAACGAAATTGACTTTGCTGATCCGTATAATTGGCAAAGCTCAACCCAACCCCGGCGATCAACTTCTAGTTCTAATAACTCTTCAATTCTATTTATGTGCTCATACAATGAATCACTTAACGATTGTTTCTCATCTAACTTCACACCAAACAATAAAGTTTCAGGTAAATAACGATTATTAACAAAGACAGGTGTTAACTTTCCAAGACGGAATAACCCAGCAAGTGTATTTTGAAGAGTGGGATCACTAAATGCATGATTGTCTGGAGCTCCACTTTCAATATAGGAACTCCATTCCTTCTGAATGAAAGCAAATAGGGACTCTGAAGAGATCAAAAATTCTGATATATCCAAATGAGGATTATTATAATCTTTAGTACTTAATACAGCCTCAAGATAGTCTATTATCATTTCAGGCACAGCATAATGAAGCAAGTGCTGAGCAACACATAGTGATAAACATTCTGCTGTACTATCAACCGAGTCATATGGTAATTTGTAAATGCGTTTCAGAATAAAATCAATAGTTTCTGAATCTGATTTCCTGCTTGTTGTATCTTCAATTAAAGACAAAGCATCCAATGCCCTCGAATCTAGTTCTCTGACAAGTGAAGGAGATAAATTAGGAAACAACTCGCTTTTGCTTAATGAAACTGGATGCCCCTGAATCCATATATCATATGGAACGTCTAACATTGTGTTTGATTTTATTTTTATTAATAGATATCTGCTCATTGACATGTGTCGATACTCAGCTTCATACCAATATCTAAACATTGCACGATCATCTAGTTCCACGATTTCTATCCCTAATTTCTGCAATTCACTAATAATAACTTCATCTTGTAACAATGAGTCGGGATCACTAACCAGCGTAATGTGGTAGAAAGGTGCTTGAAAATTTCCAAGCACCTTTTCACGCCAATTCATACTCAAATTAATTTCACTTCCTTAACTACAACCCGAGTCTAATTTGAGAGTTGTCGAAGTACATAAGCAATTTGTCATCTTCTTGCAGCACACTCTCGGGAAGGCGTTCACCAATAGAAACTATTGTATGGTAATCTTTTTCGCCCCAAGCTTTTTTAAAACCTACCCGAATAGCTTCTGTACGGAACTGCTTTAGTTTTTTGCGGTTGTTAATAATCTCTTCACGATATGCTTCAAATTCTCGCAATAATGATTTTTCCCTTAATTTTTCCAAGTCGGATTGTTTGTTCGGGTCAGGTACATACCAACGATCTTTAGCTTTTATCTTTAATCTATTATCATTTTTGGCAAGATTTCTTAGTTCTTTATAATCCGAACTTAAGTAAGTGTGAATTTGACTTGGAACATCTTCTATGCCATCGTAGATCAAGAAATTTTGTTCGAGCAGTGCATCTAATTCCGGTAGCACTTCATGTTTAGCAATATGCTGGATTTCTTTCATAAAGTTAGGGTGAAGCTCTTGTCGAGTTTGTGGCTTCTTCATAAGTTGCTGGCGTAACCACTCAATAGCACTGTTCTCATCAGCGACAAATAAACTCATCTGAGTAAACTCTTTTGCAATTCTCTTTTTATCGTATTCTGCAACCTGAGTCTCTAAGAAGGCCATGCCATCGCGCATTGGGAAACGATGCTCTATTCCTGATTGAAAATCCCCTGATGAAATTGGTATCAAATAACCATTTTGCACATGATAAGCAACCATTCTATCAAATAAAATTCTAGGCGTTCGTTCAACAATTATTTCCGCGTTTCCTTTTTTTCCAATAAAAACGGGTAATTGCTCCAAGTGTTGTTTAATAAAAGTCCAAGCAGACTCCTCAGTATTCTGTTCATTTTTCATTTGCTCAATGATAGCACTATGGGGTTTATATGCGGAAATAACTAAATCCTGTTTGACAGCAGTGGTGGTTGTTACTGCCTTGAAGCTCCCTTGCTTTTTATCTAATGATGAAACATTAGCTATTACGAATCCCGCTTTTTCAATTGCTTCTCGGATCGCATTCCATACACTGGCTTTTGAATTGCTAAACTCAACTGTTATCCAACGACCTGGTTTTAGAATCCGATAATTTTCTTTGAAACACTCGTGCATTAAAGACTTATAGTCGTCAATTAGTTTTCTCTGATTATTGTTAATAATTGCTTCATCTTCGTTGTTGGTAAAGACTTTTAACCACGATTCCCATAAAAAGTTAAGTTCAGAATACATTAGATTTGCTCCGAAAGGGGGATCTATAAAAATATAATCGATCGATGCATCCTTGATACAAACTTTAGTGGACGATTGTACACTGACAACGTTATTATAAGTACCATTTGAGGTAATTTTTTTAAAATCTTTTAATTTTCGTTCTAATTGAATGAACGGGTTGTTCTCTTGGGGAGTTGAGCAAATATAGTATGTCCCGGAAGTAGTTCCTCCCTTATTGTTTGCCCGCCACCTATACATCCACGATAAGTTGCTAAGTGCTGCTGTCAAAAGGAAACGTCCTATTTTCTTAATTTTCCCATCACATTTATCTACACTTTTTAAAAACTCATAAAGAACAATATTATTTCTCTTAGAGAGTAAATGCGACACCTTTGTGTGAAAAGAGCCTTTTAGTCTGCCAATTTCATCACCATATATCAAATCATTATTAGGATAATTAAAACCCACATCATACTCATCAATTTTATCCAACAATCTAATATCATCGGCATCAGGTTCTTTCTCAAATCGTTTATTTTGATAAGTATAGCTTATCAGAACTGGGATCATTTTATTTTGGGAATATACTTCATTTGATCTTGAGTCATATTTTTTCACCTGCAGCTTTTCTAATACTCTTTTTGAAATTTCACTTCCACAATGCTTGCAAATAAAAGCATCCTTTACAATACCATTTTCAATATCAACAGCTTCATTCCAAAAAACAACTTCTTGATTACAATTAGAGCAAACAAAAACCTCACTGAATACTACATAATTTATCTTGCCTTTATGAACCTGAGAATTATTATGATTAGTTTGATACATCCAACCAAGCTTCTTCTCTACTTCATTTATTACTAATTCTAATTCTTCAATTGCTTCTACATCCCATGTGATATGATTAAATGAGGAACTGATGTGTGACGCAACAGGGGATAAATCATTCAAAAGAACATTTCGCTTTCCAACTTTATAATGATTTTCACCATTACTGTCTAATAGTTCGTTTACCTTCGATGCATCCCCACATAAATTCCCGGCAACTCCAGTCATACCTGATCCACTAAAACCATCAAATACAATATCACCAGGTTCAGTGTAGTGCAGAATATATCTCATTACAGCCTTAAAAGGAACTTTAGTATGATAACTATGAGCTAAATAGATCGGATCATTTTTGCCTTCACTGACATCAGCTGCAAAGGGTTCTCGATGATAGTCCTGCTTATCTTTTCCATATTTTTCTTGCTTTTCTTTATTCCATTCCACAATAAAATCATTGATCCAGGGATTTGGACAGGCAGTGTAGTAAGGTGGGTCGGATAACGCTAAAATCGCCTCGTCTTCCCCCATAGGGTACCCTGCTATATTCTTCAGATCCGGCAGTTTTTTGCGTAGTTCCTCTGTGAAATATTTACGACGTGTCTCATCATTATCAAAGTTTAAACCCAAACAGGTCACAGGACCTGTTTGGGTTTTATTTTTCATCTCAAAAAGATTACCTTGCATAAAATTATTGCTCATAGATATACTACTCCTTCTTCAACATAATACGAATCCGACTCGAAGCTTGGCTACCAACCTGATCTTTCAATAATTGCTCGAATCGAAGGCGAAGCTCTTCAACTGTTAATGGATTCCCGTCTCCTGCCATCTCTAATAGACTAGCCAATGGCAGTTCGACTTTCTGAATACCATCCAAAACCTCCTTAATCGTTTGGACTAAGCGTAAATCAACAGGCATTCCAAAAGATTTCTCCATTATAAAACCTTCTATAATTTGCTGTTGATCCCAAGATAGCAATTGGATGTTATCTTTCAGTTCACTATCATTAAGATTGACTAACAATGTATTTGTCCACGCCTCAAGTAACTCCTCTAGTTCGTCTTCTAGTTTTTTTGCCGTAATTTGTTGTCCATATTTCTCATCTTTCGGACGATATTTGCAATGTGGACAAACAGGAGAATGCTCCAACTCGCTCTTTTGCAATTTCCAGCATATTTTTAATTCATCTGATTTGGTTTTCCATTCATGCAACTGTTGTGCAGGCAAAATTGAAATTGACGATATTGTCTGTAAAGCATCAATACGCCCATCACGCTTGAGTTGATTTAACTTATTTTCTTCAGTCGCGCCCAGCCGAGATGTAGAGTGTTGAGCGTAATATGCAGTGATATACTGTTCCTTCAACTGTTCTATAACTTTAAGCTCAGTTGTACAGTCTCCATCTTCCTTGAGTGCATGATGTAGATCCTCAAGCGCCACTTCCGTTTTCGAATACCAATCATCTGTAATTGGAATATGATTCATTGCACTCACAAGATAATTGGCCTTTTTGGTGATCTGAGAAGCATATTCCCTTAATTGAATAAGTTTATCAACTAACTCTATTAACTCTTGCTGACTTCTAATTTCATCGATTCCTTTTTTGAAATTTTTCAATTTAGCGGGAGTATCGAATACCTGGAGACCTTGTAAGAAATGATTAATGGTTTGCAAGCTATTTTGATGTTTCTTCAAATCTTCGTCTGAGAGCAATGGCAGTTCCCATGTGGGTATTTTATCCTTGAGATCATGTTGAAGCTTAACAACTTTAGCCAATAACTCCTGCACTTTAGTCTGGAGTGTCTGGACTCCAACCGGCTGAGAATCAGGTTGAAGTAAGCCGTGACTCATATGGAATAAATCAAACAACGCTCTCATTTCAGCTAACGGCAGATCGCTTGGCTTCTTAATATGACTAAACTCAGCAATTCCTTCCGCTTTCAGTCCAATTAATTGAGAAAATTTCATAGAGTCATACGACTCACCATTAATTGTAACTACTACATCACCAGTGTAGACAAGCACAGCTAAGATTACACTTAAGAGTTCAGGTTCTAATTGAAACTCTTTGGTTTTCTTAACTTCCCAATCCCCCTGTGATTGAAGAACTTCTAGCAGCTCAGAAGCATTAAGAACCTGTCCATGTCCTTTACTACTCAGTAACTCCATAACCCATTTTGCATAACCTGATTTATTTACATTTATTTTTTCGCCATCCAGTAGAACAAGACCATCCAAGATTGTTTTTGCTGTTTTGGTCTTTGGGTTAGAGATTTGACTTAATGTCTCAGGGATATATGTCTTCAATAGAGCCTCTCTCGTTATACTAACACTGCTAAGACGAAATGTTGGGTAATTTTTGTATTTTTCCTCGAACCACGTCGTTAAACAATCATCTGCTGCCGTGTCAATAATTTCCCGCACCGTCGGCATTGCAGGAGCTGACAGACTCCAATCAGCAAGTTTCTTAGTCACACCTTTATAAGTCATTTTGTATGCTGATGGCATATTCACAACCAGCCACTTCATTAACTTCCGCAAATATTCCGCTGCCTTATCCTCATAAAGTTTTTTTGTAGCGCTGGAAGCTGTTGCGAACATTTCCCGAGCACCAGCATATAACCGTAAAGTAACATGGAACAAATCATCCTTCGTATCCAGCTTGAAAAACACTTCATCAGGTTTATTTTCATCTTTAAATTTAGGCAGGTCATACGGTTGCAACATATAAATGTAGAAGTCTCGTTCAGGTTGCGCTGTAGAACGTTGATTGGGCGCTCCAAAGAATAAATACCCTGGTCTCGTAACCTTTCGAGCATACCAGTTTAGTTCATGTTGCCAGATGCGAAATCCTGAAACATAACTTTGGGACCCGTCATCTGTAAGTTTCTCAAGTACCTCAAAATAATACCGATCCAACTGATTACCAACCAGCAATTCTGCTTTTTCCTCAATTAATGAATCTACATCCGTTACTTTTTCAAGATCAAGATAATATTGCCCATTATCCCGGTTTAATGAAATGAATTGATAACTCACAGATTTCATTATTTCGTTCAATACCGTATCAATTGTGGCATTCAAAAAATCAGAATCTAGATCTGGGAAATCGATGTACAAAAACAACTGGTCCCTTAACTCAGATGAAGTTACTCCAATTTTCACCTTGATATCATCCGTAGTTAATCTAAATACTGAGAGCGCCCGAACAATCCGCTTTGCCATTGGCTTGTACGAGGCCTTCGCTTTAGGAAAACCGTTTTCGATACGGTCCATCAACACATCTGACTTTTCTAAAACTTCACGCACATCTCTATCAGTACGTAAAGTACGATCCCCCTGAATATAAAGCCAGTAGTTATCATAAGAGATAACTCCTGGGTTATTGTCCGGAACATCATTATCAAGAAGCTTCTCAATTTCCTCGCTTATAGTTGTAAGCGCAACACGCTTTTCTACTACCCTAACATTTTCAAACGCCGATAAATACGCGGGATGTATAGGGAACAACGCAGCGTGCTTTTCAATTTGCTCCCCGAGCTTATCATATAGCGGTGCAAATTTAAGCAAATGCTCGCGAATGAGAGCCTTTTGACGGTCATCCTTCCTCAACAGCCGCTGGGAAACCACGAATTCAATGTCCTCTCGAACTATGATCGCCTGAACAGTACGTTCTTTAACTCGGCGGAGCTCCGCAGCGACAAATTGGAATTTAGGATTATCGAAAAGCATCTCCTGCACTCCAGTCATAAAACGGAAGCGTGTTGTTTGGCATATTTCTCCCATTGCACGTAAGAAGCCTAAGTCAAGTATCAGCTCTTGCTCTTTACGTGTACGCAAATAGTCAAGCAGCTCGTCAATAACAAGCAAAAAACCATGATCAGGATAAACCTCATGAAAGGCAGCCATCATTCGTTTCATTTCATCTTTATTACTGATTAATGTAGATATATTCGGCATCGTGTAATCAACGCCAATTTCTTGAAGATAATTTGTCATCTCTTGATATAAAACTTCACTTAGGGAAACCTGTATTCCATCAAATTCTACTCGCAACACTTTAAACTTACCTTCAATTTCTCTTGCCGCTTTTTCAGCAATAATTTCATTGTGTATGAAATTGGACGTTCCATCGAATTCTGCAATTGCTGCAATTACGCTCATTAAGTGAGATTTACCGGTACCATAGTTACCTACAACCATAATTCCCTTATGATCTATCGGTCTTTGAAATTGAAGTTGTTCTATAATTACATCATCAATAACTTCCGCCATCCGATCGGAGATAACATACGTATCTACAAGCCTTTGAGCTAAATGATCTTCAGCTGTATCCTTCAAAACAACGACGGACTTTATTGGTTCAAATTGAATTAAATCTCTATACTTCATCGGAAAGTGCCTCCTCTAATTAGTAAACAAATATCCTATTACTATATTCGTCATTTTGATAATACTCTGAATGCTCAGGAGTTGCATACTTAAGCACTCCTTGCTCTTCTTCACCTGGCCATAAGATAAGAAGTACTGTGTTCCCGCTGAGCGCTTCCATTAGCTTGACGGGATTTTGTTTTAATTCGTGATCAAATAAGTATTCTATATTGTGTAGAAAGATAACATCATTATTTTGTTCAGCGATAACCTTCCTCAGCCATTTTACCACCTGGAACGGGCGCTTGTCCGAAGAAATAAATCTTAATTGATCAGAGAGATACCGGCTAATATTTATTGATGAGATGTCTTCTCTTTTTAGATCAGTTAAAACATCGTTCATTCGATTTGATTTTTCTAACTTAATGAAGAGTAGTTTGTGTCTCTGATTACGTACGCTCATGATCTCAGCCTGTAATCGCTTAACTTTATTACTCATCGGTTTCCCACCTTCTTATAACATATACTACAACTGCCCTACTACAATGCTCATTCCACTATAACCCTATATTTTGATAATTAGCTGTCATCGAAAGTGTATTCCGACTCTCTAATGCAAAATTCATCCTGTTTTTCCTATTAGATAAACAAGGATTTACAGATTGTTTATTATTTAATATTCTTCAACTTCTGCTCTAATCCTCCTAGAGACCTATTTACAATCCCTTATCCTATCATAATTCCTTAATCTAGCGTCTATAAGTAATTTATAAACAATCAAATCTATATTATATCTTTGATAACCAAGATAGATCATCGTTTGGCTGTTACCTATACTTGAACCTAAATATTACAAGGAGATGATATGATAACAGCAAATTTCGAATCAATGTTTACGTAAGAGAAGAACCATGGCACGTACTTGGCGTTTGAGTCGATGAGTGACTAAATTCTAATCAAGCATTATTTACAAGCAGCTGAACGATTGGACGGTCGTTCAAAAATCTATCCAAAAAAAGATCTTGCAGAAATCCCAGGCTATATAGCAAATAGACGAGCATCCGTTGATCGGATGCTCGGTGTCTTTACGGACAAATATAAGATTCACCAAAACCATAAGCATCTGCCTTCGCAGATGAGTCGCTTGGTGAAGGGTGTACAATCCGAAACAGCAAGCAGCTCAATAATTTATCAAATAAAATTTATTAAGGAGTCAGATAATTTTATGAAGGGTACCCAGTACGAGCTGAAATATTGGTTAGCAAATTCTATTCGTGAAAACCCTCGCAGCTACATTATTGAAGAAATTTTTACCAAATTTCCTACTACAGCGGAATTGATCGATGTCACCGAACAAGAGCTGATTTCAATTAAAGGAATTGGAAAAATCAAGGCGCGTCAGATCATTGCTGCATTAAAGCTTGCACAAACGATGTCGATATCTACGCCGCCAATTCGTAAGATCCTGAGTCCTGAAGATGTCTACATACTAGCCGAACCTGAGATGCAATATTTAAAAGTAGAGCACTTTGTCATATTAATGCTCGATTCAAAGAACGGAGTTATTGCAAAAGAACTCATATCTATTGGATGCCTCAACGCTTGTATAGTTCATCCAAGAGAAGTGTTTCGTCCAGCTATTAAACGCAATAGTGCATCGATAATATGTATTCACAACCATCCTAGCGGAAATCCAGATCCAAGCCCGGAGGATGGGGAAATCACAAAACGTTTGACAGATGCTGGAACTATTATTGGAATCGAAGTGCTGGATCATATTGTCATCGGCCATCATAAATATGTCAGTTTAAAAGAACGAGGATTAATGTAAATCGCATTTGTCCTCATTCTTATATTCGAAGGTATATTAAGGCAATGGAAACGGCAATGAAGTTTCATGCAGATATTATTGTTGAAACGGAATAACTAACTCATTGATGAGTGGCTCACATATCGTCGGAGCGAAGATGGCGGTTCTAACTTCGTCGCCATCTGTGGCATATCAAAACTCGGATTACTTTCATCGATGTTGGCAATGAGCAAGTTAAATCAGGTATAAACGAAGAAGGGGCTACTAAAAGCGTGATCACGGACAGTATGAAGAAATGTGTTAGCCGAATCCGTGTTGGGAGCGACCTGTATAAAGGAACGCTCACATGGGATAAACAAAAGCAAATGATCGTCGTCCCAGATAGCTATATTCTTACTATCAACAGATGGGCTGGCTCAATAATCAATCGGCTTTATCTGAAATCATTACTAGCAATTCCACATTTACTTCAACTACTATAAAAGCTTCTCTAACCAACTAGCTGAAGCAAAAAATACATCCGAACAATCGACACTCAAACAATTAAGGCAGCCAAAAGATTCAAGCTTAGACGGTTTTGATGAAAGGGTCCAGAAAACGCAAATGCAGAATATCTCCGAGCAACATATGCTGCAAATCTTACAGAATCGACTATCAGAAAAATGCAGAACTGCAATCGCATGAGAAATCAAAACCTCCCCCACCCTATATATGGCTGAGGGAGGTTTTTTCAGGAGGTACCTGCAAGATCGAAAATTGTAAATATATATTATACTTCTGACACTATGCTAGATAGTGGTTTTCGGAAGGGCAGAACATAGCCTTCAGGATCATAAATCTACGAATTCTTGCGAATATTAGAATCATTCCTTATTCTCCATGGATGCTATGTAATGCAACATAAGGTGAGATAACGAAGTATAATGTTTAATAATGAAACAATTATGTAAATAGATACTAATTGGTGGTGACATTAAATGTATGATGACTATAATGAAATTATCACTGTCGGACAATTAGCCGAGCTCTTGCAAATCGGTATGAACACGGCATATAAGCTGATAAACTCTGGAGAAATCGAGTCGTTTCGAGTTCATAATGTCCATCGAATTCAGCGGAGTGCAGTAACGGATTATATTATTAGAAAGAGCACCAGTTGCAACCGATTTAAAGGAGAATCCTAAAGAATGTTATATATTAATGCCACTTCACAAGACACTATGGAATCATTACTCGATACTTATAATTTACCAGCCCGTGTCCCTAAAGAAATTTCTGAGATTTCAACATTAGCCAAATATGCCTTTGAATGTTGTTTGCATCTAATTCCTTATGAGATAAGACAATTTTTTAATGTCAGTAACGAAAACTCTATTTTAAAATCAGAGCTAATCCTGCATATAATTGTTAATACATATATGGTGCAACTAACTAAATCCGAAGGGAATATAAATCGAAACGGAGCTTTATTTACGCGGGTATTTGATTTTTTTGATGTTGCCTTAACCAACGAAAAACCTGTTAATAACCTATTCGGAGATAAGAATATTCCTCGAGTTGCACAAGAGCACTTCAAAAAACTTGCTGATCACTGGATGCTCCCACTCTCGGACGATTCCCCCCATGCTATCCCAGCCTTTGTATCTCCATTGATTGCATTTCAAGCGGTCCATACAGATTCTCATAAGGTCATCAACAACTACACGAGTAGTCTGCATAGTTGGAACTACCTCAAGCAGAATAAGGAAATAGGGGGGAACTTACACCTACATTTTTACGATAATTTCAAATATTTATTAGATCAATTCCCGAGCATCGACAGGATTGAACGCTTGTTTGAGGGAAATCAGTTAAGTTATCATCCTACCTTAAACCGGATTTTATTTGAACGAGAATATCAATTAGGGCTTGCGAATAAAATAGCAATGATGACTATGCATTACGCTAATGAAGCCAAAAATCATTATTATCAATTATTAAGCAAAGTGGCGCTACTTCCAAACGTTAATGGTAGATTGTATTATTTAACCTCAATGCTAGTTGGAAGTCCTGACCCCTGTGTTAAAAGTAACCATAATATAGTGATAACGAGCGCTGATGAACATTTAATAAGAATCAAAAAATTAAGCTCTGCTCTTATAGGCATGGCACTGATAACTATTCCTTTGATGGAAGCCTATTTTCATTACCTCTGGAAGCAGGGAACTTTCTCTTTCAATGATCACACTATGAAAATGGTTATGGAGGAGTATGGGCGTAATAATTTCATCGATGACCCAGTCAAACCATTGGTAATTCCTGGTGTACGCTCAAACATATTTGGTGCAAGAATGCATGGTGAGTGGGAACTTGCGGAACTACCCTTTGAGCAGATTCGCGACATATTAAAAATTCTCAATAAAGCTTCTGCTCTGCATAAAACAACTTTAAGCAATATTTTTATGCAGCCATATCAATACTTAAAAAACAATGGCTATGATAAATATGATCTGATGTTATTGAGTGATTGTCAGATAGTCAATGCAATTTCGGATGTAATTGAAGTTAACTATTTTCAATAAGTATTTCTTTAAATGGAGTTGTCTCTCAATGAGAGACAACTCCATTTTTTAACCATAAATTTTATCACGAATCAAAAATAAAAACTAGACGTATTCCTAGAAAAACTAATTGGGTTATCGGAAGTTTCAAGGATGTCTATTGAAGTATGATCATTCACAGAGGCGCTTCACAATAAATCGTCATAAGGAGAAACACGAATGATCACAAAAACATTACTTAGTAGTATGACTGAAAAGGAAAGTAAGCTAGCTTATCAACAGATCAAAAAGAAAAAAGATATCCAACTTTTAGCCAGTAATGGGATAGAATCTGGAGTTTTCATCGATGATACGACACTTGACCCGTTCAATCTATTTATTGGGTTTGCAAGTAATCAAGGTAAAGTTTGCAAAGGTCAATATGGTAAAAAGTGCTTTTTATTCCCTTCAGGTAACTCTTCCGATTTAACAAGAATATGGATCGACTGCAGGGAGCAAGATGACATTAAGTTTCATATTAATAGCAGCGGTCAGTATTACGAGCTTTCCAATGATAATGAGGAACATGACGACAAATTACTAATAGTTCTTCTTCATTGCCCTGATTTTATTCAGTTTTCATTATATGATGGGAGTTTACCAATCCAAAAGATCAGTCATTTATTCACTACTTCAAGTCAAGCGAGTGAAAAAATAAAAACAATTGCACACAGTATATTGAACCAGCAATTTCCAGGGTTATCTCAGTACCTACACCAATTGGAAGGTGAAGTATATGAGGACCAATAAAAAAAAGTCAATCAACAAAGAAATATTACCGATGATGTTGATGCTTATGTAGTAGCACTCAATACACTTAATGTTGGAAGACTAGATAGAGCGACCCTAGAATCAATGGATACCGAATTAATCGACAATGACTATGCTCAATCTGAAAATGGTATTTTCAGCAAATCATATATTGAATCACATTCCATTAATATTGATGAAATTGATATCGCCCCTGCTCCCACGCAGAGCCAGTTAAATCAAGAATACTACGAGAAACACAACGAGTCGATTAATGACTCTGTCATTGAGTTGAACAAGACCCCATTAGTACTGACTGGTAGCGAAATCGAACCAGAAGAGAATAACGTCGTGTCACGGATACCCTTTGACGTTCAAGTAAAATTGGCTTTTCTTGAAAAAAGAACAGTACGTTGCTGTGGTTCTAGTGTGTTCCTCTACAAAGACGAGTTTGGCTGCTATGAAGAACAAACCGAATCCAGTCTTCATGTCGCAATTCGTGGCAGTTTAAGTCATGAGATGGATTTGAAACTAAACAAGCACAAGATTTCAGATGTTGTCCATCGCATAATAAGTAGTCCTGATCTTCAAGTGAATCACGACGAGTTCGACAATCACAATAATTTAATCAATTTCAAGAACGGCGTGTATAACATAAACACTAAAACTACACTTCACCACTGTTCTTCATATTTATTTACTAGCTATATCGATGCTGAATACGGGGAACCTCCTTCCCGTATTCGGATCAATCGTATGTATTCGAATAGCGGATTAGCAAGTCAGGGTTATTACTTCAAAAAGTTTTTAGATGATTGCACAGATGGCGACCCGCTAAAGAAGAAGTCGCTACAACAATTAACCGGATATATCATCAGCAATGAATGGCGGGCTAAGAAATTCTTTGTGCTTATTGGTCTGCCCCATACAGGAAAAAGTGTTTGGTTAGCATTGTGGCGTTCATTAATTGGCCCAAAGCACACCACTGCCATGTCCCTAAAGCAGCTGGGAGAAACCCGATTTATGACAGCTGAGTTGTTTAAGTCAAAACTAAATATTAGCGCAGAGATGGATGAGAACGGGTCTATAAAGGCTACTGACGTAATTAAGACGATAACCGGAGGTGACCTTCTCACTGCAGAAAAGAAGGGAAAGGACCCCTTTCAGTTTTATGGTAAAACAAAACTCGTGGCAGCAGGTAACCACATGCCTTTCCTGAATAAAATCGATGGAACTTCAGCTTTTACTGATCGAATCCTATTTTTGATGTTCAACAATACCATCCCTGAGGAGAAAAGGGATAAGTCATTAATGGATAAGCTGATTAATGAGAAAACGTATATCGTTGAATGGGCTATAGAAGGCTTGCTCGAACTGATGGAAGACAATCTAATCTTCACAGAGAGTGAGGAAGCATATGCCTTTAAGCAACGCTATATTAATGAGTTGAATAACGTCTCAGAATTTGTCAAAGATCGTTGCTATGTCGATCTAGTCGATGAAGAATGCAAGGTGCATCGCAAAGTGATATATCCATCATATAAGCAATACTGTCGTGATAACGGATTCAAAGCACTCAGTAAGCAAGAATTTTTCGTTGAGATCTTAAAAATGAATGTAAAGCAAGGGAAATTGAGGATTAATGGATCAACGCCATTACAAGGGTATCGCGGCATACGGCTCATGACTGGCACTGAACAAAAATTACTTAAAGCATAGTCAGTTTTAATGGCTACGTTGGCTACATCGGCTTTAAACCCTGATTTTAAAGGGTTTATAGAAGATTTACTGTAGATTCGGTTAGCCACAGTAAAGCTACTATAGGCTACACGATAAGTCACCAAAATAAAATATACATTTTGTTCCAGAAAAATCTAATTAAAAGGAGATTGATATACGGATGGATACAGTAATAAAAACAACAACAGCGCCAGAATACATGGCTTCCCATACTAACCGTAACACCTTGACATTTGCAGAAGCATGGGACGAAGTTTTTGAACGTGCCATTTCAAAGGATAAGCTGTATGCCGAATGCAGAGCTGGACGCATCCCTCACATGAAAATCGGTTCCAAGCTACTTTTTAGACGCGCTACTTTAGAGGCTTGGATTAGTGAGCAAGAAACAGCAAACTTCAAATCTTGATCTTGTTCAGCCGGCTTAACATGAAATTAACATTTCTCGGTCTCTTGTGTAAACTGCAAGGGACCAACTTAATTCAAGGAATTGGAGGTTAAGAATTGTGGCTAGTATTGAGAAACGCGGAGTGAATTCCTGGAGATTAGTTGTGGAAGCAGGATATGATGCCGCTGGCAAACGGTTGAAGAGATATAAATCGATCAAGATTGACGACCCTGCATTACTAAAGACGACAAAACGCTTGAGGGACTATTTGAACGATGAATTAATAAAATTCAAGATCGAAGTAGAAGCAGGTGAATATATTGCGCCGGAAAAGATGACCTTCGAAGTATTTGTTCAGGAATGGGAATCCAAATATGCTCGCAAGCATCTGGCTGAAAAAACCTTATATATGTATCAATCCAACTTGAAAACTAGAATATTACCAACTTTTGGACATTTTAAATTAGATCAAATCAAAACTATCCACATTGTAAGTTTTCTAGACTCATTAACCGCAGATGGTGCACGTAAAGGTTTTAGAAAAGGAAATTTATCTACAGGTTCGATTGAAATTAATCACCGGGTATTAAAAAATATATTTTCAAGAGCGGTCGAATGGAAACTACTCAAACAGAATCCAGTTTCAGGTGTGAAGAAGCCCACGGTTAATCACAAGGAAGTTATCCCCTACGACGAGCTGGAAGTTCAGCAATTACTTCATTTATTACAAGATGAACCTATTCATTGGCGAATTATGATAACTCTTGCTCTAACTACTGGACTTCGCCGTGGCGAGCTACTCGGGCTTGAATGGCACCACGTCGATTGGGAATCAGGGGTACTTAGCGTCACACAGAGCGTTTCCATGTCCCCTGCAGGTATTGCCCACGTAAAAGAACCTAAGACAAAATCATCAAAACGTAAAGTAGCCCTTCCAACTTCAATGTTAGAAGAATTAAAGGAATACTACTTATTCAAGCAAGGTGAACGTGATAAAATCGGTGATCTTTGGAATGGTGGAGAGTATAATTTTGTTTTCTGCCATCCAGACGGAAAAGCATTTCATCAAGAACGACCATACTTATGGTTTCGTGCCTTTCTTAAGAAAAATAAACTAAGGTATATCAAGTTTCATACTCTGAGACACACTAGCGCAACACTTCTAATCAATCAGGGTGTTCATGCAAAGATCATCTCTGAGCGACTTGGCCATGGAAATATCCAAGTCACCATGAACACATATGGGTTTGCGCTAAGTTCAGCCGACAAAGCCGCAGCTGAGAAATTTGATTCCATTTTAGACAAAAATCGAGGGCGTGCATAAAGCACGTTCTTCAATTTCCCCTAACCTAGCTATCCTTTTAAATAGAATCATATGTACTCTACTTGCACTTCAGAAAATTTCTCCCACTATTAATTCGAATGGTATAAAAATCGATTTTTTGTCAATAAAATTAAAATATAAATACTTGTTCAGAAAGGAAGAGATTAATATGAGTTTACCGAACTGGAGGTTACCTACAATGGGAGGGCTTATTTTCTGGAACACTCTTGATAAAAGAAAGGGATTCAAACTACAGCAAAACAAAAATACGGGACACTTTCGTATTTTAGACCCCTCAGAATATAGAATTGACTGGAGTTTTGACGAAGGTTCAATTCGAAATAGTTTTTACCAAATTACAGATTCCCGGTAATTATCCAAAGGAGTCATTCACCTAGGTGAATGACTCCTTTGGATAAAATTTTATTATTCATAACGACCACCAACTCTGCTAAATGCAGATCTAAACGAACGTCCCCACTTCGTCCCCAAACTCACTGAGTACTTATTCAAAACCCTTATAGATCAAGGAACAAACAGCTTCCACATGTACCGTATGCGGGAACATGTCCACCGGAGTCACCTCCACTGTCTTATACCCTCCATCTTCGAGCACCCGCAAGTCTCTTGCCAGTGTCGACGGATTACAAGACACATACACCACACGTTCCGGCTTCATCGCCAGAATCGTCTCCAAAAGTCGTGGATCGCAGCCCTTTCGCGGAGGATCGACCACGATAATATCCGCCGTAATCCCCTGCTCTTTCCAGTTAGGGATCACATCCTCAGATGCACCTACCTCAAACACTACATTATCCATACCATTCAAAGTGGCATTCGCCCGAGCATCCTCAATCGCTTCACGTACGATTTCTACACCGTAGACCTGCTTAGCATGCTGCGCAAGGAACAATGAAATCGTCCCGATACCGCAATAAGCATCTATAACAGTCTCGTTTCCCGTAAGTCCTGCATATTCCACCGTCTTACCGTAAAGAACTTCAGTTTGAGCCGGGTTAACCTGATAAAAAGAACGGGCAGAAATCGCGAATTTCACATCGCCGATATAATCGTAAATAACATCGTTCCCCCAAAGGGTACGCGTTGTATCACCGAAGATTACGTTCGTCTGTTTAGTATTCACGTTCTGGCAGATGCTTGTAACAGCTGGGATTTCACGACGAATCTCAGTGATCCATTCGTCCAGATGTGGGATACGTTCGCCATTAGTGACGAGTACGAGCATCATCTCACCAGTACGGAAGGCTTTCTTCACTACGACATGACGCAGTAAGCCTTTGCCGGATTCTTCGTCGTAAGCAGTAATGCCGCGCTTCCGTCCGATTTCTTTCACCTTCCGCACAACGTCATCGTTATCTTCATGCTGAATCAGGCATGTTTCCATATCGATGATCCGGTGGCTTCCTCTCGCGTAAAAGCCGCCCACAAGGCCGCCTTCTGTTACGCCAATCGGCACCTGAGCCTTGTTGCGATAACGCCAAGGCTCGTCCATGCCCAGTGTTGGGCGGACGAGAATGCCCGCTGCCTGATCCGTTCCAGCGTCTCTGCCACCACCACTCACCCGGAGCTTCCCAATCCGCTCCAGGTTGTCCACCACCAGCTGCCGTTTCCACGCCAGCTGTGCCGCATAGTCCATATGCTGCAGCTGACAGCCGCCGCATTGGTCATAGATCTCGCAAGGCGCCGCGATGCGGGCGCTGCTCGCTTCTACTAAATTCAGCAGCTTGGCGTAGCCATACTGCTTCTTGGTCTTGAGCACCTTTGCCCGGACCTTCTCTCCGGGAAGAGCTCCCTGCACAAAAAGGGTAAAGCCTTCTACGCGGCCTACCCCTTCACCTTCATGGGTCATGCCGATAATATCGAGCATAACCTCATCATTTTTATTCACAGGCAGTCCGGCGACAGGCGCCTTGCCGACTGGGCGGCTGGTGCTGCGTCCACTGCGGTGTTTACTCATTATTTATAGTTCACTTCTTTCATTATCATCGCTGTATAAACCCAATTATCATAACTATATATCCCACAATCATCTACAATCGCTCTTAGCTTAGTTATTTTCAGCAAAAATCCGCAAATGCTGTGGCAAAATCCGGAATCGCCCTGGCAATTCTCCACCCAGTTCGCCGTCCAAGTTCAATTGGACATGTCCTGGAGAGATTACATCCATCGCATCCGTACGGAAATAAATAACCTTCTTATCATTCAAATGCTCGCCGCGAAGAGCCAATCTGACCAAACGGACAAACTCTGCCAGGTTACATTTTTTAACCGCTATAACGTCTAACAGACCGTCATCGATCCGAGCGCCGGGAGCAAGCTTTTCGAAGCCGCCAACAGAATTCGTATTTGCAATCAGGAACAGCATAAACTCATCATGAATAACTTCCTGCCCATTGGCACGAATGATTAGTTCCTGAGGAGATAGGCTGACCATTTTTTCAATACCTTTTAAATAGTACGCAAGCTGCCCAATCATGGTCTTCAGCTTACTAGGAACTTCATATGTCAGTTCGGTTAGACTACCGCCGCCTGCTATATTAATAAAATAACGGTCATTTGCCTTACCGATATCAATCGGACGTGTCTCTTGGCGAATGATCAGATCACAGGAATCTTCCCAGTTCTTCGGGATCCCCATTGCACGTGCAAAATCATTAGTAGTACCAAGCGGCAAAACGCCGAGCGGGGGAAGATTAGGCTTCTCCGCCATACCATTTATAACCTCATTTAAAGTGCCATCGCCACCGGCTGCTATGATCAAATCATAACCGCGTTCTACTGCATCTGCAGCAGCTAGCATAGCATCGCCTTCTCCGGTTGTTGCATGGCAGGTAGCTTCAATGCCACCAATATCCAGCCGGTCCAAAATATCGGCGAGCCGCTTCTTCATTTCTTCCCGTCCAGAAGTGGGATTATAAATCAATCTCGCAGTTTTCATTACCGGAACGCCACCTGTTTTTATAATAGAATAACCTAATTGATTATACCTAATTCGGACCACTACAATCAATGTTAAAGGCCCTTTCATGCAAATATTCCATTATACAGCAATTAATGACACTGAGTTTAGAGAAAAACAACTATTTATATGTGTATGCAACAAATCCCGTATTATCCACAGATGTGGGCACTTTTTTTATGATTAAGTGTGCTCAAGGGTAGGTGCTTTATCGTTTCATTCGAATCTGTTCGAGGAGTGTCTCTACCTGTCTCTCAATCCAATGCGGAAGAAGGGGATGGGGCAGAAGCGTTTGACCAGAATACTTATAGGTTAACCCTTTAAGTCTGTTAGGAACCACATGCTTAGTAAAATAGCCTTCACTCAAAAAAAGCGGTGCCACCAGAACCTCGTGACCCTGCTCCTGCCAATACTCTACCTTGCTTCTTATACTATCCGGACTCAGCAGACCATAGTCGGCCGCCGCTACGCCACTTACCTCACGTACACGTCCCGCCAGCGAAGATATACCTTTCTGCCAGCGCTGCCGGAAGCCATCATATACACTGCCATGACCCACAAGCAAAATCGTCTCTCGCTTCGGTTCCGTAGACAGCTCACGTAGCTTGTCCCAGATCATTACAGCGATGTCCGGATCATCGTCGATAGGATAACCGTAGTGAACTTTAGCGTTCACTGAGAACAGCGCTAAATCCGTCTCACGTTCAGGCTCAGGTTTGGCGCCAAGTGCATATTCTATCTCATCGACATGTGTGCTTCCTGAGGAAACGAACAATGGGATCACAATAATATCTGTGATCCCTGCGTGTTCCAGCTCATTTATTCCATCTTGAATCAGACGGCCCTCTACCAGCTCTAAAAAAGAGACCACAACAGGAATCTCTTCACCTAGCGATAATCCGCTTACGGCCTCCTCTACGATTGACACCCAAGCCTTATCGCGAGAGCCATGACTGATAATAAGTACGCCCGGTACCATAAATTAGCGTCCCAAACGTTCCAGCGTTAATTTATATCCGTCATTGCCGTAGTTCAGGCAACGTTTTACACGGGAAATCGTAGCTGTGCTTGCGCCCGTCTCTGCTTCGATCTGGTTGTAGGTGGAGCCTTTGCCGAGCATACGCGCTACTTCCAATCGCTGCGACAGCGATTGAATCTCGTTCACAGTGCACAAATCATCAAAGAACACGTAACATTCTTCCATATTTTTTAACGTTAAAATAGCTTCAAATAATTGGTCGATACTTTTATCATTCAACTTCTTAAGTTGCATCAGCTTTTCATCCCCTAAAAGTTCTATCAGCATTAGTTTCTCTAATTAAGCTCCGTACAAAACTAGCTCCGGAAACATAAACCTCATGCGACTATCCTGCCTTTACTATATTGCACTGGAGCGCATTTTTCAAGCATTAACGATTTCACGCTGTAAAGAGTGAAATCGATGGACAAACGTCCACCTGTGGCGCACACTCAATATGTATCAAACTACGTTTGTTTCTTCCTACATAAGAAATAGCACCTACACTATAGTACTACATAAGCGCCGAAAATCAAGCATGTACACGCTTTTTTCACTTCTTAAAGACGATTATAGGCATTCGCCCTTTTCCGCTCCTATCACGGGTAACCCGGGCATTCGTCTATACCGTATGTTCGCCCATGACATACAGTATAGCAAACCACTAACAAAGGAATGTGATATTATGCCTGATCATTACTATAATCATTCCCGCCGGAACCAGCGTTCACTGACCGATACTTATAATGCATCTGCTTACCCCGGGCTCAGTCCATATGCGCCTTCATCCCCCCCAGGTGAGAGCGGAATCCTTCCCGCTTTAGGAGCAGAAGCTGCCACTGAAACAGCTCTAGCGCTTCCTGCTGCTGAAGCTACAACAAAGGCAAGCGGCGGGCTTGCCGGATTGCTTAGCGGCTTAGGCGGTTTAGGCGGCGGGGGCGGAATCGGTGGGAATATGGAGCAAATCAAAGGTATCATCGACCGAATGGGCGGTATTGACGGGATCGTAAACTCCATGGGTAAAGTGCAGAAGGTGATGTCCGGCTTCCAGCAGATGGCTCCGATGGTTAAGCTCTTCATGGGTAGCTTCGGCAAAGGAAAAGGAGCAGCAGGCGCACTGGCAGCCGAAGAGGATGCCGCAATGTTCAGTCCGAGTCGGCGCAAAAAAAGACGCTCCACCTCTGGGCGTCGTAAATCTACTACAACCACACGCCGGCGCTCTACTGCCTCTACCGGAAAACGTCGCCGCAAATAGCGGTGACGTTTTATTTTTACTTAAACCATCCACTACGCCGGAACCATCTGAACATGCTAACACCCACCACCAGCATAAACAGCAGAACACCAAAATACCCATACTTCCATTCGAGTTCAGGCATTACCACAAAGTTCATCCCATAAATTCCGGCGATCAGCGTCAGCGGCATGAATACGGTGGTGATTACTGTTAATGTTTTCATGATCGAATTCATCCGGTTGGAGTTAAGAGAAATGTAGCTATCACGTAGATCCGCAGTCATTTCTCGATCCGCCTCAATCATATCCGACAGTTTTAACAAATGGTCATAGATATCGCCAAAATAAATCCGTTCCTCACCGTTGCTCTGGACATGCTGCGAATTCACGATCCGGTACATCAAATCGCGCATCGGCACAATCGTCCGCCGCATCTTGAGCAGCCTTCCGCGCACATTAAACACTTGGCTCATCAAATCCTCCACCGACTCACTGCCGCCATTGCTCTCCAGATCCGCAAGCTCGTCCTCTAAACTGTAGAGGCATGGAAAATACTTATCTACCAGCTTGTCCATTACAGTATATGCAGCCGCCATCGGACCACCCGACCAGCCTTTACGACTATGTATTTCACGCTTCACCTGCTCCCAAGCTTCATTCATCTCTGTTTTTTCCTGATGATGATAGGACACAAGGTAATTCGCACTCAAAAAAAGGTCAATCTCTTCAGCATCCAGCGTCTCTTCATTCAGCGCATGCAGCACAAAAAACTGCACTTCCTCATAATGATCCAGCTTCGGCCGCTGTAGCACATGCATACAGTCCTCAATCGCCAAAGGGTGAAAATGAAAATAGTGATCCAGCAGCAATGTCTCCTCTGCCGTAGGTGTAGCAAAATCTGCCCATATCCATGCATAATCCTCCCGCCGGATATCCTGCAGAGGTATGTCTGTCAGCACCTCACCTGTATGCGTCACCGCAAGTGTACGTATCATAAATGTTCCTCCGCTTCATCTTCTTCCACGTATCTATTGTACCGCAAGAAGAGGAGTCTTCCAAAAATAACAAAAAAGAATCTCAGCCGAGAAGCCGTAGCTCTGAGGCTCCATTATTCAATAGCGTCCCATTCCGGAAAGGATGGAATACTCTTTAGATAGTATCATTCATCCCCTTCTCCCTCTGATCATTCGGCTCATAGTGTATATAACGATGCTCCTCAGATGGCGGGGATAGAATGGATAGAGTAGATAGGGTTGGGTTGGGTTGGGTTGGGTTGGGTTGGGTTGGGTTGGGTTGGGTTGGGTTGGGTTGGGTTGGGTTGGGTTGGGTTGGGTTGGGTTGGGTTGGGTTGGGTTGGGTTGGGTTGGGTTGGGTTGGGTTGGGTTGGGTTGGGTTGGGTTGGGTTGGGTTGGGTTGGGTTGGGTTGGGTTGTCACCGTATTTAATCAAATCGTATCAAGTGATTTGTTTAAGGATTAGTTAGTTTAAATTCTAACCGCCGCCTAGATTCGACAGATGCACAAATAGCTACGTCCAGACATAAGCTCATACGCACCTTATCCAAGCTTTAACCACTCTCGGTTGTACGAGCTAGACTCTGCAAATTTAGGGCACTTATCCCCTTCTTTATGCTTCTTCGACGTCATTCACCAATTCTGGGGCATTTATACCCCTCTTCATGCTTATACGACGCTATTTCACCAATTCTGGGGGATTTATACCCCTCTTTATGCTTATACGACGCTATTTCACCAATTCTGGGGCATTTATACCCCTCTTTATGCTTATACGACGATATTTCGCCAATTCAGGGGCATTTATACCCCTCTTCATGCTTATACGACGCTATTTCACCAATTCAGGGGCATAAATGTCCCTCTTTTCCCTTCTTCGTCGCTATTTTTCCAATTCTGGGGTATTTATACCCCTCTTTATGCTTCTTCGACGTAAATTAGCTAATTCTACGGGATTTATACCGCTCTTCCTCCTCCAATCGCCGAATCCCGTCATTTCTACGGGATTTATACCGCTCTTTCCCCTCCAATCGCCCAATTCCGTCATTTCTACGGGATTTATACCGTTCTTTCCCCTCCAATCACCGAATTCCACCATTTCTACGGGATTTATACCGCTCTTTCCCCTCCAATTGCCAAATCCCGTCATTTCCACGGGATTTATACCGCTCTTTCCCCTCCAATCGCCGAATCCCGTCAATTCTACGTGACTTATACCGCTCCCTCACCACCCAAACAACAAAAAAAGATGTCCGCAGCCAAAGGCTAACTGACATCTTTTTATTAAAGGGATTTAAAAAATGATTTTGAAAATCAGACCGGCTAATACCGCACTGATTGGAATCGTAATAAACCAGGTAACTACAATACGTCCAGCTACTCCCCATTTCACGGCAGAGAAGCGTTTCGCAGAGCCAACACCCAGGATCGCTGAAGTGATAGCATGTGTGGAGCTGACTGGCAAATGAAGCAGTGTTGCCGAGAAAATAACGGAAGCCGCGGAAATATCAGCCGCGAAGCCGTTGATCGGCTCGATTTTGAAAATCTTCGTACCCATGGTCTTGATAATCTTCCAACCACCAATGGAGGTACCGAGTGCCATAGCCGTAGCCGCAGCAACCTTAACCCATAGAGGGATTACATCCATAGTCTCTTGGCGTCCTGATGTAACGAGCGCAAAGGTAATGATCCCCATCGCCTTCTGCGCATCATTCGTACCATGAGTAAACGACTGTAATGCCGCCGTCACAACCTGCATGGAGCGGAAGCCCTTATTAACCGTATGTGGACTACGCTTTGCAAAAATCCATTTCAGGACTGTCATGATGATATAACCGATAACAAATGCAATAATTGGCGAGAAGATCAAGCCCTCGACAATTTCCACAAATCCGCCCCAGTTAATATGCGACGAACCTGCACCCACATATACCGCACCAGCCAAAGCGCCGATCAGTGCATGAGAGGAGGAGGACGGAATTCCGAGCCACCAGGTGATCAAATTCCAAATAATCGCAGCAATCAGCGTGGCTATTATGATATCCAGACCATTTTCCAGCAACGTGGGGTCTGTGATACTTCCGCCAATTTTCTTAGCTACACCTGTAAACATCAAAGCTCCGACAAAGTTCATCAGTGCCGCCATAATAATAGCTGTTCGAGGTTTTAACGCACGTGTAGAGACAGAGGTAGCAATCGCGTTGGCCGTATCATGGAAACCATTAATAAAGTCAAACGCAAGCGCGAGAAATATAACAATTCCAAGAATCCATATCGATGTTTCCATATTCTAGTACCCCTTATGAGTTGCGCATGATGATCGATTCCAACATGTTGGCTACATCTTCACATTTATCTGTAGTGGTCTCGAGTCGCTCATATAATTCCTTGCGCTTAATCAGCTCAATCGGGTCCTTAACGGTTTCAAATAGAGCTTTGGTACAAATACGAAGGACTTCGTCCCCTTGATTCTCAAGGTCATTCAAACGGATCGTATATTCACGAATGGCCAGCAGCTTCTTCTGGGAAAGCAAATGAACCGCTTTTTGGATTTCATAAGCACACTGACGAAGGATTTCGGCAAATTGTACAATGTATTCATCCGGGTCAAGAAGGTTGTACATATAGAAACGTGAGGCAGATGCCTCCAAGCCATCAATGACATCATCCATGCTTGTAATCAAGTCCATAATGTCGTCACGCTCAAGTGGCGTAATGAACGTCTTGTTCAGTTCCTTAATTACGGTGTGCGTGTAAGTATCACATTGGGATTCGTACTTCTTCATCTCTGCAGCGAAACTATCGACATTATTCTGGAGATCAGTGATATTCTGAGCAAAATAATCTGCAGCTTGGACAATGGTATCCGCCATATTTTCCAGCGTCTCAAAGAATATGTCCTTTTTTCTCAACTTCATTGTTTTAAACCCCTTTACATAATATTACCGTGAGTACAGAGTCACCCATATGTAAAAAGCATGAAAATGAATGACAACCCTTGTTATCTTAACATATCCGTAGAAGGTATAGAAGCTATAGAAATGAACTTTTTTACACTCTATTAACACTTACCCATAATTCCGAACACAAATCTGTATAACACTGGATATTCCGACTTTCTTAGGTTGCACTATCTGCTCCGCCGTATACCACATGACTGCTAAATGAAGGTGAATTAGGGACAACCAAAATATGGGTGATTCCTGGATACATTAGCTCTTCTTTACCATCCTTCACAAACCGAATCACATCACCTGGCTCACGCGACCATCTGCCCTTTGTGACCTGTCCTCTCTGAAAGAGCAACGCTTCTCCACCAAGCTCCACATCAACCTGAAGTCTTCCAACATCATCAAGTACTTTATGATCGGAACCCATCACCATCACATTTGCAGCTTCTACTGGCTTATTGTTATTCAGATCCAAATGTGGTTTACCATTCACGTAACGCTGATAGGTCTGGAGCTGAGTATCGTATTTATAGTCAATTTTATAACTTTTAAGCAAGAAGTTTACGCTAAACTCAGCGGCCTGTTCTCCGCCTGTCGGTATGTAATCTGGATTGTTAAAAAGATACCCTGGCACCTTCACACTTTTGTCATAACCCAGCTTCTCGGCACCTTCCCGCAGCTTCGCTGCATTACTGTAGAGATTATGAGGGGCTTTACGTGCTTTGTCCCGCCAGAAATAGGCTCCGGCACGACCGATTTCGTCCATATCTGCTTTTTTCTCTTTTTGCAAAATAGCATATGCCGCGGGGCTCCCCCCGGCATGCACTGTCACACCACCATAGCTCTCGCCAATATCGAGCAGATAAGGGCGAATACTGCGAATCGGTCCGATTTTGACCACTCCGGTATGACTTTGAAAAATACCAATCAACCGCGTAATGCCACCTTCAGCAAGGACCTCATATAAAATATCCGCTTCACTCACCCCCGACTGTGGCCGGGCCGCTGGAGCATTATTAATCATAACAGCTAAGGGACGCGGGAGACTGTTTTCAGAAACGGGAAGACCTGTTAATCCGGAAACGAGTTCAGCAGATGGATCTGCAGTAGGCGATGGCTGGATCGTTTCAATAGGCGCGGGATCTGCTGTAGGTTGCTGTGTCGGGGCAATTACATTATTTGCACTCTCTGTTCCGCAAGCGGAGAGCAATAGGGTACTTAGTACAAGGGCAGATAATAGACGGGAAGAAGAGCAGTTTACTTTCATAAGCTTGTAGTTCCTCCTAAACGTTTTATGTATCTTAACTGGTTTCTTCCATTTAATCACAGCCAGTCCCATTTGTCTTGATCCGCTTGCATCAAGTGTAATCGACTTCAGCGTCCTTATTAGGACGATATACGTTTAAGCAAGAAATATAAGGATAATGCATAGCGTGAAACTTTTACTTTCTTATATTTTAAAAAAGGGCACAGCCGATCTCCGGCTGTACCCTACGTGTATCTTATCCATTTAGTCTAGCTTCCAGCAATTGAGGCTTAATGTCCCATATTGATACGCTTGAAATATTCGCTCTGCCTTTCTGCTGCCATCCGCTGTTCCCATCGCATAAAAGAGAGGTGCGAAATGCTCTCTTCCGTAAGATGGAACCGCATCACGAACATGCGGAGCTTTTTTCTCATAAGCAAACAGTGAAGGTAAATCCCAAGATTCTAACCCTTTGGCAATCCACGCATCGAATTCAAGCGCCCACTCTTCAGGCTGATCACTTTCATTAAGCATCCGCAAATTGTGAACAAGTCCACCGCTTCCTATCAGCAGTATGCCTTCGTCACGCAGAGGGGCTAACATCCGCCCGATATTATACTGTTCCTTGGGAGAACGTAGTGAATCGACGGATAAAGCGACTACCGGAATATCGGCTTTCGGAAACATTTTTTTCAGTATTACCCAGACTCCGTGATCGAGTCCTCGCCCCAGAACGGGCTGATGTGAAAGATTGTTACCCTTAAAGAGCTCGGAAATCCGCTTGGTTAGAGCTGGATCGCCTGGGGCTGGATAGGTCAGCGTATACATTTCTTCAGGAAATCCGTAGAAGTCGTGTTGTGTTTCGTGCTTCTCATCCATGGTGAGTAGCTGTTCTGGGCTATCCCAGTGCGCTGAGAATACTACTATACCCCGTGGTGCTTCTAGTTCTTGACCAAGCCGCTCCAGAAAACGGGTATACTCGTTATCCTCCAGTGCGAGGAGCGGAGAACCGTGCGCGATAAAAAATGACGGTAATTTCATAGGATGCCAACCTCCATAACCCAGTATATGGTGTGCATCTTTATTTTACCGCTAATTTCAAGTTATTGCGAGTAAAGTCCATCACCTATATCATCCAATTTTGCCACTCTGTCTGCACATGCTCCTGTTCGTTCATCCACTCTCTTGTCCGCTTTAGCAGCTGCTGCTGTGCTGGCCCAGAAGAAAAGGTATGATCACCTTGAAAAATGATCTCTTTATCGCATCGTCCCTCAGGACGCGTCCAGAATAATTTCTGGTAAAGGAATGCATAATCCACGGGGATGACATCGTCAGACGTACCATGAATGACGAGCACATCACCGCTGAATTTACTAGCCTCTTGGAAAGGCTGGAAGGCCGCCAAAGAATTGAAATATACCGGTGTGAACGAGTAGCCCACGTAATCCGCTGATCCATTCTTCACCGAACGGTCATACGCCTCCCGCCCTACGATCTTCACAATATCATTGAAGGGGTAACCCACGGAGGCCCACAGCACGAGATTCTTCACGCGGCGATCACGAATACTTGTCAGAAGCGCAACCGCCCCACCCAGACTATGGCCAATAAGCGTCACACGCTGTGGATCCACATCGGCAGAGCTAATTCCGTAATCGAGCACCGCTCTAGTCTGAGCGATCATCGACTCCATATCCTCCTCGCCGTAATTACCGCTGCTCTCGCCGCAGCCCGCATAGTCAAATCGAATGACCATATACCCGTCTTGCGCCAGCTCACGAGCTGCTTTGACAAATATCCGATCGACTCCAATCCGGTTACCCACAAATCCATGGCAGATTACAGCTAATGGCAATCTGTCCTTGCAACGTGTGGAAGTTCCCTTCTCTTTACTCGGATAATGGATGCTCGCTGTCAATTCTTCGCCGTTATGCCGAATTACAATATTCCGTTCCATTGCCGTAACCTCCTATATTTAATCATTATTTTAATTTATTAGAATTCCGATTAACTTAGTGTGAATTATATTCTTATTATAAAGATTTCGTTCATATTGTCAACAGAAACGGGACAGATCTTAGTAATTTGCAAGAGCAAATTCGGAGTATAAACCGGAACGTCAAACAGCCAGTCTCCAATATAATGGAGACTGGCTGTTTTTCAATCGCATGATGAGCTTCCTGGGCCGTCAATCAATCATAGCTGTCGTTAAACATCTCATGGGTTTCTTGACTACCTTCCCAATCCTTAAGCGCACCCTCTGTTGCTGGTTCTTCTGTGGAATTCCACATGCTGAATCCATCAGAGCCGCCCCAATCCCCCATTGAATGATTGGGCGTAGGCTCGAAACCGTTGCCCATGACACTGTCCTGTTCTTTCTTGTTCTCATGTTCCATAAAGCTCCCAACCTTTCCCAAAGCTATATTGATCAAGCAACAACATTATCAGTGTTCACTCTTATAAAAGGATTATGCATAGGAAAATAGAAATGCTTGTCCTTGCGCTGACCTGTCAGGCAAACGTATACTCTAGGTTAAAGACTATACCGATTAACACTACTGGAGGTTTACATCCCTATTATGAAAGTGAAAGATATGATTAAGGAAAATAACGCCCTGCGTGAGCAGATGACGCCTTTCAATCGATCCTATTTTGAAGATATGATCCTGACGATGCGCGCCAGTAGGGTAGAAGCTCTCCGCGCTGAAGAACTTTTACTGGATGCAGCCAAGCTGCTTCTGAAAGAACAAAAAAAAGGTAAAAACGCTAAACAGGTGTTTGGCGAGAATCCGGATGATTATTTTAAAGAGATCATAGACAGCGTTCCCACACGCCCAGCGCGCAGCAAATGGAACTATTACTTGATGATTCCCTGCGCGGCTCTAACCTGTTTGTTCGGGATCTTGGCTATAGGTGGACTCTTCTTACAATGGACTAACGGATCAACTGGGATGTTCGGAGAGATTAGCCTCTTCACCCTCTTCGCTGTGGGGGCAGGTTCCATTATCTTGATCGAACTTATTATGAAATGGTTAACCTCCTTGTCTGAGGGGGATGCACCTAAAGCCAAGCCCTTTGATATCAAGGGCCTTGGCGTCTATATCGGAATCGCCGTAGTTGCCGTATTCATTGGCTTGTACCTCGACCGATTGTTTCCGGTCATTACTTTATCCCCGTGGGTAAGCTTAATTGTTTCCCTAATTGGGGCAATTGGACTAAAGTTTATATTTTTTAGAAAATAAAAGTCATGCTCCACCCATATTTCATCCAATAGACAGGGGGAACTTCCATGAATAAGAAGCAATATATTCTCTATTCTGTTCTAGCAGTAACATTGGGACTAGGCGCGGTACCTATAGGAACGATTCAAGCTGAAGGCGCTGCCAGCCCTCCTGTGGGAGGCACTAAGGCAAATCCTTTGACAGCAAACAATAATCATGCGGAGGCTATCTATAAAGCAGCATTGCCGCTGTTGTCTTCCTCTAACAAGTTACCCGAAGCTATTAAATATTTGAACGCCAATATGTATGCGGTAGGTTCGTATCGTGCCACGATAATGACACTGAAGCTTGAAAATTTGCACAAGGCGGCGCTTCCGGCGTGGGAGAGCAAATTCAGTACCAGCAATGTCCAGCGGAAGCTCACCGCCATCTATAAAGCTGGCGCAAGTATGAAGACCCTTGCTGATGCCACAGAAGATCTCACTCTGCGCACACTGCTGAAGAGTGCCAGCGAAAATGGATATAAACTGGAGACCGCGGAAGGCACTTTTTTCCCGGTGATCGACTATGAGGCTTACCGCAAATATAAGCTTTATGTCACTGACGATATCAGCGCGTATCTATCCATTATGGCTACGGAGTCTGATCTGCCCTCCTCCAAGGATAACGGGCTGGTCATTGGTTGGACCGATGTAGCTGCGCGAGCACTATCTCAAGAGCAATTTATTCAAAATCATCCGAAATCGAACCGAATTTCAGCTGTGAAATCCTTATATTCTATCTATGTTAACAATACGTTTTACGGCCAGAATAACACGCCCCTTTTCCATTATGACAATCTTGAAATGGACTTGGAGGCGCAGAAAGCCTACTCTAGCATTCTCACCAAGAATAAAGACAACAGCCCATTCCTGAAGAAACTAGATGGCTTCATGAAATTGATGAAAGACAAAGATTATAAATTAACAGATGAAGTCGAACAATACCGTAAGACTGAATTACCTCTCTAGTATGATATACAAAAGGCCCGTCCCCATTCATTCCGGGACGGGCCTTTCTATGTTCATTAACGAAATGATTAAAGTGATGAAAGAAATTAAATAAGGATGTTAAAGAGATTGGAATCCTTATTGATTTCTACATAATCTACACCCTTCTGCTGCATCCGTTCGATAAGTGGTTCATAAGCTTCAATGGACAATAGCTCTATGCCTACAAGCGCGGGACCATTCTCTTTATCATGCTTCTTGATGTACTCGAAACGGGTAATATCATCCTCTGGACCGAGGATTTCGTCCAAGAATTCACGCAGGGCACCTGCCCGTTGTGGGAAGTTCACCATGAAGTAGTGCTTTAAGCCTTCGTAAATCAGTGACCGCTCTTTGATCTCCTGCATACGGTCAATATCGTTGTTACCCCCACTAATGATACAGACGACCGTCTTCCCGCGGATTTGATCACGGTACTGATCAAGTGCTGCGATAGGTAAGGATCCCGCTGGCTCAACCACTATAGCATTCTCGTTATACAGCTCCAGAATGGTGGTACAAGCCTTGCCTTCAGGTACCATCACGATGTCATCCAGATGCCGGGAACAAATATCATAAGTCAGTCCGCCAACGCGCTTTACAGCCGCTCCGTCCACGAACTTGTTAATTTCTTTTAGCGTTACCACTTCTCCAAGCTTGATCGCTTCAGTCATTGAAGCAGCACCAAGCGGTTCCACACCAATCAACTTAGTAGATGGACTCACCGTCTTCACATAAGTGGCTATTCCTGCTGCCAGACCGCCCCCACCAATCGTTACGAACATAAAATCCGCAGGGTGATCCAGGTTCTCCATCACTTCCATCGCTATCGTTCCATTGCCTGCAATAATTCTCGGCTCATCAAACGGGTGGATCAACGTCATACCATGGTCTATACAAGCTTGAAGCGCTTCATCATAAGCATCATCGAAGGTATCGCCCTTCAGAATGACCTCAACAAACTCGCCACCGAACCGCCGTACTTGTTTGACCTTCTGATTAGGTGTTGTGCTTGGCATATAGACCTTGCCCTTAATTCCAAGTGCCTTACAGGAATAGGCTACACCTTGTGCGTGATTTCCTGCACTCGCGCAGACAATACCTTTGGCTCTATCTTCTGCGGATAGACTACGAATCATATTATAAGCTCCACGGATTTTAAAAGAACGGACAATCTGCAAATCTTCGCGCTTCAAATATACATCGCAATCATACTTGGCCGATAGTACGGCGTCACGCTGTAGTGGAGTCCGGATGATGACCTCCCGCAGTACGTGATGAGCCCGTACGATATCTTCCATTCCTACGATTCGGTCTTCCTCTTCTCTCATAACCCTCTCGCCTCACTATCATCTATTCATTCTACTTCTTGTAAACATACTCTCCCAAAGACATTTTTTCAAGCATTGTCCGCTGTATGCAATACAATTATTGATGCAAATCTTATACTTTCTTATATTAAAAAAGAGACTACAGGAATCTCCCATAGCCTCTTTAAGTTCATGTCCGTCCAAGATCTGAATTCTACTAATCCTGTTGCTTCAGCATCCACTTCAGCAGATCAGGTAGGCTTGTCCACAAACGCGAGTGTACAATAACATATTCGATAGCTTCATTAGCGTCGCCCATTCCCACAAAATCCGGAAGGTTATGCGGCAATCTTTTGATCCCTAACAAATAATCCGGCACATGCTTGTTCACATTCCGCGCTACGCGGTACAACATTTTCAGTTGGGAAGTAATCCCATTTTTCTTATATTCTAAGACCATCCGGTCGTAAGCTACTGTCGCCGCTGCATCATTGCCGAACTTTTCCAGCACCTTTTCTGTCTTCTTGAGCTTGTTGGTGTAGAGATACGCAGCCGTTAAAAGGTAACGCGCACCTGTGTTATCTTCAGGATTCAGCTCTAAAATGTGCTCAAGTACTTTTTGTGCTTCTTCTGCATTTCCGCTAAACCAACAAGAGTCGGCGTAGCTTTTGCAAATTCGAATGTATGGACGAGTCTCGTGGAGGTCCCAGAAATGTCCCTTGTTCTCAGCGAAAAAGGCTTCCCCAAGCTCACGTTCACCTGCATCCATCCCTGCTTTTAGAAAAGCACGAGCATCTGCTTCATTCTCTGCTTCCTCAGCCAAAATGAGATAAGCATCCGGACTGTCCGGATAAACCTCTAATGCGGCTTCAGCTAACTGTATCCGGCGGTTGGATGAATTGGTTTGCATAGCCTTTTGTAATAGTGCTTGCTCCTGATCCTTCGGACTGCCTGAGATATTCAGCAAAAGTAATTCTTCTTCCGCACCACCCATGCCGTATTCCTCAATGTAATTGAGCATCTCTTTGACTTTTCTAGAAATGGTAGGCGTGGTAACCTCATGTTTGGTAGCAAGATCCGCTTGTGTTAGGGAGAAGCCATATTCCTCAGACAAAATAAATTCGATCGCCGCGCAGAAAGAGCCCATTTTCTTCACAGCAGGCTTAGTCTTACGGGAATAACCATTCCACAGAACTAGAGCTTCCCAAATAAGCTCTCTATCATAGCTTTCTCTCATGCTCTCAATAAGGTGCAGCGCCAATTGTTCATGTGCTGGATGCTCCCAATTCAGATCACGTGACACTTTTTTTCTGAGTGTAGCAAGAGTTAGCTTCACTTCAGGTTGTGCTACGGCTTCCTGTTTCTCAGCCACAGTCTCGCTAGCTGCCGCTTCTTCCTTGTTTACAAGTTGCATGATGGACTCTACTGCAGAAGTTTCTTTACCAAGGCAGCATTTCTTATATTTTTTCCCGCTTCCGCAAGGACACATATCATTTCTTCCAATCTTACTCAAAACGAATTCCTCCTTAAATCTGTGAGTAGCCATTCGCCATAAGCGTATCGCTAGTATGCACTATAAGTATCATCATTTCCAGGCACGAGGCATCCTTTATAAGGTTACTTCACAAAGTCTGAAGGACTCCGATTTAAAAGGGCCTTCCCATGATCGGAAAGACCCTTATCTGTATATATCCGCACATTTTCCCCCGTACGTGTAGTATTATAGCACTTCTTCTATCACTTGTCAGTCCTTTTTTAGGACTTTAAGCGCAAAAAATGCTAGATACAGTTCTTTATCCTTATACCAAAGCTTTCATAGCGATGTCGCTGCGGCTTTGTTTTCCGGAAAAAGAAATTCCTTCGGCTCTAGCGTAAGCTGCAACACGAGCTTCAGCAATCGTAGCACCTAGGCCTACCACGCCTAGCACCCGACCACCATTCGTCACCCAGCTTCCGTCTTCACCACGCGCCGTACCAGCATGGAAGATCAGCCCTCCTTGGCTGTCTTCAAGACCTTCAATCGGTACACCCTTTGAATAAGGCCCTGGATATCCTCCCGAAGCGAGAACTACGCATACAGCCGCTTCGTCGCTCCATTCAATGTCGATATCTGCAAGTCTGCCCTCTGTGACCGCCAGAAAGATTTCTAGCAAGTCGCTCTTGAGTCTAGGCAACACGACCTGAGTCTCAGGATCACCGAAACGAGCATTAAACTCAATCGTCTTTGGTTTACCCTCTGGAGAAATCATCAGTCCCGCAAATAGTACACCGCTAAAGGGACGACCTTCATCCACCATAGCTTTTGCTGTCGGCTTAATGATGGTCTCGATCGCTTCTTGGATAATAGCCTCATCAATATGTGGTAAAGGCGAATAGGTACCCATTCCGCCGGTATTAGGACCTTTATCCCCATCAAATACGGGCTTATGATCCTGGGCAGCAGCCATAGGACGTACCGTCTCTCCATCGACAAAAGCCAGAATCGACATTTCCTGTCCAGCTAGAAATTCCTCAATAACAACCTGAGCGCCTGCCTCACCGAATACCTTAGTGACCATAATATCAGCGAGTGCTTGCTCTGCTTCTTCCAACGAATAAGCAACCGTCACGCCTTTTCCTGCAGCCAGACCATCTGCCTTGATTACGATCGGAAGCGGCTGTTCCCGCAAATAAGTTAGCGCAGCTTCATAGTCGTCGAACTTCTCATAGGCTGCTGTCGGAATATTATATTTATGCAAAAGATCCTTCATAAAGGTTTTGCTGCCTTCGATCTCTGCCGCATTCTTGCGTGGGCCAAACACAGGAATATCCTGTGCTTCAAAAGCATCCACAATCCCAGCAGCGAGCGGATCATCTGGGCCGATTACAACAAGACCTACTTCCTTCTCTTTCGCAAAAGCCGTCAGACGATCGAACTCAAATACTCCGATCGGCACACATTCGGCTAACTGCGCAATCCCGGCGTTGCCGGGTGCGCAATAGATTTTACCTGCCTTGGGGCTTTGGGATAGACTCCAAATCATCGCATGTTCCCGGCCGCCGCCGCCAACCACTAAAATATCCATCCGAATATGATCCTCCCAGTGCTCTAGTGTTTGAAATGACGGACGCCTGTGAAGACCATAGCAATACCATACTCATTAGCGACCTTAATTGACTCTTCGTCTTTAATGGAGCCGCCTGGCTGAATCACTGCAGTGATTCCTGCTTTTGCTGCCATTTCAAGCGTATCGCCCATTGGGAAGAACGCGTCGGAAGCGAGTACGGCTCCCTTAGATTTTTCACCAGCTTGTTCGATTGCAATTTTAGCTGCACCAACGCGGTTCATCTGTCCTGCACCTACGCCAACGGTCATATCATCAGCAGCCAGCACAATCGCATTAGATTTCACATGCTTAACTACTTTCCATCCGAACAACAATTGTTTCAATTCTTCCTCGGTTGGTTTACGGTCCGTAACGACTTGTAGATCATCTGGGTTCACAGAGTGCACATCGCTCTCCTGTACAACCATTCCTCCATCAATAGAGGTAACTACAAAGCTGCTCTTACGCGCACTAGCCGTACTAAGGTTACCGATTTTGAGCAAACGGAGATTCTTTTTCTTCGTAAGGATTTCCAGTGCTTCTTCCGTAAAGCCTGGTGCCAACACGATTTCGAGGAAAATATCTTTCAGCAGGTTCGCTGTGTCTGCATCAATAATGCGGTTTGCTGCTACAATCCCACCAAAGATAGAAGTTGGATCCGCGTTGTAAGCTTTTTGATAAGCTTCGTATACACTTTCACCCACGCCTACACCACAAGGGTTCATATGTTTAACCGCTACGACAGCAGGCTCTTCAAATTCTTTCACGATTTGCAGTGCTGCGTTAGCATCGTTGATATTGTTATAAGACAACTCTTTGCCGTGCAATTGTTCAGCCGCAGTGAGTGTATCCAGTGCCGCCAATGGCTTGCGATAGAACGCTGCTTTTTGATGCGGATTCTCGCCATAACGCAGATCCTGAATTTTCTCATAAGTCACGGTGTAGCGCTCTGGCAGAGGCTCGCCAGTAACGTTAGCCAAATAATCGGAAATCAAGGCATCGTAAGCCGCCGTATGACGGAACACTTTTGCCGCAAGACGTTTGCGTGTTTCTAGCGTTGTATCTCCACCTGCGCGAACCTCTTCAAGTACAGTAGCGTAGTCATTAGCATCCACCACTACACTGACAAAAGCATGGTTCTTCGCCGCAGAACGCAGCATCGTAGGTCCGCCGATATCGATATTCTCGATGGCTTCCTCGTAGGATACGTCAGGTTTTGCGATAGTTTCCACGAACGGATACAAATTCACAACAACCAGATCGATGTAGTCCAGACCAAGCTCCTTCATTTGACGCGTGTGTTCCTCGTTATCACGAACCGCAAGCAATCCACTGTGTACAGCAGGGTGCAAGGTTTTGACACGTCCGTCCATGATTTCTGGGAATCCTGTCACATCGGAAATCCCGATAACTGGAACACCTTCTTTAGCCAAAAGCGTGCTTGTTCCACCTGTAGAGATAATTTCTACGCCTAATGCAGACAACTCGCGGCAAAAATCCACGATACCTTGTTTATCCGATACGCTGACTAGCGCTCTTTTGATACTCACTTTGAATAGTCCTCCTTCAGGTTGTACGTGCGATTTAATATGAAGAAAACCCACAACGCGACACATAACGCCGCTTATGCAATATTTCCCGAGAAATACCCTGAAACATCTCGGTCTGTCACCAAATGTCGATCCAAAACTTCGAATGGCTGCGGTGCAGCTTACTTTTCGCGGATAATCGTCTTTCTTCCACTCAGTTCCACTTTCCCGCTGGCAAAAGCGCCAACCACTTCGGGATACAGCTCATACTCAACCTTATGAATACGTTCTGCCAATGAATCCGCCGTGTCGTTATCCTGCAGGGCTACGCTGCGCTGAGCAATAACAGGCCCGGTATCCATACCTCCATCGACAAAATGCACAGTAACACCCGTCAGCTTCACGCCATAATCCAGCGCTTGTCCGATTGCATCTTTTCCTGCAAAAGCAGGCAGCAGCGATGGATGAATGTTAATAATTCGTCCAGCATACGGCGTTAAAAGCACTGGCGTAATAAGACGCATGTATCCTGCCAGCACAACCAGCCCGATTTCCCGCCGCTGAAGCTCTGCTACAATCTCTGCTTCGTAGAGTTCACGGCTGGCGAAGTCTTTTGGCCGCAGCAAGAGGGTGGGAATGCCCGCATCCTCCGCTCGCTTAGCTACAGGTGCCTCTGGCTTGTCGGATACAAGCAACTCAATATTGCCCTCACCAAGCAAGCCTGCTCTCTGTGCATCGATCAGTGCAGCAAAATTACTGCCTTGCCCAGAAGCCAAAACAGCGATTCGACTCCATTGCATCACACTTCAGCTCCAGTAAAGGTTACTTTGCGTTCCCCTTCTGTCACTTTACCAATGATAAAAGCCTCTTCTCCGCTCGCTTTGAGCAGTTCAAGAGCATGTTCTCCATCAGCGCTACTTACTACCAGAACAAGTCCAATTCCCATATTAAAAGTAGTAAACATATCACGGTTGCTTACGTTTCCTTTGTTCTGCATCAATCCGAAGATCGGCAGAATCGGCCACGATCCGTAATTAATCTCCACATCTACACCGTCAGGCAATACGCGCGGGATATTCTCGATGAATCCGCCACCCGTAATATGTGCCATCCCTTTCACCGGAAGCTGCTCCAGCAGCGCCAGCAAAGGCTTCACATAAATCTTAGTTGGTGCAAGAAGTACATCCACAAGCGGAGCTCCAAGCTCCGGAAGCACATCATTCAGGCCATAGCCATCTTCCTCAAGCAAAAGCTTACGCACAAGTGAGAAGCCGTTGCTGTGCACGCCGCTAGAAGCTAAACCAATCACTGTGTCTCCAGCAGCGATGTTAGCGCCTGTTACCAGCTTCGCTTTGTCAGCAACGCCAACTGTGAATCCAGCGATATCATACTCACCCGCTGAATACATGCCCGGCATTTCAGCCGTTTCGCCGCCAATCAGCGCACAACCTGCTTGGTGACAGCCCTCTGCGATTCCTGCTACGATCGCTTCGATTTTCTCCGGTACGACTTTGTCGCAAGCCAGATAATCTAGGAAAAATAGCGGCTCCGCACCTTGCACTACAATGTCGTTCACGCACATAGCTACAGCGTCGATCCCAATCGTGTCATGGCGATCCGCAGCGAACGCGATCTTAAGCTTCGTGCCTACACCATCAGTTCCCGATACGAGCACTGGCTCTTCATATTTATCTTTATTGAGGCCAAACAGCGCTCCGAACCCACCAAGATCCGTCATTACTTCTGGACGGTAAGTACGTTTTACGTGCTTTTTCATGCGTTCTACCGCTTCGTTACCAGCCGCAATATCCACTCCGGCGTTTTTATAAGCTTCCGACACTTGGGACACCTCATCTTATTTTAATTTAGAGCGCGTTTGTGGGGCATTCGGGATTTTTTTGGTGGTTATAGGGGAGCTATTACAAGGAATGTTTGGACTTCCGATCGCTGTTATGTTTGGATTTCCTGATTTAAACCGCTCTTCGCGGTAGAAATCCAAACATAAAGGCGAGCGCTACGCTTCTACAGTTCCAAACTTCCTCTCCATAACTCCCTCCAACCACCGCTTTCACCCTACTGCAAGCCGCAGTGCGCGCCTTGCACACGGACCTCAAGACCTCGGTGCATGAGCTGCGCCATGCACCTCCTTAAGCGAAACAAGCGGGTCCTGCATTTGCGCAGCAAACAGGGACGAGCTTGGTGAGCTGCTCTTGGCGCTTTGGGCGCAGCCGAGCGCCTACCTTAGCGAGACTAGCGGGTTCCGCATTTGCGCAGCAAACAGGGACGAGCTTGGCGAGCTGCTCTTGACGCTTTGGGCGCAGTCGAGCGCCTACCTTAGCGAGACAAGCGAGTCCTGCATTTGCGCAGCAAACAGGGACGAGCTTGGTGAGCTGCTCTTGGCGCTTTGGGCGTAGCCGAGCGCCTACCTTAGCGAGACTAGCGACCAGCTTGGCGAGCCATTCCCGGCGGCGGTATGCAGCCGGGGGGCGGAGCGCCGTAAAGCGTGTCCCGTCCGTGCGTAGCACACAGGGACAAAGCGAGCACTCGTACCCAAGTCTTCTTAGCAAGTTATAACCCAACTCCTACCGCCGAGCTTTCGGGTGGCCGGAGGGCAGAGCCCTTCGGAATCCCCCTTTGCAAGGGGGACTTAGGGGGATGTCAACATGAGCAGCCATCTTTTTCCGCCCCGTCAAAATCAACCTGCGTCGGGTAATCATTATCGAAGCAGGAAAGGCATAGCCCGCCTTTGTAATCATCTTTGTTGTGACCACCAATGGAAGTGATTAAACCCTCCGGTGACAAGAATGCCAAGGAATCGGCATTAATCTCTTCGCACATTTCCGCAATGGACTTGTACGACGCGATGAGATCGCGGCGGTCTGGGGTATCAATGCCGTAGAAGCAAGGATTCTTGAAGGGCGGCGATGTAATCCGCACGTGAACCTCTGCGGCTCCCGCTTCACGGAGCAGATTGACGATCCGCCGTGAAGTTGTTCCACGCACGATGGAATCATCGATCATGACAACACGTTTGCCATCGACCACACTGCGCACGGCGCTTAGCTTCATTTTCACACCTTGCTCACGCAGCTCTTGGCTCGGCTGGATGAAGGTCCGGCCTGTATACTTATTCTTGATGAGCCCAAGCTCATAAGGAATGCCCGTCTGCTCCGCAAATCCAATCGCTGCCGAGATACTTGAATCCGGTACACCAGTTACGAGGTCAGCATCTACGAAAGCTTCTAATGCCATTCGGCTACCCATCCGCTTACGGGCGGTGTGCAGGTTAGCGCCATTCATATCACTGTCTGGGCGAGAGAAGTAAATATACTCCATCGCGCATAGCGCTTTACGTTTTGGCTCGGTAAAACGGTCCTCTAACAGGCCATTTTTATCAAGCACGAGCAGTTCGCCAGGTTCGATATCGCGTACTAACTGTGCTCCGATAACTTCTAAGGCGCAAGATTCGGAAGCAAAAATATAGGCGTCGCCGATCCGTCCCATTACAAGCGGACGCAAACCATGGGAATCCGAAGCGACAATTAATTTGTCATTCGTCATAAGCAGAAAAGCAAATCCGCCAACCAGTTGTTTTAGCGCATCCTTAGCCGCTTCAACAAAATCCTTAGACGAACGCGCAATCAGATGCGCCAGCACTTCTGTATCACTTGTGGTTTGGAAGATTGATCCGCTTTGCTCAAGCTGTTTACGAATCAACGGTTCATTTACTATGTTACCGTTCGTAGCAATCGCCAAATCACCGTCACGATATTTGAATACGAGCGGCTGTGCATTGGTTAAGCGGCTGTCTCCGCTGGTGGAATAACGTACATGCCCGATGGACATGTCTCCAACCAGTGAGGCAATTTTGTCCTTGTCGAATACTTCTTTTACTAACCCCATCCCGCGGTGATAGTTGAAATCACGACCATCTGCTACGCAGATGCCCGCACTTTCTTCCCCACGGTGCTGTAAGGCGTGCAAGCCGTAATAAGACATGGACGCCGCTTCCGGGTGTCCGAAGACCCCGAAAACGCCGCATTCTTCTTTTAATGTGTCAAAAATATCTCCCGAGCCCGTTCCTTCATTGTAAAAGTCACCAGTCCACAGGATAGGAGTCTCCTGCTCTTTCCCGGTCTTTATTTCATAAGACATGGAATAGCATCCTCCCAAACGAATTTCAATTCTGCTACAGCTTCATCTAATACGGATGCACCGTCCAGATTTACGCGCAGTCTGTCTCCACCTACAGTTCCGATGATTTCCACTGGAACGCCGCTGGCAGCAATCGCTGCTTTCAGCTCTTCCGCACGTTCAGGTGCTGCCGTCAGCACGATACGTGATTGGCTCTCACTGAACAATGCTATATCGGATCTAAGTCCATTAGCAGAAAGTTCAACGTTCGCACCAATACCACCACTGATACAGCTCTCTGCAAGTGCTACAGCAAGGCCGCCTTCGGACAAGTCATGTGCTGAACGCACCAGACCGCCGCGAATCGAGGTAAGCACTGTGCTCAGCAGTGTTTTCTCAGTAGCCAAATCCAAAGCTGGAGGGCGGCCTTCGGTTACACCATGAACAGCATATTGAAATTCACTACCACCAAGCTCAGCTTTTGTTACGCCTAGCAGAAGAATGGAATCTCCTTCTTGTTTGAAGCCTTGAGTCGTAATATGATCCGTATCCGTTACTAAACCAACCATGCCGACAACCGGCGTTGGGTAAATGGATCCCGTCGTATTTTCGTTATAAAGACTGACATTCCCGCCGATAACCGGAGTATCCAGCACACGACAAGCTTCAGCCATACCATCAACCGCACGCTCCATTTGCCAGAACACATCAGGTTTCTCAGGGTTTCCGAAGTTTAGGTTATCGGTAATAGCAAGCGGTTCAGCACCCGAACAAACGATGTTACGAGCCGCTTCGCTGACTGCAATCCGTCCGCCCACTTCAGGATCAAGATAAACATAACGCCCGTTACAATCCGTGGTCATCGCAAGTCCTTTACGTGTACCATGAATGGTAACTACAGCCGCATCAGATCCAGGTCGAACAGCCGTACTAGTCCGAACCATGTAATCATATTGGTTGTATACCCAAGCTTTGCTTGCTACGGTTGGTGATCCAAGCACTGTACGCAGTGCGCTACCCAGATCTGTAACTTCCGCGTAACGAAGCGTGTCTACCGATTCATTTTCTACATAATAAGCAGGAACCTCAGATGGTTTATTATACACTGGACACTCATCCACGAGCGCTGTTACAGGCATGTCGCCAACAACCTCACCGTGATGATACAGCTTCAAGCGACCATCATCCGTTACTTTACCTACCTTACAGCAGATTACACCCCAGCGATCAAAGATCTCTTGCGCCTGAGCTTCATCCTTCGGTTCTACTACAAACAACATCCGTTCTTGCGATTCCGAAAGCATCATTTCATAAGGGGTCATGCCGTCTTCACGTTGTGGCACCTGATCAAGATACAGCTCCAAACCATTACCAGCTTTACTTGCCATCTCTGCACTAGAGCAGGTAAGTCCAGCCGCACCCATATCCTGAATCCCAATAACAATGCCGCTGTCGATTAACTCTAGACAAGATTCCATAACGAGCTTCTCCATAAATGGATCGCCTACTTGTACAGCTGTACGTTTTGCTTCGGACTCTTCACTTAGTTCAACGGATGCAAAAGTAGCCCCATGAATCCCATCACGTCCAGTAGGAGGACCTACGTAGAAGACTGGGTTTCCTACACCTTTAGCGACACCACGCTGGATTTTATCATGATCAATCAGACCGACACACATTGCATTAACAAGCGGGTTACCGTCATAGCTATCATCGAACATGATTTCGCCGCCCACGGTTGGAATCCCGATACAGTTACCATAGCCAGCAATACCAGACACGACATGCTCGAACAAATATTTCACGCGATCGCTTTCCAGCTTGCCGAAACGCAAGGAATTCAGCAGTGCGATAGGTCTTGAGCCCATGGAAAAAATATCACGAATGATACCACCTACGCCTGTTGCCGCACCTTGAAAAGGTTCTACCGCAGAGGGGTGGTTATGACTTTCGATTTTGAATACAACCGCTTGGTTGTCTCCGATATCTACAATCCCTGCGCCCTCGCCGGGTCCCATCAGGACACGTGGTCCAGTAACTGGGAAACGTTTCAACAATGGCTTAGAGTTCTTGTATGCACAGTGTTCGGACCACATTACGCTGAATACGCCGATTTCAGTATAGTTCGGCAAACGTCCCATAAAAGACTTGATGAGCTCATATTCGCTGTCCGACACACCGAATTGGCTGTAAATTTTCTGCTCTGCGATCTGTTCTGCGGTCGGTTCCTTAACGGATACTTGCTGCGTCATGACGATCCCTCCAAGTCTTCAGTATAGATGTGAACATTCGTTTGCCATCTTCAGATCCGAGCAAGCTGTTAGCTGCACGCTCAGGGTGAGGCATCATGCCGACTACATTCCCTTGCACATTACTAACACCCGCAATATCAGCTACAGAGCCGTTAGGATTATCGCTATATGTGAACACAATCTGATTGTTAGCTTTCAGTTCTGCTAAAGTCTCTTCATCACAGTAATAGTTTCCTTCGCCGTGAGCGATTGGGATGATGATTTCTTCATCCTTAGCATAATCAATAGTAAATGGGGTTTCGTTATTAACAACCTTAAGCACTGTATCATGACAACGGAACTTCATGGACATGTTACGACGCAGCGCGCCTGGCAACAAACCAGCCTCAGTAAGAATTTGGAACCCATTGCAAATGCCTAGCACGAATTTTCCTTGCTCTGCTGCTTTAGCAACTTCAGCCATTACAGGAGCAAATCTTGAAATCGCGCCGCAGCGCAGGTAATCACCATATGAGAATCCGCCTGGAACCAAAATGCAATCATACGCCGACAAATCTGTCGCTGTATGCCACACATAATCGACTGGTTCGCCGAGACTGTCCTCTACCGCCTTGTAGCAATCAATATCACAGTTAGAGCCTGGGAAGACAAGTACAGCAAATTTCATGTCGTTTAGTCCTCCAATTCGTAGCGGTAATCCTCGATCACCGTGTTGGCAAGTAGCTTTTCGCACATTTCCTTGAGACGCACTTCTGCTTCAGCACGGTTATCCGTGTCCAAAGTCAGCTCCATATATTTCCCAATACGCAAACTTTCAACTTCTTGAAAACCTACCGAATGAAGTGCTCCTTGCACTGCTACACCTTGTGGATCGAGAACGCTCTTCTTAATGGTGACATATACCGTCGCTTTTAACATATGCTTGTAGTTCCTCCTAAATTTTTATGTGTATATACTTTCTGAAAGCTGAAACTCTACTAAAAGTAACTCTAGCTTTAAAAACATACACTTCATTTATTCCCATGAGTAAACACACAATGTTGAGCTATAAAGACTTGCCAGTAAGACGATGATAAATGTCCAGATAACGGCGCGTTGTTTCTTCAACTACTTCTAGTGGAAGTGGATCAGGTTTGCTATTTTTATCCCAGGAGGATGCAGATAGATACGTACGAACAGGTTCTTTATCCATACTATCAATTTCGATATCAAGAACGTATTTGTCCTTGGCCCAGAAACGTGAAGCATCCGGCGTAAAAATCTCATCAATCAGAATCACCCTGCCATCCAGCAAGCCGAATTCAAATTTACAATCTGCTAAAATGATTCCCCGCTCAGCACAATACTCTCTGGCAAAAGAGAACAATTGCAAGCTCTTCTCCTGCAGCTCGAGTGCCAGATCAGCACCGATTAGCTCCTGCATCTTTTCAAAAGGAATATCCTCATCATGACCTACATCGTTTTTAGCCGCAGGGGTAAAGATTGGCTGTGCCAGCAGCGCATTTTTGCGCAAGTTCTTAGGAAGCTCAATACCATTCACTTTGCCAGTTTCTTGATACTGTCTCCAGCCCCCACCGGTGATGCACCCACGCACAACACATTCGATATCGATGCGCTCTGCTTTGTGTACTACCATAACACGGTTTCTGAGAGCTTCCTTGTCCTTAACGATATCTCCGAGCAGATCCACATCGATATGAACGACATGATTCTCCATTAGCTCTTTGGTCTTTCCGAACCAGAACGCACTCAGACGGTTAAGCACATTGCCCTTTTCAGGTACCGCTGGGTCCAGCACATAGTCAAAAGCAGATATCCGATCCGTGACGACGATCAGTACATTCTCCCCTAAATCGTATAGCTCACGAACCTTCCCTTTATAGAGCAGCGGCGCATTGATGAGTTCCACGGCTGTGGATACGGCCGACGATGTCATGACCTTTCCTCCCTTGAACTAATGATCTTCCTAAGTTGGGCTGGTCTAGGAGGAAGCTCTTCCGAGGAATGTTCGGACTTCCGATCGCTGTTATCCTCAGATTTCTTGATTTGAACCGCTTCTCGCGGTAGAAATCCGAGGATAAAGGCGAACGCTACGCTTCTACAGTTCCAAACTTCCTCTACAGTGCTCCCCCATCCAGCTTTGCATTTATTGCAGCGTTCCTTAGTTCACCACTAACTTATCTTTTTAGGATCTCTAAGGTCTCATTCCGAGGAATTCGTTCCTTATCGACCCAACCATTAACGCACCTATTTTTTAGAGCAGCTCTAGCTTGCGGAAGATGGTGTCCACATGCTTAAGGTGCCAAGAAGGGTTAAATGCATCTTCAATTTCTTCTGGGGTAAGAACGTTAGTGATCTCAGGTGTAGCTTCCACGATATCGCGGAATTGTTTTTGCTCTTCCCAAGCTTGCATAGCACGCGGTTGAACGGTATCGTACGCTTGCTCACGGCTAAGGCCTTTATCGATCAGTTTAGTCAAGATCCGACCGGAGAAAGGAACACCGAACGTACGGTTCATGTTACGCTTCATGTTCTCTGGGAATACAGTCAGGTTCTTCACGATGTTACCGAAACGGTTCAGCATGTAGTTGAGCAGCATTGTCGCATCCGGAAGGATGATACGTTCCACAGAGGAGTGCGAAATATCGCGTTCATGCCAGAGTGGCACGTTCTCATAAGCTGTAACCATATGTCCGCGAATGACGCGGGACAGACCGGAAATGTTCTCGCAGCCGATCGGATTCCGTTTGTGAGGCATAGCGGATGAACCCTTTTGACCTTTGGCAAAGGCTTCTTCCACTTCACGAATCTCACTCTTTTGCAGAGCGCGGATTTCAGTAGCGAATTTGTCTAACGATGTCGCTACCAAAGCAAGAGCAGCCATGAATTCAGCATGACGGTCACGCTGTAACGTTTGTGTAGAGATTGGAGCTGGGCTTGTGCCGAGCTTGCGGCAAACGAATTCTTCTACGAAAGGATCGATGTTAGCGTACGTACCAACGGCACCGGAGATTTTTCCGAACTGTACACCGTTCGCAGCATGGCGGAAACGCTCCAGGTTACGTTTCATTTCTTCGTACCATAGAGCCATTTTCAGACCAAAGGTAGTTGGCTCGGCATGAACACCATGCGTACGGCCCATCATCGGTGTATCCTTGTAAGCAATAGCTTTATCTTTAAGGATCTCAATAAAGTTGATGATATCCTTCTCTAGAATTTCATTCGCTTGACGCAGCAAGTAACCTAGCGCCGTATCTACCACGTCAGTAGAAGTAAGACCGTAGTGAACCCATTTGCGCTCTGCGCCAAGACTCTCGGAAACCGCACGAGTAAAGGCGATAACGTCATGGCGAGTCTCTTGTTCTATTTCATCAATGCGTGCGATGTCGAATTTAGCGTCTTTACGCAGTTTAGCTGCGTCTTCGTGCGGGATGACTCCGAGCTCAGCCCATGCTTCACAAGCGCAAATTTCAACTTCCAGCCACGCCTTGAATTTATTTTCCTCCGTCCAAATAGCTCGCATCTCAGGTCTGCTGTAACGTTCGATCATATTCTTTAGTTCCTCCAAAGTTTAGATTGCTCCACCCAGGACAAGCCGTCTCCGGTATCCTTGCAGAGCAGATTGATATGGCCCATCTTGCGGCCGGTCTTACTCTCAGTCTTGCCATATATATGAAGCTTAGGTACAACACCCAGCTTATTATCTTTTTCGTCCTGTGTACAGGTCGCTTTAATCGCGCCATCCAAATGCTGGCCTAGTACATTTACCATAACTACAGGTGTCAAAAGCGTTGTATCGCCTAGCGGCAGATTACAAATCGCCCGGACATGCTGCTCGAACTGTGAAGTCGCGCAAGCGTCCATGGTGTAATGCCCGGAGTTATGCGGCCTTGGTGCTAACTCATTGACGTACAATTGTCCGTCCTCTGTGACGAACATTTCTACTGCCAGCAGTCCAACCGCATCAAGTCCAGCGATTAATGTCTCTGCCAATTCGCATGCTCTCCGCTGAATGTCCTCTGCCACTCTTGCAGGCACAATGGACAGATGTAAAATATTATTCACATGAATATTTTCCGACGGTGGGAAGCTCTTAACCTCACCAGAAGCACTGCGTGCTGCAACAACGGATATTTCACACTTAAAAGCTACAAACTTCTCAAGCACCAGCTCCGGCACAACGGCTCCGGGTGCTACTTGCCGGAAGGCTTCTTCCAGCTCTTCTACCTGACGGATCACGGCTTGTCCCTTGCCGTCATAACCGCCTGTGGCTGTCTTCAGCACACAGGGTAGTCCAAGCTCTGCCGCCGCCACTTTCAGCTCCGCAAGGCTATCCACCTTCCGGTACGGGGCGACGGGTACACCTGCCGCCTCGATGGCGGCTTTTTCGCGCAGCCGATGCTGCGTCGTATACAGCAGCGCGCTGCCCTGCGGCACGTACGATTCCTCCGTCAGCAGCGCGGCAACGCCCGCGTCGACGTTCTCGAACTCGTACGTGATGACGTCCGAGCGGCGGGCTAGCTCCCGAGCCGCGTCCCGGTCGTTATACGCCGCTGTAATCTGCGGCGTGACTTGACCGCTAGGCGCATCCGGCGCAGGGTCCAGCGCCACGAAGCGGTAGCCCATGGCGCTGCCAGCTAGCGCCATCATGCGCCCGAGCTGCCCGCCGCCGAGCACGCCGACGGTCGCGCCGGGCAGCAGCGTCCGGACGGTGTCCGTGCCGGACGCATCCATAGCGGCTGGCGAAGTAACGCCGCCAGCCTCCTGCAGCTTCAGCTCCTCCGGTCTCATAAGCTGTCGCTGCTTTCAAGGACTTCGTCGCGGATCGCATCCCGCCGCAGCTGCGCGCGCTGCTGCACTTCTGGATCGAATGCTCCGATAATCTGTGCGGCCAGGAGGCCTGCATTAATGGCTCCTGCCTTACCAATGGCTACCGTTGCCACTGGAATGCCTCCTGGCATCTGCACGATGGAGAGAAGCGAATCCAGCCCATTAAGCGCCTTCGACTGCACTGGCACTCCAATCACAGGCAGGATCGTCTTTGCTGCCACCATACCCGGCAAATGCGCTGCACCACCCGCTCCTGCAATAATGACGCGAATACCCCGGCCCGCGGCTTCCTCCGCATAGCTGAACATCAAGTCCGGCGTCCGGTGCGCAGATACTACCTTCTTCTCATAAGATAATCCCAGCTCTTCAAGCACCGCACAAGCGTGCTCCATCGTGTCCCAATCCGATTTACTGCCCATGATAACAGCTACCTGCACAGACATGATTCGACCTACCTTCCAGTCACTAGTATGGATATCTTTATCTTGTAAATTCGAATAAAAAAAGCCCGATGACCAGACGCATTTTGCTGCGGGAGGATCGGACTAGTAAAGAAATTAGGAAAAAATAATCCGCGTGCCTATCATTAGGCTCTATTAAGCGCGGAAAATGGCATAATGCATCATTCCGTTACCCGGACCGCATTGCCGCATTCTATCATCCTATTTCCTCGTAGTCCGGTAATTTACGGTTCCCGGGTAGAAACTTCCGGGCCATATCCCCGGTTTTATACGAGTTGCTCATGACATCAGTTTAACAATCCCCTACACAGGATGTCAACTCAAACACGAACATTGGTAAATTCCGATTAATAATCGTTCGCTTTTAGGCGTATTTAATTTCTCGATAGCCACTTATTTTGATGATAAAGACTTCTTTCCGTACACTATTAGCTCTAACAACAGATGTTATATTAACTGTAGAATAGGCTTCATGGAAATACATATAATTCCTTTGCTGGATATGATTTTAGTCATTTCGTTTCTTAATAATCAAGTATAAACGCCTTTGGCGTCCCTGTATGACGGTTAGCGTTTAAGCGAGAAATATAAGGATAAAGTATAGTGTGAAACATATACTTTCTTATATTTGAAAAAAGGAACGCCATAAGCGTCCCTTTTAACTTTATATTATTTTACAACCAGCACTGGAATGCGGGCGCTTTGTACTACATTGTGGCTCACACTGCCCAGAACAAACTCACGTATTCCGCCAAGTCCGCGGCTGCCGATAACAATTACATCTATAGCATGTTCTTTAGCATATTTCAAAATCACTTCCGCGGGTGATCCTTGTAATAGCTCAACCTCAGCATTCAAGCCTTCAGCCTCAAGGCGTCCCTTGACTTCTTCCGTAGTCTGCACTGCTAAATCATAATATTCTTTATTTACTGAAGCCGGTAGTGGTGCCAGAGCTTCTCCGATAAAAAATCTTGGAAATTCAAATGCGTGTACGACATGCATCGTAGAGCCCGGAGTTACTTTTGCGAGTTCAATTGCGCGCTCCAATGCTTGATTAGAAGCCTTAGATCCATCATAGGCGAGTAAAATTTTAGAGAATAACATGTACGCCACCTCTTTTTCTAGTTTGTAATCATTAAGACTATCACCTTAAAAAATAGCTGTACAAAAAGATATTCAGCAACAGAAGTAACGGAATTCCGATCCTAAAGGACATATGTCGCGTCTTGTGGCGCTTACGATACATGGCAATCAGCACGCCTAGTGCCCCGCCCATAGCTGCCAGCAGAAAAAGTGTCTTCTCAGGTACACGTTCTCGCCGTTTACGGGCTTTGTTCTTGTCTTCGGACATCACTACATATCCGATAATATTAATTACCACAAACCACAACATTATAACCTTGACCATTCTCCCGGGCTCTCCTCCTTGCTTCCTATCTATCTCTATTATATTCCTCTTTTTCACAAAAAACCAATCATCCTTACACGCTCTGATAACTTCGCTACCTGCCTCTTTCTTTTCACTGCTTCGCATCCTTCATCCATATCCATGACAACACCGCAGCCAACGCCGCCGCAATTCCACCCAGCCAGAACCCTCCGGTCAAGCCATAAAGAGCGCTCATCCAGCCTGCCACGAATGGCCCAGCCGACATACCTATTGCATAAACCGCCTGATAGAAGCCCATAGCTGTTGCACGCTTATATGGATCTACTTCTGACACCGACTTGCCTAGCAACAATGGAAAAATAAGTCCCTGCATAAATCCGTTTCCTACCTGAGTCAGACAGAGCGTCGCTAGCGTCGGCATTGAAGGAATAAGAAGTGTAAACAATGCACTTCCCGCGAAGCCTAAGAGAAGCGTACCCCGGTCTCCTAGCAGCCTACCAAATGTCCGTGAGCCATAGAGAGTCGCGACAGCATGCGGAATCATAAAAGCGAGCGTCAGCCAGCCCAAGCTTTCTTTACTTGCTCCGATATTCAGAGCTTGGTTTGGCGTATATCCGAACATCGTGATGAATAGCACACAGTGTGCCAACACTGACAGCAGAGAAACTCTTACAAGAAGTGGCTCCTTCATAACACCCGCTAAGTCCTTGATCTGGATCGCACTTTGCCGTTTCTCCTGTTTTTGTTCAGGCAGCCGCAGCGCAAGCAACAGCGCCGCAATCGCTACAAATCCACCAATCAGAAACGGGGTATTCCAGCCCCAATGCTCCACCATATAGCCACTGATCATCATACTGGTCAATTGGGCGATTACCGTAGTGAATTGCAGCATGCCCATCGCTTTTCCAGCTTCCTCTTTCGGGAAATATCCCGCGAACATCACAGTGTACACAACCCATGCGGAAGCCGCTATACCGGATACTGCACGTGCTGCCAATGCCCACCCAGGCTGTGCTCCCCACATAAAAAGAAAGCAGCTGGCTCCGCTCGCAATCAGTCCCAGATAGATAAACGGACGCCGCCGATTCAAATAATCCGAACCGATGCCAATCGGCAGTCGGAACAGAATCTGCATTAGCCCATATACGCCAAGCACCATGCCCACCATAAAATACGATGCTCCCAAATGCTCCACATAAGGGGAAAGCACCGGAACATAAATATAAGAAGAGAACCAGAACATAAATACAATAACGAGAAAGAAAAACCTGCTACCACCCAGCCCCTGTGGGCTATCTGCTGCTTTTAGTTGATCCACTTGTTGTTCAGCTGCCACCCTAATCACCTGCTCTATGTATTTGCTTAACATTCTAATTCAAAGCCTATCTGTAGACCACAAAAACTTACGTGGACAGAAAAAAAGGCTACTGAGTACACTCAGCAGCCTTTTTATTACGATACATGCGAACCTTTTTACTTATCCTTCTTTTGCCCTTCAAGCGCTGCTTTCAGCAGTTCCCCAAGGTTAGAACCAATGCTTTCTTGCTTACTGTATTGCTGTACCAGCTTTTGCTGTTCGCGTTTATTCACATGCTTATGATCCTTATCCAAGGTTTCTGTGATTCCACAGCCCAAACATTGTACGAACATGCCTGCTTTACCCTCTTTAAGCTCCATTTTCTTATGGCACTGTGGACAGCGGCGATTCGATAGTCTTTTCTCTCCGGCACGGGTATAACCACAGTTATCTGCTGGGCATACAAGCAGCTTGCCACGTTTGCTCTTTTTCTCCAGCAGTCTTGTACCGCATTCCGGACAGTTACTGTTCGAGACATTATGCGGTTTATATTCTGCTCCACTAGTTTTGACGCCAGTTACCAGCTCCTGTGCCATACTGCGGATGCCTTGCAAGAAGAGCTCCGGCTTGCCTTGACCACGCGCTATTTTCTCCAGCTCGGCTTCCCAGCGCGCGGTTAGATCTGGTGTCCGGAGCTGTGTGGATACCAACTCAATAAGCTGCTTGCCTTTACCAGTCGGATGCAGCAGATTCCCTTGGCGTTCAATGGTGTCGGAGCTAACCAGCTTCTCGATAATATCCGCGCGGGTTGCCGGGGTTCCAAGGCCATGCTTCTCCATTTGCGTCAACAGCGAAGCTTCATTATAACGCTTCGGTGGCTGTGTTCGTCCAGGACGAACCATGCAGCGGCCAATCGTGACAGTTGCTCCTTCGCGCAGCTCAGGTAGCTTCACACTCCCAGCTGCTGGCTCGTCCGATGGTTCCTCGTCATCATCGTTACTCATATCTCCGCCGTACACTTCACGCCAACCGGCATCTTTTACCGTCGTCCCTTTGACATGGAAGCTTTCGCCTTCCACGTTGACGGTGACAGCTACCGCATCATAGCGAGCTGGTGGGTAGAACAAGCTGATAAAACGCCGCACGATCAAATCATACAGCTTACGTTCTTCAGTACTCAAACCATTTAACAATACGGTCTGCTCTGTCGGAATAATAGCATGGTGATCGCTTACTTTGCTATCATCCACGATTCGCTTCGTAATCGGCAGCGGTTTGCGAAGCAGTGGACGTGCCAAAGCTGCATATGGGCCGACAGCTACACTGTCTAATCTTTCCTTGAGTGTGCCCGTCATATCTGATGTTAAGTAACGACTGTCCGTACGCGGGTAAGTGACAAGCTTGTGCTGCTCATATAACCGCTGAAGCACACTAGAGGTCTGCTTCGCGGAGAAGCCGAACTTCCGGTTCGCATCGCGCTGCAATTCAGTCAGATCATAAGCGAGTGGATGAGGTTCGCTCTTCTCACTCTTTTGTACCTTATTAATACGGCCGCTGCGTCCAGTAAGCTTATTCTTTAGACTTGCCGTCTTATCCTTTTCAAATATCCGACCATCGCCGTTACTGGCCCGCCATGCCGCTTGGAAATCCCCAAAATCAGCAGTCAGCGTCTCAAAATCAACGGAACGGAAACCCGTAATCTCCTGTTCACGATCCATGATCATCCCTAATGTCGGCGTTTGTACCCGCCCTGCGGAGAGCGGCGAACCGAACTTACATGTCAAAGCTCTCGTGACATTCAGTCCAATCATCCAATCCGCCTCTGCGCGGCAACGTGCAGATTCATACAGACGATCAAAATCGCGACCTGGGCGGAGCTTTGCGAATCCCTCTTTAATCGCCTTATCAGTCTGCGAGGATATCCACAGCCGCCGGAATGGCTTTTTCCACCCCGCCATATTCATAATCCAACGTGCCAACAGCTCTCCTTCACGAGCAGCATCCGTTGCTACCACAAGCTCCTCAATATCCTGACGCTTCATTAGGTGCTGAACAGCTTTATATTGCTGGTTGGTCTCACGCAGCACCTTCAGCTTTGCCTTCTCCGGCAAAATAGGCAGATCCTCCAAAGCCCAAGTTGCAAACTTTTTATTATAATCTTCAGGCTCTGCCAGGCCGACTAAATGACCCAGTGCCCAGGTAACCACATATTTTGGTCCTTCAATATAGCTTTTCTGTTTATTATTACATCCCATGACTCGTGCGATCTCGCGTGCAACAGACGGCTTCTCCGCCAATACTAATGTCTTCATAATGCTCCCCTTTCCACATCAAATTTCATTATAGCATTAAATGAATGATAGCAAATATCGTCAGGCCTTACCGGGTCACTCCGTTATAAACTAAATAATATCTGATACCCGAAAGGAGTCATAGTCAATGAATGAACAAGAAAGCTATAATATAGTACCTATAGGTTGGGTTACAGGTACGCCACGTAATTTACGACTGGAAATCAAACCGGAATTTAGCCCGGCGCTTAAAGGTTTATCTCAATTTAGTCATTGCCAAGTGCTTTGGTGGCTGCACGAGTTTGCAGATGATCAATTCCGCCAGACTACACAGATTCAACCACCTTATGACGAAACATTAACTGGAGTATTCGCTTCCCGTTCCCCTATTCGACCTAATCCAATTGGGCTTAGTGTAGCAGCAACCCTGTCTGTCGATGAAGCTTCTGGCATCGTAGAGGTGGCTGGACTTGATGCCTATCCTGGTACACCAATTCTCGACATCAAAGCTTATTTTCCTAGTGCCGATCGCGTAATGGAAGTGACCGTTCCCGATTGGGCTGCTAATTGGGGAGACTGGACAACAAATAATTGAAGTCATCGTGTTGGACACCATTTCTAACTGTTATGGGAGGGCATCTCTTGAACAATCGCCAACTAATCATTCAAGCATTAGATCTCATTGAGGATCGCTTAAACACGCTTCTTCCTGTAGCTGTCCTTTCCAAAGAAATGGGATACTCACTTTATCATTTCACCCGCCTATTTCAAGCAGTCACTGGGATAGCACCCGGCGACTATATAGCCAGACGCAAAATCACTGAAGCAGCCTTGGACATTCACCGAATGCCAGAACGCTCACTCCAGGACATCTCATTAGACTATGACTTTAGTAACTATGAGACCTTTACTCGTGCCTTCAAAAGAATGCTGCACACGACTCCCTCTCTTGTTCGAAAAAGAATTAATAAAACGAAACTCCCTTTGTTGCCTAGACTATATGAACAGGATCTACTTCAAGTCCCTTCTTATAGCGATCTTTCCCCCCACCTCGTTGATTTCGGGAAAATTATACTTCAAGGACCCGTAGTTAAAATAGACCATGATTTCTCCGTCATTTCTGATACTTGGCCTTTGCTTTTCAGTAAGGTAGATACTATATCTGATAGGATACAACCTGAAAAATATTATCAGCTTGGCTTCTGGCCAGACGACTATAAGAGTAACGGTTTTTCGATCATGTGTGCCTGCGAACTTAATCCTATAAATGCAGACCACAATCAGACCTTCCCCCTTCAGATCTTACCACCTATACGTTATCTTAAATTCATCCATAAAGGCCGCTCTTGTGATATCCCTTCTACATATAAATATATCTACGGAATCTGGCTGCCGAAAACTGAATACAGGATGTCCATTCCATTCGAGTTGGAATTTTATGGTGAATTGTACCTTGGACCAGATAACGAAAACTCGGTGAGTGAAATCTACATTCCGTTAGAATTTTTACAAGAAGAGACTACGTTGTCGTCTTTTATAAATGACAACCGTTTCTCTTAGAAATATAAAGATATTATAGTTGTTTAGCTTATAAATTCTTATCTTTTAACAAAAAGCCCGTATCTGCTATGCAGACACGGACTTTTTTTGCTTATGGGATTAATAGTTACTCTTGCTTCACCTGAATCGTTTGTTCAAGCTCCGGATAATAATGTTTAACTTGTTTTCCTTCTTCATCTCTTAATGCTTTATGGCTCTCATCAATGGAATAAGTAAACGGCTTAACCGTAATTGTTTTTGGTGTTTGTGGGAACGGACTGAAATCTTTGTCTACCATAGGATAGACTATAGCCGGCAAGTTGAATGACCCGCTCGAAGAAAATGCATTGCCTAGTTCATCAACAATTTCATAGAACATTTCAGAGGTTGTGTATCCATCCTTTTCTTTCACAGTTGGCGCTTTACCTTCTTCGCTGAGCTGTAATCTGCTTGTGGCTGGAGTTAATTCCAGCTTGGTAATCGTATAACTGAATTCTTCTGCCTCTTTTGTTTGGTTCAGATCAAGCTTGATAATTCCTTCCGTTACTTTTTTCACTGGCACCTTGATTTCAAAAGGCTCTGCGATTTGTGTAACCGGCACAGTGATGCTTAATTCAAATTCATTCCCCAAAGCCTCTACATTATTTAGATTTCTATAATCGTATAAAATAGCATTCTTTTTACCCTCAACATCGCCAAAAGACGACATTTGGCTCTCCAGATTCTTTCCATTCGGCAATTTCACTTCTGCTGAACCCAACAACCCTTTTTCGGACTGGTTCATTGTCACTTTCGCATACTGCTGTTCTTTTACCGCTGGATCGAATTCAATCGGTTCAATAATCATTTCTGCCATCATCTTATCCTTATCAATGCCTTCCCGTTCAATCGCAAAAGCCAACCGCGAGCCGTCATAATAGGCATCGGTAACCTTCAAGGTCACTCCATCATGGGTAACGCTTTGGTTAGGCGCAGTAGATAATCCTTTTTCTTTAGCAGCATTTAGACCTTTATCGTCAATCCCCTTAAAAATACTTCCTACAACAGGAATCTGCTTTAACGTTTCAGCCATGACTGGGGATATAAATCCGCTACCGATTATTCCCGCACCCAACACTGCTGCTGCCGCGGCAGCCACCAATGATTTTTTCAGAAACTTATTCCCACTTTTTCTTGACGCTCGCTTTTCCATTCCCTCGTCTCCTATTCGCTTCATAATTGAATCGCTGAAACTGTCTACCGGCATTTCATGATTTTGGAATGTTTGACGAATGTGCTCCATCTTCTGACTTTCAGTTGGATCTTGCCATTTCTCCATGTGGGCTTCCTCCTTCATTCATTCTTTGCCGGACTAACTTTTTGCGTAGACGTTCAAATTTCTTGCGTAAAGTAGCTGAATTACAATCCATAATCTGACCCATTTCTTCAAAACTGTACTGCTCTACTACCTTAAGAATCAGAAGATTGCTCTCTTCAGCTGTCAGATCATCCATAAATAACTTCTGCAATGGCTCCTCATCGTTAGGATTATAATAGGCTTTCGGCTGCTGCTCTTTATATAGCGACAACAGACGGTTTCTTCGTTTGCGTTTGCGAACCTGATCCAAACAATGATGATAGGCCACTTTATACAGCCATGAATTAAAAGAGACTCGTTTCTCATAACGTCTGAGTTCCTGATACACTTTTACAAATATATCTTGCACAGCATCCTCTGCTTCTTCATGACTTCTCAAAATATAATAGCAATACGTATAAATCTTTCTTTCATAGGCTTGTATTATAGTTCTATAGGCTTCGCGGTTACCCGCAAGAACCTGATCAATAGCCTCTTCAATTATTGTTTGATTCACTTGGACCCCGGGGCTGCGACGTTCCAAAGAATCACCTCCTTGTTATTGACTACAACTATATAACGAATGTGATCCCTTTAATTGTGACAGGCTCAAATTTTTTTCCAAATATGTTATAAACATCATCTGTTTTTCAATAAAAAAAGCGACTGCCCCGATTGATGCTCGGAGAAATCGCTTTTATAATAATATTCCATATTTATAAACTTTTTACTTATTTATATTTTTCAACTCAATACATGCTTCAAAAAATACAATATCACTATTCTGGCCACGGACATATATACCATCATCCGTTACAGCTGAGCGTAAAATAGTCAGTTCATCCCCAAACTTAGCTTCTTGTAGATATGTAATCCGGAAGCGTGTGAACTCTGCATTATCCCATTCCGCTAAATTAAGTGCATCACAACATAAATCTCCGTATCGGGCATTATTCAGATGTCCGTTGCTATCCAGCCCACTATATCTTACCTGATACCGATAAGCTTCTTCCATAATAATATCAGTAGGGATCGTTACCTTAACAGGCATATCCCCTACTGAATCGCCATTATAGTGCTTAACCTGAACTGGAAGAGCGTTCGGTCTGAGTATCTTTCTCTTCTCAATATCTACTAAAGCCCATATAGAACGCGCTGTGGCAATCTCTATATGATCTGCATCAAAAATACGATAATCCCTTTGCCATAAAGCCCCTTTAGTACCTTTACTCCAGGTATGTACGCTAAGCACATCATTTGGGCGAGGAATACGCTTAAAATCAAGATCTAACGTAATCATCATCCAGCCCATTCCTGCATTCAGAATTTCTTCCACACTTATCCCCAAATTACCCACTGCGAAGTCTGCCGCACATTGCATGATATCCAAAATAAAGGATAACTTACCCTGCGAACGATAATCCGTGTCGCTCGCATGTACAGAAAAATCTTCTATCCACACAAGATTACTACTGTTGTCCATTGTTTATCCTCCTGCCATGCAAAATATCCTTGCATTTACTTGAAGTATCCACATATACCACTGCTCTATCCACATAAATTGGGGACTACTTTCATTTTTGAATATATTTTATTATTCCATCCACATGTTAGTAACTTTTATTTTTTCGTTATTTCCCCATGACTTATCCACATTATTTAAATTAAGCGATAAAGGGAACAAAAAAGCCATTGTTGATAAATCAACAATGGCTTCGTGTGCTTGGCAACGTCCTACTCTCCCAGGACCCTTCGGTCCAAGTACCATCGGCGCTGGAGGGCTTAACGGTCGTGTTCGGGATGGGTACGCGTGGAACCCCTCCGCTATCGCCACCAAACGGGCATTTACATCGTAAATGCTCAGGCTTGAGTCGCCTGAAAACTGAATCCGAATTGAATTTGCGTCTTAAGTATAGGATAAGCCCTCGACCGATTAGTATTGGTCAGCTCCATGCATTACTGCACTTCCACCTCCAACCTATCTACCTCGTCGTCTTCAAGGGGTCTTACTAATTGGGAAATCTCATCTTGAGGGGGGCTTCACGCTTAGATGCTTTCAGCGCTTATCCCGTCCGTACGTAGCTACCCAGCCATGCTTCTGGCGAAACAACTGGTGCACCAGCGGTACGTCCATCCCGGTCCTCTCGTACTAAGGACAGCTCCTCTCAAATTTCCTGCGCCCACGACAGATAGGGACCGAACTGTCTCACGACGTTCTGAACCCAGCTCGCGTACCGCTTTAATGGGCGAACAGCCCAACCCTTGGGACCTACTTCAGCCCCAGGATGCGATGAGCCGACATCGAGGTGCCAAACCTCCCCGTCGATGTGGACTCTTGGGGGAGATAAGCCTGTTATCCCCAGGGTAGCTTTTATCCGTTGAGCGATGGCCCTTCCATGCGGTACCACCGGATCACTAAGTCCGACTTTCGTCCCTGCTCGACTTGTAGGTCTCGCAGTCAAGCTCCCTTATGCCTTTGCACTCTTCGAATGATTTCCAACCATTCTGAGGGAACCTTGGAACGCCTCCGTTACTCTTTAGGAGGCGACCGCCCCAGTCAAACTGCCCGCCTGACACGGTCCCCGTACCCGATTAGGGTACTAGGTTAGAACCTAGATACGATCAGGGTGGTATCCCAACGGCGCCTCCACCGAAGCTTGCGCTCCGATTTCTACGGCTCCCACCTATCCTGTACAGATCGTACCCAAATTCAATATCAAGCTGCAGTAAAGCTCCATGGGGTCTTTCCGTCTTGTCGCGGGTAACCTGCATCTTCACAGGTATTAAAATTTCACCGGATCTCTCGTTGAGACAGCGCCCAAGTCGTTACGCCATTCGTGCGGGTCAGAATTTACCTGACAAGGAATTTCGCTACCTTAGGACCGTTATAGTTACGGCCGCCGTTTACTGGGGCTTCGGTTCATAGCTTCGGGTTACCCCTAACCACTCCCCTTAACCTTCCAGCACCGGGCAGGCGTCAGCCCGTATACTTCGCCTTGCGGCTTCGCACAGACCTGTGTTTTTGCTAAACAGTCGCTTGGGCCTTTTCACTGCGGCCCCCTCGTGCTATTCACACTACCGGGGCACCCCTTCTCCCGAAGTTACGGGGTCATTTTGCCGAGTTCCTTAACGAGAGTTCTTCCGCGCGCCTTAGAATTCTCTTCTCGCCTACCTGTGTCGGTTTGCGGTACGGGCACCTTCTCCTGGCTAGAGGCTTTTCTTGGCAGTGTGAGATCATGACCTTCGCTACTACAATTTTCGCTCCCCATCACAGTCCAGCCTTAACGATGTGCGGATTTGCCTACACATCAGCCTCACTGCTTAGACGGACATATCCATCAGTCCGCGTCACTACCCTCCTGCGTCACCCCATCGCTCATAGCGGATTACGGTGGTACAGTAATTTCAAACTGTTGTCCTTCGACTACGCCTTTCGGCCTCGCCTTAGGTCCCGACTTACCCTGAGCGGACGAGCCTTCCTCAGGAAACCTTGGGCTTTCGGCGGATCAGATTCTCACTGATCTTTTCGTTACTCATACCGGCATTCTCACTTGTATGCTGTCCAGCGCTCCTTACGGTACACCTTCAACCCACATACAACGCTCCCCTACCCCAGATACATACGTATCTAGCCATAGCTTCGGTGGTGTGTTTAGCCCCGTTACATTTTCGGCGCAGAGTCACTCGACCAGTGAGCTATTACGCACTCTTTCAATGGTGGCTGCTTCTAAGCCAACATCCTGGTTGTCTGTGCAACTCCACATCCTTTCCCACTTAACACACACTTGGGGACCTTAGCTGATGGTCTGGGCTGTTTCCCTTTTGACAATGGATCTTAGCACTCACTGTCTGACTCCCGGCAATAAGTATATGGCATTCGGAGTTTGACTGAGCTTGGTAATCCTTGCGGACCCCGCACCCAATCAGTGCTCTACCTCCACTACTCTTATACCGAGGCTAGCCCTAAAGCTATTTCGGGGAGAACCAGCTATCTCCGAGTTCGATTGGAATTTCTCCGCTACCCCCACCTCATCCCCGCATTTTTCAACATGCGTGGGTTCGGGCCTCCAGTGCGTGTTACCGCACCTTCACCCTGGACAGGGGTAGATCACACGGTTTCGGGTCTACGTCCACATACTAAATCGCCCTATTCAGACTCGCTTTCGCTGCGGCTCCGTCTTCTCGACTTAACCTTGCATGTTAAACGTAACTCGCCGGTTCATTCTACAAAAGGCACGCCATCACCCATTAATAGGGCTCTGACTTTTTGTAAGCACACGGTTTCAGGTTCTATTTCACTCCCCTTCCGGGGTGCTTTTCACCTTTCCCTCACGGTACTGTTTCACTATCGGTCGCCAGGTAGTATTTAGCCTTAGCAGATGGTCCTGCTGGATTCATACGGGGTTTCACGTGCCCCGCACTACTCGGGATCCGTCTCGGAGAGAACACAGTTTAGGCTACAGGGCTTTTACCTCTATCGCGGGCCTTTCCAGACCTCTTCACCTACCATATTCCTTTGTAACTCCATGTGAGACGTCCCACAACCCCTAAGAGCAAGCTCTTAGGTTTAGGCTGTTCCGCGTTCGCTCGCCGCTACTGACGGAATCACTATTGTTTTCTCTTCCTCAGGGTACTTAGATGTTTCAGTTCCCCTGGTCTGCCTCTACATCTCCTATGTGTTCAGAGATGAGTAACTGCGAATTACCACAGCTGGGTTTCCCCATTCGGACACCCCCGGATCAAAGCTTGCTTACAGCTCCCCGAGGCAGTTTCGTTGTTCGCCACGTCCTTCGTCGGCTCCTGGCGCCTAGGCATCCTCCGTGTGCTCTTATTAGCTTAACCTTGATTTTTCCGCAGGAAAATATCATACAATGACATCTCTTTTGGAATCATCTCACTAATAACATTTACTTGTTTGCACAAGTTGCTAAAAGATGTTCTAAAACGCAAATTCGTTTCGGTATCCAGTTTTCAAGGATCAAGTCTTACTTGAGAGCTTAAACTCTCAAAACTGAGCAACGAGTGAGTAACAGGCCTAAACCTGAGTTGTGGAAGTTTAACTTCCGATTTGAATGTCTTCATTGCAGAAGACGATTCTCCATAGAAAGGAGGTGATCCAGCCGCACCTTCCGATACGGCTACCTTGTTACGACTTCACCCCAATCATCTACCCCACCTTCGGCGGCTGGCTCCCTTGCGGGTTACCCCACCGACTTCGGGTGTTGTAAACTCTCGTGGTGTGACGGGCGGTGTGTACAAGACCCGGGAACGTATTCACCGCGGCATGCTGATCCGCGATTACTAGCAATTCCGACTTCATGCAGGCGAGTTGCAGCCTGCAATCCGAACTGAGACCGGCTTTGATGGGATTGGCTTCACCTCGCGGTTTCGCTTCCCGTTGTACCGGCCATTGTAGTACGTGTGTAGCCCAGGTCATAAGGGGCATGATGATTTGACGTCATCCCCACCTTCCTCCGGTTTGTCACCGGCAGTCACTCTAGAGTGCCCAACATTACTTGCTGGCAACTAAAGTTAAGGGTTGCGCTCGTTGCGGGACTTAACCCAACATCTCACGACACGAGCTGACGACAACCATGCACCACCTGTCTCCTCTGTCCCGAAGGCCGCCACTATCTCTAGTGGATTCAGAGGGATGTCAAGACCTGGTAAGGTTCTTCGCGTTGCTTCGAATTAAACCACATACTCCACTGCTTGTGCGGGTCCCCGTCAATTCCTTTGAGTTTCAGTCTTGCGACCGTACTCCCCAGGCGGAGTGCTTACTGTGTTAACTTCGGCACCAAGGGTATCGAAACCCCTAACACCTAGCACTCATCGTTTACGGCGTGGACTACCAGGGTATCTAATCCTGTTTGCTCCCCACGCTTTCGCGCCTCAGCGTCAGTTACAGCCCAGAAAGTCGCCTTCGCCACTGGTGTTCCTCCACATATCTACGCATTTCACCGCTACACGTGGAATTCCACTTTCCTCTTCTGTACTCAAGTCACCCAGTTTCCAGTGCGACCTCAGGTTGAGCCCAAGGTTTAAACACCAGACTTAAATGACCGCCTGCGCGCGCTTTACGCCCAATAATTCCGGACAACGCTTGCCCCCTACGTATTACCGCGGCTGCTGGCACGTAGTTAGCCGGGGCTTTCTTCTCAGGTACCGTCACTCCGATAGCAGTTACTCTACCGGACGTTCTTCCCTGGCAACAGAGCTTTACGATCCGAAAACCTTCATCACTCACGCGGCGTTGCTCCGTCAGACTTTCGTCCATTGCGGAAGATTCCCTACTGCTGCCTCCCGTAGGAGTCTGGGCCGTGTCTCAGTCCCAGTGTGGCCGTTCACCCTCTCAGGTCGGCTACGCATCGTCGCCTTGGTGGGCCGTTACCCCACCAACTAGCTAATGCGCCGCAGGCCCATCCCTCAGTGACAGATTGCTCCGTCTTTCATTCTTTCTTCAGGAGAAAAAAGAAATTATCCGGTATTAGCTACCGTTTCCGGTAGTTATCCCAGTCTAAGGGGCAGGTTGCCTACGTGTTACTCACCCGTCCGCCGCTAAGTTATTTTGAAAGCAAGCTTTCAAAATAACTCCGCTCGACTTGCATGTATTAGGCACGCCGCCAGCGTTCGTCCTGAGCCAGGATCAAACTCTCCAATTAGTATTGAAAAGAGCGATATGCTCATTTTGAAACATCTGACGAGAAAATTAATTCTCTAATTTTGGATTTCACTTTCGTGATTTCCTACTCACTCGTTGTTCAGTTTTCAAAGATCAAGTTCTCGTTGGCGCCGTTTAATGTCTCAGCAGCAACTCTTATAATATATCATGTTGTTCTCAGTAATGCAAGCTTTATTTTTCGAAAGCCGTTTATATAACTCTCTCAAATATTGCCTGTACGCTGTCTAACAACGCTTAACTATAATAACCTATCTATTCATAGAAAAGCAACCCCTAATAGAAAAATAAACAACTAGCTTAATAATTAAGCTGGTTGTTTATTTAATAGAGTTATGAATCTAGCGATGCAAATTAATAGTATTTTGCTGCAGTATACTTACTTGAAGCCTTAATAAAATCCGTATTCTTCTTACTCTTCGCTGACGATGCATCTACCGTTGTATCAATAGTAACCCATTTCCCATCCATCAACACTTCATTCCATGCATGGTATTGCGTAACGTAGCTAGTATTCCCCATCACCAATTTAGCAGGCACATCTACACTACGCAGCATTGCGGCAAAAAGAGAAGCATAGTCATAGCAGATTCCTTTTTTAGTATTCAAAGTGTTGTTAATGTTCGGAATGTAATCTGTTGTTACGTTATTAGCAAGAGAATAATCGTATTGTACATTAGCAACTACATAGTTATAGATTGCCTTAACTTTCTCTTCATCTGTTGTTTTGCCTTTTGTAAGCTCTTTGGCCTTAAGGATCGCTTTATCAGAAGAACTCCATTTCACATTCTGTACGGAGCCCAAATATACGGAATTCGAGTCACTCATGGTTACGTCTACTACTTCGGAATATAACGCTTTGTATTTATTGCCGGTTGTGTTCTCAAGAACAGAAACCTTATAAGTACCATTACCTTGTTGTAAAGGGAAGTCCTCAGCTTGTCCAGAAGCATATAAGTTATATGTATAGCTGCTGTTGTCTTTAGTGATCATGAGTTTGATTCTTTTATCTTTCGGAATATCATAGTTAATTCCAATAACACCTTGAGCCACTTTCGATGTAATCAACCAGCTTGCATCTACACTTGCGGCTTGAGCTGTGCTTACCGGAACCGCAGTAATCAGTACGAACAGCGCCACCATCATAAAATAAACCTTTTTCACGGATAAAACCCCTTTCGGTAGCTGGCTGCCATCCTTTCGGGAAGGCCCTTTAGCTTTGCGTCCCTACCTTTCGATAGGTTTGCCGTTATCGTATAAGCTCTATCTGTTCTAATTTCACTAGACAAATTAACAGAATCAGTCCAAGTAGAAATATGAATCTAAGATTCTTATATATTTTATAAAAACAAAAAAAGCCTCTTCATTCGGTAACTGGCTGCCATCCTTACGGGAAGGCCCTTTAGCTTTGCGTCCCTACCTTTCGATAGGTTTGCCGTTTATCGTGTTTAGCTTTTATAGTCTTATACTACCATATTTATCCTCGTAAACAAGAACAAAATTGCTAGATTTACTATTATTTTATAGTTATTTCTCTGTATTTGAATTCTCTTGTTATTTCTCGTCAACGATTAGGAAAGTTTGGCATGAACAATCAAACGATGTGTAGGATCTACTAGTGGGTCACACGTAATTAGAGTAAGAATTTTATCTTTGTTATTCCCGTCTAGAACAGACACATCACTAGGAAGTACAACAGAAATATCATAAACCTCGTAATTATAAGTCTGATCGCTAGTCTTTACCGTAATCGTATCCCCAATCACAACCTCATTCAATCTGTTAAACAATCTGCCCGTAGTTCTAGCTCTATGTGCAGCTATTGCGGCGTTCCCTATTTCTCCTATTGGAGTTGTTTCTTTCATATGGGCCGCGGCATGCTTCATATTCGCTTTAGTAGCCCCTTCTAATACAGGCAGCTTCAGATCGATCTTATCAATCTCAATTAATGCGATAACTTTGCCACCCACTTCAATTTCCGGTTCCGGCTTTTCTGTTTCTTGCGGCTGTGCTTGTGCATCTAAAGCTGATTCCTCCGCTAGTAGCTGAGTGACCTCGGCATATCTGCTCTTCAGATCAGGTGGTGGAGTACTTTCACTGGTGCTCAGTTCAGCCGATTCTAATAGCTTATCCTGCTGCCAGTCGTTATACCATTCGTTAGCTTTTGGATAGAGCATGATAAGGATCCCCGCCAGTATGAGCACATACGAGAATTTACGCATGATTTTCACCTCCGTAGATTGGTTCTACTGAACTTTAGAATACCCATTTACGACTTCCGAAGAAGTTAATAATCACCGTCACAAACGTTACTAATACCTTAGAGATCAACACTTGAATGCCTAGTTTGTCAGTCAACAGATGCATTAGCAACAGCGATATTCCGAGTACTACCAGATTCAGTACGATAAACTTCAGCAACTGCGTCTTATCAAAACCCTCTTTATTGCCACGGTCACGATCCTTGAAGGTTACTTTTTTATTCAAAATAAAGCTGTTCGCTGTCCCAGCACTATAAGAAATCACCTGTGCCAACGCATATACCATCCCAAGTGAGTTCAGTAATGTAAAGATTACGAAATCAATGAGGGTATTTACCAGACCTACAGCATTAAATTTGAGAAACTGTATGAAAGCAGTCCGAAAGTTCTTATCTGACATCTTTGTAATCCTTCCGGCGATCCACTTCTTCTTCGTTACGATATCCTATGGTCTCACTGACAATATACAACGGTCTATCCTTAGACTCGTCATAAATCCGTCCAATATACTCACCGATTACACCTAACAGCATCAGAACGATACCGTTAAAGAGCAAATTGACCCCTACAATGGAAGCCCAACCTGGAACCGTCCATGAGGTGAAAAAGATTCTTTGAAACAATACGAAGAATAAATAGAGAAAGCTCGAGAAGGAAAGAAAGAATCCGACATACGTAGCAATCTTAAGTGGCTTATGCGAAAAGGAAGTGATCCCATCCAGCGCAAAACGAATCATTTTCTTAAGAGGATACTTAGTTTCTCCTGCAAATCGTTCTTCTCGCTCATATTCCACCATCGTCTGCTTGAAGCCGACCCAGCTCACTAAACCTCTGACATACCGGTTTTTTTCCTTGAGACCTCGCAAGACATCACATACCTTACGATCAATAAGACGAAAATCACCTGTGTCCGTGGGAATGTCTACACTTGTCATGCTGCTGAGCAATCGATAAAAGATCTTGGCCGTTACCTTTTTGAACATCGTTTCTCCACGGCGCTTCAGCCGCTTCGCATACACAACGTCATAACCCTCTTTCCACTTCTCGATCATTTGCAAAATGACCTCCGGTGGATCTTGAAGGTCAGCGTCAATAACAACAACCGCTTGACCTTCGGCATAGTCCATGCCAGCTGTAATCGCTACCTGATGTCCGAAATTACGCGAGAAGTCAATTAGCTTGACGCATTCATCCCGATCACTGATCTCCCGAATCATCTGGGCCGAACGATCACGACTTCCGTCATTTACGAAGACTAGCTCATAAGTATCGCCGCATTCGTCCATTACTTTTTTCAAACGTTCATAAGTAACGCTAATTACTTGCTCCTCATTGAACATGGGTACAATTACACTATATCTGGCTTTCACCTTTATTCCTCCTAAAAGCTTTATGGAGCGTTACATCTTTCTGTACTTCATAATAACGCTGTAAGCATAAACTTATTATTATAGATATTATAAAAAATCTTAGAAAACCCAAGATGGGAACCAACGCAGCATATTCTTCACATAATCTCCGCTTACCTGCATCCCTGACAGGACAGGGTAGAACGCGACAAAGAGCAGTAAAGCAACAGCCACATAGACATAACTAACATAACGAGCCTCAGGATATTTACTATCTAGCAACTTCATTATATATACAATACCAAGAATCATAAAAGGCACCATAGCAAAATAATGGTAGATAAAGGTTTCCCTTGGGACAAGCATCCACGGAACATATTGTGAGAAAAAGGCGATCCAGATCATATAAAGGGTCTTATCTTTGCGTTTCAGTGTAATCCACAGCGTTGCCAGCATTGCGAAAATACCCGTCCACCAGATAAGCGGATTCCCCATAGTCACTATACTGCTGACCTGACCTTGCGGCAAACCCTCACTGCCACTGAAGAACCAGACTGGTCTCTTCATAAACGGCCATTGCCACCAGGAGGACGCAAAAGGATGTGTAGCTACAAGCTGACTGTGATAGTTGTACATGTTCTTTTGGGAATCAATCAAGCCTTTTATAGTAAAGCCCTCTGCGGATGCAGATAAACCCGGAACAAAAGATAAACTATAAATAATGACCGGTATGATTACGAAGAATGCAACACAACTAGCTAGCGTAATAATGGTATTCTTCCAGAACGAATTTACGGCTTCGCGACAGGTACCCAGCAGTTCCTTGTCTTTGATCTTCCCTTCCGCGAGCAACCGTCCCGATGCTTTATATTCTCTGTAGCGCTCGAAGAGCGAGATAGCTAGCATAATGGCCAGCCCAGCTCCTCCGTACAGTACAATCCACTTGGAGGCGACACCAATTCCGAAGAATAAACCGGACCAGAATAACGGAATTAGTGTTTTTCTTAAGGGCTGCCTGAAGAAATTCATAGTGTAATATCGCTGCATGAAATAAAACATTAACATGATGAAGAATACTCCGTATACATCGATCGTAGAGATTCTTGTTTGTGTGAAATGCATGAAATCCAGTGCGAACAATCCAGTTGCAAGTGCTGCGTATTTACTCTTTTTAAAGAGACGTAGTGCCATTACATAAATGAGAGGCAGCATGGCAATCCCGAACAATGTTCCGATAATACGCCAGCCGAAAGGATTGACTCCGAACAGTTCCATCCCTACTGCGATCAATAGCTTGCCTAGTGGTGGATGCGTGTTCTCATAAGGCACAATCCCGTGTGTATATTCATAAGCTGTCCGTGCATGGTAGATCTCGTCAAAATAAGTGCTATTCATAAAGTTAGAATATTCAGGGATGAGCGACTGCTCGTCAAAAAGATTGGCAGGCTCTCCTCTTTTAGCGACTGCATTAGCATCCGGTGTAACACCGGCTATAGAAAGAGGTACTCTTTCGCCTCCCTGCTCATAGAAGGCCATTTCATTTAAAGTGAACCCTGGAGATGTAACTGTAAACTTCACGTATCTTGCTGCAACGTTCAGAGGTTGGCTTTTCCAGATGAAGACATTCCCAACATCCTCGCTTACATCCAGTGGACTACTCCAGACCTCAGGGAATTCACTGAATTCGAGCTTAAACTTCCCGGTACCTACGCCACCGAAGATATTCACTCGTTCCAATTGTTTGCTCTGTCCTAGATCTACATAGAAGCTTTCACCGCTGGCAGCTGGCTCCCACAAGGTCTCTGGAGATTTAGTAGAACCTAAATTATATAAAGCAATTGCCGCGTAAACGGCAGTAATGGCAAGAATACATATCCAATCTATACGCTTAAACTTCATCGCTTAAGTCTCCCTCCCTTCTGGTGCGGTCTTATTTGCTCGACGACTTTAAGGTCTTCTTCATATTTTTCTTCAGGTGTTGGTGGTGCTGGAAGAGGCTTTACTCCCCCACGAACATACACGTCGTAACCGATGTAGAGCATGTATAGCAATAATGACAGGTTAGCAATAGAAGTAACCAAAACGATTCCATCTGTACCTGGATTTACACCTGCATTTAGATGGGTCAACGTATAAGCCACATTGATATACTGCGTTAAGCTGAATCCAAGGAATAGGAATAAAAACCTACGATCCCGACTCGCTATATAAGTGAACATACATAGAATAACAGCAGGGAACATATAACGTTCATGCATTTTGGTTCCAAGCACAAAAACTACTACAATGAGCGCCATACCGATAAAGTAGGATTTGGATAAATCCAAGCGATCTTTTTTGAAAGAATAAAAGGTTGCTATGGCTACTGCCACTAAAATAAATATGAAGCCCCATACACGGTAAGTAATACCTAACCAAGTTAGGTCAAGAGATGACCACATCGGGTCAGTCAATGCATATAGATTAAATGCATTCACAGAAGAATAGGGATAGGAAGATAACGTACTCTTATACAGATTAATAAGGCCAACTAAACCACCGTTATTCCAGAAAAATGGTGCCGCGAGCAATCCGAATATCGCTAATCCGTACAAAGCTCCAAATCCAAGCTGCTTCCAAGCACGGTGATGATAGAAAGCAAACAATAATACCGGTGTGAATATTAACGCTTGTGGTTTAATTAAAGTTGCTATTGCAAACAAAATCGCGGATTGAACAAACTTTTTGTTCGCAGCGCCATGGATACTGAGCAACAGGAAAATCAGAAAGAACGAATCCGCTTGTCCCCACGCCGCTGAATTAACAAGCACCGCCGGATTAAACAGAAATAATAGCGTTAAGCCAAAAGCGATCCCTGAGCCGAGTTTTTTGCGGGACATTTTATATATGAAGAAACCCAATACCAAATCAGAAATAATCGCTGGCAGTTTGAATAGCAGATTCTCTCCACCCGAACCATGCGCAAAGCCAAATACACCGCGAATAAAACTAAGAATGTACAAAATGTACAAATAACCAGGAGGATAATCGGCAAAATACCCTTCTTCATAAAACTTGCCTGGACCTAAATCAACCATACGCTGACCCCAAGCTATAAAGGTATTCATGTCGTTCTGATAGCCTTGAGCAGTCAGACCAATCCAGACCCTTAGGATAAAAGCAACCCCGATGGCAATGCTCAGCCATTTGGAATAGACATTCTCAGGTTGCTTTATAAGCTTCTCACTGCGGAATGCCTTGGTATAAAGCACTGCAAAAAATACACTGAAAAGCGCTGAGATCAGCAGCATCTTGGTTGGAGATACCTTATGTGGGGTATCCGCTTTTTTGCCACCAGCATCCTGACTAACTGCTGCACTATCCAGCGAAATGACGTTGGCCCCTTCGGGAGCAGCGTCTAATTTTTCTACAGACAAATCATCAAAATAAGCTTTACCTTGAATCAAGCTGGAGTAGCCCCCCAAACTTGCACCTATGCCGAATTCTTTCTGCTTAGGTCCTGTCTGGCCTATGTATTCAAGATACTGCCACTCTCCTGCCGTATCCGTTACGCTGGGATAACCCCCGCCTACTCCAACGGCAAGTATATTGGCGCCCATTCCCTCGCCTGCGGTACTTACTACTTTGATCCATCCAGAGATTTTATAATAGCTGTCCGGCGTTGCCTTAATCGTCTGCACCCATTTCAAATGATTGGGCTCGATATTCTCAATGACTGCCGCTTTACTACCGGAGTGAACCTCGTCCGATTGGATTGAAAGTATGCCAGAGTTGTCTCCAGAAATCCACATATCCTTAGTCCAGTTAGAAGGAGCGTCCTCTCCTCCCTCCTCAAATCCAGGGTTCTGCAATAGATTTCCATCTGCATAAATGCTTGTTACAGGAAGCAAAAACAATAACAGCATCAATACAGTCACTGCGGCCGTACGTGTACTCTTGATCATCGTTCCAACCTCACCTCGTCTATGTTAATCCAGCCTTTACCGCCTTTAATAAAAATTTCAGTTTGTTCATTCTGACCGATAGATACCATTGGAAGTGTAAGCTCTTGATAAACCTCACTAGCAGGTATTTCAGCCTCCGCCCGCACTACGCCATTAACTCGGACGCCAACCCTTCCTTCTTCTCCACCAGCACTAACCATTATACCAAGCTTATATTCTCCAGGTTCTGCTATTCTGATAGATTGTGTAATCGTTTTGTCAAATCCCGGATCAAGATAAGCCAAATAACTTCCATTATAAGGATTATTGGTCGCCACACCCGTACCGGATGAGAAGCTCCAGCCTGATATCCCCTCTTCAAATCCTCCATTTGTAAATTCCGAGATTCCCTCTACTCCCCCAGTCTTAGCGGTCACAACAGTATAGTTGGCAAACCGTTTAACCGAATAATTATCGCTTTCAGCAGGAATGGGATCACCATTCCACAAGATATATGTCGCTGTCTCTCCCGGAACTATGCTTGAATGTCCAAATCTATATCTCCCAAAGGAAGACACCTGCTGAAATGCACCTCCAGGATTAGAATAATTAACGTTTGCTAAGAAATTATGGGGATTGATCTGCTCATAAAAAAGCACATAAATATAAGGCATATTAACTTTATCAGTCACGTAGATGTTCCCAGCACTCTCTTCAGAAGCATATTGTATAGCCTCACCGAAAGATTCATAGAAAGCTGGTCCTATCTCTTTAGGATATTCACGGAAATAAACTGTAGTGAATAGAACAAAAAATAAGCTAAAGGTTACAGCCGACAGAATTCCTAATACTTTTACTTTCTTGCTTAACCACATAAACCCTGCAACAATCAGCAAAATGATTGGATAGAAAATCACATTCATCCGATTAATGTTTACGTTCGTAACAAAGGTCATCAAAACGGAAACAAACAACCAAAGTAAAATAACGAGCAGTCCCGTCCGCTCACGACCACGGTTCCGTATTGTCGTTAACATAAATATAAGTCCTATAAGTACAAAGGGTAACGCAATAGGATACGCGTATCCATAAGGTGAAATCGAATTCCAAGGCAAACCATCAGATCCGCTAATTAATATCTTCAAAAATTCCCGGAAATTGCTTAATGCTGTATGTAATAGTTGCCCTCCGAATATAGAAGTTACCTGTTCCACACGCGGCGTTGTCAATCTCGGAATTGAGAACAATGGGGTCAAAATCCCCTCTAGCGACAATCGATTGATCATAATAAATAGGAAGATTGGGAGTGCCATTAATATAAACAGAGCACAGTTCCATAGAATGGTCCGAAGCTTTAGTGCTCTTGTATAGAATAGAAGAATTCCAGCACCTAAAGCAAATATCGGCACAAAAAAATAGGATGTTCCATAGGCATAAAGTGAAAGGGCAAGCATAATTGTAAAGCCATAAGACCACTTCGGAATTTGAAATGATTTAAGTAACATATAAACGGAGAGCAGAATCAGGGTGGGGAATAAATTAGATTCCAGTGCCCATCTTGACATCATAATATGCCAAGGATTAATTGCGATAAAAAACATCGCCACAATACCAGCAGTTCTGGAAGTAAATAGCTCTTTGGAAAGAAGATAGAATACGAGCATACCCAGTAGACCCATGATTAAGCTAACCGCACGTACAGACATTGGAGTAAGTCCGAACAATAATATGAAAGGCATTGATAAGTAAGCATAAAGTGCATTCTGTCCGCTTCCCCAAGCAATGAGGTGAATAGGTAAATGAATACCATTGCGGTCTATTCCATAATGAAGAATAGCGTAAGCATCATAACCTATAGATGCCTCATCCTGATTCAAGCCACCTGGAATCGAACCAAAGTAAAAAATGCGAATCACAGCCCCCAGCAAAAACAATAAGAGAGGCCAAGGATTACTTTTAAAATAAGAAGACCAATTGCTAAATCTTGTGGACAACATTCATCACCTCTTCAACAATATAATCTAAATATTGGATGATGGAAAGGAAGAACATCCAACAAGTTAAGTAGGAGAATACATAATCCAAAATAAAAAAAACGGCCCCTTCAGTAATGAAGGAGCCCAAGATGAATTTCAGAAATACTGTATATATGTTAGCCCTCGCTACCAAGGAATACATAACGGAGAACGATCAGGATCGCAAGTACCCACATCATCCAGTGAATATCGTATTTCTTCTTACCTGCAAGGTTAGCAACAGAAGCAAGGATTACATAAGTTACGATACCAAAGGAGATACCGTTAGCAATATTATAAGTGAAAGGCATGATTACAAGTGTTAGGAAGGCTGGAATCGCAACAACCATATCTTGAAAATCGATTTGACGGATCGATTGTGCCATCAGCACACCTACGACGATCAATGCTGCGGCTGTAGCAGATCCAGGAATAAGAGCAACCACTGGAGCAAGGAACAATGCAAGCAAGAAACATACGCCAGTTGTTACAGCTGTAAGACCTGTACGTCCACCTTCAGCAACACCTGCCGCGCTTTCTACAAAAGCAGTAGTAGTCGAAGTACCCAGTGCCGCACCACCTGCTACAGCAACTGCATCGACAAACATTGCATTACCTACACGTCTATTACCTTCTTCAGGGTTATCCATAATACCAGCGCGTTGAGCCGTACCTACAAGTGTACCAAATGTATCAAACAACTCTACAAATGTGAAGGTTGCAATCGCTGAAACAATACCTGTGTGCAGGATACCATCCCAGTCAAATTGGAAGAAGTTCAATTGTGTGAAATCAGGAACCCAAGGCGTTGCCGGACTGGACAATGCGCTGAAATCAACTACGCCCATCAACATACCAGCGACAGTTGTTCCCAAGATACCGAATAAAATCGCACCTTTAACGTTCAATACCATCAGGATAGAGATTAGAAGAAGTCCGATAATTACCAATTGGACATTGGAATTCTCTAGGCTACCCATGTGAATGATAGTTTCAAAGGAAAGGACATCTGTGAAAGTGTTAGCAGGAATGTCTTTACCGGCTTCAACACCAATCGTCATGAGTCCACTGTTCTTAAGACCAAGGATCGTAATGAACATCCCGATACCTACTGTAATCGCATGTTTCAAGCTGTCAGGAATTGCAGTTAGTAAGATCTGTCGCACTCGAGTTACAGTCAGCAAGATAAAGATCAAACCGGAAATAAATACGGCTGTCAGACCCATTTGCCAAGTGAATGGATGCTCTGATGTGGCGGAAGATAGAATTACGGAAGCAAAATATGCGTTAAGTCCCATACCAGGTGCCAACGCCACTGGAAAGTTTATGAACACGCCCATTGCGATGGTGAAAATACCTGCTGCCAGCGCCGTCGCTAGAAATACAGAGTACCAGCCCATATCAATACGGCCAAATGCTGTTAAAGTACTCGGATTAACCGACAAGATGTAAGCCATTGCCATGAACGTGGTCAAGCCCGCCATGATTTCTGTACGAACTGTGGTGCCGTTCTCTTTCAACTTGAAAAACCGATTCAAATTGTTCTCCCCCTAAGGTATGTTGTGTCTGACAGCAACAAAAAGCCGGTATCTGTTAGACACCGGCTCGAAAAAAAGAGTAGCACCCAGGACCATAGCCCTAAATCCAGGACAATGCGGGTTGCTCTGCTCTTCTTAATCGTAGCCAGGTCATTACGGTGACCTCGTAGAAACTTCCAGGCCAATTCCCGGAAATATACGAAAGAATTATGTTGTTGTGCTCTATCATTTTAGGTGGATAGCACGTGAGTTGTCAATGATAAAAAACGAACATTTTCGACTTTATTTTTTCCATTGTTCGTAAATCATGCATTTTCATGCTTTTATCTATCTTCAAACTCGTTCTATCAATGCAGCTTATTAACTATCCAACCACTTTTTATATGGGTATATTTTACTATGTTTCTAATTATTTATTTCTGGTGTACTGATAATTATGCCAAGAGTTGGCTAAATGCCCTATCGCTAAACAAACTACTGCAATACTCAGCCAAATGGATTTGCCCCAAATCGCTGCCAATCCGAATGCACATACTGGGAGGACTGCCATCGGGATCGGAATAATTCCTAAAGGGTCCCATAACAATTTATATTGCCTCCCCTTAACGAAATATCGAATCCAAAGACCATAATAAATAGCAATCAACAAGACAATAAAGACAGCAATTACGCCAAACTTTACCTGTTGAAAGTTATCCTGTGACATCGCAAGAATACCTATACAACCCAATTGTCCTGCTCTCTCCAAGAGGGTATAGATTGGTTCTGCATCTCGCAAACCCGAAGGTACATTTTCAGGTGGAAACTTAATCATTAGCAAACTTGGGGCAAGAAGGATTAATGCCATTAGTGTGCCGAGAAGAGAAAATCCCATGTTAATTTCTCCCTATGATAGATTTTTCCCATTTTATCACATTCATATTGAGCAGCTATATAGCGTCTATCACATTTTTTTGAATACAAAAAAAACCTGCAGCCCCTTCTTCAATAAGGAGTTGCAGGTGTTTGTTAAGACTCTATCGCAAAAAATCCTTTGAGAAAAATTAGCGAGTGGATGCCCAAAAGGCCAAAGCAAACATTGTCCAGTCATTCATCACGTGCACTATAAACGATGTCCATATATTTTTAGTCTTAAGATATGGATATAGCAGAACGATCCGTGCAATACCAATACCGAGAATAGCTTGGACAATATTCCAATTATACGTTGGTAAATGGTATGCCCCAAATAAAATAGCTGAAACTATGCAGGCTAAAATTATAGCAGACTTTCTACTCATCTTAAGTTTCTTAACTCCAAATGATAGCACGACCAAGAATGGAAGTATCGTGATTAATTCTTCACCAAACAGCATCGGGATCGTTCTCAAGAAGAACGGAATAGCATCAGCAAAATTACCATTGAAACTATCGGTTGCGGGATTAGCGCTCGTACTAAACAATTTCGTAATAAGGAAACCGACAATACCTGTCACAATCAAATTCGCAACGTAAGTTCCAAGAATCAAAAGAATATCTTTAGCTACTAATTTTCTGAATAATGATGTCCATTGACTTCGTGCCACAAAGATTACTGCTGCTAAAGGAAAAATCACATTCATAAAGGGCTGTACATTGGGACCTCCAAACATAATAAGAAACAGAGCAAAACCAACCGCGACAGAAACGAGAAAAATGAGGCTGCTCTTCAAATTTAGACTAGGCGATGACAGTTCACTGTAGAACGGGAAATCATCATTTTTACGCTCAAATCTGAAAAAATCACTTTTATTATTCATAATAAATCAAATCCTTCCAAGGAAATATAGAACTTATGCTTCCATTAATCCATCTAACGTACTTACATCATAATTGCTTTTATGTCCCATTTCGACAAAGGTCTTATAAATAGGACCTTAAATTGAAGAAATTTCCAACAGATTCGATTTATTTACTAATATTTCCAATCAGCTCAAAAAACCACAATGAGCAGACTTTCAAATATCAAAATTTCGTAATCAAATTAGATTCTCTCTGAAATATAATAAAAGCTCACGATTTCAATAAAAGGGTGGCGAACGAATTGAATACCTACGGTGAGGTTGTTCGAAATATACGGACTAATAAGGGATTAAGTCAAAAAGAAGTGTATTTAGATATTATCTCGAAATCATATGCCATTGAATTTGAAAAAGGAAACCATGAGATCACATTAAGGCTGTTAGAACAAATTTTAAATCGACTTATGATGGGGATTGATGAGTTTTTTTACATTTATAGAGGTTATAAACTATCTAAACACGATACATTTACCAACAAATATTCCAAAGCCGGAAACAATAACGATCTCGAAGCATTAATTGAGATTTATCAAGAACTACATCAGAGGGAGGATCTGACCTCAAAAATTCATCTGGCAGAAGTCAGGTCTCGTATAAGATTATTGAAGCACTTTAACTTGACGGGTCAGTTTGAGAAGAATGTCATTTTGACAGAAGATATCGAGACGATCACTAACTATCTCAACAATCTCCAATCCTGGACCCTCCAAGAAATGCAGCTGTTCACAAATACTTTAAATTACATAGATTACGATCAAAGAGATATACTCTTTCAAACGCTTATTAAGTCTATGAAAAAATATGAAGCCCACGAACGCGGACGAGATGTCATATGTGTAATGCTAACCAATATGATTTACGAATTAATTATGATCAATCAAATAAGCTATGCAGAGATCTTACTAGAGAACTTAAATAATATTAGCAGTCCTCAATATCAAACGCTGTTCTTTAAGATTGTATATAAGTATTATAACGGTCTAATTAAAATTAAAAGAAACAGTAAAGAAGAAGGAACGAAGCTTGCTCAATCAGCAATCGATGTATTATATGAATTTGGCGAGCCCTATCAAGCCAAAACATTAGAGTCTATATTGTCACAGATCTTACAATAGATTTTTAGCAAAAGTCCAGTATTTAAGACTTTCCAGCTAGTTGGAAATACATAATAATCTAGTAGAACTTAATTTATAATAAAAAAAGTCGAAAACCCTAAACTACAAGGTTTTTCGACTTTTTAAGTCTATTCCCACTTCATCATTACTTTGTATTTAGATCAGCTTGAGCAGTTGATCTATTCGTTGAAGCGTAAAGGTCGCTTCCTTGCTGTTCACCGCGTCACCTACCGCCGCAACTTCCATTCCTGCATGGACGCCTGCTTGCACTCCGGCTACCGCATCTTCGACAACCAGGCATGCGGATGCATCACATTCCAGCTGACTTGCCGCGAGCAAAAATACTTCCGGGTCCGGCTTGCTTCTTAAGATTTGATTACCGTCGACTACGACGGCGAACCAATCTAACAAGCCTACTTGTTCAAGAATGAACCGCGCATTCTTACTGGAGGACCCTACAGCGGCGGCGACCCCCTTCACCTTCAATCCTTCCAAGGTCTCCGTTACACCGGGTAAGATGTCAGCAGGTGAAAGCTGCTCCAGAAACTTACGATAAATCGTATTTTTCTCCTCTGCTAACGATCGCTTCTGCTCATCTGTAAATTGTTTGTCCGAAGCACCGGATAAAATAATATCCAGACTCTCCATGCGACTCACACCGCGCAATCGGTTATTGACATCCTCATCGAAAGGAATGTTCAGCCGATCTGCTATTTGCTTCCAAGCCTTATAATGAAAATGATCCGTCGATACCAGTACACCGTCAAGGTCAAATATAACGGCACGCATCATAGTCTGGCTTCCCAATAGCCGCAGAACGGATCGACCGGATTGGTTCCTTTAAATTCAGATTTGCCTTGGATTTTGTCAACGATCGCATTCAAGGAATATTCATTTCCTGAGTATGCATTGATGAACGTCGGAATACGCGGCACATCCTGCAAATGGAAAGGGTTCGCCACGGATACGAACATAGTTGGCAATTCTTTAATAAACCATGGAATATCCCCACCATATGGCGGTGTATAGTTAATACGCAGATCTGTCTTATTACTCGCTGTCGCGTAGTTCGCGAAGTAAAGCGCGAAGTCATATTGTTTCACATAATCCCGAACCGACATGAACATGGCTTGCATGTCCATCGGATCATGGACGGTAACTTCAAATCCAGCATTCCGCAGCTTCTCTACGAATGGCTTATGGGTTCCTCCCGCGGAGAAGCTTCCTTCCTCATCACCTAACACGACGAGCAGCATTCTCTTATGCGTTTCCGGTGTAACCGGTAGTAATTGCTGCGTATCTTTCACTAATGTTACGGATTGGTCGGCGCAAGCCTGTGCCCATTGGTGATGTTGCTCAGAACCAATGACCGCTAAAGCTGACTCATCAGGAACCAAGGTATTCGTACGAGCTTGCTCATGCAATCTTAAAGATGCCTTCAAGCCAAGAATACGCGTTACAGCTTGGTTCAAGCGTTCTTCCGTCAGAATGCCGTTACGAATGCCGCTTAGCATATACTCTAGATCTTCCTCGAAGTTCCGATTGAAGAGGAAGATATCGCATCCCGCAGCAATCGCTTTTGGTACAGCCAGCTCACGACGTTCTGCTATTGTAAATCCGGCCATTAACGTGGCATCACTGACGATAACACCGTTAAAGTTCAGCTTCTCGCGCAGCAAATTTTGTAGAATTTCTGACGACAACGAACTTGGAAGCAAATCCTCATCCTTTAATTGTGGATTAAAATGACGTTGATAGGCTGGCTGCATAATGTGTCCGACCATGACCGTATTAGCACCTTCATCAATTAACGTCTGATATACATGTCCAAAAGTCGCATCCCACTCTTCTGTGGAGAGTGAATTTATAGATGTCAGTAAGTGCTGATCCCGATCATCGACCCCGTCACCCGGAAAATGCTTAATCGATACCGCCATACCGTTCTCGTGGGCTGCCTTCATGTAAGCAAGTCCCATATCAAGCACGGTCTCTGGACGATCGCCGAAGGTACGAACATTCGTAATCGGATTGCGGAAATTCATATTAATGTCGACAATTGGTCCAAAGGACCAGTTCAATCCCACAGCTCTTCCTTCACTACAAGCCACAGTCCCTAGCTTATACGCCATATCCGGATCATTTGTAGCCGCCACTTGAAGCTGCTTCCCGAAGTAAGTGCCTTCCGTTGCAACCCCATCTCCCCCATTTTCCAAGTTCGCTGCGAGAAGCATCGGTATCTTACTGTTCTCCTGCATGGCTTTATGCGCTGAGCGGATCTCTTGCGCTGGACCCGGACGATACATTAATCCGCCTGGCTGGTATTTTTTCACCATATCGATTAAAGCCGCGTTGTCACCCATCCCTACCGGGCAAAAGAGCTGTCCGACTTTTTCTTCTAACGTTAAGCCTTCTAATGTTTCTTGTACCCATGTAATATCTTGTTCGTTCAGGTTAAATGGTTTCTTCGTCAAATCTACTTGATGTAGCATATTGTTTTCTCCTCTCGATATCATTGAATTTATAATGCAATGTTATTGCGTGCTTTCAAATCTGCTAGCATTTGACTCTCATCTTTATCTAAGGTATAGAACAATAGTGCGATAATGGCTAAGACGTAACAAACAATAGGAATCCAAATAAAATTTAGTTCGATGGCCCGCAATGCCGAAGCCGTCTGCACTGCTCCCGCTTTATAACCGCTAAGTCCAAGCATCCAGGCGGATAACGCGCCGCCAATACCCATACCGAACTTTACACCGAAGCTTGAGGAAGCTGTCAGCAAGCCTTGTGCACGAACCCCTGTTTTCCACTCGCCGTAATCCACGGTATCCACGATCATAATGAACAACAATCCGCCTGCAAAACCGCCACCAAGACTAACAACGACACTTCCAGTTATTAGTAATGTGATGCTGCTCGCTTGATCTCCCATGAACATGATTAGTTGACCGATAATTGAAACGATTAATCCGAATATCATGATATTCCGTTTACCTAATTTTTTGGTTAAGGACGGCACGATGACTAAGGTCAAGATCATGACTAGGTTCAAGCCCATTACCATTGGAATCAGGTCAGGTCTTTCAATTTTATACGTGAAATAATAGGTTGTCGTCTGGGTCTTCATGATGTTCGCCACCCAGAAAATAAAGTTTATAAACAACATGATTGCCCACGGCCAATTGCCTTTGATCGCCTTCATGCCCTCTTTGACCGGTAAAGATTTCTGAGAAGAAGCGGATACTACGCGCTCTTTCGTATTGAAGAATGCATTGATGAACAGCACAAATGCAATTGATGCAAAAATGATCATCGTCCAGGTAAAGCCTTTGGCATCATTGCCTTGCCCTAATTTATGAACAATCGGCAATGTAAAGGTCGTTACGGCAATCGTCCCTACCATGGCAAACAGGACACGAATCGTACCAATAACCGTTCTCTCTTGCGGATCACTCGATAGACTGGGCAGAATAGAAGTGACCGGCAAATTGATACCTGCATATAGAATCCCTAACAGGATATAGGTCACGTAAGCGTACACAATTTGTCCCGACGGACTAATATCCGGTACAGAGAACGTTAGCACAGCGATAACGGAAAATGGCAAGGCTAACCATAGGAACCATGGACGCGATTTTCCCCATCTGGTATTTGTCTTATCGATCATGATCCCGAAGAAAGGGCTGTCAAAAGCATCGATAACCCGGGCGATTAAAAATAATGTACCTACAGCAGCCGCACTCATTCCGATCGAATCTGTGTAGTAGAACAACAGATAGGTTGTTACTACTTGAAAGACGAGATTGGATGCAGTATCGGTAAGTGAATAGCTGATTCGTTCAAACCATGGTACTTGTTTGGTTGACATATGTGTTTACCTCCTGCTCATTATCATGCTTTCATTATAGTAAGCGCTAACAACAATAACTTCCCGCTATTTATCCCTGTTCCATCGCAAATTTAACCTCTTTGAAACCTACTTAAGCTTTGTGGAATTGTAGTAAGGTCAAATATGAACCTGTCAGAGGACAAAAAAGACCCCTACATGCCTGCTAGGGGTCGATTTATCATAGATTAGATTCTTTTCATTTCATACAATTGGACTTCATGCGGTGAAAGTTCTGCTTTGAGATTAAATTGCTGATCGATGAGTTGAACGAAAATTTCCCGTTTCGGAAGACTTACACTCCTTAGATAGGAAATATCCTCCGAATGAAGATGTACGGGGTGTCCCATGTCCACCCAATGATCGTAGGAGCTGCCCCATTGGCGGTTCAACACTGTTTTGCGAATCTGATAGCTGCCTGGCGCAAGGCCCAACAATTCCAAGGTAAGCTCGAGCGGATCGTTATGCTTGAAAATGCGATAGCGATCGTATTCATTCAAATGAGAGACGTCATTACGACGATACAAGGCATCTGTATGTACATAATGGAATAAGAGCACCTGAATCTCATTTCCTTGTCTCGTAATACAATAGTTCTCGCCGCGCTGGATCATCTCAGAACCTAATTTGGCAAGCATTTGATAAGCGTGATAAGCAGCTTTCTCAATCCCGTTGTTCGTCATCAGCCCGAGTCCGCCGTGAAACACTTGATTCGGCACAAGAAACTCTTCCAGAAAATCTGTACTCGTCCAATAACAAAGACTATCCACTTGGTCGATCGTATCGATGACGTTCTTCACGATATAAGCGGATTGATAGCATGTATCATGAATCAAGTCTCGTTGGTTGCCGCTCGAATTCCACTCCGTCAAGTGAATTTCCTTGATATTTGCTCCGGATTCAACAACTATATCACGCGCTTTGACGATGACTTGCGATAAATAATCTTCAGCCGCCGACAGTGTCCAATATTTCGACATTTCCTCTGCCGTCCAAACGAATTCCTCCGACATCCCCCCATCGAGCTGCATGGCATCGTAAAAAATCTGATCGAACGGGTAGCTATGGAACGATATAAAGTCGGGCAAACAATGGTTTTGCATGCAGAAGTACAGAAAATCCTGTAACCAAGTATCATTAAGAATCGTTGGAGACAACAAGCTTGGCCCCCCCATTCTAAGCTTGGGATACTTCCGGATCACTTCATGGGTTGCCTGATAGAAGGTGAAATACTGCTCTTGAGTCCCGCTCCAAAAGGAGATGACATCAGGTTCATTCCATACTTCAACATACCAAGTAGTCACCTCTTCAACACCGTATCGCTCGATACAGTGGTCCATCAGTGCTTCGACGAGCCCCATCCAGCGCGTTAATTGATTGGGATAGCTGACATTGCTCTTTTTCACGAAAATTGTCGCATCACCAGACGCCAGCTTCGAAGGCATAAACCCAAGCTCGATGAACGGCTTCAGGCCTATGCTCAGGAAAAAGTCAAATAGCTGATCCACATAAGTAAACAGATAATACGGCTCGCCTCGTCCGTTCTCATGATACACCATCATCTCGTCGTCGAAGATGCCATGAAACCGGATATAGGAGAACCCGATATCCTTCTGAAGCTGGATGAGCTGCCGCTGCACCTCTCCGAATAAACCCTCTTTCGCTTTGCCAATCGAAGTCAATTTTCGCCAAGTATGCATAAGCGGCGTTGAATTATTTACATCGAGGTGGATGCTCTCTGTCTTTACGACCATTTTATCTTGCATAATAAAGTTGGATTCCTGAGATTCGCTCGGCAAATATTTGAATAGTTCCTTGAAGGCATCCTGTTGATTCATTTCCAGATAATTAGGAGTCTTCGATGCTCTGGCATTCGCATAAGCGGACATATCTCCCGCGCGCTTCGCGCGATACTCTCTCGGTGTTGCTCCGTAAAACTCTTTGAATACCTTATTAAATGATTTGATACTGGGAAATCCGTTATTCAGCGCCACTTGGGTGATCGTTAAATCACTGTAATTCAATTCATCTAAAGCATGCTCCAGACGCACACCGTTAAGGTATTGAGAGAAGGTCGTACCCAAAAACTTTTGGAAAAATCGAGACAAATAGTGCACCGACAAAAATTCTTGCTCAGCAATCTCTGTTAAAGAGATCGGCTTCGCATAATTATGTTGAATGAACTCGGTAATGGCCAAGAGGCGATCCATGAACTTCACATCGGATGATGCATCTTTGCCCTGCAAAGGCTTGGAATAATATTTAACAAGATACGCCATGAGCCGGAACAATAAACCTTTCAGCTCCAGTTCATAACCCAGTGCTTGTTTCGTATACGTCAGCATCATGTACGCCAACATCTGCCGGATCGGATCGAACTCGATCTGATGCTGATGGTCGTATAGATAAGAATCACAATGGAACTGCAGCTCTTTAATTACTGTAAACTGCTCTTCTATATAAGAATGAGACACCTGCAGCGCTAAGATCAAGCTGTTCTCATCGCCACTGATCGAATGAACCTCCTTCGAATTAATAACGGTAATGGCTGATTCGTGCAGAAGATGCCGCTCTTGTTGCCGAAACAACTCGATCGTGCCCTTCAGGACAAAAATAATCTCTAAATTTTCATGCCAATGCATCTGCACATGATTCGGGCGATGAAGCAATAACCGGAACGGAGTATAACGATTGGTTGTGATGACCTCATAGGTAGTTTTCATATGGACATTATTCCACATTTTTTTCGTACTTAGCAATCAGCTAGAGGGTGGTGATGAATTTTGCTGCATAAGGGATTCTTGACTTTTTTATCATGATTATTTTCTTATCCTGAGACCAGACCTGCTGACCTCCAGAAAAGAAGCAAAGAATAAGGATAAAGCAGATAAGTTTCCTATATTTTTCACTAACCTACTTTTATTATAATGGGGCTATCTGATGTAAGGAGGATTTCCATGATGACAGCAAAAAATTTCGTATGTTCCTCAGCAGAACCCATTGTACAGACCAAAGCTGGAAAAATGAGAGGCTTTCAGGTCAACGGCACTTATACCTTTCACGGGATAAAGTACGCAGATGCCAAGCGCTTCCAGATGCCCACAGAGGTAGCGCCTTGGGAGGGAATTAAGGATGCACTCGCTTACGGTTATGTGTCTCCCATGTTAACCCAGGATCAGCCTCAAATGGAAGTGCTGGTTCCTCACCGTTACTGGCCTATGGATGAGAATTGTCAGTATCTGAATATCTGGACTCAGAGCCTTGAACCGCAGGCCAAAAAACCTGTTATGGTATGGCTGCACGGGGGCGGTTTCGCAGCTGGCTCTTCTATTGAACAGGTAGCTTATGAAGGAGACAAGCTTAGCGAGTTCGGTGATGTGGTCGTAGTAACCTTAAATCACCGATTGAATATTCTGGGATACATGAACCTGTCTGCTTTTGGAGATAAATACGTCAATTCCGCTAATGCCGGAAATGCCGATATGGTAGCAGCTTTAAAATGGATTCAGGAGAACATTACAGCTTTCGGCGGCGATCCGGACAATGTGACCATCTTCGGACAGTCTGGTGGCGGTATGAAGGTATGGACACTAATGAATACTCCGGCAGCAGACGGCCTGTTCCATAAGGGCGTTATCCAGAGCGGATTAATTGATGGTTTTTTGGACACCAGCAAGACTGATAGCACCGCCATTGTAAAGGCACTGTTAGCAGAGCTTAATATGGGCGCGGACGAAGTAGAAAAATTGGAAGCGGTTCCTTATCCTCAGTTAGCTGCAGCTTATAATAAAGTTGCACCGGCGCTCGCAATGCAAGGGGAATACATTGGCGGCAATCCTATGCCTAATGAATTCTATGTAGGCGACCCTAGAGAGGTGGGCTTTACCGAGCATGCGAAGACCATTCCGGTATTGATTGGTAGCGTATTTGGTGAGTTCGCTTTTGGTCCCGGTGTTCCTAACAAGCAGGACGTGTCTGAGGATGCCACCATGGAGACGCTGACTCAAAAGTATGGCAATCATACGGAGAAGCTGGTCACACAATTTAAGGAAGCGTATCCGGATAAACACTTGTCCGACCTGCTATTCTTAGATACCTTCTTCCGTATTCCAACCAAGGACTTTATCGAGAAGAAATCCGGACACGAGGAAGCTCCTACCTACTCCTACTTGTTTACTTATGAATTTCCTTTTGAGGGGGGCAAGACAGCATGGCACTGTGCTGAGATCCCTTTCGTGTTCCATAATACGGAACGTGTTCCCGTGTGCCTCATTCCGGGAGTTTCCGATCGGATGGAGGAACGCATCTGTGGTGCCTGGGTAAGCTTTGCACGCTATGGCAATCCTAACATCCCTTCCCTCCCCCAGTGGCCGGCATGTAAACCGGGAGATGAGTCTACCATGATTTTTGACCGCAACTGTGTAGTAAAGCATAATTTTGATCATGCATTGATGGATACTTTATTGAAAACGAACCCGAAGCTGCCTTTCCTGCCAAACAATGAGGCCGAAGAAGAAGGATTTATTTTGCATTAAGCAATCCCCCCTTGAAAAACTCTTTGATTCGGGTCAAAAAAACTCCCTTCTGTCTGCTAAATGTCGCAGATAAAAGGGAGTTTTTCTAATCCATTATTATTGGTTAACCTTTAGACATATTTAATTTTAAATTTGAGAACTGCTGTGGAATATAAAATTTATTATACATTAACGGATAATCTGGCTCTGTTTTGTCGTAAAGGGTTTCTAGTAGCAAAAAGCACTCGTTCTGCCCCATTAATTTATCTTTCCGATCTGCTAAGTTAACGGTATGCGTATATTTTATTTCAATATTCCCATGGTTAGCATCTACATAAGCCTGATTCTCTAGAAAATCCAGCATTCTCTCTTTACTATCAAGATCCAAAGATAACCTCTCTACTGTTTGCATAGACATAAAAGTAAAAGCGTAAGCATGTAGCTCTCCTCCTGCTCTATACAAACGTTCCAAAGCTACAACTGTAGCTGAATCTCTTCTTAATACTTGTTTGGTATGTTCCGTTTGCGGGTCCAGCCGATAATGTAGATCTACTTGGTCAAATGCGCTTATATGACATTTATGCATGGGGTTGCTCAGTTTCTCTAATTGAGTATCCTCTTGTTTAAAAGAAGATTCAAGTACAAAGTTCCCCTTACCACGAACATTTCTTACTAATCCATCATCTTGCAAAAGAACTAAAGCTTGCCGTAAAGTAGCGCGACTAACCCCTAGTTTTTTGGCTAAATCCGGTTCTGAAGGAAGCTGGCTACCTACGAGGTATTCTCCTTTGTTAATCTGAAGAAGAAGCTCATCATATACATTGATATAAAGCGGCCGTTTCAATTTATCTAGTTTATGCGTGTTCATTCATCTGATGTCCTTTTCTCCCCATTATGACACATCATTTTTCAAGCGACAAGGAATGTCATTCTCTGCTTCAATCGCAACGTAAAAACCTCCAAAAAGAAACTTTGGAGGTTTTTATGTGATATCAATTATTTAAGAAATGGCAGGAAAGACTCACCGTTGTCTGGCATATCAACATCAAAGTTATCTGCTATAGTCGCACCGATATCAGCAAAGGTATCATGCTCAGGTAATGCCCCACTGTCCTTTAATTGCTTGGAATAGACTAGGACAGGAATAAACTCACGAGTATGGTCTGTACCAGGGAAGGTTGGGTCATTTCCATGGTCAGCCGTAATGATTAACAAATCATCTTCTCGGATGGAATCGAATACCTCATCTAATCGTTTATCGAATTCCTCTAATGCTCTTCCATAGCCTTCCGGATCACGACGATGACCGTATAAAGCATCAAAATCAACTAAATTCAAAAAGCTCATTCCAGTGAAATCTTTCTTAATTACATCAAGCAGTTTATCCATACCATCCATATTGTCTTTTGTACGAATGGATTCTGTAACGCCTTCACCATCGAAAATATCATTGATTTTACCAATGGCGATGACATCATAACCTCCGTCTTGCAAGCTATTCATAACCGTTTTATGAAATGGTTTCAAGGCATAGTCATGACGATTGGAGGTTCTCGTAAATTTCCCGGGTTGGCCTACATAAGGTCTGGCAATAATACGACCAATTAAATAGGCAGGGTCTTTGGTGATTTCCCGAACCTTTTCACAAATATCATATAACTCTTCTAATGGGATGATTTCTTCATGAGCTGCAATTTGCAGAACCGGGTCAGCAGAGGTATAAACGATCAGATCCCCTGTTTTCATTTGATGCTCGCCATATTCATCAAGAATAGCCGTTCCACTTGCAGGTTTATTCGCTACTACTTTTCGGCCAGTTATGTCCTCGATCTGTTTAATTAATTCGTCGGGGAATCCATTTGGATACACATTAAAAGGTTGATCAATATTTAAACCCATGATCTCCCAATGACCTGTCATTGTATCTTTCCCGACTGATTTTTCCTGTAATTTAGTATAATAAGCAAGTGGTTTCTCAGCTTTTGGTACACCCAAAATTTTTTCAATATTAGATAGACCCAATTTGGCTAGGTTGGGCAGATTTAATCCATTCATATGTTCTGCAATGTGTAATAGGGTATGGGAGCCAACATCGTTAAATTGATCCGCGTCTTTTCCTTCTCCAATGCCTACTGAATCCATGACGATTAAATGTACACGTTTAAATTTCTTCATTCTACTCTCATCCCTTATCTAGTAATTAAAAATAATATAACCGGAACGACTTTACATAATAGGCTTCCAATATCTCATGCTGTATAAACTTTATATCGTTTACATTAGTTTCACATAGAAGGAAAGCATTTATGCTAACTCTAATGCGATCTCCATCATTTTAGTAAATGCAGTTTGGCGTTCCTCCGACGTGGTCTGTGCTCCTGTAATAAGATGATCACTCACTGTTAGAATGCACAGCGCTTTTACACGTGCTTGGATAGCGTTCCAATAGAGGGCTACAGATTCCATTTCAACGCCCAAAATCCCTACATCCTGCCACTTTTTATTAGCCGCCTGATCCGCATTATAAAATATTTCACTGGATAAAATATTACCAATATGAACCTTTTGTCCTTTATCATCTGCTATTTTCTTAGCTTTCTCCAAAAGCTCAAAAGAAGCCGTTAGTGGATATTGTCCAGGTAAATTATATTGATGACCATAATTGGAATCCGTTGCAGCTCCCATACCAAAAATTACATCGTATAGCTCAATGTTTTCTTGCATTGCACCACAGGTACCAATTCTGATTAAATTCTTAACTCCAAATACATTGATTAATTCCCAAGAATAAATTCCCATGCTCGCTGGACCCATTCCCGTACCCATAACAGAGATTTTCTTCCCTTTGTAAGTACCGGTATATCCTAACATTCCTCTTACCTCGTTAAAGCACTGGTAATCTTCTAAAAAAGTTTCCGCAATGAACTTAGCTCTTAAAGGATCACCAGGCAACAGAATCGATTCAGCGATCTCTACCCCGTTCGGTTTAATATGAGGTGTCTCTTTGGAAATAGTCATCATTTTGATTGGCCCCTTTAGTAGAAAATGTACTTGTTTATCTTGTCTATTTTTTAGACAAGTACAATTTATCATAACTTTTCGAGGGTTGCAAGCCCTTTCAACAAAACGTGTTCATGAAAGATTTGTGAAAACGGCGTCTCCAGCACAACCCTTTACTTGAGAAATAAAAAAACTCTCTTTTATTTGCTAAATAACGCAAATAAAAGAGAGTTTTTTTGAAATCTATAGTTGCACCGATCCTATTCCCACTCGATTGTTGCTGGTGGTTTCGAAGTAATGTCATACACTACGCGGTTTACGTTCTCAACTTCGTTAACGATACGTACGGAGATTTTCTCAAGGATATCCCATGGGATACGCGCCCAGTCAGCCGTCATGCCGTCGATGGAAGTTACTGCGCGCACACCTACTGTGTAGGAATAAGTACGAGCATCCCCCATAACACCAACACTCTTCATGTTAGGCAGGGCAGTGAAGTATTGCCAAATTTCACGGTCTAATCCCGCTTTAGCAATTTCCTCTTGCAGAATGTAGTCAGAGTCGCGAACGATAGTAAGCTTGTCCTCTGTTACTTCACCCAAGACACGGATAGCAAGACCTGGACCAGGGAAAGGTTGACGCCAAACGATAGCACGTGGCATTCCCAGCTCTTCACCCAGTTTACGAACCTCATCCTTAAACAAGGTATTTAGTGGCTCGATCAAGCTGAATTTCATGTCTTCCGGCAAACCGCCCACATTGTGGTGAGATTTAATCGTTTGTGCCGTAGCTGTTCCGCTCTCAACGATATCCGTATACAGTGTACCTTGTGCAAGGAATGCGAAATCTCCGAGCTTAGCCGACTCTTCGTCGAAGCAGTAGATAAACTCGTTACCGATGATTTTACGTTTTTGTTCAGGATCTTCAACACCTGCAAGCTTGCTCATGAAGCGCTCGCGTGCATCGATTTTCACGACATGAATATCGAATTTACCTACGAAGGTCTCCATAACACTTTCAGCTTCACCTTTACGCAAAAGACCGTGATCAATAAACATACAAGTTAATTGGTCACCGATTGCACGGTGAATAAGCATTGCAACTACGGAAGAATCTACGCCACCGCTAAGTGCGCAGAGTACTTTTTTGTCTCCAACTTGGTTACGAATATCTTGAATAGCTTCATCAATAAACGATTCCATCGTCCATTTGCCGTCGCAACCGCAAATTTGATACAAGAAGTTCGAGATCATCTCATTACCATGTACAGAGTGACGTACTTCTGGGTGGAATTGAACCGCGAACAATTTACGCTCATCATTGCTCATTGCCGCGATTGGAGCACTTTCAGTTCCTGCCTCCAGCTTGAATCCTGTTGGAAGTTCAACTACATGGTCACCGTGGCTCATCCATACCGTCTGACGGCTCTCTAGCCCAGCAACGAGTGCAGTACCTTCTTCAAAATCAATATCGGCTTTACCGTATTCACGTTTAGCGGAGCGTTCCACTTTACCGTCAAGTTGGTGAGCCATTAGCTGCATACCATAGCAAATACCGAAGATCGGTACTCCTAAATCATAGATCGCTGGATCTACATGTGGAGCATCTTCAGCATATACACTGCTAGGGCCACCAGAGAAGACAATCCCTTTAGGTGCAAGTGCTTTGATCTTGTCTACTGGCGTATTGTACGGCAAAAGTTCGCTGTATACTCCCAAGTCCCGAATTCTGCGCGCGATAAGTTGGTTGTATTGTCCCCCAAAATCGAGAACGACGATAATTTCATTTGGCTTATTCATTACGAGCCTCCCTTGATTATTGGATTCATTATACTCATGGTTAATTCTCATCGTCAAGGAAAGGAGAACACACTTCTCATAATAGGAGAGAGTTAAACTTCATGAAGAACATTCCTTTCCATGGAAGGAATTGTATAGCAGCATCAGCTGTTCTGACCGATTAAGTTAACCGGAAGGTGATGATCAGGCATTCGCGTATAAACGCGGACGCATCATGAGTAGTAAGCTCGCTGATCTCTGCAGGTGATGCTGGCGCCGCAGACATTACAGGGATTGCAGATATCATCGACCTTGCTGACATTCTAGACGTTGCAGGCATTTCGTTCGCGCGATCGGCCGCGACGAAGTCTGAAGTCGCGGGCGCGTACGCCAGGGTCTCCCACTGGCGTACGAACTGCCGGACGGCTTCGCTTAGTCCGGCATCGTAGATCTGCAGGGAGTCCACATACTCCCTGCCAGTGACACCGGGCGGCGGCGGTCCATACCGCTCCGCCAGCCCGTGCCAAGCTAGAGAGGCAGCGCGCAGCTGCCTCTCGCGGCTCATGCTGCTGGCGCTGCGCGCGGCCAGCAGCAGAGCCAGGCTACGCCGCCAGCGCCAAGCGGCGGCGGGAAACAGCGCCGCGGCAGCGAGCGGCGCGGCAGAGGTCCCGCCCGCCATCGGCAGGGCGGGCAGGCCCGCGCTTCGCGCAGCTTGCGGCGCGAGCGAGGCTGCCGCAGGCAGCGCCGGTGCGGCGAAGCCGGCGGCAAGGGCGGGGCCAGGCGTTGGGTCGAATGGGACCCAACCGGCGCCGGCGAAATAGACCTCCACCCAAGCATGGGCATCGCCCTGGGTGACTAAATACTTCGCCGGCATAGTATCGTCCTGCAAGGTCCCAGGCCCAAAGCCTTGGACATAACGAGCAGGAATTCCTGCACTGCGCAGCAGTACGGTCATAGCTGTTGCAAAATGAACACAGTAGCCTTGTTTTGTCTCAAATAAAAAGTGATCCACAAAATCAGATCCGGATGGTGGAACCGTTGTGCTCAACGTATAGGAATATCCATGTTGTAAGTAATCCTTAATGGCAGTTACAGAGTCATAGCGGTTACCTGAAGAAGCTGTAAGCATCTCCGCCAGATCTCTCACTCGTACGGGTAACAAATCTGGCAATTGCAAATACTTGCCCATAATGTCCTGAGGATCGCTACTGCTTAAACCACGAAGCAGTACTGGATCGCTCTCAGGAAGTAAGGACTCCACTGAATATTCTGTGATCCGTGCAGAGCCTATTGAATCAGGCAGACGAAAACTCTCTCTGTCTATGTTAGACAGCACATATCCCAGTTTACTTCCGCCCAAGAGTTCAACCGACTCAACATCAGTTATTATTCCCGCATTGAATAAAGGAATTCCCCCGGAAGAAGGGGTGGCAAATTGTATCCGCTGTTGAAGCGTTCGTTTCCTAGTTTCACCGCTTAGCATCAATGAAGAATTCTGTGGAATACCGGACAGATTAAGCGGCATAAACTCTTCGCCCCCCCTGATCCATCGGCGGCCATCATAGTAAGCAATGCTCTCACCTCGCCAGTAAGTACGCTCGCTAGTTATAGCTGTAAAGACTGGTTCAGTATTGCGGGATAACGGGGCACCGAGTTCACCGTCATTCGAACTATACCCTGTTGTTCCAGAAGCATTAGACGCCTTATCATCTGGCAAATGGCCTGAAGCCCAAGTCTGCAGCTTCTGAAATGTCGATTGCAACGTAAGCTCGCTGGTTGGTCTTGCCCCGAGCAGCTGCCCACCGAACCATGCTGTTGCCATCACGACAATGGCTGTCGCCAAAGTCAACCCTCCCCAACGCGCATAAGGCAGTGTAGTAACTCCCTCACGTTCTTGAAGACGCAGGAGACCACTCATCGCGTGCATCCAAAAAATAAGACCCATGGATATCACAATATCCATTGTGGTATTGACGTCAAAGCCCATATCCAAGATCAGCAAGTAAATGATTGTAACTGCCGTGAATAGCACTGTACTCCCTCGGAAGAGTGCAAGCTGCTGTACTGAGGATACCAATAGCCCCCAACCTACAATCAATATCAAAAGCCTGCTGATCTCGCTTAACTGAGAAACATGTCCAGAAAGAAGCAGAATAAGATCATTCGGAATTTCGTCCGCATAAATCCCTAACCACCCTATGCCTTCGCCCCCACTGCATAAGTAAATCCATGCTGAAACAGTAATAAGAAATTGAATACTTAGCAGTAGCCACCCCGGAATCTGAAATATCCCCCATAACAGCAACACTGCCGCCAATACCATTAGAACTTGTAGCATCTTGGAGGTATCTTCTAATAAAGCAGACCTATATAAAGGGAGTAACCATTCAATAAATAGCCCCATAATGGCCAAAGAGAACAGCAAACGATAGTACAGAGGCACTTTTCTCTGCTTACCGGCATGTCTGTTCTCTATTTGCCCCAAATTGAACTGAAAGCCATTCATAGCCAGTTCTGTATCACCCGATTTTCCCTTACCGTAGTGTTGGTTTTCCGGATGATTCATGGAACTCTACCTCCCTGAATCTGAATGCTGGCAATGCATCATCCAGACAAAACATTCGTGCTCCAAGACGAGCCAAACTATCTCCGACAGTTCCCCTTCCAGGCTGGCGAGCCTCCCCTGGCTTCGGTGCTGATTGGTCCCAAGCATAATAAAGCTCCACCTTCACACCTTGCATCAAGAACTTGGCAATCACCTTGGCAGATTCCTCTTCTAGTCGTCCCGTAATAATGGCTACTGTCATCCCCGGAATCCAGCCTCGGGAGGCATCATCAAGCAGCAGCGACAGGTTTCTAGTGCCATCCAGAGAAATTTCAGTCAGAATATCCAGCACTCTCCCTGGGATTTTACCCAGACCTTCATGTCTAGCCATACCTTCTGGCCAACCGCCGCTAAACAACTGAACATAAGCACCTGAACGCTCAGCGGAGAGCATCAGCCCCATCGCTGTCGACACCGCTTTCTCAAATGCTGGAGGCGAATCGTCTCGGCTCCCACGAGGTTTAAGCGCATCTGTAGGAACCTCGTAGCTGAACGGGTCATTAGCCAATACGATACAGGTCATTCTTGCCTTTTCCCGTTCTGGAACTTTGCTCTGCAGTGCTCCCGTTCTTGCACTATTCTTCCAATGAATTCGGCTAAGTGGATCTCCTGGCTCATAATCCCTGGATTCCAAAGCCTCATCGCTGATGCTTCTTCCCCTTCTAGAATACAAGGTGTCACCCGTCATAAATCCGCTATCTGGTACAGTTCCACCAAAGTATAAAGGCGCTGGCAGCACCTTAAAACTCTGTCCTCCATCCGGTTCAGATCTTCCCGTGAACCAACCCGGAAAATCTCCCCAAGTTACTCTACAGCCAAGCAGATGATGATTGCCGCGAGATAAATTTTCAATCGTGTATGTGTATGAAAAAGAACGTTTGAATCCAGGAAATAGCAGCTTCTGATGATGGCTATCACCCCAATAATCGGCAATGGTCATCCAAGGGAGAGGCAACCGAGAAGAGAAGCTCAGCTGTACCTTCACATGAAGTGTATTACCAGCCATCGGTCTCGCAGGAGTAATTGTACGAACTAGCTTAATCGTCCGTGGACCAGAGAGCTGAAGCATAAGTCCACCGAGCATAATAACTCCAACAACGATCAGGAGAAATAGCAAAGACGGACCTCCTCGCCAAACATATAAAGCACCTATAATTCCAGCCACAGTTAGCATCCTTAACCATTCCATCAGAGCACTTCGGCTACGCGGATAAGAGAAGCTTTTGACACTTCCGGCATCTTTCTTCAATTGATCAATTAGTGATGAAGAGGACAATGGGACACCCATCCTTTGGTCATAGACTTGTTCCCAGCTCAGGAACTTATTACTATCTATTCTTCCCATGAAAAAGGGTGCCCAGACATTTGTTTTTTCTTTTTACTAGACAGCCTCAGCTCTTCTTTCAGAATGTTTTTACCCGGCGTTCTACTTCATTAACGCTTATATTAAGCGGAGGATGACCTGTTGTCTCCAGCAGTTCTCGTAGCGATACCCAGATCGATCCACCAATCATTTCTACCCTCGCATCGATTGTCTTTTGACCCTTATCAGGATGGTTTAGAATCAATTGTTTGTTCATTACATCGGCAATGACCGCTTTCCCGTTCCAATCTATTTCTCCACTTCGGCTATTCACATCCCAGCTAACTCGCCCTCCAAGCCGTTCAATTACAGCACGAAGCGGAACCATATACTGTCCATTTCGCACGGAATATTCCCCGGGATTCAGCTTCGTCTCCAGCTTTCCTACCTCCAGAATCAATGGCTTTCCAGGCGCAAAGAGCTCCGCATTCGGTGTGATATTTGAGGCGACCCAAGCTTCTGAAGGCTTTTTCCGCCCCAAATTAGTGGCTTTTGCAGAGACTCTAAATTGTACAGGTTCTACCGTTTCATCCAATAGGCCAAAGTCATATCCAGCCGCCTTATAGCGTGCAATAATGTCCGGCAGCGCTTTGACGCTCTCTTGATGACCGCCACCATCATGTAGCAGCAAAATAACCTGGGAAGACTTCATATCCATTGTGGATTCCTTCAAAATTTCTGAGGCTGGCACGCCTTTCCGTTTAGAATCGCCGCTATCCACCGTCCAATCCATCACCTTATAACCTGCTTGCTTCAATAAATTGAAATAGGTATTATCAAAATGATCATAGGTTCCACCTGGGGCGCGGATAAGCTGTGGCCGAACCCCTGTAATCCCCTGAACAACCTCTTCAGTCTGTTTAATTTGATTCCAAAATTCCGTGAATCCACTATATAAATCATGGTAATTATGATTATAGGTATGATTGCCAATCGCATGGCCCTGTTCCCATATGGAGTCGATGAGCTCAGGATGGCTTTTCGCTTGATTACCAAGAACAAAAAAGGTTGCCTTCACACCTTCCTGATGTAAAATTTCAAGTACATTGAAGGTGTTATCGCTAGGTCCGTCGTCAAATGTAATATAGACTGTTTTTTTAGATTTTTTGGCTGCTATGATTGCAGAACTCTTTGTCGAAACCTTGGATATTTTCTCTACCCCATTAGCTTGAGGGAGTTGATTCACAGTAAGGGCCGCACTTGAAGAGGAGTGAACTTCCGGAGATGCAGAAGCGAGGGGTTCTACTGCAGATGGCAAATCTTGCATCGTCGCTGCGGTAAGCTTATTCTTAACAGATACAGACTCCGCGCTAGCGGGCTGCAAGGATCGGAGCTCCCATGAATTCAAGTTTTTCCCTATACTCCATCCGAGCATTACGATGAATATTACAACCATAACGAGCAATCCGCTTATCAACTTTCGGCGGCTGTGTGCGCTTTTATTACCCTTCATCTTCTCTACCTCCAGCATTCTATTGGCTTAAAAGCCATCTGGTAGATTGTATGAAGACAAGCTGTAAAATAGAATAAGGCAACTGCCTCTTGGAGAGTGACAATCTTATGGAAATGCTGAGTTTTATACAAGAATTATTCACTAAATATGGATATAGCGTATTATTCTTTGGATTACTTCTCGAGTTCGTTGCCCTGCCCTTTCCCGGAGAGACCACTATGGCGTTTGCCGGTTTCCTTTCCTATACTGGGAGACTTGATTTCTTTACGCTAATTGTAGTTGCTTTTGCAGGCACCACAGCTGGGATGACCCTCACCTATTTTGTCGGATTAAAAGCCGGTATGCCCTTTATCCAGCGATATGGAAAATGGTTTCTATTCTCACCTACTAAGCTAGAAAAAACACAGAAATGGTTTGAGAAATACGGAAGCTTTCTAATTTTTATCGGTTATTTCATTCCAGGGGTACGGCACTTTACAGGTTATTTTGCTGGTATTATCGCGCTTCCCTTCCGTAAATTCGCCCTATATGCTTATAGTGGAGCCGTATTCTGGGTAGTACTGTTTCTTAGCATCGGAAAGGTGTTTGGTCCACAGTGGATGGGCATCTTCCATTTGTTCGAGTCATATGCGCTTTGGATTATTTCTGGTGGTGCAATAATAGCAGCTCTTGTGATCATTTACCGTTATCGCAAAAACATTGGTGCCCGCCTCTTCCCTGGCAAAGCTGCCACTCGGATTCAGGCACAGATTAAAAAACCTTCCAAGGAGCGGTGAATTCACCGCTCTTTTTACTACGTATCAACGCATACCCTGCCAACAGTATAGCAATTACAGAAAACCCTGCTCCCCCAGCAAAACCCAGCGCCCGAGGCTCCATCCATGCTTTATTTTCAAGAATTTGCTAAGATGTAGTACATCATTACATAACGAAATTATCCGAAAAGGAGGGCTCTATTTTTGAAAATTGATCGATTGCTCTCTATCGTCATTCTATTAATGAACCGGCGTCTCATTCAGGCGAAGGAGCTCGCCGACATGTTCGAAGTGTCCGTGCGTACCATTTACCGTGATATTGAAAGTATTAATGGGGCTGGAATTCCTATCGTCACCTATCAGGGATCGGGTGGTGGTATCGGCCTTATGGAAGGCTACCGGTTAGACCGCAATGTATTGACCGACCGCGAGCTGGCTGATATTTTTTCCGCTCTGCAAAGCGTCTCCTCTTATGGAGGAACTGAACACACTCTGCTCATGGAGAAGATCAGTAGCGTAATCCCGCCCTCACAGACCGCCGCTTTCCGAAGCAAAACGACCCAGCTTATCATCGATTTCTCTCCTTGGGGTCTTCAGCCTATCCTAGAAGAGAAGATTGCAACTCTAAAAGAGGCGCTGGAAGAAAACAGAACTGTGGCCTTTGATTATGTCAATGCCGAGGGGCAGTCCAGTCAGCGTTCTGTCGAGCCCTATACTTTAGTCTTAAAAGGACAAGCATGGTACTTGTATGGTTACTGTCTGCAACGCCAGGATTTCAGATTATTCAAGCTGCATCGTATGAAAGGACTCGTTAAAGAAAAACGGGAGTTCATTAGAGAAGATAGGGACATGCATGAGCTGCCCTGGAGCACTGATTATCAGCGAGTGACTTCAACCTCAGTAGTGTCGCCAATCCTTCTGCACTTCACAGCTGAAGGCAGACATCTAGCGGAAGATCGCTTTGACTCCACTGAGCTTCAACCGGACGGACATGGTGGATATAATGTGTCCATCCATTATCCCGAGGACGGATGGCTCTATGGTTTCTTGCTCAGCTTCGGAACGGCTTTAGAAGTGCTAGAGCCGGAACATATTCGTCAGAAGCTTGGAGAGTTGGCTCTTGGGGTTGCCAAAAAATATGCAACCTCGCTTTAAACCTGACGGTATGTCGTCAGATTCATAGTTCTATAATGTACTTAAAGCGAGTGCTCATAAGCTTCGCATACTTTTAAAAGGAGTGCTGTATATGAATCAAGAGCATGTAGGGCAAATGCAAGGCGAACCGAAATTTTGTCAAAGCTGTGGGATGCCTATGCCTACGGAAGATTTACTTGGAACGAACAAGGAAGGGCAAAAGATCGAAGATTATTGTGTATACTGCTATGAAGATGGAGCATTTAAACAGCCTGATATTACGCTGCAAGAAATGTCTGACATTTGTACAGGCTACTTGGTTCAAGAAGGAATGGATGAGGCTGTCGCCCGCAAATTACTCGCCGAACAGCTGCCTCATCTGAAACGATGGAGAGGCGTAGCCAGCTCTCCTTCAACAAACTAATAATCAGCACAAAAAAGCGGACCAAGTGAATTCTTGGTCCGCTTTTTATAGGCACTTCGTTTATATGTTACCTTTTTAAGCTCAGGTCAAACTGTAGGAGCCTTCAAGTAGGGGCTGCTGCAGCGGTTTAAGTGATGGTTCTAAATCAGACACAGCATTCCCTTCATGACTGCTAGCAATCGACATCATCAGCTTGATTCGATTCGCTTGGTTAACTACACTAACTCCAGCATCATAATCAATGGCGACGATATTCGCACCTGGATACAACTCCTTAAGGCCCTTAATCATCCCACGCCCGGTAATATGATTGGGCAAGCAGGCGAACGGTTGAATACAAGCAATATTATTCACACCATTATCCAGCAGATCCATCATTTCTGCAGTCAGGAACCACCCCTCACCCATCTGATTTCCTACGGATACCAGTCGGCTGGCCTTCTCAGCAAGACCATAAATATTTTCCCGTCCTTTAGCCAGTCCGGCATCCTCAAGAGCTATCTTTATCGGCTTGCGATAAATCTCCAGATAGGAGATCAACATCGGATTAATATATCCTAGCCGTTTACTTTTACCGAATTGCTCGGCTTTGTAGATCGGATTATACACGCAATAAAAGATGAAATCTAAGAAGTCTGGCATTACCGCTTCTCCACCCTCCGCCTCAATCATCTCGATGATGCGGTTGTTGGCGTCCGGATGAAATTTAATCAGGATCTCTCCAACAATGCCTACTCTTGGTTTAGTAGCACCTGTAACGGGCAGCTTACAAAAATCGGCTACAATTTCACGAATCAGACGTTTATATTCTCGGAACGAGAAGTTGACTAGGCTGACCTTACAGCGCTCCATCCCCTTACGGAATAAACGCTCAGCACTCTCTGGAACGACCTCATACGGCCTAAAATGATTTAGCAACCGCATCATTAGATCACCATAGCAAGCCGCAGCGATCAGCCGATTTGCCAGCTTAAGACTGATTCGGAAGCCTGGCTGGTTCTCCATTCCAGAAGCATTCAGCGAAATCACAGGAATCTGTTCTAGGTCTGAATCCTTTAGGGCTTTGCGGAGCAAAGAAATATAATTCGTCGCCCGGCAGCCACCGCCCGTCTGTGACATGATTACAGCGGTACGATTCGGATCATAGTCCCCACTCTTCAGTGCCGACAGAATCTGCCCTATCGTTACAATAGCGGGATAACATGCATCATTGTTAACATATCTAAGGCCCTCTTCCGTCTCTTCAGGCCCAGTGGTTTCAAGAATCTTGAGACGGTATCCCGCATCGCGGAAGACCTGTTCAAACAATTCAAAATGAATGGGCGACATCTGCGGCGCAAGGATCGTGTACGTTTCTTTCATTTCCTTCGTGAATGCTACATTAGCCTGTATTTTAGGCGGCTTCTGTGGCAGCACCTTTCCTTTTTCCCGTTCGCGCATCGCTGCCAGCAGTGAACGCAGCCGAATGCGCGCAGCGCCAAGGTTACTAATCTCATCGATTTTGATCAGCGTATATACCTTGTTATGCCTTTCCATAATGTCTTGTACGGCATCACAGGTGATCGCATCAATCCCACAACCGAAGGAAGTCAATTGAACAAGCTCCAGGTCGGTTCGGACTGCGGCAAGACGGGCTGCGCGGTACATTCGGGCATGATAGGTCCACTGATTAACTACCGCCACATCCCCTTCACTTCGGTCCAGATGGCAGACAGAATCTTCTGTCAGCACGGCGAGTCCCATACCGGTAATCATATCTGCAATGCCGTGATTAATTTCAGGATCCGCATGATAAGGGTGACCACAGAGAAGTATTCCCTTGTTCCCAGTGCTGGCAAGATACGCAAGCGTCTCTTCACCTTTGGTGCGCACATCACTTTTGGCGCGGTCAGCTTCAGCAAGTCCTGCCTGCACAGCATTCGCAATCTCTTCTCTCGGAATCCCTGTAAATGTCTTCACGAGTCCCTTAGTCAGCGCAGATCTATCGTCGAAGGTCAGAAACGGACTGACCAGCGTGATTCCATTATCCTTTAGGCCATCCATATTGTTGCGAATGACCTCAGGGTAAGAGGCGACCACCGGACAATTGAAATGATTATCCGCTGCTTCATCTTCCTTCTTCTCATACACTACGGCAGGATAAAAAATAAAATCGACGCCTTTACCGATCAAGCTCTGCACATGTCCGTGCGCCATCTTTGCAGGATAGCAGATCGATTCTGAAGGAATCGTATCCATCCCACTTTCATAGAGCTTCTTGCTTGATTTAGGAGAGAGAATTACCCTGTAGCCAAGTTTGGTGAAAAAAGTGTGCCAGAACGGGTAATTCTCGAACATATTCATCGTACGTGGAATACCGACAGTGCCCCGTGCTGCACCTGCCTCAGGTAATGCTTCATAGTCAAAGAAGCGTTCATACTTATACTGCATCAAATTTGGCAGTACATTCTTCTCTTTCCTGCCTCCTGCACCACGTTCACAGCGATTGCCTGTAACGTAGAAGCTCTTGTCCGGGAACCGACTGATCGTTAACGCACAGTTATTTCCACAGCGGCCACAGCGACCTGAAGATACCTCGTACTTAAAGTTGGCTATTTCCTCCGGTCCAAGCAGTGTACTTTTTCCGTCAGCCCCTGCTTGCTCACGGGCAATCAGTGCACAACCGTACGCTCCCATAACGCCAGCAATATCCGGTCTGACTACCGTTCTCCCCGTTAGGCGCTCATAGGCCCGCAATACGGCTTCGTTATAGAAGGTGCCGCCCTGAACAATAATATTCCGCCCTAAATCCTCAGGGTTGCGAATTTTAATTACTTTTTGCAGGGCATTCTTAATTACGGAATAGGCAAGACCTGCCGAAAGATCAGCCAGCGACGCACCTTCCTTCTGAACCTGCTTCACTTTAGAATTCATGAATACCGTACAGCGGGAACCCAAATTAACAGGTTTGACTGCTTCCAGCGCTGACTTCGCAAACTCCTCGATACCTAATCCGAGCGCAGAAGCAAAGCTCTCCAGAAAAGAGCCGCAGCCTGCCGAACAGGCTTCATTGAGCATTAGACTGTCGATAGCACCGCCGCGGATCTTGATGCATTTCATGTCCTGTCCGCCGATATCCAGAATAAAGTCTACCTCCGGCATGAACTTAGATGCGGCCTTGTAGTGAGCAACCGTCTCCACTTCACCGCCGTCCGTCCATAAAGCGGCTTTGATTAACCCCTCTCCATAACCTGTTACATAAGAACCTGCAATATAACAGCCTTCCGGTAGAACCCGATACATTTCCTTCAGTGCCTCACTGACAGAATACAAGGGATTCCCCTTGTTGCTGCCATAAAAGGTATGTAGAATTTCGTCAGCAGAGCCGGTCAATACGAGTTTGGTTGTTGTTGACCCCGCATCGATCCCCAGATAACAAGGGCCACGATACACAGCCAGGTCTGATCTGGCAGCAGAAGCTTTACCATGGCGCTGACGGAACGCAGCAAGCTCTTCGGGGTTCTCAAACAGCGGTGGTAATTCAGCATCCGCTGCCCGATCCGCTGTAAAATCCACAGCCGCTATTCGCGCGATCCAGCCTGAAAGCGGCAAAATAGTAGGATCCGCTTCAGAGAGTGCTGATCCAATCGCTACGAAATACTGCGACCGCTCGGGGAAAAGAATATCTGACTCCGCAAGTTCAAGCGTCTCCGCAAAACGCTGACGCAGGGCTGGCAGGAAGGTTAGCGGTCCGCCAAGGAAAGCCACCCGTCCGCGAATCGGACGTCCGCAAGCGAGACCGCTGATCGTCTGATTAACAATACTCTGAAAGATTGAAGCCGCCACGTCCTCCCGGCGGGCCCCCTCGTTTAATAGCGGCTGCACATCGCTTTTGGCGAATACACCGCAGCGTGAAGCGATAGGATAGATTCGCTCATGCTTCTCTGCCAATGCATTTAAGCCCGCTGGGTCGGTCTGTAGCAGTGATGCCATCTGATCAATAAATGCTCCCGTTCCTCCCGCGCAAGCCGTATTCATACGCTGCTCAATGCCGCCTCGGAGATAGATGATCTTGGCGTCCTCACCCCCCAGTTCAATCGCCGTATCGCATTCTGGAATCAGCTCGCCTATCGCCTTTGTACAGGCGATCACCTCCTGAACGAACGGTACGCCTCCCAGTTTGGATAAAGATAAGCCCGAGGAACCGCTTACAGTAAGGGCTGCGCCTCTCTCAGGAAATCTGCTCTGTACATCAGATAGAAGAGAGAGGGCTGCTTTTTTTATATCGCTATAATGTCTTACATAGTCCTGATAAACAATAGTGTTACACTCTATAACAACCACTTTCGCAGTAGTTGATCCGATATCAAGGCCAATACGCAGCATTATCACTACACCACCTCGTCTTGCTCCAAATTTGAAGCAATTATGAGGAAACTATATCATGACAACACCTTATGAAAGCTGTTAAAAATGTAACAGACTTTTACAAAAAGTTATTAACAAACTTTATGATTTGGAAATCCCTGCTATGGCAGATGCTACATGACCCTTCACTCGTACTTTCCGCCATTCTTCCACTAAGATCCCCTGCTCATCGATCAGAAAAGTAGAACGTACAATGCCCATGAATTCTCTACCATAGAGCTTCTTAAGCTGCCATACACCGAACATTTCACTGACCTTATGATCCTCATCAGACAACAGTGGAAAGGGTAGACTGTTCTTCTCCGTAAATCTCATATGCGAAGCCAAAGGATCTGGACTGATGCCTAGAACAACCGCACCAAGCGTAGTAATCTGATCATGGGCGTCCCGGAATTCGCAGGCCTCCTGCGTACAGGCTGGTGTCATATTTTTAGGATAAAAATATAAAATGACCTTTCGGCCCAGGTAATCACTTAAACTAACCTCTTGCCCGTTGGAAGACGGAAGAGTGAAATTCGGTACTTTTTGTCCAATAGCTACTACGTTCAAGTTATATCCACTCCTTCTTGATATTGGAGGATCGAGCATGAATTGCGCGTATCCCCAAAAGAAATTATAATGTAGAGAATGTGAATGCGAAAGGAAGAACGAGAAATGCCACCTAGAAAGAAAAGGCACGCAAAGACTGGTAAGTCAAAAAAGAAACCGCTGCTTTGGACACTGGCCATTATACTCCTCCTTATTATCGGTGGAGCCATTTACTACTTTACATCCATCTACACTGAGCTTGGCAGCATGTCGAACACCGAGAATTCACCATTTAAGAATGCTGAAACTGTTGATGTCGACACGCCAGAACCTCCAAAATGGGAAGGTACAGAGCCTGTTAATATACTGCTAATGGGCGTAGATGCCCGCGGTGTCAAGAAGGGAGAAATTCCTCGTTCTGATACAATGCTCGTAGCCTCACTTGATCCCGTGAAGAAGAAAATCAGCGTATTCTCAATTCTTAGAGACACTTACGTTCCGATTCCAGATCACGGCGAAAAACGTATTAATTCAGCTATCATTTATGGACCTAACACGGCGATGCAGACTGTAAGCGATCTGCTCGGCATCCCGATTCAATATTATGTCTACACGGACTTCCAAGGATTCATCAAGCTAGTAGATGCCGTTGGTGGTGTAGATTATGAAGTCGAGAAAGATATGGTGTACAAGACCATTGCAGATGGTCCCGAGTATGACATTGATCTTAAAAAAGGATATCAGCATCTCGACGGTAATAAAGCTCTGCAATATGTACGTTTTCGACATGACGCTACCTCCGACTTCACTCGGACCGAGCGCCAGCGTGCTTTTCTCAAGGTTGTGGCTGACAAGCTGATCAAGACCACATCCATAATCAAGCTACCGAATATCCTGTCTCAAGTTACGCCTTATATCGAAACTAATCTGACAGTAAATGATATGTGGAAGCTTGCAACCGTTGGGTACGATAGTACCATGGGCGGTAGTGAGCAAATTCCGCCAATGGATCTGCTCAAAGAGGAAACTACAAGTGACGGATCGCAGGTTATAGGCATTCGCAGTGAGAAAAAATTAAAGGAATTTGTTCAGGATACCTTAAATGGCCCTGAGCCAACGCCTACACCTTCAACTTCACCAGAGACTACTTCAAATAGTAATACTAGCGGAACCCAATAAAGATCTGACAAGCAACGTTCACAAGTAGACACTACAGGCAATGGTATAATACGGGCGGACAGCGGAAACACCGTTGTTCGCCCGTTGCCATGAGCACCAACAATCGAAAGGATGATCACATTATGAATCGTTCCACATCTGAGCAACTTTATCACGAAGCCCTTCAACATATCGTTGGAGGTGTAAATAGCCCTTCCCGCTCTTTTAAAGCCGTTGGAGGCGGAGCACCTGTATTTATGAAACGTGCCAGCGGATCTCACTTCTGGGATGTAGATGGCAATGAATATATCGACTATCTCCAAGCCTATGGACCGATCATTACCGGCCATGCTCACCCACATATAACGAAGGCAATTACCACTGCAGCTGAGAATGGTGTTCTTTACGGAACCCCAACAGAGCTCGAAATTAAGCTTGCTAAAATGCTTAAAGAAGCTATTCCGTCTATGGATAAAGTCCGGTTTGTCAATTCCGGCACAGAAGCGGTTATGACTACCATTCGTGTCGCTCGTGCTTATACAAAGCGCAGCAAAATCGTAAAATTCGCTGGCTGTTATCACGGCCACTCTGATCTAGTGCTCGTAGCAGCAGGATCCGGGCCTTCTACGCTTGGCATTCCAGATAGTGCCGGCGTTCCTAGCAGTATTGCACAGGAAGTAATCACTGTTCCTTTTAATGATCTGGAAAGTCTGCAAGAGGCACTAGAAAAATGGGGCGAAGATGTCGCCGCTGTAATGGTTGAACCGATCGTCGGTAATTTCGGTATGGTGATGCCGAAGCCCGGATTCCTCGAAGGGCTCTGCAAGCTGACTCATGCTAACGGCTCACTCGTTATTTATGACGAAGTCATTACGGCCTTCCGCTTCCACTATGGTTCCACACAGACATATGCAGGACTGGATAACCATGAAGACATTACTCCTGACCTTACAGCACTCGGCAAAATCATCGGTGGCGGTCTACCGATCGGCGCGTACGGCGGACGTAAGCATGTGATGGAACAAGTAGCCCCACTAGGACCGGCATACCAAGCGGGAACAATGGCGGGAAATCCTGCTTCCATTTCCGCAGGGATCGCCTGTCTGGAAGTGCTGAGCGCAGAAGGCGTATACGATGAGATGGAACGGCTTGCGATCCGCCTTGTCGGCGGTCTTCAGGAATCTGCTGACCGTCATGGCATTCCACTGACGATCAACCGCATCCGTGGTTCATTCTCTACTCATTTCTGTAAGCATCCAGTTACGAATTACGATGAGGCACAGGATACAGATGGCGAATTGTTCGGTAGCTTCTTCCGGCACATGTTGAACCGAGGGATTAACCTCGCCCCTTCGAAATATGAAGCTTGGTTCCTAACGACAGCACATACCGATGCAGATATCGACGCTACGCTGATTGCAGCAGAAGAATCATTCCGCGCTATGGCGGCTGAGAAATAAGACGTTATTTACAGCCACTAAACATACTAAAACCTACCACCAAGCTTCTGGTGGTAGGTTTTTTGCATAGGCACTATTCGAAATCAATTTGCTTGTCCAATATAATCTCTGTCATGGCAGGTCGAAACATTTGGTCTCCTCCGGGTATTAAGGCAAATTGAACCGTATCCAGATCCGCTGGCAGCGGTGGCGAGACCAAGAACTGCATTTGTGTATGAGCTCCCCCTCCGTGACCTCCATGCTGCTGGATTTCATAGGCTGCCTCGCTCAAAATCTCCAATGTTAGAGCCGGTTTAAGATAAACTTGCTCCACTGTTTCTTTTAAATACTTAATCTCCACAGTAACTATACTGAGCGTTTCATACTGCATAGCATGTGTAAGTGTATACTCGCAATCTTCGAGGACTGTCCGCTTCACAATTGGAAGTACGCCGAGCAGTAAACCGGGCTCTTCCCAATATTTCCGTCTGGGCACAGCCTCATTCAGACTGTGTATATACTGTACAATCTGAGAAGTGTCCATCTCGAATCTAGTTGACCATTCCTCAAGGAGCTCACTTTCGGGGGAGAACCGTTTTTTGCCTGTTATAGCTTTACGTTCCTGAATCAGAGTCAAAATCTGCTCATCAATCTTCTTAACCTCATCATTATATTCGTTGACCACGCCTCTTATTGGCATTCTACCCCAACCCATTTAATAACCTCCTTCTTATAATAAAGTTACTTTCTACCCATTAGCTATATGGTACCTCCTGTGGATTAATTTGTAAAATATTCGAAATCTTTCAATCTTGCAGATAGCAAAAAAAAAGCATGTACCCCTCAGCTTTATGCTGCAAGACCACACGCTTTATGATTCAGAGATTTTCTTTTACTCGTACAAGTTACGGATTTCCACTCCCTGAGGAAGCTTGAATGGATTTTCCTTGTTGATTCGGTCGTAGAACATGATCCCATCGAGATGATCAATCTCATGCTGGATAATGATGGCTTGGTAGCCCTTAAATTTAAGGACCACTTCCTTCCCCTCAAGATCATATCCCTTTACCTTCACAGATTCATAACGAGGTACAAAACCATGCACCGGCCGATCAACGGACAGACACCCCTCGCTCTCCGGTAAGTACACCATGGTTAGTGAGTGACTGATGATCTTAGGGTTAACCCAAGCATGCTCTACAATCCTCCCTCTCTCGTCCGTAGAATACATCACGAACATACGCTTCAACAGTCCGATTTGATTCGCCGACAGACCTACGCCAGAGCGTAAATTGTATTCTTCGGAAATCTCCGGGTCCTGGCTGTTCTTCAGAAACTGAAGCATACATTGCAGAGTCTCACGATCCTCCTCCTGTAGAGGAAGCTCCACTGGTTGAGCTACGGTACGAAGTACGGGATGACCTTCCCGTACAATATCATCCATAGTGATGATATATTCAGCACTAAATTTTGAACTAGACAATATTCCATCCACCTTTGCCTTACGGGCTTAATTTAAAGTACCTATGATATATTATGCAGATTTATGGATTTATGAAAGCCGTTCGCAGTTTGCTACTATAATTAACATCAAATCCAAGTCCGGTAGCCAATGCGGCAAGGGGAAGATAAGTTTTATCTTCTTTGCCTACCTTTTGCAGAAAAGCAGGGGTATCAATGGCTACATTCTGTCCATTCACCTTAATAAATTTGCTACCGATCGTGATTACAACAGTCCGTCCACCGTATTCAATAGTCGCACTGGAGGTCTTATTATCCCACTTTCCGTTAGCGCCTACGGCATTTAGAATATCTTTAAGCGCCAAGAAGTTCTGACCATTCTTAAGGATGGGCTTATTCGGCGTATTTAACTCTACACCCTTTACAACAATCGACATCGGTACAGTATCCGTAGCCATCGCCGCTACAGTGGGAATGCGGTATTCCCCCCATTGTAATTCAGCAAATACTTTTGCAATGGTCTCGTATCCAAGCTGCGTAGGGTGAAAATCCGCTTGTCCTGCCCCGATAATATGCGTGAGTGATCCCTCTGAGCCGGCAAACTTTGCCGCTACATGAGCTACTACTACCTTTGCTCCCTCTTGATTCATACTTGCAGCCACACGATCTGCCGAATCCGTAAATTTCGCTGCTGCGGTCATCAATTTAGTGTACATCGCACCAAGAGCGATCTTAGGAGCAGGCTGGTATTGGTCAGCCAATATAATTGTTGCTTGAGGATTTATCGCACGAATATTCTCAAGACTCGCCTTCACATTCGTATTGTAATCCGCTAGCTTCTGCTCCAGCTGAGATTCAAAATCTGTATCTGTCAGCTCCTTCACCTGTAAGAAAAGACGGCTTACATCATTCCCGCCAATTGTAATCGTAATCAGATCGGCTTCCTTCAGCTCTGATGCGATCTGCGGGGTTAACTTTACGAATTGGTCAATCCGCGGATCTGGAAGACCTGACTGAATACCTTCAGCGGTAATCGCTGAGCCGTCCTTGATGGCTCCAGTGTAATTACGTAATCCAGCAGTGGTCAATCCAAGAATACCATAATTGGTAAGCTCGCTCCGGCCATGATACCACCCCTGCTCCAGTAGTCGCTCCGCATAACCGTAAGGCTTGGTATTCACATCCGTCATTCCCGGCTCGTATCCGGCAGTAATCGAATCGCCAAGAGCTACGATGCGAAAGACATCCTGACTTGCATCTTGTGTTATAGACGTGTCAGCTGCATTTGCCGATCCGGCACCTACGCCAATCAGCACAGATAACAAAAGCATACTGCTTGTGCTAGCTGCTAAAATTCTTCTCCACTTGCTTAGCATCGTATCCCTCCCAAAATGTTCTAATTCTCATTCTACCATCCCTGATAGCAACGCAAAAGAGCGGCCTCCCATATTCGGGAAACCGCTCTGAACATGACAATTATTATCACAGCTAGAAACGAATGTCTTATTCTTTATTTGAATCCTCTTGTGAATTTAAATGTTTCCCGGCACGTTCCAGATATTTATCATAACGATCGTCTAGTTCATGTCCAATCTTACGATACCGCAGCGTCTCCTCCACAATAGGATCCATTGTGGTCTGGATACGAATTTCATACTTCGGAGAGATCTCACGGATTTCTTTAGCTGTACGGTCACCCTGTTCCATCTCACCATCAACCAACATTTCACTTAGCTTGCGTTCCAGATCATCCTTCTCGCTCATGATGCATCGTCCTCCCTAAAGCTTATATCCTGTTGCTTCAGCATTCTTCAGTGACGAAACCAAATATTCGTGAATATGACCATTACTTGCTACTATATGACGAGTGCCAATATCGTATGGACGCCCAAGCGTATCCGTAATTCTGCCCCCTGATTCAAGCACTAGCAGTACTCCTGCTGCGCAATCCCAAGGGCTTAAGCCTACTTCCCAGTATCCATCTACCCGACCTGCTGCCACATAAGCCAAGTGTAGAGCAGCTGAACCTCCTGCGCGAATACCACGAATCTGCGGAAGAATGCTCTGCAGTCCTGCCATATTTACAGGTTGCGCAAATTCACGGTCCGGCGGAAAGCCCATTGCAATCAAGCTGTCTCCAAAAACGTCCTCCGTAGAGACTGCGGTAGGAACACCATGCATGTAGGCTCCCTTACCTTTTTCAGCAACGAACATTTCATCACGAATCGGATCGTAAATTACCCCCACTGTTAATTCTCCACGAATCACTAAAGCAATGGAGACACAGTAAAAAGGAAATCCGTGTACAAAATTAGTCGTACCATCTACAGGATCTACAATCCACAGATATTCATGCTCACGAGCTTCTTCCAATGCAGCGGTTGCTGCTGCTGCTCCCGGGGAAACGCCTTCCTCACCGAGGATCGCATGATCTGGATAATGTGTCAGGATCAACCTGCGAATCATCTGTTCAACGCCTTTATCTACTTCCGTGACCAGATCCTGTGCCGATGTCTTTGTATTAAGTTCCTTCACCAGGCCCTGTCTGCTTTTTATCCATTCTCCTGCTTTGGCAGCAGCATTAATGGCTACCGCCGTATGTCCCTTGCTTGTTACTACATAGGGTTCACGTTCTTTCTTACCCTCTGGTTTTAAAGGACTCATATCTTCACTCCGCTTCCTTGAACATAATCGCCATTGGCATGAAATTTAAAGCAATCCTATTCACAATACCGTTCACTACGCCAAAACGTTCTCAAAGTTCCGCCATAAGGGATACCCATCTCCATATTCCCTTGAATGTTAATCGTAATAAAGTTTCATTCAACGTACCCTATTTCAAGTTACATATCAAGTCATGATAGGGCCCGTATTCGGGACCTATCGCCTTATTTTCATTGTTTAAGGTTCGATATTCACACTTGCCCCATTTAATACAGAAATTCCGTTACCGGCATCAGCCAGCTCCTTCATCGCTTCCATCAATCCAAATAACGCACCATCTTTTAGTTTTGCCTCAATCATAACATCGACTGCAGGGGTATCTGCAGCTATCCGCTTTAAAAAAGCTACTAATGGCGCTGGCTCCACACCATCTGCATGGCTGCGTGGATCAGACGGACTGCGCGGACTAGATACATGAATCTTAGGCGGGAAAAGCTCTCCAGATGGAACATCCTTCTGTGCAAGCTCGCTCCGCCATGTCTGCTGAATATCAGGCCACAGCTCCCAAGGGAGCTCTCCTTCATTATTCACCCATTGATGGTGAATATCCAGCACCATCGGCAGGCCTACGTTCTGGCAGACTGCCAGTGTCTCCGGGGCTGTGAAGGTCTTATCATCATTCTCCAGCGTAATACGTGCCTGCAGCGCTGCTGGTAGCTCGCGGAACTGCTTCTCAAACCGCTTGGCTGCCACCGGCTTGTCCCCATAGGCTCCGCCAATATGAATATTGTTCTTCGCCATGGCAGGAAGTCCCATGGCATTCAGCATGTCCGTGTGGTGCTGCAAATCCCGGATGGAACTTACTAGCACCTCAGGACGGGGTGTACTAAGCACTGTAAAGTGATCTGGATGAAAAGACACCCGCATCCCATGCTTTTTCACATATTGCCCCACTTCCGCGAATTCCTCAGCGAGCGCAGCAAACGGATTCCAATCCTGTAAATCAGGATGCGTCGCCAAAGGAATCAACTTGGAAGTGAGACGGTACACGAAGATGTCCGAACCCACATTATGCTTCATTAGTCGCAGCGTATTGTGCAGATTCATCCGAGCGAGGTTCTCCAAACGCCGAAGTGCCGCTTCACGGTCATCCAGCTTCTTGAAGGAGGCCATCGTCATAGTCTTGGATGGTGAGCAGTCTTTGATAACGGTGGACATCGCTACATATCCAAATCGGACAATCATCCCTGCGCTCCAAAAAACATTTCATCTGCTAGTGCAGTTTGCACTTTTGATTCTTCTTCATTCAATTTACGCACGAGTTCCATTTCGACCGCTGTAACCTCATGCCCCTGAAAATTAATCTCTGCAATCGAGGCTGAGATTTTGACGATCGCTACAGCTACATTCTCAGGTGTGTAGGCAATCACCTTCTGACCCGTCGGATACACGCGAAAGCCCTGCTTCACCATTTTGGTACGCCCATACTCCAGCAGCTCGTACAGCTCTTGTTCATTCTTGAACTTACAGACGGAATTGAATTCAGTTTGAAAACCCATATTTTGTCGCCCCTTTCCAGTCGGGATGAACCCGCTAGTAGCTTCAATTACTCGTTATCATACTTAAGACCTTGTTTGAAATTATAGCGCTCTAAAGCTAACTCAATCATACGGTCTAACAGAGCTCTATAGGATACACCTGTCTCACGCCACAATAGCGGATACATGCTGTAAGGAGTGAAGCCAGGCATCGTATTCACTTCGTTAATTAGAATTTTACCATCCGATCTCCGCAGGAAGAAGTCCGCCCGGGTAATCCCGCTACCCTCAATCGCTCTAAAAGCGGTTATCGCGGACTCTCGCAAACGATCAGCAACTTCAGAATCGACTGGCGCAGGAATCATCATTTGCGATTTACCGTCCGTATATTTAGCTGCGTAGTCATAATATTCTCCAGAAGAAACGATTTCACCCGGAACAGAGGCCTCTGGCTCATCATTTCCGAGCACACCGACCTCTACCTCACGAGCATCCACGAATTCCTCAATAATGACTTTGGTGTCATAACGGAAGGCGAAATCTATAGCTTTTACAAGACTTTCCTTATCAGAAGCCTTAGAAATACCTACACTTGAGCCCAGATTAGCAGGCTTTACGAATACTGGATATCCCAGTTTATCCTCTACACCCACAATCAACTCATGGCTTTTTCTTTTCCAAGCGCTGATGTTAAAATAACAATATTCACACTGATCCAGACCTGCATCAGCGAATAGCTTCTTCATAACAACCTTATCCATCCCTGCCGAAGAGGCAAGAACACCAGCCCCAATGTAAGGAATATTCGCCATTTCGAACAACCCTTGAATTGTTCCGTCCTCGCCATACGTGCCGTGCAGCAGTGGGAACATAACGTCCACCGCTTTATCCGCACCGGATAGTCCACTAAATACTACATTCAGGGCTGTGCCCATATCTTCCGTTGCCTCTGAAAGCTTGAGCTGCTCTACCTCACTATAAGGTGCCGATAACGTCTCTCCGACTTTCCACAAGCCCTGTTTTGAAATATAAAACGGGATAATCTCATATTTATCGTAATCAAATGAGTTCATCACGGCAAAAGCCGTCTGTAAAGATACCTCATGTTCTCCGGATTTGCCCCCGTACACCAGCCCTACGGTTAGTTTTGCGTTCCCCATACCTTTATAACCTCTTTCTGTCTTATAAATAGTCGTTAATATGAAAAAAACGGTATTTCGTTTGATCCGTCCATGCGTAGGAATCACGATAGTCCCAGAAGCGATGACGACTGCTAACTGTACGTGCATTCACAAGCGGCATGCCACCAGCATCAAAGGCTGTGACGATCGTGCTGTGCTGATATTGCCCGTTACCATCCCAGTCATATTGAATGATATCGCCCAGCATCAATTGCTCCGGCCGCTCCATGACTTCCGCACGCAAGCCACTGCTCCGGCTAACGCTCAAATAGCGCTGCAGACTGTCTGATACAGCCCAGCTATAACTCCACCATTCTTGTTTTCCTTGGTAGCCTTTGTACCACCAACCCGTTTCTCTTTTACCAGTATAGTTGATAGGCGCGCCCCCTGCAAAGAGGCATTGGGAGACATAATTCGTACAATCTACCTCAAATGTTTCGAACTCCGGATTCCCGTCTTTCCACCAACGATCGGCATAAGCCACCGCTTCTTCACGGTTGTAGCGAACCTCTCTTGAGCCCGAGATCTCACCAAGAATATTCCGGTTTAGAAGGGGCTGTGATGGCAGCGGAGCAGGCAAAGCTTCCCCCCATTTGGACAACCTGCCTGATAACTCCACCTCAGCTCTATGAACTGTATTCCTTTCGGGAATGGTTCGTTCTATAGCAGCGATTTCCCAACCCCCTCCGTCCCGCACAAAGGTCAGCCGCTCCAGCTCAACTCTATCCTCGCGGTGGTTAACGCCTCCTTTTTCATAATAGAGTGCACTATGCAGCGTAACCTCTGCTACCACCTCAGTCGGAGTCTGCCGGACGGTCCGTAAAGTCTTTACACCTGTTTCCCCACGCAGCGGAGTGATCCCACGAGCGGTATACCATTCAGCGATACGGCGTGAACGTTCCCCTTGCTCCACCAGAAAACGTGGATCTTTAACGGATACGGAAACTGTTTGCGATGAGGACTTAGGTTCCACCTTGGCCTTATTCACTTGATCTACATATACATATAGACTCTGCTTCCACTGTTGTTCCATTATACTCGCACCCCTTCATTCCCTTTTAACTGCTGCTCTATGTATATGAAAGGAAACAGGCCGCTATACAGATCGCTTCAATTTACATGGTAGGGCATATGCTTTGCTTATAGCTTACGTTTTAGAGGTAACTCTAAATGGTTTCTGAGATGCGATATTCGGGCTTTATATATAGGAAAAAAAACTTTACTCCCCTCTTTGTAACCGTTATAATTAAATAACATGCAATGTGAAATTGAGTTTCAATAGATGAAACAAGGAGGCGCACATATGCCAAGCAAGGATCATTTCTCGTTGGCCCGCACCCTGGAATCAGGTGGCAAATCTTATCGCTATTATGATCTTAACTCCCTTGAGGAACAAGGATTGGGCTCTATCTCTTCCCTTCCTTTCTCGATCAAAGTATTACTTGAGGCGGCTGTTCGTCAATTTGACGGACGGGCGATTACAGAAGAACATGTGAAACAATTGGCTGATTGGTCAGGCGACATTGATCGCAATAAAGAAATTCCGTTTATCCCTGCTCGTATCGTACTTCAGGACTTTACCGGTGTTCCGGTAGTCGTAGATCTGGCAGCTATGCGTGACACCGTAAAGAAAGCCGGCGGAGATCCTAAACAGATTAACCCTCTCGTTCCCGTTGACCTTGTAATTGACCACTCTGTTATGGTTGATGCTTTCGGTACGGCAGACGCTTTGGAATACAATATGAACGTGGAGTTTGAGCGCAACGAGGAACGCTACCGTTTCCTTCGCTGGGCACAGACCGCTTTCAATAACTTCCGTGCAGTTCCTCCAGCTACCGGTATCGTGCATCAGGTGAATTTGGAGTATTTGGCTTCCGTAGCCACCACTAAAACTATCGATGGTGAAACTGTCGTTTATCCAGATTCCCTTGTTGGAACGGACTCCCACACTACGATGATCAATGGACTTGGTGTTGTGGGCTGGGGTGTAGGCGGTATTGAAGCTGAAGCAGGTATGCTCGGACAACCGCTCTATTTTGTTACACCAGATGTAGTGGGCTTCAAGCTTACAGGCAGTCTTATCGAAGGGGCTACAGCAACAGACTTGGCTCTGACAGTGACTGAAATGTTGCGTAAAAAGGGCGTAGTCGGCAAATTCGTCGAATTCTACGGTCCTGGTCTTGCTAACATCAGTCTTGCTGACCGGGCAACGGTTGCTAACATGGCGCCAGAATACGGAGCAACGATCGGTTTCTTCCCTGTAGATGAAGAGACACTTGCTTATCTTCGCAGCACAGGTCGTCCAGATGATCTGGTAGAACTCGTTGAATCTTATTACAAAGCACAAGGCATGTTCCGCACTTCGAATACGCCAGATCCTGAGTTCAGCGATGTAATTGAACTTGACCTAGCTTCTGTCGTTCCAAGCTTGGCTGGACCAAAACGTCCGCAAGACCGGATCGAACTTACGCATATGAAAGAAAATTTCGAAGGTATTATCCGTACACCTGTAGACAAAGGCGGTTACGGTCTCAGCGATGAGAAAATCGCCCAAGCTGTAGAAATAGAACATAAAAATGGCACCAAAAGCAAGCTAAGCACAGGCGCGGTCGTGATCGCAGCGATTACAAGCTGTACGAATACTTCCAACCCTAGCGTTATGCTAGGTGCAGGTCTTTTGGCGAAAAAAGCTGTGGAACGTGGTCTGACCAAACCAGCATACGTTAAGAGCAGCTTGACTCCAGGATCATTGGTTGTTACTGAATATTTGGAAAAAGCAGACTTGCTGAAGCCACTTGAAGCACTGGGCTTCTACTTGGCGGGATATGGCTGTGCTACTTGTATCGGTAACTCCGGTCCATTGCCTGAAGAGGTTAGCCAAGCCATCACTGATAACGATATGACCGTAGCTGCTGTAATCTCCGGTAACCGTAACTTTGAAGGCCGCGTACATGCTCAGGTCAAAGCAAACTACTTGGCTTCACCGCCGCTCGTAGTTGCTTACGCACTGGCTGGCACTGTAAATATCGATTTACAGACTGAACCGCTTGGATTTGATCCACAAGGTGAGCCAGTATTCCTGAAGGATATTTGGCCAACTACTGCTGAAATTCGTGAAGCAATCGGTCTCTCCCTTAGTCCGGAGATGTTCCGTCGTAAATACGAGAATGTATTCACTGCTAATGAACGTTGGAATTCTATCCCTGTTCCACAAGGCGAGCTGTATGAGTGGGATGACAACTCCACGTATATTCAGAATCCGCCGTTCTTTGAGCATCTGGCAGACGGTCTGGGAGACATCAAGGATATCAAGGATGCACGCGTTCTGGCGTTGCTTGCTGATTCCGTAACGACCGACCATATCTCACCTGCAGGTAATATCTCTACCTCTGGTCCTGCCGGCGAATATTTACGCGATCATGGTGTAGAACGTGCAGACTTCAACTCCTACGGCTCACGCCGCGGAAATCATGAAGTCATGATGCGTGGTACATTCGCTAATATTCGGATTCGTAACGCAGTAGCTCCAGGTACAGAAGGCGGAGTTACAACCTTCCTACCAAGCGATGAAGTCATGTCCATCTATGACGCTTCCATGCTGTATCAGGACGCTGGACAGAATCTCATCGTTATCGCCGGTAAAGAATACGGCACAGGAAGCTCACGTGACTGGGCTGCCAAGGGCACGCTTCTGTTGGGTGTTAAAGCTGTTATCGCTGAGAGCTTTGAGCGGATTCACCGCAGCAATCTGGTTGGTATGGGTGTGCTTCCTCTGCAATTCCAGGAAGGCCACGGCTGGAGCAGCTTGGGACTGACCGGACGCGAGACCTTCAACATTACCGGTCTCGATAACGAGGTGACGCCAAGCCAAGATCTAACTGTTACCGCTACCCGTGAAGACGGTACTCAGTTCGATTTCCCTGTCACAGCACGCCTCGACAGTACGGTTGATATTGATTACTATCGCAATGGTGGTATTCTACAAACTGTACTTCGCCAAATGCTGGCGGATGCCACAGATTCTTCGGCTGTATCGGTAGAATAGGTTTATCGCAAGACGCACAAGGGAGTGCCCTCTGGCCATTAAGGCTAGAGACACTCCCTTGTCTTATTATATTTGGATATTAAACGGCCAGCCTCCGATCATCCGGAGACTGGCCGTTTTTCTCATGTTGGGCTATGGAATCATCATGCCCATTTCACTTGCTGCTTCCTTCAAGATGGCGGCATACTCTACTAACGTATCCCTAGACAGGCGGCTGACCGGCCCTGACAGCGATAACGCCGCAATCACATTTCCACTACGGCCTGTGACTGGTACCGCCACAGCGGCCGCACCAGACTCACGTTCTTCGAAACTCGTAGCATACCCCAGCCGGATGATCTCATTAAGCTGATCTTTGTATACACTCTTCTCAACGTAATCCGGCCACTCCGAACTCTCCAGCAGCTCTCTCAACACCTCAGGTGGTGCATACGCTGCTAACACCTTACTCGACGCCCCTACGGATAATGGCAGCCTCGCACCGATCTGTGCAACTCTACGAATCGCTTGCTGGCTCTGTACCGCCTGAATACGTACGCGTTCAATACCATCCCGTAAGTAAAGGCTGACCGTCTCTCCGAGTCGATCTCTCAGCCGTTCCATAGATGGCAGCAATACCGCTGCCGACTCGTCAAAAGCAGGCAGATGCGTCGACAACTCCCAGATTCGTATACCCAGCCTGTATTTTTCTGTCGCCGGATTGCGAATAAGAAAGCCCTTTTCCTCTAGTGTTGCCAGCAATCTGTGGACTGTACTCTTATGTAAGTCAATCTTTGATGCGATCTCCGTTAACCCTAAATCTCTGTCCTGCGTAAAACAAAGTAATATATCAAGCGCACGTTCTACCGCGCGTACCGTAAGCTTTCGGTCCTCCACAGTAATCCCCCTTCGTGTTTCATCAAATGAAACGCGGTTACATTATAACTAACTCTATCTTAGTGCAAAACTCTACGGAAAGTCCAGTATATTCACTGAGCCGAAAAAGACTGGTCCGCACTTTACAGTTACATTACAAAACGGTCCAATTCATTGACTTTGTAAGTGCTTCAACTTACGATAAACATATTAAATATACTAATGCTTTAGTATCATTTTCGACAAATTATCCTAGGCACTAGTACTCACATCATACTTAGGAGGGGACCTTATGGATCTGACAACCAGCCGAGCCGGCACGTCAGTCTCCCGTCGTCCTAAACTACCTAAACAGGGCAGTTCATCACGACTATCGCTGCGGATGATCCGTGTTAAGCATATTATCGTTGCATTGCTATTATCTATATTTTTCTTTTTAGCATTTTGTTTTGTCTCGCTTCATGGCTACATCGCTTGGGTGCTATCCAATCCAACCGTCGCGCCACTGTACTCCAATCCTATGATGGCCAAAGGCCTCGCCTACGAGGATGTAACCTTCCCAGCTAAGGATGGCAGTCGCCTGATGAACGGCTGGTATATTCCAGCCAAGGATGCCACTAAGACTATCGTATTCAGTCATGGCTATGGTGCCAACCGCGAAGAGTCTTGGGTACCTATGTACGATCTCGCTCACTATGCACACAGTCTGAATTTCAATGTCGTAATGTTTGATTACGGATTTGCTGCCCAAGGTAATAAGGATATTGCAACCGGCGGCAAAAAAGAATCCCAGCAGCTTCTAGGCGCCATTGATTTCGCGAAGGAACGTGGGGCTAAAGAGCTCGTTGTTTGGGGCTTCTCCATGGGGGCTGGCACAGCACTGCAGGCAGGATTAGTATCTGAGGACATCGACGCGATGATTCTGGACAGTACCTTTTTGCTAGAACCAGACACGCTGTATCATAATATTAAGCAGAATATCGATCTGCCACGCCAGCCTTCCCTGGCGATCATGGAAATGCTGTTCCCGGTACTGAACGGTACGGGACTAGATCAGATTCCTTATGCAAAGGTTAAATCCAAAGATTATCCTTTCCCTATCCTTTTCATGCATGGAACCAAAGACGATAAAGCCCCTTATCCTATTGCCGAAGAACTAGCAGCAAATCAGAACAATCCGTTCTCTGATTCCTGGATCATCGAGGGTAGTCATCATGAGCTGTTGTTCCGCGAGCATCCCCGTGAGTATTTGCGGCGGGTCTCCGCTTTTTTAGGGAATGTCCATCTGGCCAAAAATAATAATGGCGATCAGCCAGCGATGGCTAGTAATTAACTAAGCGTTAATAACCATACAAACAGCCTCTTCCAGGGACAGAAAGAACGCGCCCTAGGAAGAGGCTGTTTTCATCCCCAGGAAAGAAAGAAGCCAAAGAGGCACTCTAAGTTTATGTTCTTCATAACCTTCCAAGACCGTTCATATAATGGACTGATAAAGACATATCACGGGAGGTTTTCTTGGCATGCTATATGTATACGGGCCGATGCTGCCAGTACGTATTCTGGAAGAAATCGTATTTTGGAAAACACAAGAGAAAGAGCATACCGAAGTCATCAAAGCGATCGTACCTAAATTAGAGGACCCTTATGTGAAACTCCTCGATGAATGGGCCGTTGTTTTTGGTGCAACTGAGCAGGCGGCAGAGCAGCTATTGAATGCTGCCCTTTCCGCTTCTCCTCCGCCACAGGCAGAACTCACTGCGGAAACGGAGAAACTGCTACATATCTCCTGCAATCAATCCCAAGAGTTCGTCCGGCAGCTCTTTGCCATCATGGAGAGTAGCGCAGCGGTCAAAGCCGTCCCCCTTGCAACTACTGTGATTCTGCATATTATTCGCGAATCAGAATACTTCTTAGCCGTACTGCAGACACTCAGCTCGCCCGGAAAGCTTTCACAAGTCATGCGTGATTACACAGAGGATTATGTCGTAAACATCGATACAGACGATACTATGCGGAATGATGGATTTTCTACTTTTACTGACACTGTTCCTGATATCCGCGATAAAAACGACGCGGTACCCATTGGCGGCCATACGCTACCTCCCTTGCCTTACGCCTATAATGCACTAGAACCTTATATTGACGAAAAGACGATGAGAATTCATCACGATAAGCACCATCAAAGTTATGTAGATGGATTAAACAAGGCTGAAGTTAAATTAGCAGATTCCCGTAAGAACGGTGACTTCGATCTCGTTAAACATTGGGAGAGAGAATTAGCCTTTAATGGTGCAGGCCACTATCTTCACACGATCTTTTGGAACGTGATGTCTCCGCAAGGTGGGGGCCGCCCAACAGGTGCTTTACTAGAAGCTATAGAACAAAGCTTTGGAAGCTATGACAGCTTCAAGAAACAGTTCACCGAAGCTGCGAATAAAGTAGAAGGTGGCGGCTGGGCCATTCTCGTCTGGAGTCCACGTAGCCATAGACTAGAAATTCTCACTGCGGAAAAACATCAAAATTTATCGCAATGGGACGTTGTTCCGCTCTTGGCCTTGGATGTATGGGAACATGCCTACTATCTGAAACATCAGAATAATCGTGCGGATTATATTAACGATTGGTGGAAGGTCGTCAACTGGCCATATGTGTCAGAGCGTTATGCGGCTGCCAGTAAACTGGCATGGAAGCCTTACTGATCTCTTACCACTTCGTAGAAGACATCACTTCTATTCGCTTATATTGACCCAAAAGGACCCATCGTTCACAAAAAGTGAATGATGGGTCCTTCTAATTTCGAGGTATAGACACCTCTATATACTATTCTTTAATCAAGCTCAGAAACTCCGCACGAGCGGCGGCATCCTCCCGGAAGACCCCTCTAGTAGACATGGTTACCGTCTTACTTCCTGGCTTCTTCACTCCACGTGCGCACATACAAAGATGTTCACCTTCCACAACGACCATAACGCCGTGAGGGCTTAGTACCTCCGTCATAATATCCGCAATTTGCGTCGTAATGCGCTCTTGAACCTGCAAACGCCGACTCACTGCTTCAACTAGGCGAGCTAATTTGCTGAGTCCAGCAATCCGTCCGCTCGGAATGTATCCAATATGCACTTTACCGAAGAAAGGAGCCATGTGATGCTCACATTGGCTGTAATAGACGATATCCTTCACGATCACTAGCTCTTCATGAGACTCATCAAAAGTAACACCGAGCGCCTCGCGGGGATCTATCGAATAACCGCCGAATATCTCCTCGTACATCCGCGTAACACGTGCTGGTGTTTCAAGCAGTCCCTCGCGGCCGGTATCTTCACCGATTAATTCTAATATTTTCTCAACGTGATACTCGATTTGCTCACGGTTCTCTGATACTTTACCGTTCACGTATTCATTGATGTTCCCCATGATGTCTCCCCCTTCCGCACCCGTATAATTTCTATCCGGACCCGGTTACTTACTTCTACGTTTATTCCCTTTAGCTGCTCCTGGTCGGGCGCCTGTCTGGTTCTGATTCTTCATCATCTGTTGGGCACGTTGCATTTGTTTCCCATTCAGGTTATAACCCATTTGTTTCGCAACCTTTTGCAGCATTTCAGGATCATTCTGCATAGTTGTCATTTGTCTGCGCAGATAATACACACCGATAAAAAATCCACCGATGAGACCTACGACCAATGTAATAATAGGTAATGCGATATTCATCTAAAGCCCACCTCTACACTCTATTGTCTGCATCGCCATATGGCGCGCGAATCTATCATAGCATTTCGAGAACTGGACAGCAATTGGGAATATGCAACCTATCTATGATCTTTTTCCTTCATTAAACATCGTTGTCCTCTCGTGCTTGCTTCCCAGTAAGGAGCACATCCTGTGCCCGGCTCAGCATTTCTTTTACCGTGTCATGCTCTTCGCGCTCTAAAGCCGATTCAACAGCAGCTAGAGCCTCCTCACCACCGATGCGTCCCAGTGCCCAAGCAGCAGTGCCTCGCATCTCAGGCCGCGGCTCTTTCAGAACAATTTCTGTTAGCTTTGGCACCGCTTCTACTTCCTTGAAATTACCGAGAGCGATGATCGCATTTCGTTGAATCGGCTTTTTGCCTCTCCAGGCAGCAGAGCTATTTCCGAATCTCTCTTTGAATTCACGGTTGCTAAGATCCAGGATTGGCATTAACAATGGCTTCACGATCTCAGGATCAGGTAGCATCTGAGGGCGATGATTCCAGTTCTTCCCTCGATTCTTGGGACATACAATCTGGCAGGTGTCACAGCCGTATAGACGGTTGCCAATCTTGGTCATGTATTCATCACTCAGAAATCCTTTAGTCTGCGTCAGAAAAGAAATACAAGCCTGCGCGTTAAGCTGACCCGGCCCCACCAGTGCACCGGTTGGACAAGCATCAATACACTTGGTACACTCCCCGCAGCCTTCCTCAACAGGCTCATCCGGAGCAAAAGGAATGTTCGTAACCATCTCCCCTAGATAAATCCAGGATCCCCATTTGGGTGAGATGATAGAACAGTTTTTGCCGCTGAAGCCTATCCCCGCTCTTTCCGCTACCGCTCTATCTACCAGTACACCGGTATCGACCATACTTTCCAGCACAGCCTCCGGTACACGTTCATGAATAAAGTCCTCTAGCTTACTTAAGGCCTCCCTCAGCACATGATGATAATCCCTGCCCCATGATGCTCGGGCGAGAATACCTCTTCGTGCGCCTGGCTCAGATTTCGGAGGATTCTCCATTTTGGAAGGATAGGCCACAGCAATTGAAATAATAGATAAGGGCTTGTCCCCAGAGCTCAGAGCAGGGATTGTCCTTTTATCCAGATCCGGTTCCTCGAAACCAGATTCATATCCTTTGTCTCGGTGGTCTTGCAGAATATTTTTCAGATATAAAAAAGGCTCTGCTGTAGTAAACCCGATATCATCAATACCGAGTGACGTCGCAGCCTCCTGAATCTCCGCTTTAAGCTGTGCCCACTTGGAAGGCGGGGGTGCATACGGTGACTGAAATGTATTGTTCATTTCCGCCTTCTCCTTTTCATGTTATCGATAAAATTCTTATAACCCTTTCAGTTTAGACAGCGGCCACCAGATATAATCCGCCCTGCCTACAATCATGTCCTGTGGGATGGAGCCGAAATAACGACTATCTTTGCTTGCTGAAGCATGACGGTTATCTCCCATGACAAAATAGTTTCCGCTCTCCACAGTTAACGCCGCGAAATCCGGGTCTTCAATCTCGGTATCTATATACGGCTCATTCACTATTTTTCCATTCACATATAACTGGTGATCCTTCACTTCTATGATATCTCCAGGTATGCCAATGACTCGTTTTACTAAAAAGTCCTTCCGACTTGGTCCAGTGCTAGGATCATGAAGAATGACGACATCCCCGTGTTTTGGGTTTACAAACATCAATGAAAGCTTATTAATAAAGAGCCTCTCACCTTCCACAAGCGTTGGCTGCATAGACTGACCTTTAACCGTTGATATATTGAACACAAAAATATTAAGAACCGACATTACCGCAAAGACAACTACCGCTGTAAGCAACCAATCCTTCAATTCCGCGGCCAAACGACCACCAAAGCCTTTGTTTGATCTGGACGATCTATGTCTTTGCTTCCGATTACGCATGAACTCTACTTGGGACTCCTGACTCAATATGTCACCTCTTATTCTCAATTATTGATGTCTATACTTGCAGATATTATAACAATAAAAAAGCATATCTCCCAGCCATTAGTAATGGACTTCTGGAAAATACGCTTGAGTATGAATGAAACAGACTATATCATCAACTATAGTTCTTTATTTAGTAAATGTTTCCGCTTACGCATCTGAGTGATCAAAATTACCCAACAATGCTCAGCTTCCGGACAGATTTAAAAATTTGATTCTCGCTATATCCCATAGCTTCATACAATGGCAATGCAAAAGAATTATGCTCATCGACGGCTACGTAGATACCACTAACCTTACGAGCTTGAAACCTGGATTCCATAGCCGATACCAGACTTCTACCGACTCCTCTGCGGCGATAATCAGGATGTACAGCAATCCGGAAATAACAACCGTGGTTTTTCTCAATCGTACCAATCAGTGCTCCAACAATTTCTTCTTCATCTTCCGCAACTACAATGAGATCTGAATCCCATGAAAGCTGCCTGGAGAAAGGCTCGATAGTGTTCTCGAAACATTCTTCCGATAATGCGGTTTGCAGCAAATCAGTCACAGGGCTAACGTCGCTTAATTGAAAGGAACGAACGTGCATTCTTTAAAATCTCCCTTGTCTATGGCTTATGAATTTAACAAAAAGAAGGGGTTCCCTTAACATTGAGAAAATAAAAAAAAGCATCAAATACCGAGGAATACCTGCTTTTAAATCTATTAAAGCACACTTTTCTCGTGATATCATCATTTTTCTTTTGAAAGCGCTTAATATCAAGCGTTTACATTTTGACTAAGATTCATTGTTTCATTATAAGGGTAATTATAAAGAGTTATGTCTATGGGGTGACGGCTCTTTATTTTAACATTTTAAATACAATTGATGATTCTGTTTACACTCCCATCATACTTTATAAACATTTATGTTTGTTTAGTGTTGCATTATTGATCCAGATACTGTTTAATTAAAGTATCCTATTGGGAGATACCCTATAGTACATATCAACAATAAAGAATTTTGACGATAAACCGCCGAAGTTCTTTATCTATACAAATTCTAATATACTCAGGAGGGATTTTTCCATGGCATTTCAATTACCAGCACTTCCTTATGCAAACAACGCACTCGAACCACACATCGACGCTTTGACGATGGAAATTCACCATGATAGACACCATAACACATATGTGACTAATCTGAACGCAGCTTTGGAAAAGGCACCTGAATTGCAAAGCAAAAGCATCGAAGAACTTCTTACAGATCTGAACGCTGTACCAGAAGCTATCCGCACTGCTGTTCGTAACAATGGTGGCGGACACGCTAACCACACCTTGTTCTGGGAAGTTATCGGACCAAACGGCGGCGGCGCACCAACTGGCGCACTTGCAGCAGCTATTGACAGCGAACTGGGCGGATTCGAAAAATTCAAAGAAGATTTCGCAGCAGCAGCAACTACTCGTTTCGGCAGTGGCTGGGCTTGGCTAGTTGTTAAAGATGGCAAACTGGCAGTAACAAGCACACCTAACCAAGACAACCCAATCAGCGAAGGCGCTACTCCAATCCTCGGACTTGATGTATGGGAGCACGCTTACTACCTGAACTACCAAAACAAACGCCCTGATTACATCAAAGCGTTCTGGAACGTAGTAAACTGGGAAGAAGTTGGCAAACGTTACGAAAGCGCGAAATAAGGAATTAATTACGGATAAAGTCATAGCCTTCAAGGCTGTGGATTTACCGTTTAACTAAGTATAAACAAAGAAGGTATCTCCGAGCCGTTATGGCTAAGGGATACCTTCTTTTGTGTTTGGGTCGTTTATTTGGGTGGGTGTGTAGAGAGTTTGTTTGAGACTAATTTCGTTTAGAAGCAGTTTGTTAAAAAAAAGGTTCGTTAGAAACAGGGTTCGTTAGAAACAAATAGGGTAGATCTTCTCCTCGGACATCGCTTTTTTACCCCGCTTGAATGCAGATCAATGAGTGTGGAACGAGACTACCCTTTATCGTACCGCTGTTGGAAAGACGCCTAAATGAGGCATTCTGCTTCTAATTAGGGAATAACTTCCTCTAATTGTGCTCATAAACACTTAAATACGAGTAATTAGGGAAATCCTCCCTCTAAATCATCCATATTGGAGCATAATTCAGATATTCACCCAAATTAAAGGGAGTTTTTCCCTAAAGAGATCAGAAACAGATCCCCACAGCCAGTTTATAGGGAGGAATTCCCTTTAAACTGACCACGGGGATGAGGTAAGTGATCATGTTTAGATGCGTACGCCACTCTCTCTTCACACACAACTTATATATTCAACACATTTAACACATCAAACTGCATCAAGACAATCAACTCACTTAGCAATCGACGCATTTAACATATTTCCTACTCCAGAGACTTTGGATGCGTTTCTTACTCATCGACTTCAGTGTACTTTACTTACTTCAGGCACTTCTCATGTATCAGTTGCTTCTCTTACAACTCATTCTTCTGCTACATCGGATAATCTGCTACTTCCCCGACTTCGCCAGCTCTTCCTGCTCATCGAAATAAAGGTTCAGCAGCTTCAAGAAGACATTAGGGAACGCATAATTAGCCATGTCCTCACGACTGATCCAGCGCACGGCTCCGCCATCCTCTGGACTAGCATTACCGTCCTCAAATTTCTCGACGGGCACGCTGCTGTCCATCTCTGGGAACAGGCCTGCATCCGCGGTGTAGGCTGCCCGTCCTTCTGCCGCTATTGGCAGCGGAAGGGCATCCTCCTCCCTGCAGCGATACACCTGCAGGGTCCACACAATATGGCTGAAAATATGCTCAGCAGCCATCCAGTGCTCCTCAGGCCGGGCGGAGATCCCGGCCTGCCGCAGTGACCGGCGCAGCCGGTCCAGCGCCGCGGCCTCCGGCAGCCGCGCGTTCTTAGCGCCGCCTTCCGCTGGCGGCGCCTGCCAGTGCGGCAGCTCCCACATGCGGGCTAACAGCCCGCTTTGTGGCCGCTGCCGGATGAGCACTTGGCCCGCGTGGGTACCGCGGCCCTCGATTAAGGCCGCCAGCCGCTCCTCTGGGCGCGGCGGCTTGGCCTTGGTCTTGACGGGCAGCGAAGTCTCGCAGCCCGCCAGGCGCGCAGCGCAATGCTCCATCACCGGGCAGGTTAAGCAGCTCGGTGATTTCGGGGTGCATACGAGCGCCCCGAGCTCCATAAGCGCCTGATTAAATGAGGCAGCTTCCCCCTCCGGGATCAGCTCAGCCGCCAGGCGCTCCATTTTCACGCGGGTGGGTCCCTTAGCGATATCATCCTCGATGAGGAAGTATCGGGACAACACCCGCATTACATTACCATCTACCGCTGGCTCTGGCCGATTAAACGCGATGCTGAGAATAGCCCCTGCTGTGTAAGGGCCCACTCCCTTTAAGCTGAACACCGCATCACGGTCATTCGGCACCTGTCCACCATAAAGCTCCTTTACCTGCTTGGCTGCATGCTGTATATTACGTGCGCGGGAATAATATCCTAAGCCTTCCCAACACTTAAGCACGTCTTCTTCAGGGGCGTCAGCGAGTGACTCCACCGTCGGAAAGCGTTCAATAAAACGATTAAAATAAGGGATTACCGTATCTACCCTTGTCTGCTGCAGCATGATTTCAGAAATCCAAATATAATAAGGATTGCGATGCCTGCGCCATGGCAAATCCCGTTTCTGCCCTTGATACCACTCCAGCAAATGATAACTGAAATATTGCTTGACCTCCCGCAGCTCCTGATCTTGTTTATCTTGTCCTTCTTTAAAATCCAGCTGTTTTGGTCGTTCATCTTGATCTTGCAGATCTTGTCCTTTTTTTAACTCTCGTCCTTCTTCTCGTTCCTGCAAATCCTGTCGTTCTTGTTGTTTCATTGTAACTCTCCTTGCCCTTCTATAATCACGGTTCAATTCATGAACCTAGCTCCTCCACCACCGCAAAAGCTGAAGCCAAATCACGGCCATGTGTTATCGTAAGATGAATGGTATACTTCTGTCCTTCAGGTAGATCTAGTCTGCTCCAGGCTTCGCATGATAAGGTTACTTCCGGCTTACCTTTGCGGCCAGGTAATATCTCAATATCCTGAAAACCAACCACATTACCAATGCCACAACCTAAAGCCTTCACAACAGCTTCCTTGGCAGCAAAACGCCCGGCTACGAACTCAGCCAACCTTCCACCTCGTTGCTCAGCAAGCTGGTACTCTTGCTCCGTTAGGATGCGCTGGTTGAATTTCTTGCCCTGTCCCCTGCGTATTACCTCTGAGATTCGCTCAATTTCTAACACATCATGTCCGATTCCGTAAATCAAAATTTCACGCTCCTTATGGACGTGTATCCTATACTACTTCAATAATGGTATGATCATTATACAGGTCATTCATTTCAATTTTAAATTATAGTCCTATAAGATTCTTTCTGCTATCTTAAAAGAAAATGCTTTGGAAGTCTATCTAGCCGCTTTCGTGATGGACTAGCTGATTTACTTCATTTATATATAGAGAGAGGGGATTACCCTATGCAGCATCGTAATTTCGAAATACCCGCTGGTGAAGACGCTGTTCTCCGCTGCTCACACTTTCCTGCCCAAGAAGCACCTAAGAGCCTTATCGTTATTGCACACGGCTACAAGGGCTTCAAAGATTGGGGGATGTTTCCTTACATAGCCACTACTCTCAGCCAAGATCATGAAGTGATCACCTTCAACTTCTCTCATGCTGGAATCGGAGAGGATCTGCTGCATTTTACCGAGCTTGAAAAATTCGCCCGCAACACCTTTCGTCGCGAGCTGAAGGACATGGAAATACTGTTGTCCTACCTTAGCCAGCACCCGAAATTCGGCAGCTTGCCCTTATTCCTTCTAGGACATAGTCTTGGAGGGGGCATTTGTCTAGTCTACACGCTTGATCATCCGAGTGAAGTTAGCGGGGTCATCTCCTGGAACGGGGTTACGAAGCTGGATTTGTTGACGGAAGAACAAAAGCAGGAGATGAAGCAAACAGGACGAACCCATGTCCTTAATGCACGCACAGGCCAACAAATGCCGCTGGATGCTGTTATTTTAGAAGATATGGAGAACCAACAAGAACGTTATAATATCCTTGAACGCATGAAGACAGCGTCCTTCCCAGTTGTTCTTATTCAAGGCAGTCTGGATGGAGCGCACCTCCGGCAAGGATCTGAGCAGCTCACTGAGCTCCGACCCGATATTAACTGGGTTCATATTCCTGAGGGTAATCATACCTTCGGTACTGTGCATCCTTTTGCCGGCACTACCCCACAATTGGAGCTTGCGATTGCTTCGACCACTAATTTTATCGATCAAACGCTGGCTAACTAAGATTCTTGTAGCTTATCCATCTTACAAAAAACCGCCACGAGAGCTGCTACAACGCAGACCCGTGGCGGTTTCTACTTCTACCTATTCTAAATTCCAGGAATGACATTGCGCTTATGCGCTGTTCTCCGGTAATAATTCTCGAGTTTCTCCGCTACCTCAGGGTTAACCTGTTTGCCTTCCAAATAATCGCTATTATCATCATAAGTAATGCCCAGCTCGGTTTCATCCGTCTGCCCCGGCCATAAGCCTGCCGTAGGTGCTTTAGTAACAATATCCGCAGGCACACCAATATGAGCAGCTAATTGACGAACCTGACGTTTGTTAAGTGTGGATAGAGGTGTAATATCTACAGCGCCATCCCCCCACTTGGTGTAGAAACCCGTAATGGCTTCTGAAGCATGATCCGTTCCTACTACAATCAGATTGTTCTCAAAAGAGAGCGCATATTGCATAACCATACGTGTTCTCGCTTTAACATTCCCCTTGCCTTGATGGGTCATATGACGATGTTGGCCCAAGGACTTCAGGCTATGCTCAACTTCAAGCGCAATCTCATTTACAGCTTCCTCAATGTTTGTCTCCACGGTATGGGTCAGATTAAAAGCTTTTGCGACATCATAGCTGTGCTGGATATCCTCTTGAACACCATATGGCTGGTATACGCCAAGCGTAATATACTCTGTGCCTTCTTGAGCCGACAGCTCGTCCGTAGCCTGCTTACACAGACCCGCAGCTACCGCGCTGTCCACCCCGCCGCTAATGGCGATCAATAATCCTTTGGCACCTGCCTTCAGCACGTACGACTTTAAGAAATCAACCCGTTTGCGTACCTCTGCTTCTACATCAATCGTTGGCTTCACACCAAGATCTGCAATAATTTCTTCCTGCAAACTCACAAACCACACCCCGTTCCATCAGAAATGGTTCCATATCCATCAAAATATCCATACCAAGTGAAGCTCTATGCTTCTAAGTATATTCTATCCCATTATCGCTCTTATATTTTGAAAAATCCCGCAACAGCCGAATTACCGACTAATGCGAGATTATATGGAATAACTTTTTTACTTGCAAAAACGATCAAAAACTTCTTTCAACTCAGCAGCAATTTCAGCAGCCGAACGATTCTCAACACTATGGCGTTCAATAAAATGAACGAGCTCTCCATCCTTCATCAATGCGATGGAAGGGGAAGATGGCGGATAAGGAGCAAAATATTCACGCGCTTTAGCAGTAGCTTCTTTCTCTTGACCTGCAAACACTGTGAACAAGTGATCCGGAGCGATCTCATTTTGCAATGCCTGAGCTACACCAGGACGGCATTGTCCAGCGGCACAACCACAGACCGAATTCACGACTACAAGCGCCGTACCTTTTGCGGTAGGAAGAGTGGCTTCCACCTCTTCTGGAGTCATAAGCTCCTGAAACCCAATGCTTGTAAGGTCATCACGCATAGGCTGAATCGAATCTCTCATATATTGATTAAAAGACATGGACATTTCTCTGCACTCTCCTTCACTGATTACTGTTTTGTCAGATAACATTACAGCAGTACTTACTAACTTTATTATACATTCATACTCTGTGAAAGCAAGAGATGCTACAGTAACCTGATTTAATCCGCAAGCATGGCTTCACTATATTCATCCTTTACTAAAGGGAATGAGATGGTAAATACTGTACCCTCTCCTTCTACAGAATCTACAGTTATTTTACCGTTATGCCGTTCCACAATACTGAGACACAAGGATAACCCTAGACCCGTTCCCTCCCTTTTTGTTGTGAAGAAAGGGGAAAACAGCTTCTCTCGTTGACTGTCCGACATACCGATTCCTCTATCCCTTACAATTAGCTCCACTTGTTCCTGAGTACTATGTGTTTCCAGTGTCAGAATCCCCTTGGATCCCATAGCCTCCATGCCGTTGCGGCCTAAATTAAGGATAAGCTGCTTGATTTCCCGAACGTTTAACTCCAATTCATGGATGGATGCGTTCAGCTTTAGCTCAACACTTTGACCACGAAGATTAGCATCCGCCCACAGCAGCGGACTGACTTCTTCTATAACTCGGTGTAATAGCACTTTCTCCTTATCGGATATCCGGCTTTGCGCCAGCGATAGGAAATCATTAATAATGCTATTCGCCCGATCCAGCTCCTCCAATACGATCTGATAATAAGAATCCAAATCATCCGAGCTCTTTTCTCTCATTAGCTGTAAAAATCCGCGAACTACCGCCATAGGATTACGAATCTCATGGGTAATTCCGGCAGCCATCTGCCCTACTAAGCTCAATCGTTCCACATGATCCAGCTCTGAGCGGAGTTTCACTTCATCCGTAATATCCTGTGCAATGAGTACCACTCCACTCGTTAATCCTGAGTTCTTATGCATTAGTGGTGCTGAATAAATTTGATAGATCCGCGTTCCATGAATCATTCGCTCATGGGAACGCCGTTTATGCTGAATGTTATCCCGTACCCTCATATATGCATCAACATCCGCTGAACCATTAAAAAATTCCCTAACCGGCTTGCCAATAATATCTTCCCTTTTCAAATTGGGATAATGAATTCGTGCCATTCCCAACATACAATCATTGAGGTCGGTCACAACTCCGTGATCATCCAGGGACATAATACTCAGAGGTACTACATTTGTAATCTGCTGCAGCTTCTCAGACTCCCACTGGAAATTATCACTTATACTTTCCATATGTATTTTAGCCCGCCAACTACTCCAGACCATTTCAACAAAATAAACAAAAATACCGCCTAGTGCGATGCTGAAAAATAGATACAAAGTAATCAAAAGTGACTCACCAGAATGAGCCTCATATATATTTTTTCCACCTATAATAGGCACAAGTGCAATGAACAACATATTCGGACAAAGAACCATCCATAACATACCTATCTTCTCTACCACTGTGCCTTTCTTAAAAGGCTTAGCCAGCCCAAACAGCAACGGATATAATAATATTCCTGAATTTAATATCATATTACTTATTCCTGCTGGCTCTGCAATGAATATATTACAGACAAGCAAAAAGATGGACAGCAGAATGCCTGAACGTACAGTTCCATATAAAATACCGATATAAGCAGGAATCATTCCTAAATTCAAATAAGCAATACCGAATAAAGTCGTCGAAAGAAGAGAGCATAGCATAAGACTTAACGCACACGCCAAAACCAAAAAAGTTTGATTATCCGGGAAACTACCTTTTTTTCGAGCCACAAGCCCTCGGTCCACCCACCACTGAATCAGAAAAAGAAAGGAGCATGCTGCCGATATTTGCAATAATATATCCTTAATTGCGCCAATAATTACAATCACACCCCAAAATGGACAAATTGCCCTACATGACTAGATTAAAGCACAGGATTACTCTCCTGACAACGATTATAACCAAGTGAGCGGACAAGACTGGTTACATGACAGTCAGAATGGTATGATTCCGTTAGGAAAACACGAAGTAACACCCGTGTCTTAACATGTAAAGGAGTAAAATTTCATGAGCAACTTCGATGTGATCGTCATAGGTGGCGGCCCTTCGGGATTAATGGCAAGCGTGGCCGCAGCAGAACACGGGGCATCCGTACTACTGATCGATAAGGGAGCTAAGCTAGGACGAAAGCTCGGGATATCTGGTGGCGGACGCTGCAATGTAACGAACGTCAAGGAGAGAGATGAGTTAATCTCCCATATCCCGGGAAACGGGCGGTTTTTGTATAGCGCCTTCGACCATTTTAATAATCAAGATATCATTGCCTTTTTTGAAGGCTTAGGCATTGCATTAAAGGAAGAAGACAACGGACGGATGTTTCCCGTCTCCGATAAGGCCTCCAGCGTCGTCTCCGCCTTAATTAACAAAGTACGGGGTCTAGGTGTGCAGATTATGACGGATAGTCCTGTTTCACATGTAATATATGAAGAAGGGGCCGTTAAGGGCGTTCAGCTGGGCTCGGGCAAAACGATTTCCAGTGCTGCCGTAATCATCGCCACCGGAGGAAAGTCCGTTCCTCAGACCGGCTCTACTGGAGATGGGTACCCATGGGCTGAAGCCGCAGGCCACACCATTACTGAGCTATTTCCGACAGAGGTACCGATTATTTCACGGGAAGAGTGGATTAAATCCGGTGAGCTGCAAGGATTGTCGCTACGCGATGTGGCACTTACTGTATGGAATCCAAAAGGAAAGAAGGTCATTTTTCATCGCGGAGATATGATCTTCACCCATTTTGGATTATCCGGGCCAATTGCGCTGCGCTGCAGCCAATTTCTGAGACAGGTCCAGCGTAAATCAGGGAATGACATGGTTGAGATGTCCATCGATCTCTTCCCTGATCTGAACTTGCAAGAAGTGGAATCATCGCTGCAGGACAAGCTGGACCAGGAGCCGAAGAAAGCGATCCGCAATTCACTAAAGGGGCTGCTGCCAGAACGTCTCATTCCCCTCTTGTTAGCTAAAGCTGACCTGGATGGAGATATTACGGGTCATCATGTATCCAAGAATGGATTGCATGCGCTAGCAGGTATCTTGAAAAGGATGCCCGTTAATGTTCATGGTACCCGCTCCCTGTCCGAAGCCTTTGTTACGGGTGGCGGCGTAAATCTGAAAGAGATCGATCCCAAAAGAATGGAATCTAAGCTTATGCAAGGGTTATTCTTCTGTGGAGAGGTACTCGATATCCATGGCTACACTGGTGGCTACAATATAACAGCAGCGTTCTCTACTGGATATACAGCAGGCAAACATGCCGCTGACCTTCGCCTTAGTTAATGCGTTGCAACTAAAAACAGCGTGACTTGAGAGGCTTCTCAAGTCACGCTGTTTTTTTTATCTATCTATCAATCTTTGCCCAATCGGAACGTACCAAATATTCTGCTAATAAAGAGTCCAACCATGTATCCAACCGGTACGAACAAGATGATCCCCCACCATCCATATAAAGAGAGACAGATTAGTGCGGAGGTAATCATTGTAAAGGGAAGTAATAAAATAGGGACCGCATGCATACCCGCTTCAGCCTTTTGTTCTTTCGTAAATGGAAGTATCCCAATGTAATCATCCCCAACAAACAAAGACCAGAACGAAAACAGCCAAAAAGTCATAAGCGATGTTAATACTACAAATCCTAGCCATTTAAATCCCGATGGAATGATAAGGATCGCTACCGCGGACACGGCAGTGAAAGCCAAGTAAAGCTTCAAATGGGCCGGATTCCGTATGAGTGCCTTAATCGCTGCCGCAGAGAAACGGCTCTCGGCAGTCTTTGATTTAAGCAAAGGCTGCGACTTCCGGAAAATCCATGGCTTATGGCGAGTCGGGCGAGGTTTATCCAGAACATGGCGGAGCAGTATGGCCGCTATCTTCATTCGCTGCTTGTAGTCCTCCCGCACATCGTTCATAAATGTCCCACGCATCAATAAGCGCCACCGGAAAGCAAATATTGCAACGACTGTGAATACAACCGCACTCAGCAATATGATGAGCGGGCGATCATTCCAAAGGCTAGCTACTCTGAAATAAATAGCGTTCGGGACGGAGATCGCCAGAAATAGCCATAACCAGCGGCGCCAGCCTTGCTTCTGTACTTTTACAAGATGTCCCAGTAGCTTCACACACCAGCTGCACGCCAAGGTCAGCGCGAACAGCGCCCATACCTCCGATGACGTCATCTCAAATCCCCGAATCAGAAAAGGCAGTAACAGTGCAAAAGCTACACAGAACTTCAGCGAGGTTACAATCAGGCTGTAGAGCAACCCGCGAAATAGGATCGTATTCATCCATCGTTGCCGTTGTCTAAGAAATAATAGATCGCCTTCCTGCAATAATAGCACCAAGCCCCCGTTGCAGATCAAGAGCACTAATAATGAAGGAATGAGCATAAACGGCAAATTCACACTCCAAGCCGGTAGCGCCTCATTCCAGAACCCATAATACAAACGCCCTCCCAATAATCCCCCGGGAATAAGAATATATAAAAGAACGGTCCAATCAGCCGCCGTACGGATAATAGCGGATTGCTCACGCCAATGAGAGAATAGCCGCCGTCTGAATAGTTGTTTAGCGTTAGAAAAAGCAAACGCCCGCTGTCCCTGCTTACTCATGTTAATTCGTCGAAGCAATCAAACAACGACGCCTCCGGCAGTCCAGCATAATCACGTATATCTTCGAGTGTTCCTGAGGCGGCAACCTTTCCCCCGGAGATCAATACGAAATCATCGCATATCTTCTCTGCTGTATCCAGTACATGCGTAGACATTAATACACCAGCTCCGCGCTTCCGCTCCGCTTCTAGCAACCGCAGGAAATCTTTAGTGGCGCGGGGGTCTAAACCAATAAATGGCTCGTCCACAATATAAACATCCGGTTGTACCAAGAAGCCAAGCATTAGCATCATTTTTTGTTTCATGCCCTTAGAGAATCCAGCTGGAAGATCATTGCGCACATGGCCCATACCAAACTGCTTCAACAGTCTTTCTGCAGTTTCTTCGAACTGTTCGTACTTCAGTCCATAGGCAGCGGCCGCTAAATCCAAGTGCTCCCACAATGTCAAATCCTCATAAAACACAGGTTGCTCCGGAACATAAGCGTAAGATTTATTAACTCCACTAAAAGACACTTTAGCCTTGGTATTCTTCAACAAACCAAGCAGGGTCTTAATGGTTGTACTTTTCCCAGCACCATTAGGTCCGATCAGTCCGAGCAGTTGACCTCGCTTCACTTGAAAAGAAATATCGAATATGCAAGGATCTCCCGCTTCATAGCCAGCTTCATCGATCTCAACATCGAGCACAATGTCGTCATAGCTCTCGGTATCCACTGTAGTTTCTTCTTTTTCCATACTCTCCATCTCCTAGTACTTCTAATAAATACTATTATAAATTGCATTCCCTATTGCGTATATGAATGATATTCAAATGATCAACAGAGGCAATCGCAACTTATCTAATCGTACTATATATTTTTCCTGAAAATAATCAAGCTGCTTTTTTCACAATAATAACTTAAGCCCTGCGCAATAGCGAATAAAAGAAACCTCCCATCAAAGGGAGGTCTGTCCTACAAGGTCCATGTTATTCGTCGCAGCTATTCCTTCCTGCTTCTTGATCGCCGCTTCATCCCTGCGCTCGATTTTACCACGCAGCATTAACAGCCCTAGTCCTAGCAATCCTGTAAGCAAACCAGATAGAATAAAGGCAGATACCGGCCCCGATGCTGTCACTAAGGCTCCACCGGCTACAGGTCCTAGAATAACAGCTGCGCTTGTCAGGCTGCCTATGGTTCCAAATACACGACCCGTGTATTCCGCAGGTGTCCGCTGCTGGAGCATTGAATTGAAGGGGATAAACGCTAGTCCTGCACCCACACCAGCAAACATGAAGGACCCAAACAAAGCAATATTCATCCAGATTCCGGCTTGACCATGAGCAGTTACGATCCCTGCACTTGAGAAGACAACGCCCATGATTACAGCCCCTAATCCCATAAAAATAAGCGGATGCTTACCACTGCCTAATCGGCTTACAAGCAGCGCAGATAGCAAGGTTCCAAAGCCACTGGCTGCTACACACCACCCCAGCAGATCTCCGTTCACACCTGGAATCTCCCGGAATAACGTTACAATCTGAGAGTCTCCGATCTGTAGCATTAGCAGCACCAGTACTAGCATAACAATGCCACACAGCACTACAGGCATTCCTGCAATCACATGCAGACCTGCCGACATTTCTTGGCGGAAGGATTTACGCACCTCCGTATCCCCACCGCTTGCTTCCGTATCCTCCTTCTTTATCACAGCTGTACGCGGTAATCCAAGCAAAATAATCGCCGATAAAACGAATGTAGCAGAATCGATCATATAACAAACAGATATGCCGAAGGCTGCAACTAGCAATCCACCAAGCGCTGGACCCACAATTTTAGTTATCTGCTCTATAGATGAGCTAAGCGCCATTGCTTTATCCATCTGAGCCGCAGGAACAAGTTCCTTAATCTTTCCGCTTTTGGCCGGAGAGAACAGCACATCCATACATCCCTTAGCCAGCAGCAGCACATAAACCTGCCACAGCGAGCCTGCAAATACCAAGCAAATAACAACCGCTGCACGGGCTATATCCGAACCAATCATTAGTACCTTGCGGTTAAAACGATCACTTAAGTAACCTGCAAACGGTCCTCCTAAGAGCAAAGGCACTGCCATACATAAAGATATAGCCGTAATTTCCCACGGTGTGGCATTCCATTTAAACCCTACCATTGTCAGTAGCGCTAGTATATGCAACCAGTCTCCTACATTCGATACAAGCTGTGCCGCAATAAGCAGCATGAATGGTTTATTTGCGGTTAGCTTACTTTCTTTTAAACCATCAATATGATGTTCCTCCATCCTTCCTTCACTCCCCGTTACTATTTCTCAATGAAATAATAGTAAAATATTGGGGATTGTCATTCATCCGTCTGGAGGCGTAAATAACACTGAACCGGGGGATGAAATTGATATCCTTTCAGAGACTGAAGTAAAAAACATTCAATTTCAGCGTCTTCAAAAAATTGTTTGATTTTTAATAATTAAAAGTTGCTCATTGTGACAAATCACATGTTCTTCATTCGATCTTTCACGTATTCTATTGTTATCTCAAAGTTCGTTGCACAGGTAAACCGTGCACTAATTAATATGATTACAGACGTGCGACGAGTTCACATGATTAACGATAGAGGGTGGAGAAGCATGATACAATCTTATGAACGTGATACACAATTAACACTACATTTGTACCGGGTATTTGCCAAATCATTCAAGAGTATTAATGAGCATGCTGTTACCGGCAGCAAAATTGAAGGTTTTAACCCTACTGCCTTTGCCGTCATGGAAGTGTTGTACTATAAGGGACCACAGCCCATTCAACAAATTGGTGCCAAACTACTGCTACAGAGCGGCAACGTGACTTACGTTATCGACAAGCTCGAAGAACGCGGCTATTTGCAACGCAAGCCTTGTCCAAGTGATCGTCGTGTGATTTTCGCAGAGTTGACCGCGGAAGGCGAACGTCTCATGAATGAGATGTATCCGAAATACTCAGAGCGTCTTCATCTTGCTTTCAGCGGACTGAATGATGAAGAGAAGGAACAAATGATCACTCTGCTCAAGAAGATGGGTCTGCAAGCTGAGAAGCTTTCCCCTCTTCCCCGTAAGTAGAGCTAGAGGTTAGGCTGCTTTTTACTTCATATGTGTTAGACAAGCTGTTATTGCACGAAGAAGCCCGACCGGTAAATACCCGGTCGGGCTTCTTTATGTGATTTAGAAAATGAGTTATGCCTTTTTCAAAGACGACGTAGCATCCTCTACCGAAGGTACACCCTTGCGCAACCCCCAAGATATAACTAGTGACAAGACTGCGAAAACTGCCATCACAATAAATAGTGAATGAAGTCCCCCTTCTAGTGCACCACGTAAACTGTTTGATACTTCGCCGGAGAGATTAGTGCCTGTATGCGAGCCTAGCAGCTTATTAATATCATCACCTGTAACGTTTGAATCCGGTTGTTTTCGCAACAGCTGATCAATATTCAAGTTCAGCCAGGAACCGAAAATAGCCACCCCAATGGTCTGACCTAGGGACCTTGTAAATGCATTAAGTGCTGTGGACGCACCGCGTTGATCATACGCAACCGACGACTGAGCGATAATCGTGAAGACCGTAGAGGAGTATCCGAAGCCTACCCCACAGACCAGCATCAAGCATAAGAGGATTACCTGTGAAGACTCTCCAGTCAAGAAAACCAGACCAATAGCTCCGGCAGCAATCATCATCAATCCAAGCATTGCCGTTCGGCGAGAACCCGCTCGCAGAATCATTCGTCCGCCTGCGATTGACCCAAACATCCAGCCTACAGACATTGGCGCAAGCAGCAAGCCTGAGATCGCAGCGCTTTTTCCAGAAACGCCCTGAACCCATAAAGGGATATACGTAGAAAGTCCAATAATTAATGTGCTTACAAGCAGGTTGGCACCCGTTGATACTGCGATATTACGATTTGAGAATAGGTTCAGCGGAAGCATAGGCTCTGGTGCACGGCGCTCCACAAGCAAAAATAGGATTAACAGGATAACCGCTGCACCCAGTGTTGCGAGTAGTAAAGGAGAGGTCCATGCCAGGTTCTGCCCTCCCGTGGAGAGTCCAAAGAGTAGAGCACCCATACCTGCCGCGAACAGAAGGACGCCTGGCACATCGATCTGTGTCTTCCGACGCACCTTTTCTTCCTTCAGGTAGCGCGCAATAAATACCATTGCCAACACGCCAAATGGCAGATTGAATACAAATACCCAGCGCCAGCTTAAGTAATCTACCACATAGCCACCAAGCAGTGGCCCTACCAAAGAGGAAATCCCCCATACAGAGCTTAGCAACCCTTGTGTCTTTGCTCTTTCTTCAATGCTGTAAATATCACCGATAATGGTAAAGGTCATTGGAATAAGTGCACCCGCACCGATCCCCTGTATCGCGCGAAACAGGATCAGCTGTTCCATACTTTGAGATATGCCGCATAATAATGAGCCTAGTAAAAAAACAGCCGCTCCCCACATGAATACAGGCTTGCGTCCGAACAGATCACTGATTTTGCCGAAAATAGGTGTAGTAATAGCCATTGCCAGTAAATATGAAGTAAATATCCAGCTCAGCCACTGCATTCCCTGAAAGTCGCCTACAATCGCCGGTCCGGCTGGTCCTGTTACAGTTCCCTCAATAGCCGCCAGAAACGTGGCCAGCAGTACCCCTGTTAGTATTAGTTTACGTTCTAAATCCCCTGTTGACTTCAATGTTCCAAACCCTCTCTTTATGTATTAAGTGGATTGCCACTCCTCGCGCAGTAGAGCATGGAGAGCAGTATCCTGAAAGCCGGAAGCGATCTGCCTGTATTGACGCAATACGCCTTCCTTCTGAAATCCAAGCGTATGAACCAGCCTCTCCGCACGGATATTATCAGGATGACAGAGCGCTTCAATCCGATTCAAGCCCATAATATTGAAACCAAAATCGAGTACAAGCCCAAGCGCTTCTTTCATATATCCAAGCCCCCAAAAGGCAGGCGACAGATCACAGCCTATTTCACCACGGTAAGCTCCCTGAAGCTGCCAATGGTTATATCCACAGCTACCTATGACTTCCTCCCCAGGTCCAATAATACTCCAACGTAAGCTCTCCTCTTCCTGAGCCATCTGTGATAGAAGGTCGATAAGCTGCTTCGTCTCTTCTATAGAGGATAATGCCGGTGCACCCAGCCAGAGAGAAACTTCCGGATGTGACCAAACCTGAAATAACGCTGAAGCATGTTCAGTAGTCATAGCACATAATTTTAATCTTCTACCGATCAGTGTAGGTGTCACTCCATTGCATAGATACAATTCTCCGCTCCCCCTTCAACTTATCAATTATACATCATTCAAGAGTATATCCTTAAGCTAAAAGTTCTAATTTCTTTAACTTTGAAAAGAACAAATTGTATCCTCTCACGTAAAAAGCGCCTGCATCAGAAGGGTAATTCTCCCTTGATACAGACACTTTTATGGAACTTTGCTTTAAATGATTTCATTCTGCTCCCTGAATAACTTCACTACACAGCACCTGAAGTTTGGCTCGAATATCCTTGAACTCTTCAATACCCGTGCCAGTAACACTGTACCCTTCACTATGTGCAGTCAGAAAGTTGTCCAGCGTCAGCTTTTCCAATTCCTGTTTCACTTCGCGTTCTCCTACACGATACCCCATGTCTTCCAGTCCGAGCAGCATCTCCGAGATCGTCACATCTTTATCATGAGCACAATAAAGCATGTGAATTCCTATGAACAAGTTCTGTACATCAGCGCGCATATTCCACTCCTTCTGGCAACAAAGCCTTCGGTATTTACTCTTGCATTACCCTATGACAGTTCATTGGAAACATCATCACAAGGGTTCAGTGCTACAGAGGGATCATAGCCAATCCCAAAATATTACAAAACAATGTTGTGTCTTGACGTACCCCTCATAGCTGTACTATGTTGTTAGTTACAGTTATGGTTTCATATTGAATTTAAAGTACAGGAAGGTGATGCTTCATGTTTCAAGCTATGCCATATGATGGAACGCGCAGCGAGCAGTTTGAAGCCGTTCTAATCCAACTCGAAGCATTGATAAAGGACGAACCAAGTGCTACAGCCAATCTGGCTAATGCTTCGGCACTACTTAAACACGCTCTACCGGATACGAATTGGGCCGGTTTTTATTTATTTGACGGCAAGGAGCTAGTACTTGGACCTTTTCAAGGCCTCCCTGCATGCATTCGAATTCCGCTATCTCGCGGGGTGTGCGGAACGGCAGCCGCCGAGCGGCGCACACTTGTAGTAGGTGATGTGCATGCATTCCCAGGTCATATCGCCTGTGATGCAGCCTCCAACAGCGAGATTGTTGTTCCTTTAATAAAGGATGATCGCTTGCTTGGCGTACTTGATATCGACAGTCCGCTCAAGGATCGCTTTGATGATGAAGAACGCCGGTTTCTGGAGCGGTTCGCAGCTTTAGTATCGGAAGCTATCTAAAAATTTCTTCGTTTTATATCCCATAAGAAAAAAGGCTGTCTTATTTGTAGGGGTTACCTACTTATAAGACAGCCTTTTTATGTTGATCCTACAGTCGAACTGGACTAATGTTCCAAATCTCAGCTGCATAGCGACTAATTGTGTTATCGCTGGAGAATTTACCGGAATGACCAATATTAATAATGGACTTCTTCAGCCATTCTTGCCGGTTGCGATATGCCCGATCAATTTCGACGTGCGTCTCAACGTAACTAGCGAAATCCTTCAGGACAAAAAACTCATCGTTATTATCCAGAAGAGAGTGGAAAATGCTCTCAAACTCCGTAGCGTGACAACATATAGGTCCTGGTTTGATTAACTGATCCAGCACTTCTTTCACACGACTATCCCCGTTGTAAATATCACGCGCATGATAACCACCATGCTGGTAGTAATCCATGACCTGCTCAGCACGAAGTCCGAACAGGAACATATTGTTGTCTCCCACCATTTCATGCATTTCTACATTTGCGCCATCCATCGTCCCTACCGTCAATGCACCGTTCATCATAAACTTCATATTCCCGGTACCGGATGCTTCTTTGCTGGCTGTAGAAATCTGCTCACTGATGTCCGCTGCAGGAATGATCTTTTCTGCTAGGGATACCGAATAATTTTCAAGGAAAAAGATACGAATCTTCCCTTTAACATCCGGATCTTTATTGACTACCTCCGCAACTGTATTAATCAGTTTGATAATCCGCTTCGCCAGATGATAACTTGGCGCTGCCTTTGCTCCGAATATAAACGTGCGTGGAACCATATCCATCGAAGGATTATCTTTGATTTGATTGTACAAATGCAGAATATGCAAAATATTAAGCAACTGGCGCTTGTAGGCATGTAGACGTTTCACCTGTACATCAAAGATAGAGTCAGGATCGACATGTACTGAATGCTTATTGTAGATGTACTCTGCAAGACGAAGCTTATTCTGGCGCTTAATACTGGCTACTTGTTCCTGGAAGGAAGCATCCTCACAATATTTAATCAAGCCAATCATTTCTTGAGGATGGCTCACCCAACGGGTCCCTATCGATTGATTGATTAAATTAGCCAGATCTGGATTGGCATGCAGTAACCATCGCCGATGGGTAATTCCGTTCGTCTTATTATTGAAACGGTGTGGATACATTTCATTAAAAAGTCGCATCTCACGCTTCATTAATATTTCTGTATGCAGCGCCGCTACTCCATTGACACTATGGCTCGCTACAATCGCCAGATGAGCCATCCGAACTTGATCATCATGAATAATCGCCATCTGCGCAATTCGGTCCTGATCACCAGGATAACGACTCATAAGCTCACCACAGAAACGCGCATTGATCTCTTCAATGATAAGAAAAATACGTGGCAGTAGCTCCCTAACCATTTGAATAGGCCATTTCTCAAGCGCCTCGCTCAGAATAGTGTGATTAGTGTAAGAGACCATACGCGTGGTGATACTCCATGCCTCATCCCATCCTAAACCATGTACATCCATCAGAATCCTCATCAATTCAGGAATCACCAACGTTGGATGTGTATCATTAATATGAAGAGCAACCTTGTCTGGCAGCGATTCTATAGGAATCCCAAGCTTGGCATAGGTACGCAGAATACTTTGCAGCCCCGCGCTACAGAGGAAATACTGTTGCTTCAGGCGAAGCAGCTTACCTTCGTATTGAGAGTCATCTGGGTAAAGGAACTCCGAAATGGATTCTACAGAACGCTTATACTCCAGAAACTTATGATAGTCCGTCCCGGCAAAAGAACCAAAGGTTCTAGAGGGCTGGGTGATGGATTCTGCACTCCAGTTACGCAGTGTATTCACATGCCGGCGATCAGCACCAATGATAGGGACATCGTAAGGCACTGCTCGAACAGCCTCATATTGCGTATGATCAAATATGAGCCGTCCGTTCTCTTCGCGGGTCTCAATAGTCCCCCAGAACCTAACTTCAACCTGCTTGTCTTCGCGGCGCACTTCCCATACATTATCATTCTGCAGCCAGTAATCAGGAAGTTCCACTTGATACCCATCAACGATCTTCTGCTCGAACAGGCCATATTTATACCGTATACCACAGCCATGTCCCGCATATTGCAGGGAAGCGAGTGAGTCCAGGAAGCAGGCGGCCAAACGACCGAGACCTCCATTCCCTAACCCAGCGTCCGATTCCTCCTCCTCTATATCCTGCAAACAAAAGCCAAGGTCCGCTAAACCTTCACGTACTACTTCCAGTACACCCATATTCAATAGATTGTTCCCCAGAAGCCTACCGATCAAGAACTCCATTGAAAAATAGTAAACCTGCTTATCTTTATCGAGCTTATATTTCTGGTTCGTTTCCGCCCAATTTTTCCCGGCGTTCTCACGAATCATGTTGCCCAGTATTTTATAAACATCGGCATTCGAGGCTTCCTCAAGCGGTTTACCTAATTTACCAATGAGGGTCTCACGGAATACCTGTTTGAAAGATTCTTTATCGTTAAACAACAGTAGGTCCTCCTGACAAATGCTTTTATTAGAAGTGCAGCAGACTGTGCCATTAGATCAGATAGGTTAATACTGCTTTGTTCATCTAATCCAGTCGTTAGATCTTGCTGCTCTTGGCGATGACGAATGGACGTTTGCTATCTCCAACAAGAATTCGATTCTTACTCAAATGTACGTCTTTATCCATGATTACATTCTCAATGACCGCATTTTCTTCGATGACGCACTTTTGCATAATTACTGAGTTGATGATCTTCGCTCCCTTACGTACCTGAACCCCCCGAAAGATCACGCTATTCTCTACCGTTCCAGCTATAATGCAGCCATTAGCCACCAACGAATTACTGACATTAGCACTTTCCAAGTACCGGGTTGGAGCCTCGTATTTAATCTTCGTCTGTACCGGGCTTTCTTTGAACAAACTGAAGTAATTCTCCTGCTGGAGCAGTTCCAAACTGTTCTTATAATAACTCTCTAATGAATTAATTACGGCATGATAGCCATGATATTCGTATGCGGCGATATTAAATTTGTGTCGGTTCTTCTGAACTACATCTCGGAAAAAATAACTCTCTCCATGCGCAATGCAATGCTCCACCTGCTCCAAGAACAGTTTTTTCTCCATAATGAAGATATCCAGATATAAATTAGGATGGTCTTTCTCATGATGGATATTAGTCACCTTATTCTCTTCGTCTACTTCAATACGCTGGCATAGATCATGTTCTGGCTGCAGTTCTTCAATCTTTTTATACACTACTGTAACGTCGGCACCCTTCTCCAGATGATAACTGTACAAATCCTGAAGATCGATCGTATTGATATGCTGGCTGCCGGAAAACACGATATATTTAGCAGATCCCCGTTTAAAAAGATCCAGATTGTTATGATAATGCTGTAAGTCCCCGAGAGAAGTATCCGTTGGATCGTTCCAGTCTGGAGGCAAAATGAATAATCCCCCATGCTTGCGGTTCATATCCCACGATTTCCCGTCACCCAAATGGTCCATTAGAGAACGGTATTTACGGCGGACGAACAGGCCAACGCTCTCCAGGTCTGCACGCATCATATTAGAAAGCACGAAATCAATCAACCGATAACGACTGGCAAAAGGTACGGCTGCACCACAGCGGAAATAAGTGAGTTCATTTAGTTTGTCGAGTTCATGATCCAGATTAATTACACCCATGAGTTGCTTCATCGGAATCCACCGTCCTCTTATAATTTATAAGAAAGTATAAGTTTCACGATATACTTTATCCTTATAAATCTCGCATAAACGCTTACCGTCCCTAGAAGGACGCCGAAGGCGTTTTAGCTTGATTATATGGTTTTGGCCACAGCTGATTTTCGCTTCTTGCTTTTATTGTCGATCAGCAGAATTTCGTTCTCGTTCTCCCGTTCGATGCCTATTTCCATATAATCGTCGATTACCGTATTCTCACTAATAATCGCTTTATGAATGCGTACGTTCTTGCCAATCTTGACCTTAGGCATAATCACGGAGTCCGTAATTACACTTCCTTCACCCACTTCTACCCCATAAAAGAGAACCGAATGATTCACTTCTCCGTGCACTATGCAGCCTTCATTAATAATGCAGCCTGACACTTTCGCCCCAGGGGCAACATATTGGGCAGGTTGATTCGGATTACGTGTAAAAATGCGCCAGCTGGGATCATTTAGATTAAGTGGCGGAGTATCGCTCAGCAAATCCATATTTGCTTCCCATAAGCTAGTTACTGTACCTACATCTCTCCAGTATCCTTCAAAAGGGTACGCAAATAAGGAGTTTCCGTCCTCCAGCATCAAAGGAATGATATCCTTGCCGAAATCGTGGGATGATCCTACATTCTCCCCATCCTCTAGTAAATGCTTGCGGAGAACCTCCCATTTGAAGATATACACACCCATAGAAGCTAATGTGCTTTTTGGCTGAGCGGGCTTTTCCTCAAATTCGTAAATTTTTAGATCGTCCTCCGTATTCAAAATTCCAAATCGGCTTGCTTCCTCCAGCGGAACGTCAATGACAGAAATTGTGCAATCAGCGTTTCTTTCCTTGTGGTATTGAAGCATAGCGTGATAATCCATTTTATAAATGTGATCACCGGACAGAATAAGAACATGCTCTGGATCAAACTGATCCACAAACTTAAGATTCCGATAAATCGCATCGGCTGTTCCCCGATACCAGCTGCTTCCATTCTCACGTTCATGCGGTGGCAACACGAATACCCCACCGTTCTTACGGTTCAAATCCCAATCACTGCCTACTCCGATGTAAGAATGCAGTATGAGTGGCTCATATTGAGTCAGCACACCAACTGTATCAATACCTGAATTGGAGCAGTTACTTAAAGGGAAGTCGATGATCCGATAGGTCCCTCCAAAATAAACAGCGGGCTTGGCAAGCGATTTGGTTAAACCTTTCAATCTTTTGCCTTGGCCTCCAGCCAATAGCATGGCTACCATTTCCTTTTTCTTCATGGAAAAGCCTCCCTTGACTTATGGGTAATATGAAGTTCAGCAAGCACAGGTTGAATGAACAGAAGTTCCAAAAAGAAATGAATGAACAAGAAATACACTTGAAAGAAATGAGCCTTGATAGGAAGATGGACAAAGATGAGAAAAACGTGGAAGGAAATGTAACACGGTCGAATGATCTTTCCTAAAATGGGTAACTTTCACCAAAATCAGGAGATTATCCTTATTGTAAAGTGTTCTATATCCGCCGTCAAAACCCTTTATCACATTTTCGGAAATCCGAATTTTTTAACCTTGTTTGTTATTAAACACATTAATATTACTTATAACTAAATTAACCGCTTTGAATCATCATGAAATAAGAAAAGGCTCCTTTAATCGTAAAGCAAAGGGACTCATCTTCAGCAAACATTCAACCGAATATGTCATAATGTAGCTATCTAACACTGATTTGGAGGTACCTATGATGAAAGCAGCTCAAGGCGTTCGACTACTGCTCGTAGATGATGAGCCTCATATACTACAATTTCTAGAGTTGGGTCTCCTTAACGAAGGATTTGAAGTCAGAACCGCACCCGACGGAATCACAGCCATCTCGGTCGCTGCTGAGTTCAAGCCACATGTAGCCATCCTAGATGTCATGATGCCTGGCATGGATGGATTCGAGTTATGTCATTACCTTCGCTCGGAAGAGACGGAACTAGCCGTTATTATGCTAACTGCAAAGGATGAAGTGGACGATCGAGTCAAGGGTCTCACTATTGGTGCTGACGATTATATGGTCAAGCCCTTCAGCTTCGACGAATTGCTTGCCCGAATTCAAGCGCGGCTACGCAATCAGTTTCCAGGTCTGCTCGGCGAGGTACGCTGCGGTCCATTCCGAATTGATAGCCGTAGAAAAGAAATTCGCTTCAAGGAAGAAGTCCTTGAACTCTCACCCACGGAATACGAGTTATTACAGTATCTCGTTATTAATCAGGGCCTTGTACTAAGTAAACCCATGATTCTTGATAAAGTGTGGGGCTATGACTTTGGTGGTGAGGAAAATATCGTTGAGGTCTATATCCGTTCGCTTCGCGAGAAGCTCGGGGATAAGGAGCACCGTATTATCCGTACCCTGCGGGGAGCAGGCTACCGGGTAGATCTATGAGTACGCGCTTCTCTACATGGTTTCGTAAGCTGCCCGCACCACGTTCTCTACGCAAACAGCTGCTAGCCATTTCGCTGCTCATTCTATCAGGATTGCTTCTTCTAATCGGAGTATTACAATATATACTCATGCGGGATTTCATATATAGCAATAGAGCAGAGTCTATGGAAGCGCAAATACGTTCAGTTCCCCGTGAGATGTTTTTCAACTTTTTCAATTCCTATGACGAGGACACCACAACTCCGAATGAGGGAAACACCGAGTATAACGGCAATTTGCCGGGGGAAAGAAACGGCGAGAATAAAATCCCAAATGGTCAAAGAACCGGTGAGAATAGGCGTCCACTCCTGCTGGATGCCCATACAACCCTCGCTATTTATAGCTCAGATGGCACCTTCAGGGACTTACAGCAAATGACTTTATCTGATTCAGCCGCGCCTAGATTAACGAATGAGCAATACAATAATCTGCTCATTCATACCACGGATAGAGCAACAGGAAATTACAAGCTCATAGAGGCCGATGACGGCACTGAACATCTGGCTATATTCGTGAATCTCTATAGACCTGGAAATACTCGATTGCTTCTCCAAATGAGCGTGAATACCGGACCTCTTACGGATGTAATCTTACAGCAATTGATGATCTACGCAGGTTTGTCAGTGATTGCTTTATTGGCTGGCTTCTTCCTATACTTGCCTGCCCTTCGAAAGACGCTGGTCCCTCTTTCAAATATGGGAGAGTCCGCCGAGATCATTGATGCCGGTAATCTGGATATCCGATTTCCAATTAACCAAGGCCAGACTGAGATCGACAAGCTGGCCCATTCATTCAATGGTATGCTCGAGCGTCTCGAAATATCCTTTCATAATGAACGGGAAGCCAAGGAACAGATGCGCCGCTTCGCTGCCGATGCTTCTCACGAGCTGCGAACGCCGCTGACCTCAATCCACGGTTTTTTGGAGGTCTTACTGCGTGGCGCTGCGGACAACAAAGAACAGTTATACAATTCATTGCGAAGCATGCATGGCGAATCGAAACGGATCAATAAGCTGGTGGAGGATTTGCTGCTGCTCGCTCGGATGGACGGCGCCCCTCAACTGCGGATGACGGATCTGTTGCTCGGTGAGGTCATTTCCGAAATGAAGCCGCATCTGCTCTTGTTAGCGGATCAGCGCAAAGTTACTTTTGATATCTCGTATGGCATCCATGGTAAATATGAACCCAATAAAATCAAACAGGTAATTCTGAATCTGTTCCACAATGCAGTTCAGCATACGGATACAGAATCTGGCACCATTCATCTCTCTTTACATGCTAGAGGAAATGAGGCCATTTTAACGGTGCAAGACAACGGCTGCGGGATTTCTCCAGAGCATATCCCACATATCTTTGATCGCTTCTACCGCAGCGATTCCTCTCGCACACGAAAATATGGTGGATCTGGAATCGGCCTTTCTATTACCAAGTCTATCGTGGAGGCACATCACGGCAAGATTAGTGTAAGCAGCACTCTCGGTGAGGGAACAACGTTTAGGGTTACCCTTCCTTGCGAGGAAGGATTAGCCAAGAGAGAGTAACAACCGTTATAATAGATGATAGACTTAAGCCTATGTCTATGATGCCAGTTTTGCTTCACAAAACTTAAGCCTATGCTTTCGATGCGAGTTTTGCTTCACAAAACTTTGAGGAGGTCAAAAAAATGTACGAAATCGCCGTAATTGGAGCCGGTCCTGCCGGTGCAAGCGCAGCCCTGTTCGCCGCCAAGGCGGGCAAAAAAACGCTGCTGATCGACAATGATAAAGGCATGACCCGTAGAGGATGGTTTGAGAACTTTTATGGAATTTCCGAAGTAGGCGGTCCTGATCTCGTAGAAACCGGACATAAGCAAGCCGTCAAATTCGGCGCTGAGCTAGTAGCAGAACAAGCTATTAACCTCACTTCCAGCGGCAATGGATTTGTCATTGAGACCGAAGACGGAATCATTTATGAAGCCAAACATGTTATTCTTGCAACAGGCGCCCTTACTGATCTAGCCGCCAAAGCAGGGGTGGAAACTAAGGATGGTACAGAGCCAAGAATCAAAACAGTTGTCGCTGTTAATCCAGAAGGCAAAACAAATATTGAAGGCATTTGGGCTGCAGGTACCGTTGCCGGAGTAAGTGTACATGCCATTATTACGGCAGGCGATGGCGCGAAGGTAGCCATTAATGTGATTAGCGAGTTAAATGGTGCGCGTTACGTGGATCATGATGTACTAAAGGCTTAATAAATGACTGAAAATATAGATCCGGAGACGATTCTTAGGAATCTGTCCTCCGGATTTTTTATATCGCAAAAAATAACTGCACTTGGTGCAGCTATTTCATACTTCATCCCCTCTATGACTCTTTTAAGTGTAGTTGATGCAACTAAAAATAGATGGAAAGAGTATTTCCATTGGATTATGAAGAAATAAGTGTATCAAGTGCAACTAGGTCGATACATAGCAGTCTGATGCGCTTTTTAATTGTATAAAGTACACTTATTTGTTCATCCCCAACTGCCCTGTAAACGCCCCACGCGCAAAAAAACTGCCCCAAACATCATCCCACCGCCGCCGAAGACGATGTTAGGATCGTTTGAAACAGTCTCCTTCAATCACTAGCGTGTACCCCAAGGTAACGCCCCCACTTCTTCACTTTCCTTCTGACTAGCAGCCAGCTTTTGCAAATATGGAACCAGTAATGGACGCAACTCCTCCCGCATCAATCCGACCTCCAGCGTAGCCTGAATGTAGCCGAATTTATCACCAATGTCATAACGTTTGCCGATCAAATCTAGCGCAAGCAGACCTTCATTACGGCATACCTCATGCAATGCATCAGTCAGTTGATATTCACCACCTGCTCCCCGTTCAAGGTTAGCCAGCACTGAAAATATCGAAGACTCCAAAATGTAACGCCCCATAATCGCATGCTCTGAAGGTGCCGTATCCGGGGAGGGCTTCTCCACCAAACCTTTAACTTCATGGACGCCTTGTAGAGAACCGCTTGATGAAATAATTCCGTATTTATGAACCTCCTGCCGTGGTACCGGCTGAACACCGACGATGGTCTTCTCCTTTTGTTCATACAATCGCATCATTTGCAGCAGCGCCGGGTCCTCCGAGACCATGATATCGTCACCGAGCAGAACAGCGAAGGGCTCATCGCCAACGAATTGTTCCGCACAAAGGATGGCGTGACCTAGTCCTAGCGGCTCTTTTTGCCTAATGTAATGAATGCTGGCCAGTTCGCTAATCGCTTGGACTTCACGAAGCAGCTCCTCTTTTCCTTTTTCCAAAAGCGTCTGTTCCAGTTCCACTGATTTATCGAAATGATCTTCAATCGACTTCTTGTTGCGACCCGTCACGATAATGATGCTTTCAATGCCGGATCGAACAGCTTCTTCTACGATATATTGAATCGCCGGCTTATCCACAATGGGCAGCATTTCCTTGGGCTGAGCCTTAGTTGCAGGCAGGAAACGAGTGCCTAAACCCGCGGCGGGAATAACCGCTTTTCTAATCTTCACAACGAATCCCTCCCCTTACATTTATTGACGATGTAGAACTTGCTGCTCACGAACATCCTGCTGTTTCTTACCTTCATAGAACTCTTGAACAATATAGAGCGGACGTCCCTTGGTCTCATCATAAATCCGACCGACATACTCACCCAGAATCCCTAACATAATGAGCACAAAGCCATTAAAGGTCAGTGTGATTCCGATCATCGATGCCCAGCCCTTAACGACTGAATCCGTAAAAATCACCAGATATAGCACATACATCAGATATAGAAAGCCGGAGGCCGACAGCAGTGCGCCAAGGTATCCTGCCAGCTTCAGCGGCTTATAAGAGAAGGAAGTAATTCCATCCAGAGAGAGCTTGATCATCCGTTTCAGCGGATATTTAGTTTCTCCAGCCAGACGTTCATCGCGTTCATATTCAATGGCTTTTTGCCGAAAACCGACCCAGCTGACTAGCCCGCGTACGAACCGATTTTTCTCCGGCAGGCGTTTGAGCTCCTCACAGACTTTACGATCGATGAGGCGAAAATCTCCTGTATCGACAGGGATAGATATATCGGTTGAATAACGAAGTACTCTATAAAAGAGACTGGCCGTCCACTTTTTGAATAAGGATTCTCCGTTTCGCTTTATCCTTTTGGCATATACAACTTCATACCCCTGCTTCCATTCCGCAATCATGTCCAGAATCAGTTCTGGCGGATCTTGCAAATCGGCATCAATAATGACAACTGCATCCCCTAGGGCGTAATCCATTCCGGCAGTAATAGCGATCTGATGTCCAAAGTTACGAGACAAGTCGATCAGCTTCACACTTTCATCCCAGTAGCTATATTCCTCAATCATCTGGGCGCAATTATCTGTGCTGCCGTCATTCACAAAGATCAGCTCATACACTTCATTAGTTAAACCCATTACTTTTTTGATACGTCGATACGTCTCTTGAATGACCGCCTCTTCGTTAAACATCGGTATAATAATGGAATAGCGCACGTTGGTACTCATGAGCAGCTCCTCCTTAAATTTGAATAATGAAGCGTGCCTGATCTATCTCATAACACGCCTCATAGGATTAACATTCGCCTAGTTTACAGTAACTTTGTATAATGTCCCGCTGTTTCCTCCATCGCTTCCTGCCCAATCGGCTGCTGGAACTTCTGTACCATTCTCTGTGATCCAAGTCGTTAACTCGGAGCTTCCCCCGCGTCCACCACCCATACCACCGCTATTGATCAGGAAGTACTTCACCTTTCCACTCTCTACAAACGCCTTTAGGGTATCTGGGGTATACACGGTGTCTGAGTTAGAAAATCCGTTCAAAATAACTACCGATGTACCCTTGTCAACGATATAAGGAGCTGCTGTGCCATAATCCAATGTAGCGAAAAGATAGGGCTCCCCAGTATTGTTCTCCTCCAAATAGGACAACAGACTCTCATTCGCACTTGCGGCGCTATTACGTCCAAAATTGCTTGGACTGCCTCCCATTCCCCCTCTACCCTCACTACTAGTCGGGCCCGCCTCAGGGGTTTGACTGTTCAAGCCATAAGTAATGGGGGTAGCTGCCCAGTAAAGCGGCCCAATTAACAATACTAATACGGCTGCAATGCCTGTCGTATATATAAAGGATTTCTTCTTGCCTTTAAGAACTACCAGTACCAGCGAAACCACAATGCCTGCAACTAAAATCCCAATGGACCAGCCACTGCCGATCGTATCGTTATAAGGATGAACAATGTACCACTGGAAACCTGCTGTAACCAGCGTTGCGGCTGGCAATAACCAAGACAGCCAACCAGAGTGCTCGCGATATAGCGTCCACAGCTTTGACCATCCTGCACCGACTAACGCTGCAACTGGCGGAGCCATCATCACCAGATAATATTGATGGAAGAACCCTGCGATACTGAAGAACCCCATAACGGGCACCAGCCACGCTAACCAGAAGAGAGCTTCTTTATGAGCCTGAGTAAAGTTCTTTCTCCGCAGATTGGCGAATAATCCAATGATGCCTAGCAATACAAAAGGCAGCATCCAGCTAGCTTGACCTGACAGTTCTGATTGGAACAGGCGCAGTGGGCCTGCTGTTCCTGTATTGAACATTCCGCCTCCGCTTCCACCGCCATTCATGCCGCCGCGATTTCCTCGCCCGCCGTCGTCGCCACCAAATTGCCGGCCTTGACTGTCTGTTCCACTAGGAGGCTGACCTGGTGCACCTCCATCATCGTCACCAGTCTGGCTATTTGAGGTCGAATTTGTGCCTTGCCGGCCCGAAAATGCTGCACGTCCACCATCAGTGCCACTATTACTGCCTGACCCATTCATAGCTGGCATCTCGCCGTTCATGTTTGGCATCTCACCATTCATCGCGGGCATTTCACCGTTCATGTTTGGCATCTCACCGCCATTCATTCCTGGCATTCCACCGCCACCACCACCTGCCCCACGATCCCCCGTTAATCGGGCAACGCCATTGTACCCAAAAGCAAGATTCAGCACTGAATTGGTACCACTGCTGCCGATATAAGGCCGTTTGCTGGCGGGAATCGAATCCACGATCACTGCCCAGGATAAGGAGACTACAAGCAATATTGCTGTGGAGGCTGCCAATACTCCCGTCTTCCGCTTCCAGTTCACTTTGGCAGCTAAGACATAAAAGAAATAAAAAGCCGGCAGAACCATGTACGCCTGCAGCATCTTCTCGTTAAACCCAACACCGATTAACGCAAATGCGGTAAGAAGGCTACCCATCTTGTTGCTCTTCGTCCCTTTAAATAAAAACCATGCCGCGAGCAGAAGGGTGAATACAAGCAGTGCATCAATATTGTTCGTCCGGCTGACTGCCGCTGCTACCGGAGTAGTCGCCATGACTAGAGCTGCTATACGTGCTGCCGCTCTGCCAAAGGTAGGCTTCACCAGCAGGTATACAAGTAACACGGAGCCCACGCCGCCGAGTGCCTGTGGCAAAATCACACTCCAACCATGCAGCCCGAAGATAAGTGCGCTAAGTGTCTGAATCCAAAAGGTAACTGGTGGTTTATCCACCGTTACTGAACCCGCGGAATCCAATGAAGCGAAGAAGAAATTATGAAAGTTCTGCAGCATACTTCCCACCGCGGTGGTGTAGTATGTATTCACATAGTGGTCGTTCCAAACTCCATAACCATACAAAAAAGCGGCAAGTAATAAAATGAGCCAAAGTATAAGATCCGAGCTTATTTTTTTGAACCTACTCATCTCCATCCACTCCTATCCTTTGATCGTCTATAATTCCGGCAGTTCTGTGCCCCCGGTTCAAACTTTCTGTAGGTGTATTATTTCACCCTTACCTTAACTCTCAATGAGTCCAAGCTGAATGTTTGCTGAATATACAAGGCCACCAGAACGCAAAAAAAGCCCCACAACTGTGGAGGCTTTCTGTTCAAATCCCAACCCAAGCAAATATTTTAAAATAGACTATTCCATTCTGCCCATAGTAACGAGCTTATTCACCGTATTCCAATTACGTGCTGTAAGCGTCATACCCAATATTCTGTCAAAAGGAACCTTGAAAAGCGGCGACTGGCTCACACTGACCTCATATAACACGTACATCTCTCTGCCGACAAAACGCACTTTATCTGGTCCATCCTCATAAGTGCGCAGTTTATCCAATGCTTCTGCTGAAGGCTCGACTGGTAAAAAAGTAACATACCATCTTTTGAATTCCTCTGGCTCGGAGAGCTGAAAGGGATCGTTAGCGATCACGTTCTCCATCTCAGCCAGTGTACGAATCATAACAGAGACCTCGAAACCAAACACCTCATGAATCTGGCGTTCAATGACTCCAGTAAGCAGACTCTCCGAACCTTCATCACTCTCAAATACAACATTTCCGCTCTGAATATACGTTCGTACATTTTCAAATCCAAGAGTCTGAAACATCGCCTTCAGGTCCAACATTTTAATAATTTTGTTCCCGCCGACGTTAATTCCACGCAGCAGCGCAATATAGGTAGTCATAGAATACGCCTCCGTTTTTGTGCCATGATCAGCTTACCTCTGCGGCTAAGGTTTGTAGACGTTTACGAACTTCTTTTACCAGCAGCTCCTTCTCTGGAGGCGAAAGCCCCTCCACCAAACGCGCGGCAGCGATCGGCAAAATCCAGCGGTCTACGTCCTCATAAGTATGTCCTGATAATCTGAGATACTCTTGAATATATCCCTTGGTTAATTTCTTTCTAATAAAACCTATCATCATTCTCGATAAGGCAGAGGCTCCAGGGGGCATGGCTCCCATACTGAACATTACTACAGATCGCGCAGCATCGGCCGCTGGTTCTCCCACCACACCTGTCATCCAGTCGATTACCCAGAGCTGATCATCCATAAGTACATTGTCAGGATGGAAATCTCCATGACATAAATAGGTTCCTTGTGGTAACTTCTCCAGATAGCGCAGGATGGCTGACTTCTCATCTTCACTAAGCATTGGAGCCCCCATGATATTCCACTTCAACATATCCTTCTGCTGTCCAATCTCCTCAGTAATTTCAAGTTTATGCAAATCGTAGTGAAGCCTAGCCATCATTCTGGCATACTTACTAACTTTCCAAGGCTTCTCACCCATCACCTTTAGCAGGGAGGGACCTTTAATTTGTTGAAATACAATACCTTGTCTTGATTGTTCAGAAATGAGTTCAAATGGCTGTGGTGTCCGGACGCCCTGCGAGTGCACAAACTGGCTGATCTTATATTCTCGGCTAATATTCTGTTCTGAAACATCCTCTAGGTACAATTTAAGAATCCTCTGATCATCATGCTGCCAGATCTCCGCTGTTCTGCCTTTCCCAACAAGCTTCGCCTTCATTCGGCAGCCTCCATTTAGTCCAGATTAATGCGGGTAAAATGCTCAACAACCGGAAATGGGTCGTAGTAATGGTGAAGTAGCGCCTTCCATTCCTGATACTGGCTGGATTCTCTGAATCCTATGGTATGATCTTCAAGCGTTCTCCACTTCACAAGCAGTAGATACTTATGATCATCCTCCAAGCAATGTTGCAATTCATGCCCTATGTAGCCTTCGATCGAAGAAATTAAGCTTGATGCCTCCTTGAAGCTTTTTTCAAATTCAGTAGTTAAACCAGGCTTCACTTGCAGCATCGCAGCTTCCAAAATCATAATCAGCATCCTCCAAAGGTTATGTATTTAAAGCATCACGGAAAAATTCATGATAAAAATTAATAATAACAAGCAGAATGGCTAGTGACTCGTTGACCTGCTCTACCTCAAGGCTATGATTAGCATCATCGATTCTATACACTTTTAAATGATGAAGCCCACTAATTTCACCAGAAAGCTGTTCGCTAAATAAAGGGTCGCTTCCCCCATAAATTACAGTCCCACGACTCTGCTGTATCAAAGGGATCGCCTCAGGTAATGGTGTTATATATAGATGAGACGTCTTTTTCTGTATTTCTAGCTCTTCTGCAATTCTCCCTGCTATGACCGAACCCACGCTTTTGCTAATGAATAGAATCTTTTTGTATTCAGGAAGAGATGCAATGGCCGCCTTACATTCCTGAATGAGAATAATCATTTCATCACGCTTAAAACCTACTCTAGCACTCTGGTAGCCATATTCAAGCAGCAGGACATCGCAATTATGTTCCCGAGCTGCTTTGGCCGCATAATCTAGCAGGGGGCGTTCAGCCGAGTAATTTTTACCTGGAAAAATAACAGCCAATGCCTTAGATCCTTGAGTAATATATTTATGTCTAACCTCTCTACCCCAATAAGAGGACATAATGATGTTGCTGATGTTCATACCTGTTTCCCTCTTTTCTAAAACAACCATTCTATATATATCTATCATTATAGCTAACTTATGTTTAGTTTTAAAATCAAAGAATTCCTAATCTTTACTAGAGATCAGGAATGTTCGAAAGTAGGTCTATTGCTGTGATGCCACCTGCTTATTTTTACTTTTACTAACCTTAATTTCAGCACAAATCCACAATATCAACGGAATAATCACCTGAAAAGGAAGCGCATATATTGGATAAATAGTATAGGCAAAATGCTGCATCTCCATAATATCCTTGAAGATAAATCGAGAGAAATAAACCATAATCAATCCCAGCTGAAGCACAACGGATCGGTAGCTCTTCAGTTTGAATAATTTAGCGACTCCAACACTAGCCACATATAAACATAAGCTAGTCTTTATGAATATCGTGATGACAAATCCAAGTGCTGATGATGCCTCCATTCGGGTCAAAAAATCCCCTATATTAATCCGACTAACCGCTACATAAGAGGGGAAGTATAAACTTTGAACAATATCAGGATTGAGAATCAGCAAATTCCGCAGAGAAACGAGCAAAATCACCCCACCAGAAATCAGCAATCCGCTTAGCAGAATCTTTTTGGCTGAGTCTTTTGCCGGTAAATGACTGAACACTCCCATAAAAAGAACAATTTCAGCAAAAGGAAAAGTAAATGACCCAAATGTATCTGCAAATATTGGTGACCATCCACTGGCAAGAAAAGGCTTCAAATAGTGATACTTGAGCTTGGGAATGGCTAAAATTTCAATAAACAGAACCTCAGCTAAAAGAAGCAGCAGAAATAGCTTAGCACATCTCCCAATCACCTCAATTCCTGCCTTAACCACCCAAATACATAACAGACCTACGCATAACATGGGTGCAATCATAGGCGTCTCTGTCAAGGCAACCGTTTTACTAAATTCCCCAAAATTCCGTAGAACGAGGGCCCCCATATGCAGCGCGTACCATATATACATACAAGAAACTACTCTCCCAAAGATAGATCCAAATACGATGATCAATATATCAAATAGATTCTTACCCGGAAAAAGCACATGAAATCTAGCGTATATAAACAGCAGGGGAACCGTTAAAGATATGGCAAAAAGTAGAGCAATCCAGCTACTGTTGCCCGATTTCCCCGGCAGACCCATGAATAGTGAAGTCCCAATAATAAATAGAACAACAATACTTATAGAATGCCCTGTGGGTATGATCTCTTTTTTCATGCTTAAATCTCCTCTTGGACTTGTAACTAAAATAACTTGCTGATCCAGCTTACAATTAAAGGTGAAGGACTAGGAAGCTGCCATTTCATGGCCAATGCAAAAGCAATACAGAAAGAAAACAGACATAGTGTACAACACACATAAAAATCCCGTTTCATCCCTTGCTTTAACAATCCGTAAGGATCCATCAATACAACAAAAAAGTAGATCAAAACAACGATAACAGCCAATTTTATCACCTATTCTTGATGGATCTGGATAGATCTTGAGTTTTGAGCACTGCTCTCAATAATTACTGTTGAATTTACAACCACATCTAGATCAGAGAATTCCCGCTCCCAATCTTTATCTAGCTCGGTCCAGGTCTTAGGCATATTCTCAAAGATAATCTCTCCGAATCCAAAAATATCGGAATGATATTCCTGCTGCAACTTTTTAATTACAGAGAGAATATGCTTCTGTAATTCCTTAGCGGCACGCTTCTCTATAACATTCTTACTATTCAGACTAGTGAATCCTTCAGTAGTCATTACCTCATCAAGCCCGGTATGTGTGACCATATTTATCTGTAATTGAAGCTTACCGTTTACCCAAACAGGCTTTACTTTTGTTTTATTGGAAAAAATCTCAAGTGTGAAGTCGGGGGCTCCCTTTTCGTTATTCACGGTTAACACCCCACCCTTTATCTCATCTTTAATAAACAACATGTACTTGGTCTCTTCGCCACTCAGTTTGCCAATCATTTTGTCCATTTTGAATATAGCAGTTCCACTAACACGCGGATTTTTCTGACCATTTTTTTCGTGGATATAAATAAGAGGAGCTATAGCACAATCCCCGGGCGTCTCCAGCTTTTCAATGAAGTCCCAAATCTCCACAACCGGGGCCGTACTAACATTTTGTTCAATTGCCATCTGCTGAGCAAGACCATAAGACATAATAGTTTCTGTTGAGCTATTTAAATTAATTACTTCCTGAGCCGTCTTCTCTTTAGAAACAAACACGTATACATCCGATCGAGTTTCTGTATCTCTGTTGTACCAATCAATCACTTTTACAACCCCTTCCTTCGCTATCTCCTCACTGAGGATGATCGCCTTGGAATGACTCCAAAATAGTTTCTTTCCCGTGATTGAAATCATGCTTCTTACAATATCAAACATCGTTTTTCCTGAAAGACTAACCATCTTATAACCCGCTTGACTAGATTTCATCCCCTCTTTCGTATCCACAATTTCGACCGTTGCTAGTAGCTTCCCGTCAGAATCCTTATCGATGCCCACGCCTGCTACAACTGCCCTATCTTCAATTTCGGCGTAATCCCAACAACCCAAGGTACTTACCAGAAGTAATAGCGATATACAAGCTAGCAACCCTTTTTTGATTTTTTTCATGACCGATTCCTTACTTTATTGGTCGCTTTTCTCTTTCGGTTACGCGCTCCAATCATCGCCGGACGTAAATACATATGCCACCATGGCGCCCTTATAGCTGTATCCTTAATGTCCTGCGGATGAATAGAACCTACTCCAAGCATGTACTGAACCCCAAAGGAACGTAAACTCATCAAATGAATCACTAAACCGATCACACCCAAAAAATACCCATATAATCCCAGAAAAAAGGTTACGAACAGCAAAAGCGACCTTACTACGATTAGAGGACCCGTCAGTCTTGGGTTAAGCAAAGCCATAATTCCTGTTAAACCCACTACAATAATCATAGGAGCGCTAACGATTCTCGCTTCCACAGCCGCCTGACCCAGTACAAGCGCACCTACGATGCTAATCGCCTGACCAATGTAGGTCGGTATTCGTTCTCCTGCCTCTCGCAGAATTTCAAATATCGTTAGCATGAACAAGACCTCCACCACAGTTGGAAAAGGAACGGCTACTCTCGACGTTGAAATACTAAGTAACAACATGGTAGGCAGCATTTCCTGACTATAGGTAACCAACGCTACGTACAAAGCAGGAATACTAATAGACAAAAAGGCTCCAAGTACCCTTATCATTCGGTTAAACGAACCAAAGTAATAGTTAATATAATAATCAGCACTGGCCTGAAAATTCTCCACAAACAAATAGGGCACTGTCATTGCATAAGGACTGCCTTCCATTAATAAGGCAACTCTACCCTCCATAATTTTGCTTACTACAGAATCAGGACGTTCTGTGCTTCCCGTCATTTCAAAGGGTGAAAAGGGTTCATCTCGAATAAGCTCCGAAAGAATAGACGTATCCAATACAACATCTATGTCCACCTGTTGAATTCGGTTTTGCAGCTCTTTAACAACATCCGGTGAGGCCAAACCTTCGATATAACAAATACAAGTTTGTGTTTTGGAGCGAGTCCCGACTTGACCATAAATAATCTTTAAGTCCGGACTTTGCACTCTTCGGCGAATGAGCGTCAAGTTTACAAGCAGCGACTCTGTAAAACCTTCTCGCGGACCCTTTACGCTTTTTTCCGTCACAGGCTCCGCGATAGCCTTCGTTTCCCACCCCTGCGCACTAATGTTAAGCGCACCCGCAAAGCCATCCATCAGAAACAATGTTTTTCCAGCTACGACCGCGCTAACCATCTCATCCAAACTCGTAGAGCAAACCACATCGCTAATGTTAATAACCAGCGTCCGAATTTTCTCCATCATTTCAGCTGTATTCCCGCTATCCATTGCTGTAAAATCAAAATCCATTAGAGGCTTTATCACCCCGTACTGGATCATTTCCCTGTCTACCATTCCGTCTACATAGACTAATCCGCAGCGGATGCCGTCACTATGGATATTATTTATCACCCTTATTCTTAGTGTTCCATCATCCTTGAAGATTTGTCGAAACAGCTTCATCATTTCATCTAGTGACGTACTCGGAGTCTGTCCAGACGTCGTATTTTTTAGGGAATCTTTGCGGTTACCATCTGCTGTCTGTTTCTCCACAGTAGTCACTCCTGTCACAATAGTTTCCTAGAAATTATCCCCCATCTCACTAAATACTATCCGCCAAAATTATACTTAAAAGGGATCAACTTCTTCACAAAGGAAAGTAAAATCCTTCTGTTAAAATAAAAAAGCCGCTTTAGCAGCGGCATGTTGAATGTTTATGATTGTAGTGATCATCTGGTATAATTTGATGAAAATAAGAGATAGGAGCTCCCTATGACACCATTTACAGAACAAGTGATTCGTATCATACAATCTATACCTGAAGGAAAAGTAATGACTTACGGAGGCGTTGCTCGTGCGGCAGGAAGCCCAAGAGGCGCAAGGCAGGTAGTTCGTATCCTTCACTCCATGAGTAGAAAATATAAGCTTCCCTGGCATCGGGTTATCAACGCCAAAGGAATGATCGCCTTGACTGAAGATGAATCCAACTCCCTCCAGAAGCTTTATTTACAGGAGGAAGGGATTATTTTTAATGAAAAAGGTGTGGTAGATCTGAAGCAATACCAATTTGATCCGGAATTTATGGATTAACCACGTATGCGCTTAGCGCCCCTTCCTCTTTCACTGGTTCCAAGACCATTCAGCAAACAGTACATCGTAGCGTAGATAACCAGCAATACAAACGCAATGAACAAGCTGAAAAATACCGACTGTCGATTCAAGCTGTCCATAACCAGTTGGTACAACTGATGCCGGTCCGTCAGTACATCCCAGCTATTCAGCCTGTAGACTCGGCCAAGCAGGACACCATACCCCCCAAGTACACATGCTGCGAATACGAATATCCAAGAGAACAGCAGGCTGCTCTTGCGATAAACAACCGTCTGGAACTGGTATAAAGAGAAGAAACCAGTCAACCATCCGCTCCAAGTGAACAATAAGAGGGTAACCAGATCATACCAATACCGATTCTGAATGGTGCCATCCACGATATATCTGCTTTTTCTTATCGTCAGATGCACCAGATCCGTCATGAGATAAGGCGCGTTCGGAAAGAACAGCAGCCAAGCGACGCCTAGCGGAACAAGCAGCAATCCACCTATCTTCCTTTTATCCAGTTCATAAGCAGCCATAGAGAACAGGAACGGAATCCAAGCCAGGAATAAATTCCAGAGTAAAAATGCATAAAACGAATCCGTCTGTAGTGACACTACACGATATACGGCCAATGTCGCCACAGACAGACCTGCCAAGAGCATAAACACCTTCGGATAACGCAATTCCTTCATGAGCTTATATTCTCCTTATCGAGATAGTTTACATTTAACTTATACCCAATTGTACAAATTTGGCATTCCCAAGTCCAATCTCAAGCATAAACGCCTTTGTCGTCCTTATTAGGACGATAAGCGTTTAAGCGAGAA